>JBEBRR010000001.1:0-115581 GCA_040394735.1 Leadbetterella byssophila
TTTTCATCTTCTTCCAGCAGCTTCCCGGGAATAAATACACCTGCATTGTTGATAAGGGCAGCTATGGGGCGGCCAAGGCCCAGCACAAAATCGCCGAAAGCCTCCGCTTCTTCCTTCCGGGAAAGATCGGCACGGAAAATATGCAGGGCTGGAGAGCCTGTTTCTGCTTTCCGATTTTCGAGAAGGGCAGGATTTCTGGCACATACCGCCACCTCGTATCCTTCCCGCAGAAACTTTTCAACGATCGCCTTTCCTATCCCTTTTGTGCCTCCCGTAACTACGGCTAATTTTTGCATTTCTGAATAGTTTTGGCAAAAATACATGAAACCGGCAGGATACTTTATATAAATTTTCAACAGTTTACGGAATCATCACATTCCATAGATGCTTACCTTTGTGTGTTAATAAAGAAGTCACATGTTTAGAAAATTCGGGAAATTCCTCCTGTTTCTCTATGAACTTTTCACGCGGCGAGAGAGCCTGAAGGTTTACTGGAAGCGGTTTATCGATGAATGTATGATGATCGGGATAGACTCACTTCTGATTGTTTGTATTGTGGCGTTTTTTATCGGAGCGGTGACCTGCGTGCAGATCAACGCTAACCTGGTAAGCCCCATAATTCCCACCTATATTGTCAGTAATATTGTGCGAGATATGATGTTGCTGGAGCTGTCTTCCACCTTTATATGTGTGATCCTGGCCGGGAAAGTAGGTTCCAATATCGCATCGGAGCTGGGTACCATGCGCATTACCGAACAGGTGGAGGCTCTCGAAGTAATGGGTATCAATGCCGCCTCTTACCTGGTGCTGCCCAAGGTGCTGGCTGCTTTTGTGATGTTCCCGGTTTTATCGGTTCTTTCCGGTTTTATCGGTATAGTGGGAGGATACATTGCCGGAACCGCCACGGGTATTATTACCCCCGAGCAATATATCTACGGGATACGCTTTTCCTTCATCCCGTTTAACATGGTCATTCCTATTATTAAATCAGCTGTTTTTGGTATCCTTATCGCCACTATTTCTGCATACAAAGGATTTTATACCCGCGGCGGGGCACTGGAAGTAGGTAAGGTATCTACCACAGCCGTAACCAACAGTTGTATCGCGATACTGATTGCTGACTACCTCTTAGCCGAACTTCTGACATGATAGAAATTAAAAATATTAGTAAAAGCTTCAACGGCCGTAAGGTGTTGGATGATGTTTCAGGGGTTTTTCGTGACGGGGAGACCAGCCTGGTGATCGGTGCCAGCGGTACGGGAAAGAGCGTTTTGCTGAAATGTATGCTGGATCTCGTCACTCCGGATACCGGTGAGGTACTTTATGACGGCCGTGAATTCCTGCATAAATCCGAAAAGGAGCGGATCGACGTGCGGCGTGAGATGGGGGTACTTTTTCAGGGCGGAGCCCTCTTTGATTCCCAGACCGTATTTCAGAATGTGAAATTTCCGCTGGATATGCTTACAAAAGAAAGCGAGGCGGAAAAGCGGGACCGGGTGGAGTTCTGCCTCAAGAGAGTAGGACTGGAAGCCGCGGGCAACCGTATGCCTTCGGAAATCTCCGGGGGGATGAAGAAAAGGGTCGGGATAGCCCGGGCCATTGTTCTGAATCCGAAATACCTTTTCTGTGATGAGCCGAACAGCGGCCTGGATCCGCTGACCTCCATCCGGATTGATGAGCTGATCCAGGAGATCACCCAGGAATACGGTACCACCACGGTGGTGATTACCCACGATATGAACTCAGTGCTTTCTATCGGGCAGAACATTAAATTTCTTTACGAAGGAAAGAAAATATGGGAAGGCGACAGCAAAAGCATCCTCGAAACCGACCTGAAGGAGCTGGATGAATTTGTTTTCTCCAACCATGCGCTGAAGCAGCTCAGAGGCTAGGCTTATTCGAACATCCGGGGTTCTCTGACCGCTTTCCGTAGGTAGTTGAAAAGTTTCCCTCCGTGAGCGGCATCGACCACCCGGTGGTCAAGAGCCGCTGAAATTTTGATGATCCGGCGGGGCACCACTTCCCCTTCATGCACCCATGGCATTTCCCTGACACGGCCCAGGATAAGCACCAGGCTTATATTCCCGGTCGGCATAAGCGCGGGATAGCCGCCGTCCAGGCCTAATGTACCCACATTGGAAATAATATACGTACCGAAAGACTGGGCCGACAGGCCCAGGACAGGAATGGAAAAGCCCAGGTCAAGAATAGCAAACCGGAGGAGGCCGTATACCCATTTCCGGAGAGGCCAGGGGATTTTCCCCATGGCTCCTTTCATGCGGTTGGCTCCGGATTCCTCTCCCTTCACGGCTTCTTCTATTCCGGCCGTAAGTTCACTGACTGCCTCCCTGTAGTTTTTCTTTTCCGGGTGTATTATTTTGATGGAGCTCATCTCACCGGAAGGCATGCGCAGGCTTACCGAAGCGGTCAGCTGCGGGAAAGGGTATATTTTCCCTCTTTTGAAGTAAGTATTGAATTCGGGGATCTGCTCTGCAATAGCCCGGCCGGTGGCCAGGGTGAAAAAATGAGTGAGCGTAACCCTTGTGCCTTTTTTCCGGAGCTCCGAGATGTACATTTCGAGGTCGGTTACATCCAGTTCGGCAGATCCCAGTATTTTGGAGTCAACGGGCTTCCGGTAAATGGTGGAGGCGGTTAATCTCCAGGGGGTATTAAAATCTTTCATCGGCTTAAAATAAGGGGTAATGAGATTAAGATGCAATATCCGGTGTGAAATTTAATTACATTTATAGCGCTGCCCCTTGACTTCATAGAGCGGTTGCTGAAGTTCAGAATGGAAAAGGCAGCGGGCTGACGGTTCAGTAAAAGGCATCTTCAAAATGGAGGATCTCAAAAACGGGGTATTCCACAATGGCGATCATGTCAAAACGTACCCTGGCCGGCCGGGGCCTGTTCCGGAGATACCTGGCAGCGCCTCTTTTTATGGCATTCATTTTGTTCCGGGTAAGGGAGGTTTCCGGGAAACCAAAGTCGGCATTGGCACGGATACGAACCTCCACAAAAACCAGCCGGTCATCTTTTTGTGCGATCAGGTCAATTTCCGAATTGAGGGAGGTAAAGTTGCGGTCGAGGATAGTGTAACCCTTTTGTACCAGGAAATCTGCGGCGTACTCTTCTCCCAGTTTTCCTTTGTCGAGTTTTTCGCTCATATTTGTTATTTCTTTTAAAGTTGGCGAATGAAAAATAAACAGGTAAAGTTTACTGACCTGGGTCTTATGGACTACAAGGAGGCCTGGGATTACCAGGAAGAACTTTTCAGACAGGTTGTGGATATAAAGTTAGCAAACCGGGATCATAATACAGAGGAACCTACGCCGAATTATCTGCTTTTTTGCCAGCATCCGCATGTATTTACGCTGGGCAAGAGCGGGAGCATGGATCATTTGCTGGTCAATAATGAGGAACTCAGCCGGAAAGAGGCTGCTTTCTATAAAATAAACCGGGGAGGAGACATCACCTACCACGGACCGGGTCAGCTGGTGGCCTACCCGATATTTGATCTCGATAATTTCTTTACGGATATTCACCGGTATGTTCGTTTCCTGGAAGAATCGGTTATCCGTACCTGTGCCGATTATGGCATAACAGCCGGAAGGATAGAAGGCCTGACGGGGGTATGGCTGACAGACGGCATGCCAAGGAAAATATGTGCGATCGGTGTGAAGTCCAGCCGGTGGGTCACCATGCACGGACTGGCCATGAATGTGAATACCGACCTCAGTTATTTCGGAAATATTGTTCCCTGCGGGATAGAGGATAAGGCCGTTACCTCGCTTCAGCAGGAGCTGGGTAGGGAAGTCCCGATGGCAGAAGCGGGAAAGAAGTTAAAAAAGCACCTGGGCGATTTGTTTGAAGCAGAATGGATATAAAAGCACATATTATTCCCCTGAAAAGCCGGTATCCTTTCCGTATCACTCACGGCGTAAGGACCGAAACCCTTACTTTTATTGTGGAATTGCAGGACGGCCCCCTGACGGGCTACGGAGAGGCTACGCCGGTACCCTATTACGGCGTCACTCCTGCAGATATGAGGGAGCTGATGGAGAAGAACCGGGAGGCCATCGGGAATTTCTCCTGGAGCCACCCTGCAGAGCTGTGGGAATATCTGAAGCCGCTGATCGGGCATAATCATTTTCTCCAGTGCGCTATTGATATGGCGGCTTATGACCTGTGGGCCAAGCGCCGGGGAAAAACCGTGTACCAGATGCTGGGCCTGGATATTTCCAGGATTCCCTATTCCAATTATACGATAGGAATTGACGCAATACCGGAGATGATCCGGAAGATGAAGGAATTTGATTTCCCGGTGTATAAGATCAAGCTGGGTACGGATCATGACATAGAAATAGTGGAAGCGCTCCGGAAAGAAACCGACGCGGTTTTCCGGGTAGATGCCAATACGGCCTGGACCGTGGAGCAAACCATTGACTTTTCAGGAAAAATGAAAGTACTGGGGGTGGAGTTTATTGAGCAGCCTCTGAAACCCGGAGATTACGAAGGAATGAAGGAGGTGATCAGGCATACCGCCCTGCCCGTGATAGCCGATGAAAGCTGCATTACGGAGGAAGACGTGGCGAAATGTACAGGGACTTTCTCCGGTATCAATGTAAAGCTGGCCAAATGCGGCGGTATTACACCTGGGCTGCGGATGATCTCCGAAGCAAGAAGGCATGCTATGCAGGTAATGATGGGCTGTATGACAGAATCCAGTATAGGCATATCGGCCATTGCCCAGCTTTTGCCGTTGCTGGATTACGTGGATATGGACGGCACCCTGCTGATTTCCAATGACCCGGCTGACGGTGTGTACCTGGAAAGAGGAAAAGCCATTTTCCCGGACCGGCCCGGAATCGGCGCTTTTTTAAAGGCCATTCCAACCTGATACGCATTTTCTGAGTCTTACAGGATATAAATTTTAAGACGATGATACGTTTCCTGTTTTTTATGCTTCTTGCTGCTCTGTTTTCTTCCTGTGATACAGGAGAGCTGACATCCACGCCTTCTGAACTGGAAGGGAGCTGGATTTATAAAGGATATCTTCACGGATTTGCGGATTGTGCAGCTGAAATGGATTCGGTTACCCTGGAAATCACCCGCAAGGGAGATGTCTTTGAGATTTCAGGCAGGTCATTTATTAATACCTATTTTTCCCGTGCCAGGGTAAGCTATAACTCTTCTGATCAGACCGGAACTATCGGATTTGAGAGTATCGGGAGCACCAAAATGGGTGGCCCTGAGAATCTTATGAGGTGCGAAACGGTTTATTACCAGCTTTTAGGGAGTTCGAATACCATAAAGCTGGAAAACCAGCGGCTTTACCTGGGAAGAGAGCCACGTCTGGCAGATTCCAAAATTCCGGAGACCCTCATTTTTGAAAAAAAGAAGATTTAAAAAATATCAAACTTGAAAACTTTGATAATCAATAGGAATATTTCTATTTTTGCACCTCAAAATTTTATTTTAGGTAGATTGTCTATCCGATGATCAGCATTTTTAGAATATATAATGGCAATAGTTAACAAAATCAGAGAGAAATCAGGGGTAGCCGTAGTGGTCATCGCCATCGCGCTAATCCTTTTTATTGTTGGAGGAGATTTCGTGGCAGGTTCAAAAGGCGGAGGGCTTTTTGGAAACAGTAATGCTGTGGGAGAGATCAATGGTACCACGATCGATTTTCAGCAATTTGCCAACCTGACTGAAGCGCAGCGGATGCAGTTTGAAGGATCAGTGGGCCGGTCGGCTACCGAGCAGGAGCAGGCGCAGATCAGGGAGCAGGTGTGGGAAAAGCTTGTGTTTAACTATGTATATGCTGAAGAGTTTGAAAAGGTGGGAATCACTGTTTCGGACGATGAGCTGAGAGAAATGGTGCAGGGTCCTAAGAATATCCACCCGTTTGTAAAGCAGCAGTTCAGCGATCAGACCGGAAACTTTGATGCGGCCACACATGCCAGTTTTATTGCCGCCTATGCCAATAACAGCATGCCTGCAGAGCAGAGGGCCATGTGGGATAACTTCAAGCGGGAACTGAAAGATATCAGAATGCGTGAAAAATACGCTAACCTGCTGAACAGCGCTACCTATATTACCCAATCGGAGGCGAAAGCGGAATATGTGAATACCACTGCAAAAGCCAGCGGAAAATATCTTTATGTGCCGTTTTATTCTGTGGCCGACTCCACCATTAAAATCTCTGACGGAGAAGTAAAGAGTTATTACAGTAAGCATAAGGATGAATTTAATCCTTATGACAGCCGTAGCCTTACCTATGTAACTTTCAGCCTTCTTCCTACAAAAGAAGACAGTGTGGCCCTGATGAATGATCTGCGTGAACTGGCGAAAGGCATGGCCGCAGCAACGGATCCGGTAGCCTATGCCAATGAGCATTCGGATATCAAGACGCCGGGTGTGCGTGAGGCAAATGAAATCAGCCCGGAACTGAAGGAGGCATTAAACAATACCATCACCGGCGCGCTGGTAGGTCCTTTCAAGGAGGGTACTTCTTACGCGATTCATAAGTTCCTGGGTACAGAAACAGATGATAATTATACCGTACGGGCCAGTCATATTCTTTTCAGGGCTGACACCACCATGACCCAGGAGCAGCGCAATGAGGCCAGAACCAAGGCGCTGGAAGTATTGGGACAGGCTAAATCCGGTATTGATTTCAGCCTGTTGGCCCGTCAGTACGGAAGCGACGGAACCGCTCAGAACGGCGGAGACCTGGGGGCTTTCAAAAATGACGGAAGTATGATCAAGCCGTTTGAAGATGCGGTGTTTGCCTTTTCAGGAACCGGAATCCTTCCGAACCTGGTCACTACAGATTTCGGATACCATATCGTTAAGGTAACGGAGGCCAAATCGAATGTGAAATACAAGCTGGCCACCATTACTAAAGAGCTTCATGTGGGAGACGAAGGCTCTAACGAGGTATTCCAGAAGGCTTCAGAGCTGATGAGCAGTGCCAGATCAGTGAAAGAGCTGGAGGAGGCCGTGAAAAAAGACAACTCACTGACGCTGTTTACGGCAGACAATATCCAGCCGGGAAGCACCTTTGTCAATACGCTGAGAAATGCCAGGGAACTGGTACAGTGGGCGTATGGTAAGGACGCCAAGGTAGGCAAGGTAGCTGACCGGGTGTTTGTACTGGAAGATAACTATGTAGTGGCCGGTCTGAAATCAGCCACCGACAAAGACAGCCCTAAAGCAGAAGACTTCAGAGAGCTCATTGCCGCCAAGCTCAGAAATGAGAAGAAGGCCGAGGTGATCAGCAAGAAGCTGGGTGACGGCAAAGGAGAACTTCCTGCCATTGCGGCCAGATACGGAGCCGGAGCCCTGGTGGAAGAGGTAACGGATATCACCTTCCAGACCGGTATGCTGAACAGCGCAGGGTTTGATCCTACGGCTGTGGGTAAGCTTTTTGGTCTGAAGCCCAATACCCGCAGTAAAATATTTGCCGGAGATTCAGGTGTATTCATTATGGAAAACACCGGCAAGACAGCCGTTGCAGAAATAGCCGATTACGGTCAGTACAAAGCGCAGATCCAGCAGCGAAGCATGGGTATGGGCGGTATGATCGGAGAAGAGATACTGAGATCTAACGCCAAAATTGAAGATAACAGGGCGAGGATGTTCTAAATCTTTCTTATTCAGAAATCAAAAGCCCCCGGATCTTAAGGTCCGGGGGCTTTTGATTATTGTCCGAGAGAGAAACTTACCCTTCCCCTTCAAGCGTCTTCAAAACCTCTGAAAGCGGTTTCATGCTTTCGGTGATCACCGGCTGCGGTTCTTCCAGGTCTTCGCTGTCTTCTTCATAAGGAATCACATCCAGGATTTTGGTGGCCCCAATATCCGTGATAATGTAGTCCTGAACGGTTCCCAGTTTGCTTTCCAGGATGGTGTAAGCATCTTTGATAGTATGCGCATTGAGCAGAAAAGCATAGGGCACCTTTTTCTCCCGCTGGCTTTTTTCGTCAAAGACAATATAGGAAACCTTGCATTTAAACCAGATTTCGGAGCTGTTTTCTTCAAAGTACACTTCATTCAGCTTCATTTTGGAGAGACCGGTGAGTTGAAAGTCCGGCACTTCGGCCGCCAGGTGCTGATAGGCCCGGGCCTCGGCGTCTGTGTAAGACACGGCGTCAAACAGGTAAACCTGGCTGATATTGCGTGCTACTCCTTTTTCATCTTCCTGTACAAATTTTATTTTTGCCTGAAACCAGGTTGCCATTGTTAATTATGTTTTAATTTCTAACTAATTCAATTGCCCCGAAAACCCCCGCGCTGTCTCCGAGCTTAGGCTTGAGGAATAGCGTTTCCACTTCTTTGTTGTTAAAGATGTGTGCTTTCAGCTTTTCGGGGACGTCCGTATAGAGCTCTTCGATATGACTTACCCCGCCGCCAAAAACAATAGCATCGGGGTCCAGTACATTGATGATGTAGCTTACGGCTTTGGCCACTGCATCGGTAAGGAAATTGACCGTCTGCGTGGCATATGTATCCGTTTTGTCAAGATGACGCCGGTAAACCTCTTTCAGGGAAAGCTTCTGGCCGGAGAGCCGGGCGTAATATTTTTCCAGCGCCGGACCGGCAAAAACCTTTTCATTGCAGCCTCTTTTGCCGCAGTAGCAGGGTTCTCCTTCCGGGTCAAAGGTGTTATGCCCCCATTCACCGCCAATGCCGTGTTTCCCGTTCAGCACTTTCCCGTTCACTACCACACCACCGCCTACACCTGTACCCAGGATAATGCCGAACACCACGTGGGCCTGCAGGTCTTTAGCAGCCCCTTCCGTAGCTTCTGCCAACGCAAAGCAGTTGGCATCATTGGCTAATTCTATGCGTATGCCGAACAGATCTTCCAGGCTTCTTTTCAGGTTTCTGCCGTTCAGCGCCGTGGTGTTGCAGTTTTTCATGGTCTGCCTGCCGGGGTCGAGGGCGCCGGGTGTGCTGAATCCTATGGATGAAGGCTTCAGACCCGTTTTTTCGGTGAGAATACCGATCAGTCCGGCTATCTGCGAAAGAATATGATCATACCCCTGATCGGCCTCGGTAGGTACCCGCTCGCGGGCCAGGATTTCCCCGGTTTCGGCATTGACCACAATCCCTTCAATTTTTGTTCCGCCCAGGTCTACTCCCCAAAGGTGCTTCATATCTGACTGATTTTTGAGTGGACGAAATTACGCATTAAAGTGATTTTCCCCGAATTTATTTTGGAGAAACTTCAAAAGGGTTAAATTTGAATTATTAACCAATCGGACAGAATGGTTTTGCAGGAAGAAGAGCCCCTGTAGACCTGCTTTTCTGTGTTTAAAATTAATGACTGAGAAGAGTTTTTTTCTGGAGGCGTTTGACGGCCGGAAGATGTTTTTCAACCAATGGACAGGCGAAACTCCGGCAAAGGCCAACCTGATACTGATTCACGGGATGGGAGAACACAGTGGCCGTTATAAACATTTTGCGGAGTATTTTATACAGAAAGGAGTCCATGTGTATGCGGTAGATCTTTTCGGGCACGGTCGCACGGAAGGCCCCAAAGGCCATACGCCCAAAATGGATGATTACCTCTGGCAGGTGGATTTCCTGGTAGGAATGATCCGTCAGCTGGGCCAGCCTTTGTTTGTTTACGGGCACAGTATGGGCGGCGGGGTAGTGCTGAATTATCTGTTTAAAAGGAATCCGCGGGTGGCAGGAGTGATTGTGTCTGCACCGGCCATTGAACCCGGGTTTGAAATCTCCAGGAGCCGGCTTACCGTAGGTAAGATAGGTAGAAAACTGTTTCCTTCCCTGACCCAGCGAAACGGACTGGACGTAAACGGGATATCGCGTGATGCCGCCGTTATCAATGCGTACCAGGCAGACCCCCTGGTGCATGATGTTATCTCGGCAGAAGTAGGGATGGGAGTTCTGGAATGGGGTAAATGGCTGGTTAACCTGGAGCGGGACGCCATTGCCGTATCACTGCTGGTGATGCATGGGGATAAGGATACCCTGACCAGCCCGGTAGCCAGCAGAAAATTTACCGCCAAATTCCGGAGCGGGGATGTGACCTTCAAATCATGGAAAGGCTTCTTTCATGAGCTCCATAATGAGCCGGAGAAAGAAGAAGTATTCCGTTATGTGCTGGACTGGATCCTGGCCCGGCTCTGAATCTGGTATAATTTCAAGATCGTATTGAATTTTTGATTTCTTTCCGGCTGTGTTTCAGCTCAGTGAAAGGAAATTATCCTACATTTCGGAAAAATAAAAGGGTGTCTCGTAAGAATCAATCGCTGATCATACTGATCATACTGGCGATAGCCTGGGGGCTGTCGTTTTTGTTTATCAAAAAACTGACTGCAGCCTTCTCCGGAGTGGAGATCGGGGCAGGCAGAATATTTGTGGCAGCGCTTTTCCTTCTTCCCTGGGCCATCAGGAACAGGTCTGATTTTCCGGCAGACAAAGTCATTCCCATCGGATTATCGGGGCTCCTCGGCTATCTTTTGCCGGCCCTTATTTTTGGTACCGCCGGAAGTAAGATCAGCAGCTCCCTTTCCGGAACACTCAATGCCACCACACCGGTTTTTGTGCTCCTGGTAGGGGGAGTTTTTTTCAGGAAACACATTTACCGCTACCAGTTTATCGGTATTTTTCTGGGGTTTGTGGGAAGCCTTCTGCTCGTATCCAGCGGTGAAAAGTTTTCCATTGATTTCAGTAATCCCTATGCCGCGCTGGTTCTGGCGGCCACTATGATGTATGGCACCAACACCAATATTCTCAGCTATCACCTGGCAGAAGTGCGGCCTATTGTGATAAGCTCATTCTCTCTGGGACTGATGGGGCTCCCTGCGCTGGGAATCCTGGGTTTTACGGATTTCTTCGAAAAGATATTTCTTCCCGGTAACGGGATATACATTCTCTACTTCCTGATCCTGGGGGTTGTAAATTCAGGGCTTGCCGCTATTCTTTATAACTACCTTCTTAAGATCACCACGCCCATATTTGCTTCTTCGGTTACCTACCTTATTCCGGTGGTGGCCATGGTGGCCGGTATAGCAGACGGAGAGAAAGTAGGTGTGATCCATCTCTCCGGAATGGCCATTGTGCTGTTCAGCATTTTTATCCTGAACAAGAAGGTTTCAAAGTAGTCTTTTTATTTGGCGATTTAGAAATTATCTTTGTCAAAAAATAAAGTTTCATGTCTCTGAGATACAAAAGAATACTCCTGAAGCTAAGCGGAGAAGCGCTGAACGGAGGAGATAAAAGCCAGATCATTAATCCTGATATCCTGGAAAATTATGCCAAAGAGGTAGCTGCAGTGGTAAGAACCGGGTGCGAGGTGGCTATCGTGATCGGAGGCGGAAATATTTTCAGGGGCGCAGCCTCCAAATCAGGGATCGACCGTTCTCAGGGAGATTATATGGGTATGCTGGCCACCGTGATCAACGGGATGGCCATTCAGAGTGCCATGGAGGCGGAAGGCCTGAAAACCCGCCTGCTTTCGGCCATTAAGATGGAGCAGGTAGCTGAGCCGTTCATCCGGAGGAGGGCCATCCGCCATCTCGAGAAAGGAAGAGTGGTGATTTTCGGAGCCGGCACGGGTAATCCCTATTTTTCAACGGATTCAGGCGGTGCGCTGCGGGCAATTGAGATCGGTGCAGAAATTTTGCTGAAAGGAACCAGCGTAGACGGGGTATATAACGATGACCCCCGGAAAAATGCGGAGGCCGTTAAATATGATACCATCGGTTTTGACGAGGTAATAGCCCGGGGCCTGAAGGTAATGGATATGACCGCTTTTACTTTATGTAAGGAAAATAAGCTTCCTATCATTGTTTTTGATATGAATCAGCCGGGTAACCTGCTGAAAGTCGTGAATGGGGAAACCATCGGAACATTGGTGAATTAATTAAGCGATATTTAACAGTTTAAAAAAATATGGAAGAAATCGATTTAATTCTAGACTTGGCTCAGGACGGGATGGACCGGGCGCTGAAGCACACACAGATAGAGTTAACCAAGATCAGGGCAGGCAAGGCCAGTGTGAATATGCTGGATGGCATTATGGTGGAGTATTACGGGGTAATGTCACCATTAACACAGATTTCTTCTGTGACCACGCCGGATGCCCGGACCATTCAGATCAAGCCTTTTGAAAGAAAGATCATCTCAGATATAGAAAGGGCCATTATTAACTCCAATGTGGGTTTAAATCCTGCCAACGACGGGGAAACAATAAGGCTGAATGTGCCGCCACTGACAGAAGACCGCCGCCGCGAGCTGGTAAAACGGGCGAAGACCGAAATAGAAGTGGCCAAAGTCAATGTGCGGAAAGTAAGACAGGAAATGAATGATGACCTGAAAAAGCTGAAAAATGACGGGGTTTCTGAAGATGCCATTAAAGACGGCGAAGAGCGGGTTCAGAAGCTGACCAACCAGTTTATTGAGAAAATAGACCAGATGATGGCGGTAAAAGAAGCTGATATTATGCAGGTTTAGACTTCATAGAGGTATAAAAAAACAAAGCGGGAGGTTCTTGTTGAGCCTCCCGCTTTGTTTTGAACAGACCGGGCTTATTCCTCGTCACCGCCTTTGGTATCATCATTGTTGATGCCCCTTTTCTTGGACTGAACAAAGCGCATGTTCCCCATTTTGTAGGAGAAGGTAAGCCGGATATTCTGGTTGAACATATAGTTTGTACTGTTCGATATGAACTGGCTGGTGGCCGAGCTGTTTTTCATTTTGATGCCTCCGAAGAAGTTATCGGCACCCAGCCCTATGCTGGCGTCTTTGCTGATGTCATACCGTATGGCCAGGGCGTAATTGGGTACGGCAGCGCTTTCTCCCTGCAGCGAAACACGTTTGCCTCTCCATCCTCCGTTGGCCTGCAGCGACCATTTGTCAGCCAGCTTAAGGTTAGTAGACAGGCGGGCGCTGATCACCACACCATCGGTGGTTCTGTCCACCATGCGGTCTCCTTTAAATTCTTTCCCGGCTATATTGACATAATACATGTCAAAATTGGTAGTGAATGACCAGTTACGGTTCACGCCGATATTACCAAAGAAGTTTCCGCCCAGGGTGGTCTCCTTCCCGATGTTTTCAAAAGTGGTTACAATAGCCGAAGGGTCCAGGTTTTGCAGTTCGGGGATGTCAGGGTAACGGGTAGCCGCTCCTTCAGCCGTCATGCTCACCCGGGTAATGTTGTTCCCGGAATATCTTCCGAAGGTAGAAAGGGTCAGATAGGTACGACCGATAGACTTACTGACACTCAGCTCCACGTTATGGGTTTTTTCAGGTACCAGGTCTGTGGTACCCATGCTGATGTTTAGCGGGTCTGCCAGATTGATGTTGGGGTTCACCTGCCTTAATCCGGGTCTCTGGATCCGGTAATTATAAGATAATTTGGTGGTATAGGTACCGAAAGGTTTCGAGATATTAATGCTGGGAACAAATACGGGATATTCATCCTTGAAATATTGTTTTACAGGAATATCTGACCCTACCTGGTTGATGGTCTGAGTGGCATCCAGGGTGGTATATTCAAAACGCCCGCCTGCTTTCAGTGTCAGCTTATTCGCCGTGGAGTAAGTATAGGCGGCATACGCAGAATAAATGCTTTGGTTATATTTCAGCCCTCCGCCGGGATTTCTCGGGTCTTCAGGCAGGTTATCGAAATTGTCCCTGTCCTGGTTAAGCAGGGAATCTGATAGCAGGTAGAGATACTTGCTGTCAATAGAACGGGTCAGGCTTTTGGCCCCCACTTCCATCTGCTGGTTTTTACCGATAGATTTCAGGAAGTCGGTCTGGAATGCCAGCTCACTGTTCAGGTTATCATTGTCGTTCCATTGCTTCTTATAAATCGTGTTGCCGTTCAGATAATTGGTGTAATTATCGGTCTTGTCTTTGCTCTGGCTGTACATGGCCGATACGGACCATTCCGTTCCGGGCTGGAATATTTTCACATAGTCCAGCGTATAATCTACAGACAAGCCCTGGTTGATGGCATCCAGGTCTCTCAATTCCTTTCTTAAAAGGGTCTGGGCATTGGTGAGCGAGTCTCTGCCGAAGTAGTTAAAAGTCTGGTCATTAAAGCGGTTAAACGCTCTCTGGCCAATGGCCACCCCTCCGTAAAGGGTCTGGCCGCTGCCCAGGTCATAGTCAAAGCCAATGTTATATCTACCGAACATTCCATTGTTTCTACCTGAAGAAAACTGATCGGTTCTCAGGCCGGTGACCAGGTTTTCATTAAAACTTTCGTTTTTAGACTTGTTATAGTTCATTCTTCCGAAGCCGCCAAAAGAAACACCCAGCTTGCCGGTCCGGTAGTTCCCGTTAAAGCCGAGGTTGGAAGCCCGGTTACCCAGTCCGCCGTTGATGTTGAGGTTAAGTCCCTGTAAAGTTGATTTTTTGGTGATGATATTAATGATACCGGCGGTTCCTTCGGCATCGTACCGGGCAGAAGGGGAGGTGATCACTTCCACCGATTTGATCAGTTCTGAGGGGATCATCTTCAGGGCATCTGCAATGCTGGACGCCACAATGGTGGAAGGCTTGTTATTGATCAGCACCTGGATATTCTCACTTCCCCTCAGGGAAACGTTTCCGTCAAGATCCACGCTCAGCATAGGTACATTTTTCAGTACGTCTGAGGCATCTCCGCCTGCAGCGGTCATGTCTCTTTCGGCATTGTAGACGAGGCGGTCTACTTTTTCTTCAATGATCGGCTTCTCACCGGTCACCACCACACTCTCCAGGGCAATGCTGCTGGATTTCAGCTTGATCACTCCTAAATCCACATCCTTCCCTTTCTCTACTTTTATTTTCTCAATTTTTTTGGTTTCATAGCCTACAAAAGAGATCGTGATATTATAGGTGCCTTCTCCTATACGCTTGAGCTCAAATTTACCTTTTTCGTCGGCCATGGTTCCGTCGAGGGCTTTCCCGGTAGTGGCATCCAGTAAAGCCACGCTGGCAAATTCCACAGCGGTGGTCAGTTCTTCATCCACAATATTTCCGAATATCCTGGAATTGCCTTTCGGGGCAACATCCAGGTTCAGCTCCGTAGTTTGCTGCCGGTTAGGCGGTACCCTTTCCTGGTTTCTTCCCCCGCCACCCGGAGGACCCCACTGGGCAAATGCTGAAGTGCTTATTAAAAGGGCAATAAGAATATGAATTTTCCGAGACATGATGATTTAATCGCTTAATTTCCAAGAAATTTGACACAAAATAAGTACTTGGGTTTATTTAAGAACTTATCCGATAGACCAAACCTGATTTTAAAGCGACCAATCCTCAGGTTTTAATGACTCATTTAAACTGAACGGAAAGAGATACAATATGAGCATTCAGGCCGGTAGATCTCGCATAATATCCGTATCGTAATTCTACTGATTTCCAGCTGTTTATTCCCATTATACCCCCCGGTGTGGAAACCCGGAAGCCCAAACCGGCAAAATGGCTCGAAAATTTGGATAAATCGAAGTCGCTTGTATAAAAAGCCGAAGCCGGCGAGTTTTCTCCGTAGGCCGCAAAGTGATCAATGCCGCTCTGGGAATTGAAACGGTAGTGCGGAGTAACTGAAAAGAAGGGATTTACCTTAATGACGGTTTCGAGGTTGGCCGTATGGGCCGTCATGCCCCAGTCATCGGCGTAAAACCGGTAAAAGCTCCGGAGCACCAGGTGATCACCCGCAAAATAGCTGGCCCGGATGCTGGCAGGAAGCTTGAATCTTTTTCCGGGCAGCTTTTCCACCCGCAGGGAGTTGTCACTGAAATACACCCGGTGAAAGGGCGTGCTGAGAAGGCCTTCCTGGTAAGAGGGATCTGCCATCAGCATGATCTGGAGATCGGGATTGATCACCCGTGAATAGGCGAAGCTGAGATTATAGGAATTCCGTGGCTTATACGGGATACCCTCCGAGTCTTCCCGGGCACCGGTGGGGTAGCCTTCCGGGCGAAGCTCTGCGGGAAGGATCACTTTCCAGGTATCGAAGAAAAGATTCAGCTTAGCTGTAAATTCCGAGTTGTTATCCGCTGCAGTTTTCGTATAGAATATGCCTCCGCCATAAGATTTATAGTCAAATTCGGTAGAATAGGCCGCGTTAAGGCCGAAAGTATTTCCTGTTTTTTCATTTTTCCGGCTCCACACCAGGGACGGGTAAAAATGCTCATCGGTTCTGGAGGCTGACGATATTGTAGTAGGGTCTACCTGGTCAGACGAAGCAGAAGTATATTTCTCTAGGGAAGCATCCAGAACAAAAGTGTTTTTACGGCTTTTCCTGTCCAGCATGGAAAAAGTAACATTGAACCCGGCGGCTATATCCGTAAGTTTTTCCGAGCCTGCCCCGCCCGAAACAGCCGCATTGTCCCCGTTCTGGGAATAGTAGGAAGAAACGAAATTCGCCTCCTCAAAGGTGAGCTTCCGCACGGGGGGCGTAACGGTATCTGCCACCATCTGGGCCCTCAGGGAGGTGCTCCATATAAATGCGAGAAGTCCGGCCGATAATACAAGTTTTTTCATCAGTATAAAATTAGTTCCGAGTAGTGAGTTCCGGGTTAATTTATTGGCCGGTACGTATAAAAATCCTGCTCATTTCATCCGTATTCAAATGCTACCGGAGTTGTACCCAAAGTATGAATTATTTATAGTCCCGGAATATGTTTAAAAGCGCGCAAAATGCAAGGCGTTGAGGATGAGTCCGAAGGAGCATACTAAAGGTATGTGGCTGAAGTCGAATTCCGAAATAACGCAGCAGTTTGTGTGCTTTTAAGCATATTCTAATTACAGCCACAGCCGCCGCCGCTTTTTCCGCCGTTGGCCCCTCCGGCCCCTTCGCGGTACAGGTAGAAGCTGCTTTCAAATTTTTCCACGTTCCGGTTGGAAAGGATCATTTCGGCATCGTTGATCTTACTTTTCTGGTATTCTTTTACAGATACGCAGGAAAACCCTGCCAGAGCTGTAAGCGAAATGAGAATAAGCTGTTTCATACGCAAAGATTTTTAGAAGTGAATATACGGTTATGGTCGTCAATGATAATGCAGGCGATATTATTCATCTGGTTAATAAGAGCCAGGCCCTCGTTAATTCCGAGTATGGACAAAGGCGTGGCCATGGCATCGGCCAGTTCGGCATAGGGGCAGATCACGGTCACGCTTTTTATACCGGTAACGGGAAGGCCTGTGCGCGGGTCAATGGTATGCGAATACCGTTTTCCGTCAATGATGGTAAACTTTTCATAGGTCCCGGAGGTAGCCACAGCCATTTCCCCCACTTCCAGTTCGGAGAACGGAAAAGCGGGGGCATCGGGATCCGCCACCGAGATGGTCCAGGATTTACCATTGCAGGTACCCCAGGTTTTCAGGTCGCCGCTGGCGTTCACCACCCCGTTTTTCACCCCCAGGTCTTTCAGCACCTGGCTGGCCCTGTCGGCGGCATAACCTTTTCCTATTCCGCCAAAACCTACCCGCATGCCTTTTTCTTTCAGGAAGACGGTCCGGCGGTCTTCGTCCAGCACAATGTTCCGGTAGTTGATCAGCCGCAGGTTCCGGAGGGCTTCTGCGGTGGGCAGCGTTGTCATCGCCGCGTCAAAATTCCAGAGCCTTTTGTCAATAGAGCCGTATGAGAGGTCAAAGGCCCCCTGTGTCAGCTCTGATATCTTTTGAGCGCGCTTCACCAGTCCTAAAAACTCATCCGGCACTTCTACGGGCTCTATACCGGCCCGGGCGTTGACCCGGCAGGTAACGCTGCTGTCGGAGAAGGTGGTAAAAAGCTTTTCTATGCGGGAAATCTCTTCCACCGCCCGGTCAATTTTCATATCCGCCGCTTCTTCTGATTCCTCGTCAATGCTGATGACGAAGCGATTACCCATGAGTTTTAATTTCCTGGACCGGAACATCTATAAATGCGATTGAATGGTCTCGATCATTTTGGCCGCGCTCAGGTCTTTCGGGTAGCCGTCCCATATGTGAAGCACCTTCCCTTCAGGAGAAAGCAGCAGCGTCAGCGGGAACTTGCCGGAAGAATTATATTTTTCAGCCAGTGACTCGTTGTATTTCAGCTGCTCTCCGGGCAACTGGTTTTTCTTCTGCCTGGGAAAGTCGGCACGTACCAGCTCAAGGTTCATATCGGCAAACTTTTTAAAGTCATCGGTTTCGAAGACCTCTTTTTTCAGCCGGATGCAGGGGCCGCACCAGTCGGATCCTGAAAAGTTCAGGATGACCAGCTTCCGGGCTGACCCGGCGTCGGTCAGTGCTTTTTCCAGGTTATTCCCCCATCCGCCGGTGAGCCAGAAAAAGCTCAGTAGAAAGGTGATGATATTACTCATAAATCAGGATGGTTTGACCGTCAAAGGCGGTTTTATAAATTTTGATTCCTTTAGCGCCGTACTCGTTCAGTCCGGTGCCGGTCATGGAATACCGGGCACCGTGCTGGGGGCAGTACCATTCCCCGCTGCGGTAGGTTACGGTACGGTTATTTTCATGCGAACACACCACGGTGGCGGCAATAAATTTACCTTCGCGGGAAAGGGCCAGCACAAAGGTATTGCCCAGCACCACATAATTATTGCGGGTGAGAAGCCGGGTGTAGAGCGGATTAGTTACGTCAACCCGGTACAGGAAGCTTATATTTTCCAGTTCTTCGGTACTGATGACAAAACTTTCATCCGGCCCGGTACCGGTGCTGCCCCCGTCTACCGGTGTACCGTCAGGATTGGTAAAAGTTCCGTCGGGATTCCGGGTCAGGGCTTCCACGTAGCTGTCTTCTTCCCTGGTGCAGGAGAGAAGGGCGAAAAGCGCCCCGCCGGTAAATCCGCAAGATTTGAGAAACTCGTATCGGGTCATTACACATTCAGTGTTTATATACTATTACGAAAAAAAGGAACTGTTTGTTGTCAATTCTGCCATCCCCAGGGTTTTTCTTTGTATTCCACGGGCCGGGTGAGGTCAAACGCCACACTAAATATCCGGTCAGAGCCTATCCGTCGCAGATTATAGGTAAGCCGGGTTTCATCCAGGGTGATCCACCAGACGTTGCCACACGCATAGGGGATGAGATTGCAGGTGTAGGGGTCAGCCGGGAAAACCTGCAGCGTGTCTGATCCGGTATTGGTTGCTGTACCGCCATACATCGTAATCCGGTCTTCCGAGCCGTCTTCGTGGCGATGATCATGCTTCAGCTCAAGCACGCCTTCTTTGAGCGTCAGGATCCAGGTGCGTGACCTGTTTTCACCGGCAATAAACGGAATTTTAATCTGTGTATCCCCACAGGAAAGAACGTGGATACGGAGCTTTTCGCCGGTGAAGCCGTCGCCGTCGCGTCCGCCGGTGATGATCGTGCCCTCGTAGGCTTTACCGCAATGTTTCTGCAGGCTGGCCCAGAACTTTGTTAGCGGGGAAGCATCCTGGGCGGCCAAGGGAAAATGAAGCAGGAGGAAAGAAAGCAGGAGGTATTTTTTCATGTGTATAAAAATTTAGTTTTTTGGGATTAGCCGCTAGATTTATTCATCATCCGGTGTTGTGCCTAACCGCGGCTTCTACCGGCTACCGGCTCATGGAAATTTCATGTAATTGCGGTAAGCTGAGATCAAAAATACGTGTTAACCGGCAATAATACAACCTGTTTTTGCAGCAGGCCGAAAATGAAATAAAGAGCACAGTTGACGGAAGTTGAGGGAAGGAATAGTAATTTTGCCTGATTATTTTGTGAGTACTTTATGAAGATCAGTATTGTTACCGTCTGCTATAATGCAGTAAAAACCATTGAGCAAACTATTGAAAGTGTCCTTGCGCAGTCGTACGATGATTTTGAGTACATTGTGGTAGATGGGGGCTCTAAAGACGGTACGGTAGCTGTTCTTGAAAAATACAAAGACCGGATCCGGTACATTTCGGAGAAAGATGAAGGCATTTACGATGCCATGAATAAAGGAGTAGCTATGGCGAGGGGTGAGGTGATCGGGATTATCGGTGCAGACGACTTTTACCCTGATACGGAAGTGCTGAGACTGGTGGGGGAAGCTTTCCGGCAGAACAATACCGATTCAGCCTATGGCGATGTCAGATTTGTAGACCCGGAAGATACGGACAAAGTGGTACGGTTCTGGAAGGATAAGGATTATGACCGGGCCAACTGGCTGAAGGGATGGATGCCTCCGCATATTGCTTTTTATCTCAAGAAATCAGCTTATGAGAAATACGGTCTGTACAAAACGGAGTTTACCTGCGCGGGCGACTATGAGCTGATGCTGCGGATGCTGTACAAAAATGAGCTGAGCAGTCAGTACATTCCCGCTACCCTGATGACCATGCGGGTGGGGGGTACCAGCAGCGCATCACTGAAACACCGGTATATAGCCAATATGGAAGACCGGAAAGCCTGGAAGATCAATCACCTGAAGCCGAAGTGGTACACGCTCTGGATGAAGCCTCTCGGGAAGATCGGACAGTTGTTTGCAAAGGAGAAGTGAAAGTGTTAACCCGGTAACGCCCGAAAATCAGGTAAGAACAAGGGATTTATCGAAAGTTGAAAACAGCATAAAAGATATCCGGATCTCTGCTTTGCAGAAAATTTTGGAAACGGACCGGGATGGGCGGCTTGAACCTGCTATAAAAATCTGATAAAAACTGCGCCCGGTCAATGAAGGCCGGGCGCAGTTTTCTGTTATTTTTTCAGCACTTCGGGGATAGGCACACCGATGGCGCCGTTGGGTTCCAGAATTCTGAGCAGCATGGCCACGGTAGGAGCGATATCACAGATATACGTGGGTCGCACGGTTTCACCATGATTGATGCCCCAGCCGAAGAAGAGCAGCGGCACATGCGTATCGTATCGGTACATCGTGCCGTGGGTGGTGCCTTTGAGTCCTCCTTCAAACCAGGCCGGTTCCGGGAGGATCATGATCTCCCCGCTTCTTTTCGGGTTATAAAGGTTCATAAGCTTTGTCTGATAGTATTCCGGTACGCTTGAGACATTGCCATCGGCAATGTTCACTACCGTATAAATACCCTCTTTCTGGGAAAGACTGGCTTTGAGCGTTTCGGTTACTTCGTCAATGGAAATGTTCCTCTTGTCCATCACTTCCCGGTTCAGGTAAATCTGGTAATTGTCATAGTATTGGATGATCTTTGAATCTCCGTAGCGTTCTTCCAATATCTGCTGAGCCATTCTCTGCAGCTCTTTGCCTACAAATACTCCCGAAGGAATATTGTTCTTCATATTAAAGGCCGGGATATTGGCTACCGCGTGGTCAGCCGAGAGAAAGACCGTGTAAGTGCCCTTGCCCAGCTTTTTGTCGAGGTAATTCAGCAGCTGTTCTATTTCACGGTCCAGGCGCAGGTAAACGTCCTGTACTTCTTTCGACTGGGGTCCGAAGGCGTGACCGGCATAGTCAGGTCCCGAAAAGCTGATGGTCAGGAAGTCAGTGACCGGTCCGCCGCCCAGGTTCTCGTTTTCAACGGCTGCCATGGCAAATTCGCGGGTGAGTCTGCTGGAGTAATAGGAGGTGGTAAAGCTTTCCATCGTTACAGTATGAGGAAACACCGCTGATTTTTCACCCGAAAGTGCAGCTTCATAGGGCTGATCATCCGGCTCCGATTCGACATAGTCATCACCAGGGAGCAGGTAATCCCACTTTTGTGTGATGTATTGGGCCGGCAGCTTTTTAGCATTGAAATCTTTTACCCACTGGGGCAGGTCGTTCCGGTAATATGTACTTGTAATCCAATTGGCACTGCTTCCGTCAAACCAATAGGCCTGGCCTGTGTGCCCGGCCGGCATAATGGCTCCCCGGTCTTTGAAAGCCACCCCGATCACCTTGGAACGAAACTGGGTAGCTACCCGCAGCTGATCAGTAATGGTGGTCACTTTCAGGTTCCTGGGCGACATCTTCCCGGCAGAGGCTTTCCCCTCACCTACCAGGCTTACGGTAGAATCGCCTGCCACATACATTTTCTTACCAATAGGCTTTTCGTACCAGTCGTTACCTACAATTCCCGATATGGCCGGGGAAGAGCCGGTAAACACATGAGCGTGGCCAGGCCCGGTTACGGTAGACGCATAATGGTAATGATTATTTCTGCAGGTAAAACCTTCTCCCATCATGCGCTTAAATCCGCCTGAAGAGAACTTGCTGTTAAACCGGTGCAGGTATTCGTCCCGCATCTGGTCTACAATGATACCTACCACCAGTTTGGGTTTATCGGGTGCGTTGTTTTTCTTCTGCGCAAAAGCAGGAGACAGGCTGCCCAGTAAAGAAATCAGTATGATTAAATGTTTCATAGAATAGTTTTTTTACAAATTTAGGTCTTTCAGAAGAGAACTGCCTCTTCTGTCTTTATTTCTTTAGTCGCGGCTCATCACCTCATCTCCTTTGATATAACCGCTTTTGATAGAATTCCGGATGTCATCGAGGTTAAAGCTGGTGAGTTTGATTCCCACGCTTTCATCCGGCCGGATGATGGTAAGCTTTATTTTTTTGTTCAGTGTAAAACCATAAATAGACATCAGGTTTTCATTGTAGCTTTCCGCCCAGTCGATGTCGTTGTTTTCCAGCTGGCTTACTGAAATATCCTTGAGCCTGTCCAGCAGATTCAGCAGGCTGCGATGATTGATGGGCTCCATGTTCCGCTCTTTGGGGTGGGTGGCGATGGCATAAATTTCCGTGGCCCCGTCTTCTATGGCTTTGCGGATCGGTACTACTTCCCGCAGGCCCCCGTCAAGGTAGATTTCCCGGTTGTCATCACCGATCTGCACCGCCGGCATCACCACGGGAATGGAACTGCTGGCTCTCAGGTATTCCATAAAGTGGTCTTCAAACGGTGATACGTACTTCATGTTCCCGGTATGAATGTTGACCGCCCCCACTTTGATTTTTACCGGGCTTTTCCGGAGGTCATCCTGGGTGACGTATTTTTTCACTTTTTCGTGCAGGGGGTTCACGTCCAACAAGCCGTCAAAACGGCTGAGCATGGTATCCACGCCCAGGCTCCAGTAAGACTTCAGGATGCCCACATCTTCAGGCCGGGTAATATTTTTCAACCAGAAGCTGATCAGCTTTTTGTTCACAGAATTCCAGTCCACATACCCGTATTTCCGGTATTGCTTACCGGCTTCAGATACAAGAAACGAGGCATTCAATGCCCCTGCAGAGATGCCGTAGATCATTTCAGGCGCAAATCCCCGTTCGAGAACGGCCTGTATTGCGCCTACCTGCCACGCTCCTTTCAATGAGCCTCCGCCCAATACCAGTGCTTTCATAACGTTCAGACTATGGCTACGGTCAGGCGGCTGACGCAAACCGGTTTTTCTTCATCATTCGTAATCCGGATGTCCCAGATATGGGTTCTTTTACCTATATGAATAGGTGTTACTTTACCGTACACCCAGCCTTCGGTAACGGAACGGAGGTGGTTGGCGTTGATTTCCAGGCCCACGGCCTTTTGTTTTTCAGGATCATCCAGGCAAAGTACGGAGGCGATGCTGCCCAGGGTTTCTGCCAAAGCTACGGAGGCGCCGCCATGAAGGAGTCCGAAAGGTTGTTTGGTCCGGTGATCTACGGGCATGCGGGCAATTAGATAATTGTCCCCTTTTTCAAGAAACTCTATTCCGAGGTGATCGCTCAGGGTATTTTTACTCATCTGAATAAAAACATCCAGGTCGATATTGTTCTTAAACATGTATTTTAAATCGTATTTTTGCCAAACTTAATGAAAAAGTGCAGACTTTATGGCAAAAAAAATCATCTATTTGATCCGGCATGGAGAAACAGAGTTTAACAGGAAAGGCGCCGTGCAGGGACGTGGAATAGATGCCGGACTGAATGAAACCGGACAAAGGCAGGCCAGGGCGTTTTATGAAAAATACAAGGATATTCCCTTCCGGAGGATCTACATTTCTTCGCTGAAAAGAACATATGAAACCTCTTACGGCTTTATTGAGGCGGGAATTCCCTATGAGCATCATGAAGGACTGGATGAGATCAGTTGGGGAAAAGCGGAAGGGCTGACATTGGAGGAAACGGGCTACGAAGTGTTCAAAACATTGATCGAAAAATGGCGGGGAGGAGAAACCCATGCCGCGCTTGACGCAGGTGAAAGCCCCGAGCAGGTGGCAGAGCGCCAGGCAGCGGTTATTGAAAAGATATTGTCAAGGAAGGAAGAAGAGCTCATCCTGATTACCATGCACGGCCGGGCCATGCGGATTCTGTTGAGCCGGGTGCTGGGTTTCCCGCTTTGGGAAATGGACCGGTTTGAACATTCCAATACCTGCCTGTATATCCTCGAATATGACTATGACCGCAGGCAGTTTGAGCTAAAGCTGAGCAATGATACCAGCCATATCGGGGAGCACATGCAACAGCTGCAGGATTAAATGCTTTATTCACCGTTTGTCATGCAGAAATACAGGATGGTCATATTTTGATGCAGGATTGCCGGTAAAATGCTAATTTTAAGCTGAGATATGAATCAGAGACAATTTTACTGGGCCTTTCAGATCATAGGATGGGTGTTTTATGCCTTATCCGATCTGGCGTATTTTGTGCTTTTTCTGCAACCTGACAGTCTGGAGGAGCTGGAGGCCATGGTCTTTAATTCCTGTATTTATGTACTGACGGGGATTTCGCTGACCCATTTTTTTAAGCTGATTTTCAAGAATTACGACTGGATCAAGCTGCCCGTAAATCAGCTGGTGCTGCGTTGCCTGCTGGGGGTAGTACTGATCACCTCCCTGTTCACCGCCATTAATATTTCGCTTTATGATGAATATTTCGGTGGAAGAACCGAACGGATCAGCTGGCTTTTCAAGGATTTTGCCTATATCATAAACTTCAGTAAGCCTATGGTTATCTGGGTGTTATTGTATATTTTCGTGGCATATACCATTGAAATTCAAAAGAATAATATAGAGCGGATCAAAATGCAGGCTTCTATTGAGGCTTCGGAAGCCAAGATTCTGAAGGCGCAGATCAACCCGCATTTTATGTTCAATGCGCTCAACAGCATCCGGGCACTGATACTGGAGGAACCGAAGAAGGCACAGAACGGGATTACCCAGCTCTCCAATATCCTGAGGAGTTCACTGGTGGCCAACCGGCGAACCACCATCCCGCTGAAGGAAGAGCTGAAAACCATTGAAGATTACCTGGCGCTCGAGAAGGTACGGTATGAGGAACGCCTGCAGTCTACCCTGGAGATTGAACCGAACACCCTGAATGTGGAGGTTCCGCCCATGATGCTGCAAACCCTGGTGGAGAATGCCATTAAGCATGGAGTACAAAAGGCGGAAAAGTGGGGATTTGTAGAAGTGAAGTCGCATGTGGAAGAGGATATGCTGGAGGTAACCATCCGGAATACAGGGATTTTTACCGACCATCAGAACCACGGAGACGATTCGGGTTTCGGCCTGGAAAATACCCGCAGAAGATTAAGCCTGATCTACGGAACCGGCGCCACATTTGATATACACCAGGAAGAACCGCATATTGTACATGCGAAAGTAAGAATACCTCTGGAAAAGAAAGTACCATTAAAAACTGAAACCGATGAAGACCATCATAGTTGATGACGAGCGACTGGCCAGAAATGAGCTGAAACGACTTCTTGAAGATTTTCCGAAAATAAACATTGTAGCGGAGGCCGCCAATGCCGATGAAGCCATCGAGCTGATCAATGAGCATAATCCTGACCTGCTTTTCCTGGATATCCAGATGCCGGGTAAAAACGGTTTTGAGCTGCTGGAAGCCATCGAAGACCGGGTTCCGGAAGTGATTTTTACCACGGCGTACGATGAATATGCGTTAAAGGCGTTTGAATACAACGCGCTTGACTACATCATGAAGCCGATAGACACGGCGCGCCTGGCAGAAGCCATTCAGAAAGTGGAAAGTGAAATGAAGCGTGCTGAAACCGCCGTACAGCATGCGGAAAGCTACCTGGGTGAAAACGACCAGGTTTTTGTAAAAGACGGGGAGAAATGCTGGTTTGTGAAGCTGGGAAAGGTGCGCCTGTTTGAGTCCATGGGAAATTATGTCCGGCTTCATTTTGAAGACCAGAAACCGATGATTCTCAAGTCACTGAACAGCCTGGAAGAAAGGCTGGATCCCAAAATATTTTTCCGGGCTAACCGTAAGCACATTATTAACCTCAACTGGATCGACAAAATTGAACCGTGGTTTTCAGGCGGATTGCTGGTAACGCTGAAAGGCGGAGATAAGGCTACTCCCCTGGAGAAGATCGAAATATCCAGGAGACAGTCGATCAAATTTAAGGACCTGATGAGCCTTTAAAATTCCCGGCAGAATAATTCCCTATGCAATTCTTATCTCTTCAACCGTTTGTTCCTTCAGGAAAGGATTTTCAAAGCTCAAAAGAGCTTTTCAAAGAGCTGGGCTTTAATGTTATAAAATATTCGATCCTGCTATCGTTGATACTATTAAGTTCAGTTTTAATGGCACAACAGAACGGGATAGTGAAGGAAAAGTGGCACTGGGACAACCAATTAAAGCAAGACACAACGGCCGGATATGTACAGGTAATAAAGGTAGACCACATACTCTATATTTCCGGAGCTGTTGCTACAGAAGTAACACCTGAAGGAATTACGAATGTTTATCGTGCATTGGAGCGGTCGTTAAAAAGCTTCGGAGCAACTTTTCAGAATGTGGTAAAAGAAAATCTGTATACCACTGACATGGAATCCATGAAGAAATATAATAATTCGAGAAAAGTTTTTTACAAAGGTGACTTTCCTGCGGCTACATGGGTACAGGTATCAAGATTATATATGTCTGACGCTAAATTAGAAGTGGAGCTGGTAGCACATATTCCTAAAAATTGATCACTAAACGACTTTGATCTTTGGAAATAAAGAAGGTGCCTGAAAAAGATACGGTTTGTATACTTTCTCAGGCACCTTCAATTTTTACTTCACATCTTTCAGTAGCTCCTCAATAGCCTTTTCCAGTTGCTGGTCTTTGCCTTCGGCAATCAGCTTTGGATCATTTTTGACTTCGAAAGTGGGTTGGGTCTCGTGATTTTCGAGCCATTCTCCTGCCTTGTTTTTGGCGGAAATCGGAACGGCGCCCCAGCGGGTTCCGTCAGGCAGCATTTCCCAGCCGGCAAAGCTGCAGGTTCCGGGAACGGGCATTCCCACCGTTTTCCCGATCTTCAGATCCGTGTAACCGCAGGAGAAGCAGTGACCGTCGCTGTAGTTCGCCTCGTTGAACATGGCGAGCGTGGGCTTGGTCCAGCGGAAAGTAGGTTCATATCCTACCGAACGGTCTTTGGTGGCGTAATCCAGAAATTTATCGCCGGTGAAGAACATAGCCAGGTCAGAAACCAGGTCGCCGCCGCCGTTAAAGCGGGTATCTACAATCACTCCTTTCCGGTCGGCATACTTACCCATCATTTCTTCATAGGTATTCCGGTACTGGCCGTCATTCATTCCTGCTATATGAACATATCCGAGGGTGCCTTTGCTCAGACTGTCTGTTTCCGCCTGGTTTTTCTTCACCCAGCGTTTGTAGAGCAGCTGGCCCTCTGCTCCCAGTGAAACCGGCTTAACGGTGATCTGCTCGCGGTTCCCGGTTTTCGGATCCAGGATTTCCAGCAGGGTGAACCTGTCGGCTTTTCTGTTCAGGTAGACCGCCACATCTTTATCGGCAGCGATGGTTTCGCCGTCAATTTTCTCAATGATGTGCCCGGGTTTAATATTGATTCCTGATTTATCCAGCGGCCCCTGGGCAATGATCTCCTGAACCAGGATACCATCCCCTTTGTGGTTATAGTCCATGAAAATACCGAGTGAGGCCGTAGCGTCACCATTCGGCAGCGAGCGGCTGTAGCGGGCGCCGGCATGTGAAACATTCAGCTCGCCCAGCATTTCCGAAAGCATTTCGGCAAATTCATAGCTGTTTCCGATATGCGGAACATATTTGGCATACTGGGTTTTTATTTTTTCCCAGTCGGCGCCGTGCATATCCGGGGTATAGAACATCTTTTTGGTTCGGAGCCATACGTGATCAAACATATGCTGACGCTCGGCCTCCGAATCAAATTTTACTTCGCCGTCTATAGTAATGGCATCCCTTTTTTTGCTGTCAGGATTGATCCTGGAAATACGTCCGCTGCTTAAAAGATACAGGTTCTTCTGCTCTTTATCCCAGGCCAGGCGACCGCCCATACCCTCAAGCGGGATTTCCATTTTGGTTTCTTTGGTCCTCAGATCCGTACTCCACAGGTTGCTGTTCTTTTCAAACCTCGCCAGGTAATAGAGCTTTTCCCCGTCTTTGGAAAGTACGGCATCGCTCAGGGAGGAGGAATGGATAGTCAGTCTCGCCTTCCGGTCGCTCAGCCCGTCCCAGTCAATGGTGATGGGTGCCACTTCCTTGGTTTTGGTCGTATCTTTCCTGGCTTTATCTCCATTCTCTTTTGCTTTTTCCAACTCTTTCAGAACGGCATAATCATCTTTTGACAGGTTGAACTTATCCCAGCCTTCCCTGGTCAGGAACAAGGTATAAACATCGCCCTGTGAGCCGCCGCTGCTGGCATGGTCTTTCATTCCGTGACGGTTACTGAACCACAGGATCTGTTTGCCCCCGTTTACCCATTTCGGCGAATAGTCGCTGTAACCGCTTTGGGTCAGGTTGACCATCGGTTTCTTGCCTTCGGCATCCAGCAGCACCACTTCGCCGTTGGCCATGGTAGGCCGGTAAGAGGCCAGCAGCCATTTGCTGTCAGGACTCCATTCAAAATACTGGTCGCCGTCGCGCATGTGAAACAGCTGTTCCGGCGTCAGAAGGGTAAGGGTCTTGCCGGATGCAATATCCAGTACCTTCAGCGTCCGCCGGTTTTCCACAAAAGCCAGCTTTTTGCCGTCGGGAGAAAGCTTAGGCAGGTAATTGTCGTTTCCGTTACTTACCAGCGGAGATTCCTCGATCAGGGTAGAGGCATAAAAGAGCGGCTCTTCCCTGCGGGTTTTCTTTGCCTGGAAGATCTGCCAGCGGCCGGCTCTTTCACTGGCATAGACAATAGACTTGCCATCAGGCGCAAACTCCACAAAGTTTTCCTGTTCCGGTGTGCTGGTGATCCTTTTGGTGATTTTTCCGTCTACCGTTGATACAAACACTTCACCACGGGCAATAAAAGCTACCTCTTTCCCGTCAGGAGACACCGAGAAGTCGCTTACGCCGCCGTTAACAGATGCGAAGCCGTCGCTGTTCGATATTTTTTGGGTATACAAAGTGATGTCTACTTTTTGGGGCTGTTGTCCTTCTCTTACCGTATAAAGCTCACCGTCGTAGGAAAACGCCAGCAGTCCGTCATTGGAAGAGCTCAGGAAGCGCACCGGGTGGGTCTTCAGCTTGGTGATCTGTGTTTTCTGAGCCGGGTTAGCCAGTGAAAGCTTATATATATTAAAGGTTCCGTTTTCCTCGCTGAGATAATAGATGTCTTTATCGCCGTTGGTAAAAACCGGCTGCCGGTTTTCTCCGTAATGCGAAGTGACTTTTGTATGCTTCCCGCTCTTTGTGTCGTACGTCCAGATATCTCGGGCAATGGCCGACTTCTGGTATTTACGCCACTCGTTTTCCCCGCCTTTCTTATCGTGGTAAACCAGGGTTTTCCCGTCTTTGCTGTATTGGGCATATTCTGCCGGAACAGAAAGGATCTGGTCGACTCTTCCACCCTGCACCGGAACCGAATAGAGCTCCGGCTGTGATCCGGTAGGGTATTGACGGTGGCTGGCCAGATCCTGTCTTACGCCGCCGAATACAACGGCCTTCCCGTCAGGAGTGAACGAAAAAGGGATTTCGTCGTTCGAGTGATAGGTAAGCCGCCGGGCATCGCCTCCCTGGGCATTCATAATAAAGACATCAAAATTGCCGTAACGGTCAGACGAAAAGGCGATCTGCTTTCCGTCAGGGCTCCACACAGGCTGGTAATCATGCGCTTCATGAAAGGTCAGCTGGGAGGCCTGCCCGCCGGAAGATGGAACGCGGTAGAGGTCTCCTTTATAGGTAAATATGATGGTGCTTCCGTCGGGGGAAATCGACGGGTAACGGGCCCATTTGGGCGTGGTCTGGGCAAGGAGAATTGAGCTGATGAAAGTCATCAGCGAAATAATAGCTAATCTTTTTAACATAGAATTTTTATTGCATTGTACAAATATACCTATTTGCCATATTCAAACGGGGAACCTGTCGGAATTTTAATCGTTACAACTATTCCAAAGGAAAGAATGTATTTTATCATTATCTGTACGGGCGTAAAGAGCAGGATAAAGAATGGAATTATGCCCCATTCATTAAATGGGCACTGTTGCAGATATCTTATGGTACGAATTGAAAAATCGTATGGCGCGTATGGGCCCTGGTGAATTTAATTATCCCAATGGTATCCATGGAATTAGTGCAGATGATCGTAAATATGCGAATGATGTTTGGGGAGAAGGCAGGGGCGTTGCACGCAACGCTCCCGCCCATAACGGTCAAAACCGCACCCTTACCCCCGCGAGAAAATTGATCCCTGCCTGCGGAAATACAAAATTTTCAGTGATCTTTCCGCCGTAGATGTAGCTGTAGGTGTACCCGTTGGATTCATATTCCTTATTGAAGATATTATTAACCAGCAGCGTAAAGTTCAGGTCTTTCAGCTTTTCAGCTTTCGGCGTGAAAGACACATTCAGATCGGAAACAAAATAGCCGTTAAGCTTTTTGTCTTCTGACGAAGTGTTGTCCAGGTATTGTTTTCCTACATACTTCGGAAGCAAAGCGATATTCAGACCCTTTGCCACCGTATACGTGATATTTCCTCCGCTGATGATGTTCGGTGAAAATGAAATGTCGGTATCTTTATACTGCGTTACCTCGTCAGGAGTGCCGTCTGAACTGGCCACCGTATAGGTAAAGGCTTTGATCTTATTCCGGCTCAGGGCCACATTGGCAGTGAAAGTGAGCTTTTCGGTCACTTTTCCGCCCAGCTGCAGCTCCAGACCTGCCCGGTAACTTTCAGGAACATTCATGCGGATCGCCTCACCTACCTGGTTGATCTGCCCGGTAAGTACCAGCTGGTCTTTGTAATTCATAAAATAGAGGTTGGCCTCCGCGGCCCAGTTTTTACGGTTCACTTTATATCCTGCCTCAAAATCATGCAGCTTCTCCGGGTCAGGCACATTGGGTGCGGTATCTACGAAATCCGTACGGTTGGGTTCCTTGCTGCCTTTGGCGTAGGAGAAATAAACCGACGAGTTATCGGGCAAATGGTAAGTAAGACCGGCTTTGGGGTTAAAGAAATTCCAGTTGTTTCTGAAATTCAGCTGCTGTAAAACATCGCCTGTTCCCAGCATATCAAAACCTACCCGGCGATACTGGAGGTCGAGATAGGCATTCCAGTTCTGTGCCAGGGTATAATACAGCTTTCCGTAAAGATTGAAATCGGTTTTAGTACTGTTATTGTCGTAATAACGGTGATTGATCTTCCCGTCAGAGAAGTATTGCGCCCAGATCACCTCCCCGAAGTGGCTGCCCTCGTATTGGTTGAAACCGCCTCCGAGGGTTCCCTTAAGTTTTCCGCTGCCTTCATAATCTAGTGACCATACCCCGCCGTAAAATGTATTATCCAGGTATTTCCGGCGGATCAGGTCGGTTTCCGTGATGGTTTCTTCGCCAATGGTAATATAGGAGAGTCCGTATTCTTCCAGGTCTTCGCCGTCTTTGTATTGCTCATAATACCCGTCGCCTTTGGTGTAAAACAGGGTAGGGTTAAGACGCCAGTTCTTACCCACCTGGAAGGAAGAAATCAGCTGCCAGTGCGACTGAACGTAATTGTCCACCTCATTTTCATAGCTGTAGTAATTGAATTTCCGCCCTCTTTCCAGCAGATCCTGCTTATGCTCTTCGCTGTACCAGTTCCTTTCGATATAAGCATCCAGGCCGGCCATATCGCCATCTGCCAGTGCCTGCGGAATTCCGTTCCATGACTGGTAGGTGATCTCTTTACCGGAGAAATGGTTCAGGCGGATAAAGTTGTTCTTGAAATAGTAGCCCCCTGAAAGGTAATAAGACCGCAGATCAGAGGAGGCCCGGTCTACAAAACCGTCAGAGCCGATCTTTGAGAGCCGTGCATCAAAAACAAATTTATCATTCAACAGTCCCGATGAGGCTATAAAGTTGGTTTTAAGGGTGTTGAATGAGCCGCCCGAAACATTTACTTCGGCAAACGGGTCGCGGCTGAGCTGCAGGGTATTGACATTGACGGAAGCCCCGAAAGCCCCGGCGCCGTTAGTAGAGGTTCCTACTCCGCGCTGCACCTGGATACTTTGTACGGAAGAGGCGAAGTCCGGCATATTTACCCAGAAAACGCCCTGGCTTTCGGAGTCGTTATAAGGGATTCCGTTCAGCGTTACATTAATGCGGGTGGGGTCGGTTCCGCGGATACGGATCCCTGTATAGCCTACGCCTGTGCCGGCATCGGAAGTCACTACCACTGACGGCAGCTGGTTCAGAAGAAAAGGCAGATCCTGGCCCAGGTTTTGTTTTTTGATGGCAGACTGAGATACATTGCTGTAAACCATCCCGGTTTTTTCATTGGCACGGGTAGCTCTCACTACCACTTCATTCAGGTTTTGTAAGGTGTCGATCTGCGCGAAAGACGGGCTTAGTACGAATAAGCTCAGTACCGAAATTTGAAGAAAAAGAATCTTTTTCATAACAATTTTTACTAATTATTACGAAGAAGTGAAAGGAGCAAAACGCTGTCTTCGGGCCTTTGGCCTTGATTTAACGACTTTACTTTTTATGGAACTCGCAGGTTGCAAATTACCAAACGTCAGCTGTCCGTTTAGCAAATTGAAGACAAGAAGTTCCCGATTGAATGTATGATGAGTCCAGATGACTCCTCAAATCCCTTCGTCGGTACTAACCGCATCAGGTTCAATGGGTATGATCTCAGCCTGTAATATTCAGGCACCCCTTTTTGAGATTTACGATGCAAAGGTAAAAGTTTAATTCAGATTGGCAAGAAAATATCTGCCTGAAACTATTACCGGCCACGCAGGCAGGAATTAGGAATTCTGATCTTCCGGCCTGTAAATGGCATAAAAAACGGAAGAATTACGTGGTGTTATCGGCATTCCGTTGATTTCAGTGATCCGTTTTCCTCCGATCTTTTCCACAGCCTTCTGGGAACGGAAATTATCCTTATCGATATAGAATAAAACGATGTCAAAGTATTGGAAAGCATAGCTGATCATCAGCGCCTTTACCGCCGGATTATATTTGCCGCCCCAATATTTTTTAGCCAGGAAGGTCCAGCCTATTTCAATTGCTTTTTCCGACTCAGGACTGGGATTATACCGGCTTGTGCCGATAATTTTATGGGTAACTTTATCAATAATTGCAAGTGCCCTTCCCGTGGCCATAGCTTCACTGAAATAACGGGAGAAGCCTTCCCGTTCACTTCTTTCTTTTGCGGGATGCTGGTCCCAGATTTCTTTATCCGAAGCTACGGCGAACAGCGCTTCAAAATCATTTTCATGCAATGGCCGGAGTAACACCAGGTCATCTTCAAGTACGGGTTGTAAATTCATGGTATAAATGCTGTAAAAAGTTCCAGATCCCGGACTCGCACCGGCGTCGATCGCAAATCGATTTACGATTTCACATTTACGATTGACGGAAGGGGCACATTATCTCCTTGACAGTATTGATCCCGAATTGGCCATGCCGATACACAGTACCCCGGCCGCCATGAGCAGATGATACAGGCTGATGGTAAAATCGCGGGTGCCGAACAGCTCTTTCCGGAAACTGCCCAGGGCGAAAAAGGTTACCCCGGCAATGATCCATAAACCCACCCGGAAATTGCCTTTGATAAGGGCGAAAAGTCCGAGAATCAGTACAACGGTCATGGAAATCACCGGTGTCCAGAAGAAGACAGGCCGGAAATCAAAAACTTCAAAAAGGGCAAAAAAGACAAAGCCCAGGGCGATAATCGCATAACTTCCCCAGCGCGAAAGATCGCTGCCGGCTACCAGCGCCGCTGTGGCTCCTACCAGTCCGATGGCCCCGTTGACAGTGGCCAGTGTCTGAAAAAACTGGGAAACAGGAACAGCCTTGTCAAAGCCGAAGAAGCCGAGTGCTCCGAAAATAGCCGCCACTACCACTGAAAGGATAAAAGACTCCCAGAGAATGGTGGAAGAAAACTCCAGAGGATTGATATACCTGAAGAAAACGTAGATGCCGGCTAAAGCCAGGATAAGGTCTGATAATCCGTGAATAAGGTCCATGTCGGGTCTTTTAAGGTAAAGTTAGCTAATAAAATTTACTTCAGGTGAAATGCTTATGTCAAATTTTTCAAGAACGGAAGCCTGTATACGGGCTGCCAGATCAGCTATCTCAGCACCTTTCCCCCCGCCGAAATTGACCAGCACCAGTGCCTGTTTGTCATGTACACCCACCTCACCAAAACGCCTTCCTTTCCATCCGGCCTGTTCGATCAGCCATCCCGCCGGCACTTTTACCTGTTCTTCGCTTACTTCATATCCTGGAATTTCGGGATATTTTTCTCTTATTTTAAGATATTCATCTCTTTGTATCTCCGGGTTTTTGAAAAAACTGCCCGAGTTTCCTATCTCCGCCGGGTCAGGAAGCTTGCTTTTCCGGATCCGGATAACGGCATTGCTCACATCCCGGATAGTGGGAGAATCCACGCCCATTTCAGCAAGAGTCTGGCGGATAGCCCCATAAGCGATATTGATTTCCGGCTTTTTGGATAGCCTGAAGCTGACATTCAGAATAACATAGCGATTTTTACCTTCGTGCTTGAAAAAGCTTTCACGGTACCCGAAAGCACACCTTTCATGCCCAAAAACTTCTGTTTGCAGCGTTTCCAGGTTGAAGGCCTCCAGGCAGTGAAAGGTATCTTTTACCTCTGCACCATAGGCGCCTATATTTTGCATGGGGGCTGCACCCACCGTTCCGGGTATAAGAGACATGTTTTCCACCCCGCCAAGATTCTGTTCAATACAGTAAAGCACAAACGTATGCCAGATCTCACCTGCCCCCGCCTGCAGGATAACATACTGACCGGTTTCCTCCGTGACCCTGATCCCTTTTATAGAAATTTTGATGACCAGGCCGTCAAAATCATTCAGTAAAAGGATGTTGCTTCCGCCGCCCAGGAAAAGTTTCTTTGCAGATGCCCAGACAGGGTCCTGCAGGAGGCTTATCAACTGTTCTGCCGCAGTAATTTCCGTGAAATAGCGGGCCGTCACTTCCAGTCCGAAAGTGTTATAGGGCTTCAGCGGTACGTTTTCTTCAATGATGGTCATATTCGGTTTTGAGCGGAAGCTTTTCCCCTGCTTCTATACGTAAGTTCAAATGATTCTCTGCGGGAGGGATGGGGCAATTCCAGCCCTCCGAAAAGGCACAGTAGGGATTGTAAAGACGATTAAAATCAATCTGCACTTTCCCGTTCCGGAAATCGGCGGTATTCAGATCCAGGTAACGGCCGCCGCCGTAGGTCTCTGCCGGCGCAGTCAGGTCTTTGAGCGGCAGAAAGAGGTGGCTCCTGTAAAGTGGTGATACCGGAACCGGCTGGTAAACCATGAGCTTATATTTTTTACCTTCGGTCCTGAATTTTATTTCGGCATATTCGCGGTATTCTTTGATCTTGTCAGCAGAAGTGGGAACAGCAATCACTTTTCCCTTTTTCATAAGACGGTAGGAGGCCGGAACATTGAATTTTTCATTAGGCTCGAAAAAAGCCTGTTCACTGTTGGGAAATTCTTTCAGTGTTTTAGCCTTGTACTCCTCCCTGAGCGGGTCGCTCTGGCTGAAACCCTGGAAAAATATGCCGGCAAAAAGCCAGATGAGAAGGGATCGTAAATGCATGAGTCCGTATCGTTTCTCAAAATTAAGACGAAATCCTAAGGCGGATAAGAAATTCAGGTTTTTTTATCAAATTTAGGTTAAGAGGCCTTTATTTCGAAAAGGGTTTAACATGCTTTTCACTGAGAATGTTTAACTTTGTGCATATTGGATTCAAATCAAATTATATAATGTCAAAGATCATTTATACCATTACTGATGAAGCTCCTGCTCTGGCCACCTATTCTTTTTTGCCTATAGTAGAAGCCTTTACCCAACCGGCAGGCGTAACCATAGAAACCCGCGATATTTCACTGGCAGGACGTATACTGGCTAATTTTGCTGAATTTCTTACCGAAGACCAGCCTGTGTCTGATGACCTGGCCTATTTGGGAAAACTCGCCGTAGAACCCGAAGCAAACATCATCAAGCTGCCAAATATTTCGGCTTCCATCCCCCAGCTGGTGGCCGCGGTGAAAGAACTTCAGGCAAAGGGATATGCTATTCCGGATTATCCTGAAGAACCCCGGGATGCCCAGGAAACCTACATCAAAGCCAAATACGATAAAATCAAGGGCTCGGCAGTAAATCCTGTTCTCAGGGAAGGAAATTCTGACAGAAGAGCTCCCAAGGCGGTTAAGGAATATGCGCGGAAGCATCCCCATTCCATGGGCGCCTGGTCTGCCTCTTCCAAATCGCACGTTTCTTCTATGGCCGAAGGCGATTTTTACGGAAGCGAGAAGTCGGTAGTAGTGAGCAAACCCACCCATTTCAGGATCACTTTCACCGGAAACGACGGCACCACCAAAGTGCTGAAGGAAGGAAGCCCGCTGCAGGAAGGGGAAGCCATTGATTCATCGGTGATGAGCCTTTCAAAGCTGAAAAGCTTTTACGCCCAGGAAATCAAAGATGCCAAAGCAGAAGATGTGCTGTTTTCAGTGCACCTGAAGGCAACCATGATGAAGGTTTCCGACCCTATTCTTTTCGGCGGTGTGGTATATGAATACTTTAAAGAAGTGTATGATAAATACACGGAGCTTTTTGATGAGCTGAACATTAATCCGAATAACGGACTGGGAGACCTGGAAAAGAAAATCCAGTCGCTTCCTGCGGAACAGAAAGCGGCTATTGAAGCAGATATCCAGGCCGTATATGCAAAAAACCCGCCGCTGGCCATGGTGAATTCCGACAAAGGGATCACTAACCTGCACGTACCCAGTGATGTAATTATTGACGCCTCAATGCCGGCGGCTATCCGTACATCCGGACAGATGTGGGGGCCTGACGGCAAGCCGAAAGATACCAAGTTTGTGATTCCGGACCGTTCGTATTCCGGAGTGTACCAGACTGTAATTGATTTCTGTAAGAAAAACGGCGCGCTGGACCCCGTGACCATGGGATCGGTATCCAATGTGGGGCTGATGGCCCAGGCGGCAGAAGAATACGGCTCGCATGACAAGACCTTCCAGGTAGCCGCTGCCGGGAAAGTACAGGTAACAGACGATGAAGGCCATGTGCTTATGGAGCAGACTGTAGACGCCGGAGATATCTTCCGGATGTGCCAGACCAAGGATGCCCCTGTACAGGACTGGGTGAAGCTGGCTGTAAACCGGGCCAGGGCAACAGGTACTCCTGCTGTGTTCTGGCTGGATAAAAACCGGGCACATGATGCCAACCTGATCACCAAAGTGGAAAGATACCTGAAAGATCACGACACCAGCGGGCTGGAAATTTATATTATGAGCCCGGCAGAAGCCACGCAATATTCATTGGAGCGGATTGTCAAAGGACTGGATACGATTTCCGTAACCGGTAATGTATTGAGGGATTACAATACCGACCTGTTTCCTATCCTGGAGGTAGGTACTTCTGCCAAGATGCTGTCTATTGTACCCCTGATGAACGGTGGCGGACTGTTTGAAACCGGTGCAGGGGGCTCGGCGCCAAAGCATGTTCAGCAGTTTCAAGAAGAAGGCTACCTGCGTTGGGACTCCCTGGGCGAATTCCTTGCCCTGGCCGTTTCCCTGGAGCATTATGCACAGGTTAACGGAAATGCCAAGGCGCAGGTGCTGGCCGATACGCTGGATGAAGCCACCGGCAAATTCCTGGAAAATGATAAATCACCTGCCCGTAAGGTAGGCCAGATCGATAACCGGGGCAGTCATTTCTACCTGGCGTTGTACTGGGCACAGGCCCTTGCCGCACAGGACAGGGATGCTGAGCTGAAAGCCCTGTTTACCCCGGTAGCCGAAGAGCTGACCGCTCAGGAAGCAAAAATCAATGAGGAGCTGATCGCCGCACAGGGTAAGCCGCAGGATATCGGAGGATACTACAAGCCTGATTTTGCCAGGGCTTCGGCAGCTATGCGCCCCAGTGCTACCCTGAACGGTATTCTGGCAAAAATAGGATAAGACTGAAAGAACGGGTGCGTGTGCGGAAGAAGGTGCCTGAAAAGGATATGTTTGTATACTTTTCAGGCACCTTCTTCCTTTTTCCAGGCAGGAACAGAAATTGAAATGTACAGATTATTTACAGGCATTGTCCTTATCTCAGCCGTTTTCGCAGGCTGTAACCCGAAAGATCGCAGCCTGCAGGAAACAGGCATTGGAACGGCCGGTATGACCGCCCGGTCGCAACGGCTGTGGTTTCCTGTCTTTTATCCGGTAGAAGAGCTCGAAGACTGGCTGAACAGGAAATTTGACCGGGTGATAGCGGATACCTTCATTCCCTTTAAGAATGACAGTATTTTATTAACGGTGTCGAAGCCGGGAAGAATACAGCTGTTAATGACCGGCGACTCAGTGAATGTACTTTTTCCCCTGGAAGTGGAGATCATTGATGACCGTGAAAAAAAATCGGGCAAAAAGATCTACCGCAGAATTACCGGAGCACTGAATCTTTACCTGAACATCAGGCCGGACGTAAGCGCGGAATGGGAGATTTCTACCCGTACGGTTTTAAAAGGATATGAATGGAAGGAGCGTCCCCGCCTGGAGACGGGAAAGCTGAAAATAGGCGTGAAATTTATTGCAGATTATTTATTGCGGAATGAGCTGGGCGATCTTACGGGTGCGCTGGATGAAGCCCTGCGCGAAAAGGTAGACCTGAAAAAGGGAATAAGCCGGACCTGGATGAACCTGCAAAGGCCTATGCCGGTTTATCATTCAGGTTCAGACACGCTCTGGTTCAGGATAGAGCCTGACAGCCTGTGGGGCGATATCAGGGGAAATCAGAACGGCCTGGTATTTAACCTGGCAGCAGATGCCCGTGCGCAGGTATACCACGATACCACCCGGTTTTCCGCGTATAAACCCTTGCCGTACTTCCGGCCGCTGACGCAGATGCAGGAAGATTCCAACGCATTGGAAATCCTGGCTGCCGTACCCCTGGAGATGATCAACCGGCAATTGAAGAGAGTAGGCAAAGAGTATTCATCCAGCCGGAGAATGGCATTCCCGGAAATCAGTGATTTAAGGATGAGAGGCCATGACAAAAAAGTGGCCTTTGATCTGCAGACAGGCGGAAGTACGCCGGTAACACTGACCATAGTAGGTACGCCGGAATACGATACAAAGAGCAGGACCCTGGTAATTACCCGCCCGGATTATGATCTGAATACAGACCATAAGGTGCTGAATGCCGTGGATAAAAGATTCCGCGACGGTATCCTGCGTTACCTGGAAAAGAAAGCGATCCTGGATATCGGAGAATATATGAATGACCTGCCGGGATTCCTGAACGGAACGATCAATGAAGGAAATCATTCCGATAAGTTTGAGCTCCTTTTTTCAGAAATAGAGGTGAGAGACATCCGTCACGCCGCCAATGATTCGGAACTTCTGATCTGGTTATCCTGTAAACCCCGCTTTGAGATCACACTGAAAAAGCTGCCGGTGAAGAAGAAAGTGAAGATATGAAGAAGAGCTTTCTCTTAAGAGAGAAGGATACTTTAATCGCCTGAGAGTACTTTAAACGTGTTTTTATCCAGCAGGCACCTGTAAAAAATGGAATTGCGGTTCATCAGGTATTGATCAGCTACTTTCTGACTCTGGTAATCTTTCCGGATAAGATTGTAGGTGTCAATCTTGGCTGAAGGAACGTAAAAGGGTTCCAGTGAAAATTTCCGGATATTATCTCCTATGTATTTCAGCGGTAAAAGAGATACCAGGATCATCACCACAATCCGGTAAGGGCGCTTCCCCGTCCGGTAGGAAAAGGATTTTATGAAATAGATATACAGGATCAGCAACAAGGGAAGGCTGGCCCTGGAAAAAAGGTCATTCCCCACTCCCAGCTTTACCAGAGGTAAAAGGATCAGTATTCCCACAACCACCTTCATTTCCGGTTTCTGCCTGAACCGGGGCTCGGTCAGCCAGTAAAATACCAGGATCTCAAAGCATACGAGACCTGCATAGTTGAGAATCCGGGAAGAGTCGGTCAGGGTAAATTCCAGGGAGTTGCTGGTCTGGTTGGCAATCAGGTAAAGAAAAATAAAGGAAGCCAGGAACGCATTGATCAGCAGGAAAATACCAAGCACCGGGGCCTTTTCCCTGACCAGGACAGGCATAATCCGGACAAGATATATGATGCCGATAACCAGGGCCGGGAACGGCGCCCAGAACAGGCCGGAGATCAGGAGGGTGGAGGCGTTAAGAAGGTCACGGGGCTTTAAATACAGAACCACGCCCGTCAGAATAACCGTATAGATAAACTGGTTGGGTACCCAGCGGAGAGACAGGTACATCGGAAGGAGATTCCAGCGGGTATCCTCGAAATAAAAATAAGGACTGAACAGAAAATTCTCCAGTTTTAACAGCGGCACCAGGAAACTGAGCAGCCCGGAAACCAGGAACAAAAGAATAAGGTAAAGGAAATTCCGGTTTAATATCATGTAAAGCCATGAAAGCCCGATAAACATGCCCCCTAATTCCCACAGGAAGAACACGGTGGTAATATTACCCAGGAAATTCAGTAAAAGACCGGGAACGATATAAAAGCCGTAATAATAGCTGGCATAGGCAGAAGCGTTTTTATAATAGATCGGAAGCCCTGACTGGGAAAAGTCGAAAACCTTCTGGATATGATGAGAAATATCAAAAGCAGAGCCGCCCCCGATTCCCGATACTCCCGAAACAAGGATAAGCACTATGCCTAAACCCAGTATCTTCAGGATTTCAGGCCAGGTGAAATAAAAATTGTATTTATCTGCCCCGAGATGTGCTAACTGGTATATCGTATATCCTGAAAAAAACAGGAAAGCGGCGATTGCCCAGGGGGCCCTCAGCCAGAATAGATAAAACAGGGCAAGGGGCAGATTAACATACAGGTACGTCATCGCTACCGGCACAGTACGACGGAATACGTTTATTGTCATAATTGAAAAGGGCTCTGCCGATATCCGGGAAATGAATCTGCCGGATAATGACGCTTTCTGATAAAGGGCAGGTTTTTTTAATCCTGTACTCGTCAGGTTGCTTCAATTCAGAAGAATCCGGCAGATACTCCGGTGTTTTCAAGACAAATATCCGGATTTTAATCGGAGATGTCAAGCGTCTTCCTGACGGGCAGGGTCAATAATTTTCATCCCGGCGCTTTCAATACAAGCCGGATATCCTTAATTTACACCATCTTTAACAAAGCAGCTATGCCAAAACCTCAGATCAGTAACCGTGCTATTAACCAGATCATGCTGATCGCCCTTATTGTTCTGGCCTGTTTGTTTATTTTTACGAATCTGTCTTATTATCTCCCGGGGTTTCTGGGAGCGATTACCCTGTATATTCTTTTCAGGGACCGGTATTTCAGACTGACCGGGGAGAAGAAGTGGAACCGCGTTCTTACCAGCCTCCTGTTTATTTTCTTATCCATTGTTTTTATTGTTCTTCCGGTATGGGCCCTGATTGATTACCTGATCCCCCGGATATCTTCTTTTCTGAGTAATACGGAGGAAATTGTGGGCAAATTTAACGAGGTAAAGGAGTTCCTCCGGAATAAGCCCCTGCTGGAGCATGTGGATCTTTCTGATGAGGCACTCGTCCAGTTTTTGCAAAGCCTTACCAAATACCTGCCCGGCGTGCTCAATTCGGTGGCTGAGGTGCTGATCAACATGCTGGTAACATTTTTTGTGCTCTATTTCATGCTGGTGAACGGCAAGCAGATGGAAGCTACCATTGAAGGCTTTTTCCCTTTCTCGAATAAAAGCCGGGATGAGCTCTGGACGGAGATCAATATGATGGTGAGAACCAATGCTATCGGCATACCCATTCTGGGCGTTTGCCAGGGAATTGTAGCCATGGTCGGGTATTATATCTTCGGGGTACATAATGCCGTGCTGTGGGGTATTGTTACGGGTGTGGCCACGGTGTTCCCGGTGTTGGGTACCATGGCGGTTTATTTGCCGATCTGTATCGTTGCCTTTGCCACCGGTAACCTGACGAATGCCGTATGGCTTACCCTTTACTGTTTTTTCCTGGTGGGCGGAGTAGACAATGTGCTGCGGTTCACGATCCTGAAAACCCTGGGAAATGTGCACCCGCTGATTACGGTTTTCGGAGTGTTGTTCGGTCTGAATGTATTCGGAATGTTAGGCCTGATCTTCGGTCCGCTGATCATTTCTTCCATAGGAGTGCTGTTCAAAGTGTATCGTAACGAATACGGAAGCCGGAAGATCGTGCTGCTGGATTCGGAAGATAATCATCCGGAAGATAAAGAAATGTAAACCCTGTTTTATGAACCGTATAGCTGCCATTGATGTGTTTCGCGCCATCACCATGTGCCTGATGATTTTTGTAAATGACCTCTGGACGTTGCATCATGTTCCGGAATGGTTGTTGCATACAGAAATGGAGGAGGACGGTATGGGCTTTTCTGACGTAATATTTCCTGTTTTTCTGGTTATTGTAGGGATGTCACTACCCTTTGCGATTGCTAACAGGCGAAGAAAGGGTGATACTACCTACGGCCTCCTGAAGCATATCGGAGAACGAACCCTGGCCTTGCTGGTGATGGGTTTTTTCCTGGTCAATTATGAATACCTGAAGCAGGAATCTCTGCCCTTTTCCAAATCCTGGGCGGGAATTTACCTGGTCACCTGTTTTTTCCTGATCTGGAATAATTACCCGAAGGATTTTAAAGCGGCCAATTACCTGAAGGCTGCCGGTATAGCCGGGCTTTGTGGTTTTGTTTTCTGCTTTCCCGGAGGTGCAGGAGGCATGAAGCCCTATTGGTGGGGTATCCTGGGGCTGATCGGCTGGAGTTACCTGTGGGCGTCGATGGCCTGTCTGTGGGCAGGTAATAACCTGCCGCGTCTTATTGGCATTACCCTGTTCTTCCTGGTATTCTGCATCCTGTCTTTTGCAGGCGGACTTACCCTCCTGGAGCCCGTTAAAAAATATGCCTGGCTGGTAGATAACGGAGCCCTGCCTTTTCTTTGTTTGCTGGGTGTTCTGGCATCGGTGTTTTACATTAATAAAACTTTCAGCCGATATGTTCCGGCGTTGATGATTATTGGTTCCGTACTTATCGGCTTAGGTTTTTTTCTAAGGCCTTACGGAGGGATCTCCAAAATTCTGGCTACTCCGGCCTGGATCTGCATTTGCGGCGGAATCGCCTACCTCTTCTATGCCCTCCTTTTCTGGCTTATCGATACAAAGGGTTTGAAACAGTGGAGTAATTTTCTGAGGCCTGCGGGTGTAGCCACATTAACCTGCTACCTGGTGCCTTATTACTGGTATGCGCTGCGTTCACTGACGGGCATCCGTTTACCTGATACGCTGCTGGAATCACCGGTAGGACTGCTGATGTCGATGGGCGTATCACTGATCATTATTCAGGTAACGGGCGTCCTGATCAGATGGGGAATTCAACTCAGGGTTTAGTCGCAGGAAAAGGGGCTGTAACACCAGGTTAGGCAGCCCCTTTTCTGTTAGTATAGAGTATAGAGTAGTGAGCAGTCAAACGTCCATTGTCACTTTCCCTCACTTCAGGCCTGCAATTGCCTTTTCAAGAAGCGCCTTGGTGGCTTTAATGCCTTCATCTTCTGAAAGGTTACGGCCTTCGTATTCAATACCGATATTTCCTTTGAATCCGCTGTCTTTAACGATCTTCATGATGCGGGCATAGTCTTTGGTAGTTTCATTTCCTTCTGCATCAAAGTCGTTGGTTTTGGCAGACACCCCTTTGGCATAAGGCATCAGTTCTTCAATTCCTTTATAGAGATCGTATTCTTTCACACAGCCGTCAGGACCGCGTTCAATACAGAAATTCCCGAAGTCAGGCAGCGTGCCCACATTTTCCTTGTTTACGGCTTTCATCACCCCGGCCAGCCAGCTTCCGTCAGAGCTGTATCCGCCATGGTTTTCCACCACAACATTGATGCCTTTTGAAGCGGCATACTCTCCCAGCCGGGTAAGTCCGTCAGCTGCATTTTGGGCTACTTCTTCTGCGGTACCCTGCCCGGCTGCGTTTACCCGGATGGTTTTTGCCCCGAGGTAGGCAGCAATGTCTACCCACGGATAATGATTTTCCACTGCCTGCATACGGGCAACAGAGTCGGCATTCCCGAGATCTCCCAGGGCATCACACATGATGAGGCCCACAGTCACACCGGCATCATCACAACGTTTTTTGAAGTCTTCCCAATAGGCCATGTCCCGTGCTTTTCCATAATAAAAAGTATTGACAAGCTCAATGGTATTAATGCCGTAGCTCTTGGCAATAGCAGGGAAGTCAATGGGCTTTAAGGTGCCCTGTAACAGGGAATCCGGGGCTTCTTTCAATAGTCTGCCGAACTCCTGCCAGTTGCCGTTCAGGGCATCGCCGAAAAAGCTGTTATGAAGTGACCACTGGGCAAGAGAAATGTTCCAGTCCGGTTCGGACTCATCCTCACTTTGTGTTTTACTGCACGCAGTTAAAAAGAGGCCTCCTGCGGCCAGGAGGGCAAGAATACTGAGTGTTCTGATTTTCATAGGTAAGTATTACTTAAGGTTAAGAAAACCCAAACCTACTAAATTAATGTACTTTTAAGAAGTAAAACGGTTTGTTTTATTTGGTAAATACTGCTGAACGGGGGCAGAAAAGGGAAATTAATTTTAAAGATACCTTGTTCTAATGAATAACGGACTTTAACCCTCACATGAATGACGGAGTATTATGATTCTTTAGCAGACAGGTATTCGTCTGAAAGCACACTTCTGAAGCAACAATACAATCGCTACAGCTTTTTCAGGCTGGTACTGGCAGCAGCCATCATTTTCAGCATTTACTCCTCAATGGTTTCCGGTAATTGGATATACGGGGGAACCTCCGTGATCATGGGGGTACTTTTTGTGCTTTGTGTAAAAAAGCACCGGTCTATCCTGTGGCGGAAAAGTATAGCTGAACATCTCAGCAATATCAACCGGGATGAGGCCGCTTTTCTGGCCCGTGAAAAGAATCCGTTTAACGATGGCGTACGCTATACGGACAGCACTCATTTTTATACGTTCGACCTGGATATTTTCGGCAAGAATTCCCTTTTTCAGAACCTTAACCGGACCACCACCTATATAGGCGAAGCAAAGCTTGCCGGAAGCCTGAAGCGCCCGTTCCCGCCCGCAGAGGTTGCTGCCCGCCAGGAGGCCGTCAAAGAGCTTGGCGCCGACCCGGAATGGAGACAAAATACAGCTGCCCTGGGAAAAATGATGAAGGACAATGAAACAGAATACAGGAAGCTGCTGGCCTGGTCGGAAAACAGGGCCAATGTGCTTCCGAAAGCAGCGGTGATCCTGAGTTTTCTGTTACCCGCCCTGTTTATATCGGCTATTACCGGCTATGTAACGGGAGGAATTACCTGGAAATGGATCGTTGTAGCCTTTGTCGTGAATCTTGCATTTACAGGCACCCAGCTGGCCAAAATTAAAAGTGAGCTGATCGACTCCAGGAATGTAGCAGAAATTATCCGGCATTACGGATTGATCCTGGCCGGAATTGAAACGGCATCTTTCCGGTCTGAAAAGCTGGCGGTGCTCCGGGAGAAACTGGGAAAAAAGGGGCAGAGTGCCAGCGTAAAGCTTGAGAGTCTCTCCAAATTATTCCTGAAGATCCAGGGAATTAACTTTGATCTGGGGGCGCTCGTGCTTAACGGAACGCTGACCTACCATGTGCATGCGTTGCGTTCTCTTCTGCAATGGAAGCAGGAACATGCTCCACAGCTGTACCGGTGGCTGGAGGTAATGGGTGAAATGGAAGAACTGAGCAGTTATGCCAATTTTGCGTTTAATAACCCGGCTTATGCCTGGCCGGCGCTGATCTCCGAACCGGAAATAGGCTTTGAGGAGCTGAGCCATCCCCTGATTGCCGAGCACGCACGGGTAAGTAACAGTATCCGCCTTACACCGCAGAATTTTATGATCCTTACGGGCTCAAATATGTCGGGAAAAAGTACCTTTCTCCGGGCATTAGGGGTGAATATGGTGCTGGCAGGCGCCGGAGCACCGGTATGTGCCCGGTATGCGCGTATTCATTTATTGCCGGTACTGGTATCTATGCGGCAGTCTGACTCCCTGAGCAGCGGGGAATCCTACTTCTTTGCAGAGGTAAAGAGGCTGAAAGCGATTATGGATCACCTGGATCAGCAGCCCTGCCTGGTGCTGCTGGATGAGATTCTGAGAGGAACCAATTCAGACGATAAACAGGCGGGGACCATAGGCGTTATCAGGCGGATAATCTCCCGGTCTGCCTTGGGCGGTATAGCCACCCATGATCTGGCAGTGTGCCGGCTGGCAGAAGAATATCCCGACAGGCTGCAGAATAAAAACTTTGAAGTAGAGATCATCAACGGTGAGCTGGCCTTTGACTATAAACTCCGTGACGGTGTATGCCGCAACAAGAGCGCTACCTTCCTGATGAAGAAAATGGATATCATTTGAATAATTTACCGACATTCAGCCGGACAGGTTGTCTTTCGATAAATTTCAGATTGCTTACAGGCGATATTTTTACGGACGGGCTTTCGCTGGTGATATAAAACAGGTAAGAAGTGTTTACTCCTACTATTTTTGCCACAGTGGAATCGGAGGAGCTGAAAACTACCTTGTCATTGTAAATAATCTTTCCGCTTTTGATCCTGGAAGCGGTCTTAGCTCCGAAGCCGATGTCCAGGCCCACATAAAAGCTAAAAAGAAATACCGAAAAGAACACTACCAGCAGGTCAAGGCTCTTGCTTTCATTTCCGGGCTTTATTCTCAGCAAGTGTTTCAGTCTGGCCCTCTTTTCAGGCGTATTGGCACTGTTCAGGATGCTAAGCACTGTGATGACCAGGAAAATAAGGCTGCCTACCAGGAAGAAATTGGAGGTAATTTTGGAAATGGGGCTGAGCAGGACATCGGTTATACTGGAATAATTCAGAATATTGATCCCCAGCTGACTGTAATAGAGCGCTTCTCCGAGAATGCCGAGAATTACAATGTACAGGTAACCTAACGTAAGTAAGCCCTGAATTCCCTGGGAATGATAAAGCCTTTTGATCATGATGAAGTAGTTTGGGTCGCAAAAATAAAGAAAAAAACCGCCCTTTTACAGGCGGTTTCTTTCTTTAGAGGGCATTTTTAATATTCTTTTACGTCTTTATGCTCGTAAGCCTCTGTCAGCAGCTGATCTACAGGTAGTTCCGGCTTGTTGAGCCCCAGCCGGTTCAGTATACTGTCAAACAGCTGGTAAACCACCGGAACCACAATGAGCGTCAGGAACAGCGAACTGATCAGACCACCGATAATTACCCAGGCCAGGCCGTTTTTAGACTCCGAACCGCTACCGGATGCCATCGCGATAGGCAACATACCGAATACCATGGCAATGGTGGTCATCAGGATCGGGCGGAGACGGGCGTGGTTGGCGAGGATCAGCGCCTCCCGCGTGGTTTTTCCTTCCGCCCTCAGCTGGTTGGTGAAGTCGACCAGGATGATGGCGTTTTTCGCTACCAGACCGATCAGCATGATCATACCCAGCATGGTAAAGATGTTCAGGGTATTATTCGTCAGCGCCAGGGCAAGCAAGGCCCCGATTACGGCAAGCGGGATGGAGAACAATACCACAAACGGGTGGATAAAGCTGTTATACAGCGCTACCATAATGAAGTACACCAGGAGAATAGACATGATGAGGGCAATTCCGAGAGTACCGAAACCTTCCGACTGCATCTCCATATCACCGCTCCATACATAATTTACGCCACCGGGCTTCGGAATGGAATCCAGCTTGGGCTGCCAACCGGCCACCACCACCGATGCAGGAACCCCCACGGCCTGTGACTGAACCTTGATAGCTGTACTCTTGTCTCTTCTTTCCAGCTGGCTGGGACCTGAGCTTTCACTTACCGTAGCAAACTGGGAAAGACGGATCAGCTCGCCTCTTTTATTGGTAAAGAGCGTATTATTTACGTTATCTACGTTTTTACGGTCATAATCATCAAACCGTATGTTGATGTCATATTCGTACTGACCCTGACGGAACTTACCGTTGGTGTTTCCGTTAAACGCGGTCTGCATGGTAGCCCCTACAGTAGAAAGATCCAGTCCGAGGGCGGCCATTTTATCGCGGTCTACCTCTACGGAAATTTCGGGGTTACCGCTCTCTGCCGATAATTTGGCTTCTACGGCACCCGGTATTTTCTTGAGCTCATCCAGCGCTTTTTCTGCATAGGCGGTAACGCTGTCGCGGTCAGAACCCACTACCACCAGCTCAATAGGAGCCTGGTCTGCGGTACCGATAAAGCTCACCGGAAGGGTCTTGATCTTGGCACCTACCAGTATTTTCTGAAGCTCCTGCTTGGTTTTGGCGGCATATACGTCGGTCGCATCAGCACGTTTTTCCTTATCTACCAGTTTTACCATGATCTCCGCTTTATAAGCAGGGGCCAGGGTGGCCACCATACCGTCGCTCGACTGTCCCACTGAAGTGATCAGGGAAGTAACTTCCGGTTTTTTACTCAGGAAATCTTCTGCCTGCTGGGTCAGCTGGTTGGTTTGCTCGATAGCCGCATCTTTAGGAAGCTCTATCTGAACAAAGAACTCACCCCGGTCAGAGGAAGGGAAGAATTCACCGTTAATGAAGCCGGCACCTACCAGGATGAACGAGGAGAAGAACATAAGCACTACCACTACCAGCGTAATCAGCTTATGGCCCAGACACCACTCCAGGATGCTGGTGATCCAGCGGGTGAACCGGTTCAGCTGCTCTTCAAACCAGAGAATAAAGCGGCTGAAAAAGTTGCTGCCGGTGATGTGCTCCAGCTTACCGAAACGGGAGGTCAGCAGGGGAACAATGGTGAAAGAGGTCAGTAATGAAAGCAATACGGAAATTACCACCACCAGACAGAATTCGCGGAGGATATCAGAAACCATACCGGTTGACAAGGCAATAGGCAGGAACACCACCACAATTACCAGTGTAATGGAAACCACGGTAAACCCGATCTCCTTGGCTCCGTCAAAGGCAGCCCTCACCCGGTTTTTACCCATTTCCATGTGGCGGTAGATATTTTCGATTACCACAATGGCGTCATCCACCAGGATACCCACCACCAGGGAAAGGCCCAGCAGAGACATCATGTTCAGTGAAAAGCCCATCAGGTTCATCCCGATAAAGGTAGCGATCAGCGAGACCGGAATAGCCACCATTACAATGAGGGAGTTCCGGATACTGTGCAGGAAGAAAAGCATGATCACTGCCACCAGTATAATGGCCAGGAAAAGGTCAAACACCACTGCATTGGCCGATTTCAGCGTATAGTCGGAAGTGTCATTGGCCACTTCGATCTTCAGCCCTTCGCGTTCGTATTGTTTTTCCACCCGGGAAAGGATTTCCTTGGTGGCCTTACTTACTTCCACGGCATTGGCATCCGATTGCTTAAGCACCTGGAGGGATATGGCGCTTTTGCGGTTCACCCGTGAGATCTTTTCCACGTCTTTCTGGGAATCCTGAACATCGGCAATGTCTCTTAAGCGGATCTGGGCGCCTGTGGGGCCATCTGCAATAACCAGGTTGCGGAGCTCTTCCACATTTTTGTATTTCCCGGATAAACGCACCAGGATATCCTGGTTATCCGATTTGATGCTACCGGTAGGGAAGTCCAGGTTAGATCCCAAAATAGCCTGCTGCACCTGCAAAATAGAAAGGTTGTAACCTTCCAGTTTCGTGGCGTCAATGTTTACCTGGATCTCTCTTTCCTGTCCGCCGATGAGGTTTACCTGGGCTACACCCGGTACCCGGGATAAAATAGGCTGAATCTGCTTGTCAATCAGGTCATAAAAAGCCGCATCATCCAGCTCTGCCGTGGCAGAAAGGGTAAGTATGGGAAGGTCATCAAAAGAGAATTTGTTCAGGGACGGCGCCTCGGCGTCATCAGGCAGCTGAGACAGCATGGCGTTGATCTTCCTCTGGGCATCATTCAGTGCCAGGTCTACATTAGCGCCGGGCCTCAGTTCAATGATCACCAGTGATAAGCTTTCATACGAGGTGGCGTCCAGCTTCTTGATATTTTCAAGAGATGCCACGGCATCCTCAATTTTTTTGGTGACGGTGTTTTCCACCTCACCCGGTGATGCCCCCGGATATACCGTGGCAATAGATACTACGCCCGGCGAGAATTTAGGCAAAAGCTCATAATTCAGGCTGAAGTAGCTCAGGATACCGAATAAAGTCAGCGCTGTGAAGACCACGATCACAATAGACGGTCTCCGGATAGATATATCGGCTATTTTCATATATATATTTTTTTAAGCTATTAGATATTAGCTATTAGAAGTTAGATATTCGCCATCAGATTTATTTATTACAGGCGGTAAGCCGGTCTTTACGCACCTGACGGCTAACTTCTAAAGGCTAAATTCTTTATTTCTGAATTTCAATGGCGCCACCGTCCTGGAGGTTGATCTGGCCGGCGGTAACCACGGTTTGTCCTTCTGAGAGCCCGCTCAGGATCTCCACGTTATCGCCGAAAATACTTCCGGGCGTTACACGGGTGAGGGTTACAGTATTATTGCTGTTCACTACGTACACCTGCCCGTTTCTTACGCTTCCGACGAAAGCCGTACGGGGTACGGTCAGGATAGGTGCTGTCCGGGCAAAGTTGAAATTAGCGGAAGCATACATTCCTGATTTTACCTCCGAAGCTCCGGCCGCATTCAGCCTGATCTCGATAGGGAAGTTCAGGGAGTTATCTGCTTTCACCGAAATGAAAGAAACATAGCCGCTGAAGGTTTTGTCAGGAAAAACCGGGATTTTGATATCCACTTTATCGCCTTTTTTCAATTGTACTACCTGCTTCTCATTCACATTGACATTCAGTTTCAGGCTGGAAACATCCACAATATCAAACAGCTTGGTTCCGGGTGAAACATATGAGCCCAGCTCAATGTATTTTTTGTTGATGACACCGGAAATGGTGGCTTTGATATGTACATCGCCGATCCGCTTCTGAATCTGGTCTATCCCGTTGCGTGCATTTTTTACAGCCAGGTTAATTTCATCTACCTGTGCCTGGGTTACGCCACCGGTTTTCAATGCATTTTCCAGTCTTGTTTTATCAGTAAGCAGTTTCTGGTATTGCTCGTTGGCATTCTGCAGGTCCAGGGCCAGGTATTTGTCTTCTACCGTTGCCAGGATCTGGCCTTTGGCCACCCGGTCGCCTTCTTTTACCTTAATAGAGGTGATCCTGCCGGAAACTTCCGACATGAACTCCAGGTCCTGGTTGGGAACAAAGTTACCGTTGGCCACAAAATCCAGGTCGATGGGCTTTACCTCTGCATTAGCTACCTTAACCAGTACAGCGCCGCTGGCAGCGTTCACCACGTCTACCTTGGCCTGGTTTTCTTTTTTGTTTTTGGTCAGGATATAGGCAATAGCAGCTCCGAATCCTGCGAGAACGAGTATAGTAATAATGGTACGTTTCATTGTTTCTCTTTTATTTTAGTTTATTGCCAGATTTTTGATCTCCCCCCTGGCTTTCATTAATTCTATTTCAGCTACTTTGAATTGCAGCAGTGCGTCGCTGTAGGCATTCTGGGTGCTGGTCAGCTCCGACTCGGCATTAAGCAGATCGGTCAGGTTCACCAGGCCCAAACGGAAGTTGTTATTGATATTTTCGTAAACTTCCTTCGCCAGATCGAGGTTAGCCCGCTGATTCTGGATGGCCTCAATGCTGTTCTGCATTTGTATTTTGGCATTCTCATACGCCATTTTCAGGGCATTGGAGGTGAGATGGATCTCCTCCTGGTTTTTGAGGATATCCACTTTCGCCTGATCCAGCCGCGCTTTCTTGGCCCCCCCGTCATAGATCGGGATATTGATATTCAAAGTGAAATTCAGCATGCTGTAATTCAGGGCATTACCCGTATAAAGGTTAAAACGGTTACTCTGGCTGTTCTGAATATACTGGCCGCTGAGCGAAGCCGTAGGGAAGAACTCTGCCCTTTTGGCATCGCGGTTAAGCCCCAGAAGCTCGTCCTGTTTGCGTAAAACCTTAACACTGAGAAGAGACTCTGTATCGAGTTCCGGGCTTACTTTCAGGGCAGCCACCAGCGATTCAAGTTTCTCGATGTCTTCGCCCGGCAGTACGATATTTTCTGAAATTGGCATAGCCATGGAATATTTCAATACATTTTTCTGAAGCTCAATAGCATTCAGAAGCTGCATTTTCTGCGTTTCAAGATTTACACGGTTTACCCTGATCCGGTCTACGTCGATTTTTTTGCCCAGGCCGTTTTCAAAGAGGCCCTGCAGTACATCCTGCAGCTTGTTGATGCGCTCCAGGTTATCATCTATAAGCCCGAGCTTATGTTGGTTCACCAATACCTGGTAATAGTTGGTAGCTACCTGCTGCACCACATTTTCTTCACTCAGCTCTTTCATCAGGCTGTAAAACTCGGCACTTCCGCGGGCGGCCTTGAGGCCGGTGAAAAGCTGCTGGTTATACAGCTGCTGGCTCACCTGTACATTGGTCATGGCATTCCAGGTCTGCCCGGCTTTGATGGCAATAAATTCACCGGGTGCACCGCCGAAAGCCTCTGCCGGCAATACAAACTGTTGTACCACAGGGTTAAGGGTAAGATTGGAAACCGCACTGAGCTGGGGTTTGGCACTGGCTCTGGTTTCTTTTACCACATTCAGGCCGTTTTCTATATCAAGACGGGCTTTTTTGATGGTTTCACTGTTGGCCAATGCATATTTAATGGCATCCTGCAGGGTGAGTGTTGTCTGTCCGTAGGATCGGAGAGCGGAAACCAACAGGATCATTCCCGCAATTAAAATTCTAGATTTCATCCAATGAGTGTTTTGTTGAACTGTGAAAACAGTGTTAATCAGTTAAGTATAGCTTGCTGTATTTCAGGCGCAAAGTTCGCCAAGATTTTAATTCATAAAAAGATAAATTCATTTAAACGGACAATTTTGAGTTTGAAATTTATTAATACAACCGGTTTATTTTCAAAATTTTAACTATTTAAAGATTGTTTTGTAATTATTCTTAGTTCGTTCCCGGCCAGGGGAATCCGGTGATATGCCTCTTCAAAGATGGCAGCCCAGGATGACAACCCTGTGTCAGCAGCGTTAGCCGGGCGCTTACTTTCCTTCCAGCCAGTTCATTAAGGGCGTATGTTTTTCCTTGCTGACGGTGATGGTCTCATCGTGGGGAAGGGTAAGGAGAAGAGCCAGTTTGCGGGCACCGTAGTTCTCTACCGACCGGATGGCCGTACGGTTAACCAGGTATTGCCTGTTGGCCCGGAAGAAGCCGGAGCCCAGTTTGGATTCCAGGTCGTCGAGTGTACGGGTAATAAAATAGGATTTTTCATCAAAGGTTTTGAGCAGGGTGGTTTCATTCCGGATGCAGATCAGTGCAATGTCTTTTTCGGGAACAGGAATGATCTGGTCTTTGTAATGTACCAGTACGGATGTGATGCGCGGACGCTGATCCAGTACACTCAGAAGCGCTTCCAGGTTATTGGGCGACGGCGCCAGGATTTTCCTGAGGTTCTTGTATTTATCCAGCGCGGTTTTGATGGTATGTGCCGAAAAAGGTTTCAGAATATAGTCAATACCATTGGTCTTGAACGCATTCAGGGCGTATTCGTCATACGCCGTGCAAAAGATCACGGGAATGTCCGATTTTCTTTCCCGGAAAATCTCAAAACTAAGGCCGTCGCCCAGCTGGATATCCGAGAAAATCAGGTCGGCTTCCACCGGTCCGTCAAAATAAGCCTGGGCTTCCTTTACCGAACTCAGGCTAGCCACAATCTCTGCTGCCGGTTCGGTGCGCAGAATGGTTTCCGCCAGATCTTCGGCTGTCAGCTTTTCGTCTTCTATGATGATGATTTTCATAATGTTTCAATAGTTGGAGATAGTAGATTTTCAGCATAAAGAAGTCTTATTTTCACGATAAAGCTCTCCTGGTTTTCAATGATCTGAACGGAGTCTCCCGAGAGAATGCGGTAGCGCTCCGAAAGGTTGGTAAGCCCGTTTCCGGTAGATTCCGACAACGACCTTTTGGGCTGCAGGTTATTTTTTACCTCCACCCATCCGGTGCTGTCCGAGATCTCTATCCGGAGAGGGGATACGGTGGTCAGTTCATTGTGCTTAATGGCATTTTCCAGCAGGGGCTGGAGCGAAAAAACGGGCAGGTAGCCGCTTTCTGTATCGGCAATATTCACCTGGTAATTAAGCGCATTTCCGAAGCGGATCTTCTGCATCTCCATATAATCATGGCAGATTTTCAGCTCCTCCGCCAGCGGAACCAGTACCTTTTTATTTTGGTTGACCGAGGCGCGGAGAAAATCAGACAGGCTGATGAGGTATTCTTCCGCAGTATCAGGGTATTTCCGGATCAGTGATTTCAGCACATTCAGCGCATTAAAGAGAAAATGGGGCTGGATCTGCTGCCGGAGAAGCTGGTTGACGGTTTCAGCATTGACGGTACGCAGGTGGGAGTTTTCAAGGTCTACCTTCACTTTCATATCCTGGAGAATAATAAAATTATGGAGGAAATAAACCACGGCGTATACCACCACACTCATCAGGAAAAGGAACAGGTACATCCAGTTTCCCAGTCGCGTTACCTCGCTCCTCACAAAGGCCGGAGATATAAGGCCTTTATCAATGAGATACATATTCAGGAAATGGAAACCAAAGAAAATAGCGGCCGTGCAAAACACCCCGCAGGTAAAATGACGTTTGTCGTTAATGGTTACATAGCTTTCTTTAAGCGGGCCTTTGGTATAAAATCCCTTGAGAAGACAAAGATTAAGCATGCTGAAGGTGTAGAAAAGCAGGAAAGTGCTTATGATCCGGTAAATCACTGACGACCAGCTTTCTTCCTGCATGAACGAGCTGAGAAAGGTGATCAGTGAAACTGTAAGTGAGAATACCAGACTGTATTTGAGAATATTCCGTACGGGAATTTCATAATCTTTCATACTGCAAAGGTAGGGCAATCGCCCGATGCCGGAAAAGAATATTGATTGTAAAGCGGACAAAACAGGCTGTGAGTCAGCCGGGTTAGCGCAGAAAAGAACGCTCCGGCAGGACCGGGTCAGGGGGGAGCAGGACTAAATTTCACTTAAAGGCTTAGTTACTGTTGTTTCATCTGTAAATTTAGTTGTAAATTACACCCTGTTCCGGTACCCCACAAAATCCACCGGAACAGATTCCATTAACAAAATTTCAAAATGAAAAGACAGATCTTCAGCCTTGTACTTACATTATTGATAAGTTCCTGGGCTTATGCACAAAACATCCGCCTTACCGATAAGCTGCCCATGGACCCGGCTGTGAAGGTGGGCAAGCTGCCGAACGGGTTGACCTATTATATCCGGAAGAACGTAGAACCTAAAAACCGTGCCGAGTTGCGGCTGGTAATTAAAGCGGGGTCTATCCTGGAAACGGAGGAACAGCGCGGACTGGCTCACTTTATGGAGCACATGAATTTTAACGGAACCCGGAATTTCCCTAAAAATGAGCTGGTGAATTTCCTGGAGAAGAGTGGAATTAAATTCGGTGCTGACCTGAATGCCTATACCAGCTTTGATGAAACGGTATATATGCTCCCGGTTCCTACTGATACCCTGGCGAAATTCGAAAAATACCTGTCGGTGCTGGCCGACTGGTCCGGGAATGCCACGCTTGACCACACGGAGATCGATAAAGAGCGCGGAGTGGTTCTGGAAGAGGCCCGTCTCGGGAAAGGGGCCCAGCAACGGATATACGAAAAGCTGTACCCTGTATTATTCCGCGGCTCACGCTATGCCGAAAGGTTACCTATAGGGCTGGAAAGTGTGATCCAGAATGCACCTTATGAACAGTTCAAGAAATTTAAGGAGGAGTGGTATCGTCCTGATCTTCAGTCCATTGTTGCGGTAGGTGATTTTGACCCGGCTGTGGTGGAAGGAATGATCAAAAAGCTTTTCAGCGGCTTTAAAAATCCTGCCAAAGCCCAGGCAAGAACCCGGTATACGGTGCCCCTGTCTGGCGGAACAGACGCTATTGTCATCACCGACAAGGAGCAACCCTACAGCATGGTGCAATTGTTTTACCTGCAACCGGAAAGAAAGGAAATTACCGCGGAGAACCGGCGGGAAGCCATCATCCGCTCTTTATTCAATACCATGATCAGCCGGAGGCTGAGCGAATTACAGCAAAAGGCCGATCCGCCTTTCCAGTTCGGAATGAGCGGCTATTCTTCTTTCCTGGCCGGTCTGGATGCCCTGAATGCCATTGCGGTGGCCAAAGGGACCGACGTGGAGAAGGCGCTGGTAGCCGTACTGGATGAAAATCAACGGGCGGCCCGTTTCGGATTTACACAGGGGGAGCTTGACCGGGCCAGGCTGTCATACAAAACCGGGGTGGAAAAGCAGTTCGCCGAAAAAGATAAGACCGCTTCTTCCTCCTACGTGGAGGAGCTGGTGCAGTGCTTCCTGGATGGGGTGGTGATGACCGATATTTCTTACGATAAGGTCTTTGTGGACCAGTACCTCGACGGCATCAGGGTAGAAGAGGTAAATGCCTTTGTGAAGAAAGTGATTACCCCGGAAAACCGGGTGCTGGCGCTGATCGGACCGGAGGCAGCCAAAGATGTACTGCCTACTGCAGACCGCCTGAAGCAGCTGCTGGACAATACAGGAACGGCCATTACCGCCTATGTGGACGAGGAAGTGGCGGCTTCGCTGGTAGCTGAAATTCCTGTCCCCGGGAAAATCCGTTCGGAGAAGCAGGTGCCTGAAGCCGGGGTGACAGAGCTTGTTTTTGAGAACGGGGTAAAGGTTAATCTTAGGCCCACCGATTTTAAAAATGATGAGATCGTTTTCCGGGGGAATCGCTGGGGTGGAACTTCACTCTACCCGGATGCCGAAGCAGACAATGCTACCTATGCTTCTTTTATGGCCTCCAATAGCGGAAACGGTACCCTCACAAGGCCGCAGCTTACCAAATTTATGTCCGGAAAGGTGGCCGGTGTCAACGTGAGCATCGGCAATATTTCAGAGACGGTGTCAGGCATGTCGAACGTAAAGGATTTTGAAACCGCGCTTCAGATGATTTACAATAAGTTTACAAACAATCACCTGGATAAGGAAGCGGTGGCCGGGGCTATCGGGAACCAGCGTGACTACCTGGCGAATCTCGAAGCTACTCCCACACCCGAAAAAGTATACAATGATACCCTGCTGTCTGTGATTTATAACTACCATCCCCGCAGAAGTCCGATGACCTCGGCCCGCTGGGCAGCTCTCAACCCGGAGCGCTCCATGGAGATCTTTAAAGAGCGGATGTCAGATGCCTCAGGCTTCGAGTTTACGTTTGTAGGAAATTTTGAGGTGGAAAAGATCAAGCCTTTGCTGGCTACATACCTCGGAAGCCTTCCATCTACCGGTAAAAAACCGGAGTACAAAGATCCGGGCGTTTATCCGCCCCGTGGCAAGGTGTCGAAAACCGTGAAAAAGGGTAGCGAAGACAAGGCCAACGTAACCTTGCTGTTCACCGGGGAATACCGGCCCGACGATACGGAAGAACAACTGCTTTCGGCAGTGGGCGAAATTCTGCAGATCAAGCTCACCGAGAAGCTTCGTGAAGAAGAGGGCGGGGTGTATTCCCCTTATGCCAGCATGAATTATAACCGTTTCCCGTCAGCCCGTTACCAGCTGGTGATAGGTTTTGGCTGTGCGCCGGCCAACGTGGAGAAGCTGATCAGCCTTACACTCGAAGAAATCCGGAAGATCCGTGAAAACGGCGGATCACGGGAAGACATTGAAAAATATGTCAACAATGAAAAGCTGAACTTTCAGACCAACCTGAAGAATAATAATTACTGGCTTAATGCCCTCGCCGACAAGTACCAGAAAGGCGGGGATGTTAAAACCATTCTTACGGAGGATAAGCAACTGGAAAAAGTAACGGTGGAAAGTACAAAAGCCATTGCGCAAAAGTACCTGACAGGCGAGAACTTTATCCGGGTGGTACTGCTTCCGGAAGATAAGTAAGCCCGAAGAGAGGGGAATTTGTTCTTTTGGCAAATTTGTTTTTTAAGAAACGGGAGGATCAGCCTACGGCTGCCGGCTAAAAACAAATTTGCCAAAAGAACAAATTCACCTCGCTGTCCGGGTTTGGATCAACGGCATTAAATATTTCAATTATGGCACTTACGGCTTCCAATATGATGAATTTAGGTACAACGGCACCCGGTTTGCGGCTGCCGGATGTGCTGAGCGGCAAAGAGCTTTCGCTGGAAGAGATCAGGGGAGAGAACGGAACCCTCATTATGTTCATCTGCAATCATTGTCCTTATGTGATTCATGTAATGCCCGAGATCATACGGGTGGCAGCAGATTACATGCCCAAAGGCATCAGGTTTGTTGCCATCAGTTCGAATGATGTGGTAGCCTATCCCCGGGATGCCCCGGATAAAATGAAGGATTTTGCCGCAGAATGGAAAATGGATTTTCCTTATCTCTATGACGAGACACAGGAGGTGGCGCGTGCCTATGATGCAGCCTGCACACCTGATTTTTACCTATTTGATGCGCAATTAAAGCTGGCCTACCGGGGAAGGCTGGACGACTCCCGTCCGCGGGAAGAAAATCCGAAGCCTCTTACGGGGAAAGACCTGAGAGGGGCGCTAAGCGCACTTTTATCAGGGGAACCGCTTTCAGAGATCCAGTTTCCCAGCATGGGCTGCAATATCAAGTGGAAAGAGCAGGCTTAGTTTTTGCCGAATACTTCCTTTACTGCTTCCAGGAAGCTGCGGCCGAACTTTACGCAGGGTTCGAGGTGATTTCCTTCGGCCCACTCGTTCCATGAATTGATGAAAACAATCTGCTCTTCCGCCGGGAAATCTTTTACGTCGTTAACGGCATCTGTCAGCGAAGCCTTGAAGTCTTCCACGTTCTGATTGGCCAGGATCACGGCATTTTTTCCCTTTCTGGCGGTATTATCAAAGCCCACGATCGGGCAGGGGAAGCCTTTATACCGGATCTTGTGGATGCGGGCCCTCTCCTTGTATTGCCTGTAATCGTAAACTTTCAGCGTGGGGTTAAGGATGCCCTGCATCAGGTTCCTGATCATCCGCTTGGGGGTGAAGCCGTCGATCCAGAATTCCGACAACAGGTTATGCCGGGTCTGGAAGTGGATGGCGCTGTCAAAGCCGATATCTGCCGGATTTTTTTCCGGGTCATGCGAATTGCTGCCTGTAAAATAAGGTTTGGGTATCCCGTTTTCCCGGCAGACCTCTTCAAAGATAGCGATCATCCGGGAGGCATCAGGAAGGTCAAAAGGTTTATAGATCAGGAACAGGGGGCGCCCGTTGATCTTAATATATCTTTCATCTTTAAACGAGCTGACCAGCCATTCGGCATGGGCCCGGTGGTCTTCGTCGCTGTATTTTTGCTCGATCAGCTTTACGCTTTCCTGCTCCCGGCCTTCCCAGCGGCGGGACCAGCTCTCGTTGGCCCAGAAATAGCAGAACGGAAAATCCGGCTTTTGAGAGGCAAGGATTTCGTCAATGGGCTGATGAAGCAGCCGTTTCCCTGAAAACCAGTAATGATAGTAACAGAAACCGTCAATGCCGTATTCCTTTGCCATCCGGGCATGTGCTTCCCGGGTTTCCGGTACCCGCAGGTCGTAATACCCGTTATCGGCAGGAAGCTGCGGCTGGTAATGTCCTTTAAACAGCGGCTGGGCTGCGGTAACATTGGTCCATTCCGTAAACCCCTTTCCCCACCAGGCATCATTTTCGGGAACAGGATGATACTGCGGCAAATAAATTGCTAAGGCTTTGGGCATTTATTTTTTCAAAAGATTGGTTACGAACGGAGGCAGGATCTGTCCTACAAACCAGTTAAAGTTTTTCTTAACTTTTACTCCATCATAATTATCCCTGTTGAAGTGTGTACCTTCGGGAATTTCTTCTCCCGGCCGGGCCAGGAATAAGGTGGATTTTTTGCCGGGCATGATTTCGCCTTCCGGCCTTCCTACTGTAAAGTAGAAGAGGCCGATAGATTTCCGGCTCATGCCTTCAGGGCAGCTGATGATCTCGGGCACACCATGGTAATTATAATCTGTTACATCAAATACAACCAGGCGGTTAAAGAGCGGTGCAATTTTTATTTCACACCGGGTCATATCGGTATCCCAGAGTTCCAGGTCACCGTTATATTCCGGTTTCCAGTCTTTGTTCAGATATAATATGGCGTTGATACGTCTTGACAGGTGCGGAAGCTTTCCGTGCATGTTGAAGTCAGCATGTACGCCCAGCTTTCCCCCCGGTTTCAGCTGGTGCAGTCCGCCCCCCACGAAATAGGGGTCAGGCATCAGGTTCTTGATCCCGGTAAGGGTTTCCAGGAAATAAATGAAAGGTGCTGAGTTGAACTGGTACAGCAGCTGGGAAGTGAAGTCAGAAACTTTTTCCTCTCCCTGTGCTTCCAGCTTACCTTCAAAATAGTTCTCGTATTCTTTCCAGATTTTAACCTCCGGGCTCGGAAATTCTGCCAGTACGCGTTCCAGCGGCTCAGGATCCATGAAGTTGTCGATGGCAATGTGCGGAAACGGTTGAGCGCTTTTATATTCTTTTGCTTTGGATTTGGCGAGCGTCTCTAACTCTGCTGTATTAAAATATAACTTCATTGAATAGTTCAGGTAATCGGATACAACTTCAAAAAAGTATTCTCCCGGTTTTAATTGCAAATATACGATTTAAAAAGTGATTAAGGCTATTAAAAATAGCTTAAATAATTTGATTCTCCTCTAAGGATCAGAGAAAATCTATGCTTTTTTATCTCCGGAAAACACTTATTCATCTTCTGATTCCAGGGTTCTGGTAATTTTGTCAATATTCAGGCTGTTGGCCATGGCGGTAAAAATTTCATAGTAGGTTCCCTTCCTGTCGAAGAGCTCTTCATGAACGCCGCTTTCCACGGCCCGGCCCTGCTCCAGCACCACGATATGGGTGGCATCAATGATCTGGGAAATGCTGTGGGAGATGATAATGACCGTGCGGTTAGCTTTAATGGCATCGAGGCTTTTTTTGATCTGCTCCGTAGCTATGGCATCGAGGCTGGCGGTAGGCTCATCCAGGAAAATGATAGGCGGATTTTTAAGGAACAGCCGGGCAATGGCGATCCGTTGCTGCTGGCCTCCCGAAAGCGATCGGGCGTCAGACTGATAGCCTTCGGGCAGCAGTATGATCTGGTCATGGATATACGCTTTCTTCGCTGCTTCTTCTACTTCGCTGTCAGAAGCTTCGGGCTGCCCGTAACGGATATTTTCTGCAATGGTACCTTTGAAGATGTGATTTTTCTGTAATACCAACCCGATGTTTTTCCGCAGTTCGGTAGTGTCATAATCGGCCAGGTCTACCCCGTCAATAAAGATCTTGCCCCGGGTAGGCTCATAGAACTTGTCTAAAAGGTTCACAATAGTGCTTTTCCCTGCGCCGCTGAGGCCCACCAGGGCCGTAGTCTGGTCAGGCGGGATGGTCATACTGACATTAAAAAGCGCCTGGGTACCGTTCGGGTAAATGAAATCTACATTTCTCAGCTCAATCTTTCCCCGTACTTTTTTAGGGATATAGGTTCCGCTGTTTTCAATCTGGTGATCCGATTCCAGGATATCAAAGAATCCTTCGGAGTAAATCAGCGCATCGTTTACCTCATCGTAAATCCGGTGGAGCTGCCGGATAGGGGCAGAGATATTACCGAATAGCATAACGTGGAACATAATGGCGCCGATGGTCATTTTTCCGTCCAGCACAAACCAGGCGGTCAGGATGATAATCACCACCACGCCCACCTGTTCGATCAGGCTCTTGACGCTGTCGAAGATAAAGGCGGTTTTGCGGGTTTCCAACTGGTTATTGGTCATATCGTGCTGGATAACCCGGTGCTTCTCAGCCTCCGTAGATTCCTGTACGAATGATTTGATGACCGTAATTGACTCGATCAGGCTGATGATGCTGTGGTTTTTGGTTTCGCGGTAGTTCCGCATTTTTCTCCGGAAGCCGCTGAGCTTGCTGGCCTGGTACTGGCTGATGTAGAAGTAGATGGGTACGATACATAAACTTACCAGCCCGATCCAGAAATTGGCTGAAAACATGGCAATCAGCGCTACAATGGCATTGGCAAACAGCGGAAAAATATCAATGAAGAAGTTCTGCACCAGGCGGGTGAGGCTGCTGATACCGGTGTCGATCCGGGTCTGGAGTTTGCCGCTCTCGTTTTCAGAAGAGGTGTAGAAGGCCAGCCGGTAGGTAAGGATTTTCTCGACAATGGCCTGGGAAAAATCTCTTGCAATGAGGATCCGGAGCCTTTCTCCGTAATATTTCTGCCCGAACTGCACCACTGAATTCAGCAGTTCTTTTCCCAGCAGGATGCTGCTGATCACGGTAAGGAGGGAAAAGCCTTTGCTTAGCGGCTCTTTGGCCACCATGAGGTCAGAGATGGAATCTACCGTAAAACGAAGAATATAGGCGTTAACCTGGGCCGCAAATGAACCGATTACCGTAAGGGTCAGCGTCAGGATCACCAGCGTATTGTACGGCCTTACAAAGGGCCGGAGCTTTTTGTACAGAGCAGTTAAAGTCAAGTTTATTTCCGGTTTTGACCCCAAACCTACACATAAATTAATATTTTGGGGAACAGCAGAACAATTATATAAACGTTTCCTGCAAATCCATAGGCCAACAGGAACATCTGGTAGACTTATTTTATGTTTAATAATCGTTTGGCCAGATACCTGCGTACCGGCTCATCGTATAGCTTTAAGCAGATCCATGCCAGCAGGATATTTCCAATCAGCAGGGCTGCGGCTCCGGGAAATGACTCCATAAAGGTGAGGTCCTCATTTTTAACCCAGGCAAAATACCAGTAAATAAAAGGATAATGTACCATATAGAGCGGGTAGGAAATATCGCCCAGGAATTTACACACCCGGTTAGTGGTTTTATCCGTAATTTTTCCGGAAGCCCCGATATACACCAGTAAAGGAAAGACAATAACCACACAAAGGGTATCATAGAGGCCGTTCAGCCAAAAATGTTCCGTGCCGCCGATCCGGGGTATGGCCGACAAAACAACGATGGTCAGGCTGCCTGCCCAGAAAGCCCCTTTCACTCTGACAGGTTTAAATACCCGCGAGAGCAGCAAACCCGCCGGGAAGGCAAACAGTAACCGTAAAGAGCCGCCGAGCATCCCCGTTGGTGTCATGGAGAACCCAACGCACAAATCACCTTCGGGACCCAGAATGGCATAGGCGGCCAGTCCGGCACCCGCCAGTAAAACCAATATGGAGAGAGCCGCGGTAGAAAGTTTACGGATAAGGAGTATATAGAGGATATTGCCTATGTATTCAAAGAATAGCGACCAGCTCGGACCATTCAGAGGATACATTTCTCCCACTCCCCGGATTTCAGCGCCGGGTGTGGCCGGAATCAGGAAAATATTCAGCAGGGTAGCCCCGATCAGCATGGTTACCGATACTTTGGATACATCCCAGACTTCACAGCCCTGAAGGTAAAACAAAGCGGCTCCGATTAGTGCTCCGATCACCACCATAGGGTGCAGACGGATGAACCGGCGTTTCAGAAAGTTTTTGGGGGTCATGGTCTTTACCCGGTCATCGTAGGCATAACCCATAACGAAACCCGACAGAATAAAGAAGAAATCAACAGCCAGGTACCCGTGATTTATTTTCTGGTCCAGGTGGCTGGTGGCAAAGGCTTCAAACAAATGAAAGCATACCACTGTTAATGCGGCTATTCCGCGTAACCCATCGAGTATAGTATAATGCGGCTTGGTATCGGCAAAGGCTGAAGAAGATGTTTGGGTCATCGGGTAATGCGGTATTGGCGAATGGTCTTTACTTTTGAAGCACGAAAAATACGAAATTAATGCGGCACTTTTATTAAACGTTTGCGGTAAATCTGTAGTCCAATAACAGTATCTTGTAACTCAATAAAAAGGATAAAATGAAAAATCTGCTTCTTCTGACTTTGATCGTTTTGGGAGCTTCATGCGCCCGCCACACGTATAATCATCATAATAGCATGAATTCCCTCGACTGGGCAGGCAGGTATGAAGGAACCCTGCCCGGTAAAAATAAAGTTCCGGAACCTGTGGTACTGGTGCTGAAAGAAGACCTGTCGTATGAAATGACCCGGAACGGGCAAAAGTCGGAAGGAGGGTTTGCCTGGGCGCCTGACGGAGGGAAGATTGTTATTCCGGAACAGGCACTGTATTTGTTTGTAGGAGAGGATTTCATGAAAGCAGTCACCCGGAAAGGCAAAGAGGTGGAAGGCGGCAGGTACCGGCTGGAGAAGACGGCAGATACAGGCATCCGTGAAAAGTACTGGAAACTTATAGAGCTGAATGGCAGGCCTGTTAGTGTACGGGAGGGCGGAAGGGAACCGCACCTCATCATAAAGCAGGAAGGTGACCGGGTAACCGGACATAGCGGATGCAACGGTTTCAGCGGGACCTGCGAGCTGAATGAAGATACAGGGCGGATCCGTTTTTCTAAGATGGCGGCTACCCGGATGGCCTGTATAGGCGATAACACCGAAGGCGATTTTTTTAAAGCCCTGGAGCAGGCAGATAATTTTACAACTGATGGTAAGTTTCTGAGCCTGAATAAGGCCAGAATGGCGCCGCTGGCACGGTTTGAGGTAGTGTATTTAAAATGATACGCGCGGTTTCGACTGTGCCCGGTTCGCAACTGCTTTCGTTTTTAACCAGGCCCTGACTGACAGGAGCGTTCTTTTCTGTCAGTCAGGGCCTGGCCGGGAACCGTTCTTCTTAAAAGTTATCAAATCTTTTCACCGCCTCTTATAATTTCTTCGCACCCGCCACAATCTCATCTACCACACCCGGGTCCAGCAGGGTAGTGGTATCTCCCAGGCTGCTGTATTCTCCCTCCGCTATCTTCCGGAGAATCCGGCGCATGATTTTCCCCGACCGGGTTTTGGGAAGGCCGGAAACAAACTGAATCTTATCGGGCTTGGCGATCGGGCCGATGATCCGGGAAACGGTCATGAGGATATCCCGCTTCATCATGGAGTCTTCATCCTGCGGCTCTTCGCAGATCACAAATGCATGAACGCCCTGTCCTTTTACATCATGAGGGTATCCTACCACCGCCGATTCCACCACGCCAGTGTGGCTGTTGATGGCATTTTCCACTTCGGCCGTACCGATGCGGTGCCCGGATACATTGAGCACGTCATCTACCCGGCCGGTGATCCGGTAATACCCGTCTTCGTCCCTCATACAGCCGTCGCCGGTAAAATATTTTCCCGGGTAGGTGGCGAAGTACGTGCTTTTGCAGCGCTCATGATCTCCCCAGGTGGTACGGATAATGGAAGGCCAGGGGTAGGTGATGCAAAGGTTCCCGTTAACGCCGTTTCCTTCAATAGTTTTGCCGTTCTCGTCTACCAGTTCAAGCTGCACGCCCGGCAGGGGCAGAGTGGCGTAGGAAGGCTTGGTTTTGGTAATTCCAGCCAGCGGAGATATCATAATTCCCCCGGTTTCAGTCTGCCACCAGGTGTCTACAATAGGGCATTTTCCTTTACCGATATGGTCGTTGTACCAATGCCAGGCTTCTTCATTAATGGGTTCGCCCACCGAGCCCAGTACCTTGAGAGAGCCCAGGTCTTTGCCCTGCAGGTATTCCAGCCCGAAGCCCATCAGTGAACGGATGGCAGTAGGAGCTGTATAGAGAATATTTACCCGGTGCCGGTCTACGATGTCCCACAGTCTGCCGGCATCAGGATAAGTAGGGATTCCCTCAAACATCACCGTAATAGCGCCGGCCAGCAGCGGGCCATATACCAGGTAAGAATGGCCGGTAATCCAGCCCACATCGGCGGTGGAGAAGAAAACATCACCGGGCTGATACTGGAATACGTTCTCAAATGTATACGAAGTGTACACCATATAACCGCCGCAGGAATGCACTACCCCCTTGGGCTTACCGGTAGAGCCTGACGTATACAGAATGAACAATGGATCTTCCGAGTCCATTTCTTCGGCAGGGCATTCGGCTTCCACATGCTTGATTTCCGACTCCCACCAGTAGTCTCTTCCCTTGATCATGGAAACCGGGGTACGGGTATGGGTGGCTACTATTACCTTTTTAACCGACGGGCACGCCACCAGGGCGTCGTCTACGGTTTCCTTCATAGGAATGTGCTTGGCCCCCCTGACAGAACCGTCAGTGGTAATAACGAGCTCACACTGGGAGTCGTTGATCCTGTCGGAGATAGACTGCGCCGAGAATCCGCCGAAGATCACCGAGTGAATGGCTCCTATTCGGGCACAGGCCAGAACGGCTACAGCCAGCTCGGGAATCATCGGCATATAAATACACACCCTGTCTCCTTTCTGCACCCCGTGCTTTTTCAGTACATTGGCAAACCGGCAGACCCGGTCCAGTAGTACCTTATAGGTGATCACTTCGGGTTCATCTTCCGGGTCATTCGGCTCCCAGATAATGGCCGGGTGATTGGGCTTGTTTTCAGCGTGCCTGTCGAGGCAGCTTTCCGTGATATTGAGTTTTCCGTTCCGGAACCATTTTACACTGTAATCATCAAAACTCCAGTCCAGTACTTTTGTCCAGGGCTTCTTCCAACGGAATTCCTGGGCAATGGCGGCCCAGAAAGTTTTAGGATCTTCTATACTCTCTTTATAGGCTTCGTGGTAATCTTCAATTGTTCTTATTCTCATTTTTTCGTTTAAGGTTAAAATGTTAGGGCTGAGCTCACAGGAATTTGTCTACCTCTTTATAGGCGTTGATCAGGGCTTTTTCGCCTTCTGCTCCTTTGCCGAAATTTCCATGCTCCATGCCGAAAATAAACGACTGTCCGGTTTCCTTGCCTTTCTGGTAAATATGTTTAAATACATTCTTGTAATTGATCTCACCGGTGGTAGGCTCTTTCCTGCCCGGCTCATCGCCGATCTGAAAGTAGGCGATCTCCTCCCAGGCCCAGTTGATATGCTGGATCAGCCGGCCTTCATTTTTTTGCATATGGTAGATGTCAAAAAGGATTTTACAGGAAGGGCTGCCTACTGCCTTACAGATCATATAGCTCTGATCAGAATACCGAAGAAAAAGGTCCGGGTTATCACTCAGGGGCTCCATCACCATAACCAGCCCGTGAGGTTCAAAAATATCAGCTGCCCTTTTATAGGCTTCGATTACGTTACCGGTCTGAATACCCAGGGGCAATTCCCGGGCAAAATATCCCGGAACTACCGTCATGTATTTCCCGTTTACTCTTTTGGCTACCTCAACGGCTTCTTTGCAGCGCTTCAGAAATGCTTCCCCGAATTCCTTTTTTCCCGTAGTGAGTGAGGTCTTCCAGTTGTCGCCGGCGTCAATCACAAATACACCCATGTCCATATGCAGACTGGCCAGCCGTTCTCCGATTTTCTTCTGCAAATCCGGGGTCCTGTCCATCATGCCGTTATCCTCGAAGGAGCGGAAGCCATTGGCGGCCATAAAGTCCAGCTGGGCGAGGAGGTCAGCACCGGCAGACTCTTTGAACATGCCGAAATGCGGAGCGTAGCTCAGGTTGAAATTATATTTTTCGGCTGCCGGTTCCCCGGCCAGGGTTGCAAAGGGTATCCCACTGATTCCTAGTAATGAGGTAGTTGAAATCGTATTTTTCAAAAATGAACGTCGGGAATTCATACTTGATTTGTTTAGGTTTTCTTTTATTCAGGTGAAATAATAAAAAAATATTGAAAATTTTAATTTTATTCTTGTTTAAGTTCTATCTTTGTCGCACTATTTAACCTTAAATGCTATTTATGGAAAGTCTCCCGGGAAATATTCCGGGAGGCTTTTTTCATTTTACGGCGATTACGGATATTTCCACGTTCACGTCCCTGGGCAGGCGGGCTACCTGTACGGTTTCTCGGGCCGGCGGGTTTTCAGTAAAAAAAGTACCGTAAATTTCATTCACCGTAGTAAAATCATCCATATTTTTAAGGAAGATGCTGGACTTTACCACATGGGAATAATCCATTCCGGCCTCGGCCAGGATATGCCCGATATTTTCCAGGATTTTCGTTGTCTCAGCAGGAATGTCATTCAAGGGTGCCAGATCCAGGGCAATTTGCCCTGAAATATAAAGGGTGTTTCCGGCCAGGATCGCCTGGGAATACGGGCCTATGGCTGCCGGCGCTTTTTCAGTGTAAATTACTTTTTTCATCAGGTAGTAAAAATTTACGATTGATTATTTGACGAATTTATTCGTTGAACGGGTGTTACCAGGTTTCAGTTATAAAGATTTTGTTACATATTCCAATTTAGAGGTTGAATCCGGAGCTGTTTTATTAGCACCTGTAAAAATAACGGTCTTTGGCGGGTAAATGACCACGTGCTGTTAATTTAATTGTCTTAAAAATGAATAGTCCCTAACTTTGTCATTATAAACTAACAAAATTGTATGCATAACGCAATATTCAATATTCCCCGGCCTGTAAATGAGCCTGTGCTGGGATACGCTCCGGAAAGCCGGGAAAAGGCTGCCCTTGAAGCGGCCTTAAAAGAGGCGCGGAGCAAAGAGATAGAGGTACCTATGTACATCGGGGAACGCACGGTTCATACCGGGAAGAAGATCCGCCTGTCTCCGCCTCATGATCACGCGCATGTGCTGGGCTATGCCTCTGAAGGCAGCCGGGAGCATGTAGAGCAGGCCATCGATGCTGCCCTGGCAGCGAGGGGAGCCTGGGCTGCGCTGCCCTGGAGTGAGCGGGCTGCTGTTTTTCTTAAGGCGGCAGACCTGCTGGCCGGTCCTTACCGCTGGAAGATGAATGCTGCTACCATGCTCGGACAATCTAAAAATGCGTTTCAGGCAGAGATCGATTCAGCCTGTGAGCTGATCGACTTCCTGCGTTTCAATGCCGCATTTTATGAAGAGATCATGCAGGAGCAGCCCGTGTCCTCTCCGGGGGTATGGAACAAGATGGAGTACCGGCCGCTGGAGGGTTTTGTATTTGCGCTGACGCCTTTTAATTTCACAGCCATTGCCGGAAACCTGCCGGCCTCTGCTGCCCTGATGGGCAATGTAGTGGTCTGGAAACCCTCTAACACCCAGATTTATGCCGCCAATGTCATCATGGAAATTTTCCGTGAAGCCGGCCTGCCAGACGGGGTGATTAACCTGGTGTATGTAGACGGTCCTACGGCCGGAGAGGTCATCTTCGGGCACAGGGATTTTGCGGGTATCCATTTTACAGGAAGCACAGGAGTGTTCCAGAATATCTGGAAAACCATTGGTGAAAATATTCACCTGTACCGGTCATATCCCAGAATTGTGGGGGAAACCGGAGGAAAAGACTTTGTAGTGGCCCATAAGTCGGCTGATGCCAAAGCCGTCGCAGTAGGATTGGTACGTGGGGCGTTCGAATACCAGGGACAAAAATGCTCGGCGGCCTCAAGAGCCTATATTCCTTCCAACCTGTGGGAAGAGGTAAAAACCTATATGCTGGAAGATCTGGCGACCATTAAAGTTGGCCCTACGGAAGATTTCTCCAATTTTGTAAATGCGGTGATCGATGAGAAAGCTTTTGATAAAATTACAGGTTATATCCGGCGGGCGCAGGAGAATGCAGATGCAGAAGTCATTGCCGGCGGGAAATTTGATAAAACGAAGGGATACTTTATTGATCCTACCGTAATCCTGACCACCGACCCACTGTATGAGAGCATGCAGGAAGAGATTTTCGGACCGGTACTGACTGTTTATGTATACGATGAAAATAAATGGGAGGAGACCCTTAAGCTGGTAGACAGTACGTCTCCCTATGCCCTGACCGGGGCTATTTTTGCCAGAGACCGGTATGCTATTAACCAGGCCACACACCTGCTGGAAAATTCGGCCGGTAACTTTTACGTGAATGATAAGCCCACCGGCGCAGTGGTAGGCCAGCAGCCGTTTGGCGGGGCCAGGGCTTCCGGAACCAATGATAAAGCCGGTTCCAGGCTGAACCTGCTGCGTTGGGTCAATGCCCGCACCATTAAGGAAACCTTTGTTTCTCCCGTAGATTACCGGTACCCGTTTTTGGGGTGAGGTTGCTGGTGAGCTATTTATGCTTCGACAGGCTCAGCATGACGGAGGCCGTTGTTTGCTAACAACGTGAACACTGTCACCCTGAGCCTGTCGAAGGGTATAAGGAAAGGATCAATGCGATAGGGCTGTTTTTAGACAATACACTATCGTGACTGAACCCCTATTTTATCCGCCCTGTCTGGCTGGTAAAGGTGCTTTCAAAAATCTTATCCGCATTTCCCGTTTCGAAGCCTTCCCTGCGATGCCCGCGTTTTATCTCTTCCGGCTTCAGATGAGCAAATTCAGGCAGCACCTTCCGTTCGGCAAACTCAACATAGCTGCCTGAAATGGTATGGATATCGCCGCGTGCAAAGCGGGCTTCTATCATTTCAGCCACTGTGGAGCTTTGCAGCAGACCGCCGTCAGGGCTGACCTTTATTTTACCTCCCGAGTCATTGAGTTTTATCCCGGTCTTCTCAAGGAACATGTTGAATTCTTCTATCGTATTGTATCCCGGTTTCAGGTTATGCACAGAAATGGTGTAATGGTTCAGATAATACCGGTTATAGATGACCCAGGCGGCATATTCACTTTCTTTGAGCAGGGTTTCGTAATCTGACCATTCCGGGGTTCTCCATAACGGCTGATGAAGAAAACGGTCTATCGCCGCACCGTCTTCCAGGTTCAGCTGGTCTGCCGGGTCGGCGGTTACTTTGTCCGTATAAGAACGTATGATTTTCTGTGCGGTTTCACCCAGGTCATTTACCCTCAGCTCACTTACAAATATCCGTGGAAAATGCGGTTCCGGCGGCGCAAACCAGAAGGCGTCCAGTTTTTTGCCTTCGAAATGGAAATAGTCTTTTTTCCGGTAGCCCAATGCCAGGAAAATCTTTTCAAAAGAGGCAATCCCAAGATGCTCAACGCCCATGGTGCGGAAAGCCACATGGTCATTTTCAATCTCATCTTCGTTGGAGATGATCCCTTCCGATACCATGGCCCCCGTTATCTTTTTAACATCCGGAACGCGTTCGGAATAGCGTTTCATCAGGCCTTCAAGCACTACTTCCAGGATAGAATGGTTATTTTTCATGCCGGTAGAATTTTCCGTTTTCAGTATTCAAAAAATCTTCAAAATTAATTTCTTCCTGTTTGATAAAACCTTTTTGAGGAAGTGTTCCGTCGGCCACCATTTCGATCACCGAAGCAATAGACGCGGCCGTGGTCCAGGAGATCGCCCGCCAGTGCTGACCGTCGATTTCCACGGGATAATAAGCCTCATAAAACTCTTCCCGGGCTATTTCATTGCCTTTCCAGCCTTCTACCACGGCATACACATACACCACATCTTCCTGCACCGGCGGTTTTGCTTCCGTAAGAATCTGTTCCACCAGCTCACGCTTTTCTTTCAGGATCAGCTCATAGAGCAGAAATTTCATCAGTTTGGCATGACCCGGGTAGCGGATGGTCTTATAATTAAGGGTGTCTACTTTGCCTGCATAGGTGTCGCACATGGTTCCCAGTCCGCCTGAAGTACTGAAAGCTTCAAACTCATTCCCCTCAATTTGTATATACTCCAGTCCGTCAAGAGAAGGAACCATTTTTTTTGCGCCGTTGTGAATTACTTCGGCATCGTTAATGTATTCATTGATCACACCGGCGGGAGACCAGGTAAAAGAGTAGCCGAGCAGACCGTTCGGATAGCGGGGGAGCGCTCCCACGCGCAGCTCAATATCGCGAAGTCGGGTGAATCTTTTGGCCAGGTAAGCTCCTACTATACCGATAAGCCCCGGTGCCAGGCCGCATTGGGGTGCCATAACCGCCGCAGAAGTTTTGGAAAGCTCCATGATGGCATTGGTGGTAGGCACATCTTCGGTGAGATCAAAATAATGGATTCCGTTTTTATGGGCCACCTGTGCAATATTAAGGTTCAGGTTATATGGCATAGCCGATGCTACCGCATCAAACCCCGGCAGTGTTTTTTCCAGGAATTCCATGTTCGACACATCGCCCTGGATTACTTCAAAGGGCAATTGAACGGCAGGTTTACGCTTATCTAAACCTGTTACCTGAAAGCGTTTGGAGAGCAGGATGCCTACGAGAGAGCCCACCTTTCCCATTCCTATTACAAGAACGTTTTTCATTTCGTATAAATTGGTTTTGTGCTATGCGCAGGAAGCCGCACCGCGCCGGCGGGGCAACGTTTCGCCGTGTAGCGACCGCTGGCCGGGTTTACAGCTGACTGCTCACAGTCATGATTTAATAAATGTACATATTGCATGCACGTAAATAACACGGAAAAGAAGATGACACGGGAAGAAGCCACGTGCTTTAACAGAAATCAGGAACAAACGAACAGGCGCTACGCAGGAAGGCCAGTCGTGCAAGAAAATATTTAAGGTCTTTAAACAAAGCAGGATTGTATTATCCTTTCAAATGTAGCAAAGGATAAAATAAAAGGCAAATTTCAGGTGGTTTTTTGCTAAAGCCTATTTCAGTACGGCAGATTCCAGAAGGGCCCGCCGGTAGATACTCTCCCTTTTTTTCCCGCATTCGGGCGATGAATAATCTTCGTTCAGGATCTTGGAGGCATGTTCCGTGAAACTATTCTGTAACTCGGGATTATTCAGTAACTGATGGGTGGCAATGATAAAATCTTCTGCGCTGTCAGCGATCTTGCAGTTGACATCGTTCACCATCGGAAGTCCCTCGGCACCTACTGAAGTGCTCACTACCGGTACATGGTAGGAAACACCTTCCAGGATCTTCATGCGCATGCCGCTTCCGATCCGGAGCGGAACAATCATTACGGATCCCTTCATGACAGTTTCCAGGTCGGGTACAAAACCTTCAAAAGTGACATTTTCGTATTCTTCAAACCACTTTTTCTTCTCGGCTGACCATCGGCCCACAATGCTCAGCTGTACGCCCGGGTTAAGTCGCTGAATCTCGCCCCAGCAGTTGCTCAGGAACCAGTCAATTCCGTCGAGGTTGGGATAATGCTGGTCGGGACCAAGGAAAATCAGGCGGTTTTCCGATACAAATGGCTGATTGATCTCATGTTCGAACATCACCATGGGAAGAGGGGAAACTTCCAGCTTTTCTTTGCTGACCCCATCCTGCTGCAGAATCTGTCTGTCGGTTTCTGTCAGGCATACCACCTTATCAAACCGGTTGATCAGTCCGATCTCCAGTATCCGTGTATTCTGGATCTTCCAGTCATCAGCAGCCCGGTGATCAGGTATGGTAGATTTTTCAAGCATCATCCGTTTGTAGCGGATCTCGTGATGCACAAATATCTTCGGGATTTCTTTGGGGATGAAATGCACCAGCGGAGCAATATCGATAAAGTCGATCTGTACCAGGTCAAAAATTCCCAGGAGGATTTCGCTCTGGAAAACATTCAGCAGATCTTCAAAATAATAGTTGATGAGATTGGAAGTATTCAGGTGCATCTCCTGCTTCATCACCTGTTCTTTGGTTAGTTTTTGCTTTCTGCCGCTGATATTCTTCAGAAAATTGACAATTACCCCGTCTTTCGGGGCTCCGGGCGACTGACGGAAGGTCTTGATGTTTACATCCGGCCAGAGCTTCTTTAGCTCGCTGAGATGGGTTTCAGTACTCTCCGGCACAATGAGGGTAACGGTATGATTCTCCCGGAGGGAATCTACCATACGGAAGGTACCGCTTTTGCCACCGTCATTGATGGGGTAGGGGAATACTAATGTAGCGAGCAGGATGTTCATAGCTTTCAGACAGGTAATTTTTCAAAGAAATGGTAGATTCTGAAAGTTGCTCCTGTCAAGATTTTCTTCAGCAGGCTTTTCGAAGGGGCCGGAGGCGCCGGTTTCAGATAATAGCAACGTATCTTCTTAAAATAGTCGTTATCATTTGCCTTCAGCTGGCTCCGGTAGTTTTTGAAAAGCGGTGCAAGGTCCGGACGGTTATTTAGATCAAATCGGTTCTGCCATCTTGAGATATTGACCGGGTCGCTGACATGGATGCCGCTGTAATGATAGAATACCAGAGGTACGCCATTGGCCTTGTATTTACCGTTTTCAAAGGTAAGCGTACGTTCATGCAGGTTCCAGTAAGAGATATTGTAACCCGGGTACTTGTCTATCTTCACGCCTTCATAGTAAAGCGGAACCATATTGCAGTACAACTGGTCTACAAACATCCCGTTCTGAATGTCCATATAGCATTCTGTTTTCAGCTTCGTCATCCACCAATGAAGGAATTTGGAAGTTTCCTCTGATCGTTTAACGGCTAAAAAACCCAAATTATATATGCCGTTAACGAACATTTGTTGTTCGGTACGACTTTTTTTGTCGAAAATCGGGGTGTAAAAATGGGGGGTAAGAATAATATTGTGCGTATCCAGGCCCTCTTCTATTCCTGTCAGCCGGTCAAAAATCTCAATGTCCGGATCGAAATAAATGATCCGTTCAATATCAGGCCGGGTATTGAAGAAATAATTGAAATAGAAGGGCTTTACTGCGGTATTGAGTTCGGTGATGTCATACCGATCTGTCATCTCATTAAAACCGTCTATGCCGATCGTATGAACTTCCAGCAGGTTCAGCCCGGTGAGTTTATTTTTGTCCACTTCGCTCCCTTCTATTTTGTCACAGAGGCCTATCACAAACTCATAATCAGGGTTGGTTTGCCGGATGGAGTCTGCCAGTATCTTTGCCTGGGCCAGATAGTTGATGGAACAGATGGTAAATGCGAACTTTTGAGCCATACGCTACGATAAAGATGACAAAAATACAATCGGAATTCTGAATAAGCAATTCTCTTATTTTTTAATCAGGATTCAGCGTCTTTTTATCGGGAATTCCATACTTTTTGCTAAAGATCACGAAGCTTTGTGCGTCTTAAAGTGAAGGCTGGTCCCGGTATTGTTTGATTATTTGCTCCAGGCGCTCATCCGGGCTGAAGTCAAAGGTTTCGATCAGTTTAACATGAGGGTAATCCGGGTGCAATGTATTGATTATGATATTCTGGTTTTCCGGTACAACGGCAGAAGGTACCCGGAGGCAGAGATGCTCTGACCGCTCAAACCAGTCATCCCCTATGCGTTGACAGGCTTCGTAGTTTCTGAAGTTCCGCCAGCCGGAAGGAAGCTGAGAGGAAGCAATATCAAGGAAAGAGGCCTGAGACGGAAGATAGATGACCATGATCCGGAAATCATTATTAAAACCCAGTCCCTTCCGGTGATGCAGCGTTTCCAGGTAGGCCAGTGATACAGTGCCCGCGGTATACAATACCTTTTTACCCTCGCTGTTCCAGCGGCCTGTTAGTCCGCCGGCAAAAAGGGTACCGACGTATTTTTTATGAACTATTCTGTATACCAGCATCAGACAGGGTACCCTTGAGCCAGTTTTTCTACTTCTTTCCTGACCAGGTCTACGCCCCCCGGTGTGGTGATCAGATCCATGGGCCTTTCATCAGAATTAAAGAAGGGGCGGTGCATCCAGAGGGAAAACTCCTCGAAAGAACCGAAAATCTCCTCCCCCAGATCATACAGATTGATAAGCTTCAGGAGGTGTTCACTATAATTGGGATCCAGGGCTTTTTCCTGATCCCTGTAGTTGCTGATGGTTCTGGGCGAGAGGTTAATGACAGACGCCAGTGTTTTTTCCGGCATCCTGATGGCATCAGCCAGAGCATAAAATACTTCGGTTTTCAGCCCTTCGTGCGCTTTTTTGATAAGATGGTATTCATTTTTAATGGCATAATTCCTGAAAACAGGAATAGTATACATTATTGCGGGCTCGGCGGCTTCAGCGTTGGATTTTTTGGGGGTTTTATACTTTGCCATGGCATTGCTTTTTTTGCAAAGAAAGCAATTTTTCACTTTATAAAGTGAATTTTTTCAAAAAATTATTCCTCCAGTCTCATCCTTATCCGCCATTCGGCCGGTAAATAATTATTCACCCGGTCCCCGATAATTTTAACCCAGCCCAGGCCCAGATTCTGATAGGTGATCAGTGCCCATCCGCTGGCATGTCCGGTCAATTCAAAGGCCTCTTTTTTCAGGTAAAGCAGGGCATCTCTTTCCGTAACATCAATGTGCTGAATATCTTCCGAAACCAACCCTGATAAGGCCAGGGCGTGTGACGGAATAAAGTCGTTGCCTTTAAAATGGCCCAGCTCGAGGCCGGAAGAACGTTTCTGCAATGCCCTGAGCACAGAACCGGTTTCGTTGAGCAGGCTTTGCCGTATGGCAGTTACCACGCCGTCATTTTTCAGAAAATATTCGAAATCAGTGTAAGATTCCGGCCGGATCCATCGGGCCAGTAGCCCGGCCTGTTTCCGGGGTAGCCGGGGAATGTTGGGCTTGCCTTTAACATAGCGTTCGTCACGGCTTTTATTTCTGAAAGCCGTGACATAGAAGCCTTCACCTTTTGTACGGTGAGGGAAAAACTGAAGGCCGGGGTTGCCCTGTACTATTCCCCATTCTTTCGGAGTGCTCACTTCTACCGGTTCAAAATCGAGGGTCCGGGTAAGCCATCCGGCATTTTCCTGGTTTTCAGAAGAGTTATAGGTACAGGTAGAGTAAATCAGGAGCCCGTCCGGGGCCACCAGCATGGCAGCCGCACTGAGAATGCGTTTCTGACGGGCAGAGCAGACTGCCACATTTTCTTCCGACCATTCGTTGACGGCATCCGGTGTTTTTCGGAACATGCCTTCACCCGAGCAGGGGGCATCTACCAGCACGATGTCAAAAAAACCTTCCAGGTCAGCAAAAGTTTCAGGGTCCTGGTTAACAATGATCGTGTTCGGGAAACCCCATTTTATTAGGTTTTCCTTCAGAATACCTACCCGGCTTTTAATAACCTCATTGGCCACAAGCAGGTCATCTTCCGATAAAATCGAGGCCAGATGGGTGGTTTTCCCTCCGGGGGCAGCACACAGATCGAGCACTTTCAGCGGACTTCCGGCAGGTGCGTGATTTTTTACAATGTGCTCAATGATCATGGAGGAGGCCTCCTGCACATAATAGGCACCTGCATGAAATGCCGGATCCAGGGTAAATACGGGCCTGCTTTCCAGGTAATATCCCTGTGAAGCCCATGAAACAGGCCGGCTTAAGGTAAAAGACGGCTTTAGAGGCTTTAGGGGGTTTAACCGGATGCTTACCGGCGACTCCGTCTGAAGCGCCTTTTCGAATTCTTCGTACGTAGCGCCTAAAATATTCTTTAAACGGGCTGAAAACTTTTCCGGGAGGCTCATGTTAGCATGTTTATCAGTTCGGGTGGTCACTCATGAGCACAATGGGCCGCTGAAGTGCCAGGTTATTCGGATAGGAAATGATCAGCCCTTCATCGGTTTCAATATGGATATTAAAAAAAGTAATATCGTATACCTTGCCTTCCACTGAATCGTCTTTGTCCATAATACGGATTCTTGAACCTATCTTAAACGGTGAGTTAAAAAACAGGATGATCGATGCCGTGATGTTGCTGATGATCGACCACTGGGCAAAAAGGGCTACCCCGACCACGGCAAAGACAGAGGCAAAATACACGGAAAGGCCTTTTACGGAGATATCCCAAACAATTCCCAGGATGATGAACAGGAGTATGGCCAGTGTAAAGTTAAAAAATTTGTTGGCATAAACCCGCTGTGATTCATCCAGCTCATATTTTCTGGCATGATTCCGGATGACGACCCTGGAGATTTCGCGGATTCCCAAAAGAAGAACAAAAGCAGCCACGCTGACGCCTATCTTCATGTATAACTCTTCTGTTTTCAGCATATGTCAATTTTTCCTCAAAAATACGAAATTGTTTGCCTTAAATCAGCTTAACCTGTTTTTAAGGCTTCTTTTTGCGGTATAAGGTGGGTGAACAACGGATTGTGATGGATCATATACAATTTGGCGCAGGCCTTTGCATCCGAGAGGGCATTATGGTGGCGGAGATCAATGCCGTAAAGCTTGGAGCAGGCGGCCAGGTTGACCTTCGGAAGGCCCTTTCTCCGGTAAATATTAACGGTACAGTCCCATTTTTTGGGCAGCTCAAGCTCGGCATAATTGAGTCCCGCGCTTAACATGCTGTAGTACAAGATGTCACGATCGAAAGAGGCGTTATGGGCCACCATCTTTTTCCCGTGCAGGATGGTCTTCAGGCGGGGATAAATCTCTTTAAAAGAGGGCGCATCCGCCGTGTCCCGTGCACGGATTCCATGCACACGGGAGTTATAGAAATTATACTCATTGTTCGGCGGCTGGATAAGCGTATAATATTCTTCCATGATATCCAGTCCCTTAACCCATACTACCCCCACGGCGCATGCGCTGTCCTTTTGTGCGGTAGCAGTCTCAAAATCTATAGCTACAAATTCCACGCTTATCTCAGTTTTCTTTCCCAGTGATCCGCTTCCTTACGGCGGTTCATTTCTCCCGATCGGAGAGAAGCGGCCAGCTCAGGATGCATATTTCCTTTGGAGGTCAGATGCCACAGTCCGCATTCTTCACAACAATAGACAGTCACCGATGAATTCATTTCAAACCGGCTGCGAACCTCCAGTAACGCCATTACCGCTAATTCTTCCGAAAGATAGGAACGTTTGGGACAACTCATTATTTTTTAAATCCCTTTTTGAGGGAGATAGTTCGGAAGACAGAGGTTTTTTGTCTTAGCTTCCGAAGATTTTCATATCTGTTGCAAAACAATGAAAAAGTTTTCTTCTGAGGAAAAAACAAGATATAAATTGTTTAAAATGAACAATATATCCGACAGTAAACGGTTACATTCGAATATAAGCGTTTATTTACCGCCTGGTTTTAAGAGTGTCCTGCAATTTTAGCCCGTCGACACAGCAAAATATTTTTAACAATTTTAACAGGAACATCATGGCAGCGTTAAACAAGGTTTTGTTAATTGGTAATTTGGGAGCAGACCCCGAGGTGAAAACACTCCCCAGCGGCGATAAAGTGGCATCCGTTCGCCTGGCCACTACGGAAATTTATAAAAATAAAAACGGAGAGCGGGTGGAAGACACGGAATGGCACCGGGTGGAATTCTGGGGCGGACTGGCCGGGATCGTGGAGCAATATGTCAGGAAAGGAGACAGTCTCTACGTGGAAGGAAGGATCCGGACGGAGAAATATACGGATACAAACCAGGTAGAGCGCTACTCCACCAAGATCAGGGCAATGAACATGCAGATGCTGAGCCGGAAAGCCCAGGTTTCCAACGAATCCCTGCCCCAGGTCTCTGAAGATGACGGCCTTCCGTTCTGAACAGGAAATAGGGCAGAGGTATGGGTGACGGGAGCCGCCGGTACAGGCTGAAGAAGGGGTGAGGCTTCTTCCTTACAGAAAATGAAAGGAAAAGGCTGGAGGGCCGGGGTAGAAGCGGGATACTTAAATTCTACGATGCCGCATCGGGTAAAAGTCCCTATAAAAGCGAAAGACATATATATTTGGGAAGAAATATCCTGGAATATCCCCGGTAATACCGCTAAAACTCAGTGCTATGTGGAAAACGCCTTCCCTGAAAAGTCGTAAAGACTGGATTTATCTGGGTTTCTGGATCCTGGTAACGATCGTATTCCTGTGGGACAGGAAATATCTTATCCAAAAGCTGGGTCTGCCGGATTTTTTCCTTTGTTCGCTGATAAGAATCGGCTTATTGATTGCTCTGGCCTGGCTGAATATTAACTGGCTGATTCCGAAATACCTCACCAGGCAGAAATACACGTCTTATTTTTTATTCAGCCTGGGGCTGGTGATCCTGTGCCTGGTATTACAGGGCATTTTTGATTACCTGATGTTCGGTTTCCTGATCGGGGTAAGGGGCAACAGCTCGTTGTATATTTCAGTGGCATACAATTTCAGCCATACCTTCTTTTACCTGGTTCTGATGGTGGCTCTCAAATCCAGCATTGACTGGTACGAACAGAGAAAGCAGTTACAGGATATGAAGGTGGAGAAACTGCAGGCCGAGGTAAACTATCTGCGTTCTCAGGTCAATCCCCATTTCCTGTTCAACGCCCTGAATAATCTCTATGCGCTGACCTTGAAAAAATCGGACCTTGCTCCCGGGGTAGTGCTGAAGCTTTCAGCCCTGATGGAATATATGCTGTATGAAAGTAACGAGGTGCAGGTACCTTTGGAAAAAGAGATCCGTTATCTGGAGAACTACTTTGAGCTGGAAAAGCTCCGGCACGGCGATCAGGCAGATATCAGGATGACCGTTACCGGACCGGTTGACCGCTGTTCCACTCCTCCTTTTTTACTGCTGCCTTTGGTGGAAAACGCATTCAAGCATGGCATCAGCAAAGCTATTCGCCATGCCTACCTGCATATGGATATCCGCGTAGAGCAGGATTTGGACGTTCTTGTGGTGAACAATAAAACGAACCGGCGGAAAAAGGGTGAACACAGGGGGATCGGGCTGGTCAACCTGCGAAACAGGCTGGAGCTTCTCTATCCCGGAGAGTATGATCTGCAAACCGATGACCAGGTGACAGAATACCGCGTTTCTTTAAAAATTAGACGGTTATGCTGACCTGTATCATTATTGATGATGAACCGTTAGCCCGGGAGGTACTGGCAGATTTTATAGACAGGCGGGAAGACATGACCCTTCTGGATCGGTTTAGCAATGCCTTTGAAGCACAGGCATTTTTATCTGCTAACCCGGCAGATGTTATTTTCCTGGATATTGAAATGCCCGAGATGAGTGGTATCGAGTTGCTGAAGTCGTTGAGCCAGGCACCTGTAACCGTGTTTACCACGGCTTTCCGTGATTACGCCCTGGAAGGGTTTGAGCTGGGGGTGATTGATTTTTTGTTAAAGCCTTTCTCCTATGAACGTTTTAAGCTGGCCGCAGACCGGGTAAAAGAATTTCTGCTGCTCCGTTCGGATGATGCATTTCTGGAGGAGAAGGAAACCGGAGCAGGCTTTATTTTTGTAAAGAGCGGCGTTAACCGTATCCGGCTCGCGATGTCAGATATAACCCACATCCAGGGGCTCAAAGATTATGCTATTATCCACGCTGCCGCAAAGAAAATTGTGGTCAAAGGGTCGGTTAAATCCGTACATCAGATGTTTCCTTCGGAAAAATTCATCCGTACCCATAAATCATTTGTCGTAGCCAAAGACAAAGTGAGACGGATTGAAAGAAACAGGATCATTATCGGGGAGAATGAGATCCCGATTGGCCGGAACTACAGAGCAGAGGTGGAACAGAAGATCATACGCTCATAAACAGAACCGTATAGAGCTCCATCTGATGCAGGGCAAATAAGAAAATACGGACATGTTTTGGAATAAACCGGAGAATATGCTCTAATTTTGAAGGGATTTATACCCTGTAACATGAATATTATTCAGGACGGTCTGATGTACATCACCTGTCTTTACCTGCTTTTGGTTACCTGGAGAGGCTTCCGGGGTGGTTCCCAGATCCGGAGATTTGAGCAAAAGCACTGGACTATGCTCAGAATAGCCGGTTTTTTTACCTACCTTAACCTGGCAATTGCGCTGGTGTTTGTACTACGGGATGTATTCGGGGGGGAAGATCCCAACCGGTTCCTGAGTGTGGAAGTGCTGGTGTTGTTTTTTGTGGCCCTATGGGTTAGCCTAGGAATGGGGAAGGTTCGCGGCACACTGATTCATGGTAAAAAATATGCTGCTGTTTTTATGTATTTTGGTGTTGCATTTATCGTTATGATACTGCTTCTGGGTTATCTGAAGCTATGGAAATATGCCGGTTTTGTTTTTTGACGGAGAATGTGTCCTTTGCAATAGGGCTGCCCGCTGGATAGCTGAACGTAACCCTTCGGGGAATATCCGTTTTGCTTCTTTACAAAGTGTTTATGCGAAGGAAAAGCTGACGGAAGAGTTGCAACAGGGTGAAACTATGGTCTTTATGAATGAAGACCGTTTTTTTGTACGGTCGGCAGCCGTGTTTGAGCTATTGAAGTATCTTCCGGCCTGGCGTTGGGTGAGAGTCCTGCGTTTTATTCCGAGGTCAGCAGCAGACCGGCTTTATAACCTTGTAGCCAAAAACCGGTTCCGGTGGTTCGGAAGACAAACGGAATGCCGCATTCCCCCGGCTGGCTTAAGAGAAAGGTTTATAATTTCTTGAAATCGTACGAAATGATGTAGATTTGTGCCGCTTATTGCACATACGTATGATGTTTAGAACTGCGCTTATAATTGCACTGCTCCTGGCAGGAGTTTCCTGTAAAAAGAATTCAGAAGATCGCTTTGATCGTTTCCCGGAGGGAAAAAAGAAGGCGTTTATTACTATTGAAGGAATAAATGTGCCTGATAGCGAGCTGGAAGCCGGGCTATTTGCTTCTGAACCGGATGTATTTAACCCTACCAATATGGATATCGACCATAAGGGAAGGGTATGGCTTTGCGAGGCGTATAATTACCGGAACGATGTGAATCACATACCTTATGAAAAAAAGGGAGATAAGATTCTGATTCTTGAAGATACAGACGGTGACGGTAAAGCCGATAAGACCAAAGTGTTCTACCAGGGAGAAGATGTCAATGCAGCGCTGGGAATATGCGTGCTGGGCAACCGGGTTATCGTTTCTGCCAGTCCGAACGTATTTGTTTTTACGGATGAGGACGGCGATGACATACCGGACAGGAAGGAGGTTCTTTTCAAGACCCGCGACGGCCTCCAAAGCGATCACGGTGTACATGCCATGGTTTTCGGGCCTGACGGCAAGCTCTATTTTAACTTCGGGAATCACGGGGTGGGTCTGACCGACCCCGACGGCAGGCCCCTGAAGGATATCCACGGGCGTGAAATCGGCCAGACCTTACAACCGTTTCAGGACGGTATGGCTCTCCGCTGCGATATTGATGCCAGAAACTTTGAGGTCATCGGCTGGAACTTCAGGAACAATTATGAGCTATGCCTCGACTCTTTCGGGCGTATCTGGCAGAGTGATAATGATGATGACGGGGTCAGAAGTAACCGGATCAACTATGTCTTACCCTACGGGAACTACGGATATAAAGATGAAATGACCGGTGCAGACTGGCGGGCTTACCGTACCAACAAGGAGGATTCGGTGTGGAAGCAGCACTGGCATCAGAATGATCCCGGCGTAGTGCCGAATCTCAGGGTTATCGGAGCCGGTTCTCCTACCGGCATCTTTGTTTATGAGGGAGAACTTCTCCCTGAAAGGTATAACGGGGCACTCTTCCTGGGCGATGCAGTCAACAACGATATTACTGCCTACGGGATTCACAAGGTGGATGCAGGTTACAGCTTAAGCAGGCAGGTGGTGCTGGATGCCTCTAAAAAGGACCAATGGTTCAGACCTTCAGATGTAGCGGCCGGCCCTGACGGTTCTGTTTTTGTAGCTGACTGGTATGATGTGGGTGTTGGCGGGCATTTTGTTGGCGATCTTGAAAAAGGCAGGATTTACCGGGTTTTCCCTAAAGGGAAAGGGAATTATAAGGTTCCTGTATATGATTTTAACGATGTAACCTCCTGTATCGAGGCGTTGAAGAATCCTTCCAATTCGGTTCGTTATATGGCATGGACAGGCCTGAAGCGTCAAGGCCGGGCTGCGGAGAAGGTGTTGTATGCCTTGGCCAAAGGAAACCATGCCGTATATACGTCGCGTGCACTGTGGCTGCTGAAAGAACTCAACCCTTCTTACCTTGAAGAATTCTCCCGTCACCCGGAGGAAGATATCCGGGCAGCTACGGTACGGATGGCTTCCCGGGAAGATAACTCGCCTTTTTTTATACGGATGTCACTTGACCCCTCTTACCAGGTTAAACAGGCGGTGGCGACACGGATCTATCTCACCGAAAACCCTGTGGCCTGGCTGAACCTGGCCCGTGCCTATAAAGGGAATGACCGCTGGTTTCTGGAGGCATTGGGCATCGGTGCAACGGGGCATTGGGACACCTACCTTGAAAAGTACCTGGCCGGAATATCCTGGCTGAACCGCCCGGAAGCCCGTGATATCATCTGGAGAAGCCGGAGTAAAAATACGCCGGGGTACCTGGCGGAAATTATCCGGAATACGCCATTTGACAGCTCGATGCGTTATTTCAGGGCCTTTGATTTTCAGGAGATCGGCGCCCGTAACAAGGCCTTGCTGGAATTGCTGAAGACCTCAGCAGCAGAAGAGCAAAAGCTGCTTATTTTCAAGCATTTTGATACAGAATCTATTTTGCAGAATACCGATTTTCAAAAGATGATTCCCGGCGTGCTTGCCGGTATAAAAAATGATCACGACTTCCTGGATATCGTACTGAAATACCGGCTTTCAGGCGAGCGAACCCGTATTCTGAATATTCTGGATAACAGTGAAGATCCGGCGCTTTACCGGCAGGCGGCAGAAGTAGCCAATGCCCTGTACGGGATAGGAATTCTGAAAGAAGCGCTAAACCGGAAACCCCTGGATAAAAGCTTTGCGGTGAGAAGAATAGAACGGATGGGCCTGGTTGACCATGAAGTGGTGACCAGGCAGCTTATCCAGGTATTTACCAACCGGAAATATCCTTTTGAGCTGAGAGAAGCAGCTGTTTTGGCGATGGAAGGCTATATGAGCGATGTACGGCTGTGGGACCTGATGAAAGTGAACAAAGTAAGTAAAGAGCTGATCCCTGCCGCCAGGAAAGTGCTGGCCAAAACATTCCATAACGATATAAAAGTGGAGTTCGAGCATGTTTACGGAACTCCGGAACCTGCCCAGGCTTTTCCTGTGCCTGATTTCAGTTCCGGGAAAGGGGATGCCGAAAAAGGAAAAACAGCGTTCCGGACGATGTGTACCGTGTGCCACAGTGACGGAACAGCCGGCAGTGATTTCGGTCCTTCTCTCGAATCGATCGGTAAAAAGCTGACCAAAGAAGGACTTTACAAGGCTGTTGTTTACCCGGAGCAGGGTATTAATCTGGGGTATGAGACGAGCCTTATCACTTTTGCTGACGGCACTACCATGAAGGCTATTGTTACCAGTAAAACTTCTGATGCTTATCTGGTAAAGGTATTGGGTGAACGGGAACAACGGAAGTATCCGCTTAACCAGGTGAAATCTGTTCAGGTACTGGATAAGGAATCATTCATGCCTTCTTTCCCTTTACCGGAGCAGGATATGCTTGACCTGATCAGCTACCTCAGCAGCCTGAAAAATGGATCATAAAATACTTTTCAGCGCCACCAGCTCCCGGATTACCCCCGGGGCGGCAGCATGACCCGACGGGTCAAAGTGAATGAAGGGCAGACCGGCAATTTCAGATCCGGCTTTATCGGCAATTTCATCATCCCCGATATAAACGGAGCGTTCTGCAGTGGTTCCGGCAGATCTTAAAGCGTAATCAAAAATTTTCCTGTCAGGTTTCCGTGCTCCCGAAATATCACTGGTAATGATATGACGGAAATAGGAGAGGATGCCGCTTCCGGTCATTTTCCGGGTCTGGATATCGAGGTATCCGTTACTGATAATGTGCAGCTGGTATTTCGGATGCAGGTATTCCAGCACGTCAATAGCGCCCTCGATCAGGTGCTTCTGCGCCGGAAGCAATTGCATGAACTGTTCATTCATGGCCAGAGACTCTTCTTCCGTACAGGGCACGTCCAGGGTGAGAAGGGTATTCCGGAAACGGGCTTTTCTCAGCTCGTCGTGGGTGATGGTACCGGCTTCCAGCTGTCGCCAGAGCCCTTTATTAATAACCCGGAAAGTACTTATAAATGCGTGGTACGAAACGCGCCCGGCAATGGAGAGGGTGTGAATCTCCTGCAGACAGGTTTCCGAATTCCTTTCAAAATCCCATAGGGTATGATCGAGGTCAAAGAAAACATGCTCGGTCATTCTTCCGGAAGGATCAGACGTTCTACAGGCTTGTTGTTCAGAATGTGACTTTCGAAGATCTCATCCACATCTTCCGGTGTGACACCGCCGTAGAATACTCCTTCGGGGTACACCACTACACCGGGGCCAAAGGCACATACATCCAGGCAGCCCGTTTTCTGTGCCCGCATGGTTTTGTTCAGCCCGTGTTCTTTGAGCTTTTCCTTGAAGAGGTCTACCAACACCATTCCCCGCTCACTTCCGCAGCATTTTTTGGGTGCGGGCTTATCATTGGTGCAGATAAAGATATGCTTTTTGTATTTCATAATATAGTTTCGAGTAGTGAGTTAAGAGTAGTGAGTATTTCCGGATCAGGAATTCCAGATTTCCCACGACTTCTCCGCCTGGTATACCAACATCCGGTAGCCGTTGATAGTTCTGGCTCCCCGTGCTTTTCCTTTTTTCATAAAAAGAGTTTCTTCCGGGTTATACACCAGGTCGTAAAGAAAATGACCCGGTCCCATCAGGTCGTAATCCAGGCCGGGAGCCGTGTCAACGGCCGGATATGTACCCAAAGGGGTACAGTTGATAATCAGCGTGTGAGTTTTGAGCAAGGTATCGGCCTTTTCATACGAGATGCGGTTATCCTCTGCCGATCTCGACACCAGCCTGTACGGGATATTCATATCTTCCAGGGCTACACATATAGCACGTGCTGCACCGCCGTTACCCAGCACCAGGGCATTTTCGGGTGTATTTCCGTCCAGGAACTCTTCCAGCGAACGACGGAAGCCGTAGTAATCGCTGTTATAGCCTTTAAGCTGCTGATCGTTTGTTATCTTTATCACATTGACGGCCCCGATGCGCCGGGCCGCGGGATCGATCTCGGAAAGAAAGCGGAGTACATTCAGCTTATGCGGGATGGTCACGTTTAACCCTCTCAGGCCTTCCGTTTCTGCAATGATGCCCGGGAGGGCATTAATATCTTTTATTTCAAAAAGATCATAACGGTGGGTGTCTGAAATGCCCATCTCCTGGAATTTTTCCGTAAAATACCGTTTTGAAAAGGAATGGGAGAGCGGAAACCCGATCAGTCCGAACCTGTTAGCTGGCACTTGCATTTTTCCCGAATTTCATTTTAATAAAACCAATGATCATCGGAAGCACGGAGATAAAGATAATACCCAGAACCACTTTTTCAAAATTGGCTTTTACCCACTCATTGGCCCCCAGGAAATATCCCAGCAGGGTAATGCTGGTTACCCATACCACTGCTCCGATGATGCAGAAAAGGATGTACCGGGGGTAGCGCATACTTCCGGCGCCGGCCACAAAAGGGGCAACCGTACGGATGATAGGCATAAAACGGGCCAGGATCACGGCAAGTCCGCCGTGTTTGGCATAAAATTCTTCGGTCTGTTCAATATACTCCCGTTTGAGGAACAGGATTTTTTCACGGGATTTGATATATTTTCCGAAACGGCTCCCTACAAAATAGTTCACATTATCTCCCAGAAGGGCCGCACAGATCAGCAGCGGAATCACCACGTTGATGTCAAGCTGCCCTGTAGAGGCGGCCAGAAGCCCTACTGCAAAAAGCAGGGAATCTCCGGGCAGAAGCGGCATGATAATGAGGCCGGTTTCCATAAATACAACCAGGAAAAGCAGCGCGTAGGTAAGCTTATCGTACTCGGCAAGAAACTGTTGCAGAACAGTCAGCGGATCTTTTAAAAAATCAATGATGAAGTGAACCAGTTCCATGATCAGTTATCTTGTTTTAGTCGTTCGTCCTGGAAGTATTTACCCAGTTTGTATTTTTGTTTGATATCTTCCGGTAAAAACGATGCAAAAGTGTCGCTTCGCAGCCCGAGGCGGGTGGTTTCAAGGGCAATGGCTTCTTCAGGGGCAATGTTACCCAGGTTCACATTAGGGCCGATCAGCTTTACAAAATAAACCTGTTGGGGTCTTTGGGGAGCTTCCCAGATGATGTTTTCCGCAGAAATGGCATTGATGATCTCATCTACCAGTCCCTGGCGCACTTCTCCTGAGCTCCGGTACAGGCCGATATTGCCGCTTTCACGGGCTTCGCCGATCACCTTCCATGAACCCGCCTGCAGCTCACTCCGCATGAGGTCGATCCACTTATAGGGAGCAAATATCTTCTCCGCGTCTTTCGAGCCTACTTCTGAAAGCACTTTTCCGCGGGTGGCCAGCCGGGAAATATATTTACACTTGTCCTCGTGGGGCAGGGTAATGGAGCCGTCAGAGACTTCCGCATATTCCAGCCCGAACTTGTCGAGAACGCGCAGGTAGTCCTCAAACTGGTTCCTGACCACGAAAGCTTCGAACAGCGTACCTCCGAAATACACGGGGATATGATGAGAATGGTACAGGTCAATCTTCTCTTTCAGATTTTCCGTAATGTAGGAAGTGGCCCATCCTAATTTGATGATGTCTACAAAACGGGAGGCTTTGGAAAGGAAGTTCTCCGCCTCGCCGAGGCTCAGGCCTTTGTCCATGACCATGGTGAGGCCGTTATTACGGGGCTGGGAGGTGCGCTCCGGTATATGCGATAAAGAATAATTCATTCGCTGATGTTTGAAGCCGCAAAACTACAAAATACTGCGGGTTTTCAGATAAGAATAGCCAAAAAATAAGGGCCGGATTCCGGTTCCGGTTCGTTGATTTCCGGTATTATTGAGATATATTTGCAACTATTTGTAAAATATCAGGATTGAGATTAACCGGTTTCTTATTAGCAGTTTTGTGGTTTTGGGGGGGAGAAGCCGAAGCCTTCGATTCCCCTATTTACCAGGTAAGGAGTATCCGGATCGAAGGGAACAGGGTAACCAGAACTTCTATTATTGAAAGGGAGGTGGTCTTTAAAGAAGGCGACTTTATCTCGGCAGACCGGCTCAGTGAAAAGTTTGAGCTCACCCGCTCTAATCTGATTAATACCAATCTTTTTCTGGAAACCATTATCGGCCACACGGTAGATTCACTTCTGAAGGTGGATGTTACCATTTATGTGAAGGAACGTTGGTACTGGTCGGTGCTGCCTTACCTGGCGCTGAGCGATCGCAGTTTCAACGAGTGGTGGTATGAACGGGGAAGAGACCTTCGCCGGCTGACCTACGGCGTAAACCTCAACCAGTACAATTTTACAGGGAATGCAGATATTTTTTCGGCGGGCGTTTACCTGGGTTTTGCACCCCATTATTACCTGGGCTACTCCCGGCCGTATATCGATAAAAAAAAGCGGTTCGGGGTGTCGGGCCGGGTGTTTTATACCTCACGCCGGAATCTGGCTTACCGTACATGGAACGATAAACTCTCTTTTATAAGCTCAGACAGCCTGACCCTCAGCCGTTACGGAGGATCGGCCGAATTCCGATACCGCCGGGATTATAACTATTTCCATACCGTTTTTCTGGGGTTTTCCAGAAACCGGATAGCTGATACGGTAGTGAGAGCCAACCCGGCGTATTTCGGCGAAGGAAAAAACAACCAGACACTGCTGAATATCGGCTATGAATACCGGGCGGATTTCCGGGATGTGAGACAATACCCGCTTAAAGGTACTTTTTTTGCTGCGAACATTAATCATTTTTTTGCCCTGTACGGGAAAGATCAGACCAACGTGTTGCTTACGGCTAACCGCTATTTTCCGCTGGCAGAGAAATGGTTTCTTGAAATAGGGGTGCGGGGCAAGGCCTCTTTCCCCAGGAAGCAGAATTATTTTCTGGTGAGCGGGTTGGGGTACGGGGGGAATATTGCCCGGGGGTACGAGCTTTATGTTATTGATGGTCAATATTTTGTTTTGAACAGGAATACCCTGAAGTTTAAAGCCTTTGAACATAAGTTTAACATCGGGTGGATTATCCGGAAGAAGGAATTTTCCATTGTTCCCGTGGCGGTTTACCCGAATGTTTATCTTGATTACGCTTATGTGAAAAACTTTAATCCGGAAAGAAGTAATTCACGGCTCAGTAATGATCACCTGATCGGGGGCGGGGCAGGAATAGACGTGGTGACCTTTTATAATGTGAACCTGCGGGCCTATTATTCTTTTAACCAGATGGGGGAAAGGAAATTGTTTTTCACCGTAGGGCGGGAGTTCTGACCATTCACCCCGTTATTTTTCCGTTTGATTATTTCAGGAGAGCAGGTGACACGGGATGTATTATTTTTGTATGAATTTTAAAATGGATTATAATGCTTCAGTTTCTCAAATATGTGCTGGCCACGATAATAGGCTTATTCCTGTTTATGATCTTATCCTTCTTTGTTATGGTAGGGATAGGTTCCATGCTTTCCAGGGGTGATTCTGTTACTACGGTTAAAGAAAAAACCGTACTGAAATTAAATTTTGACAGCCAGTTTACAGAACTGGCCATGCCGGAAGACCCGTTTACGGAAATGTTCGGTGGCGGGGTTCTGAATATCGGGCTGAATGATTTTAAAAATGCTGTAGCCAATGCAGCGCTCGATCCGAATATCAAGGGGATCAGCATTACCATGAATAGTCCTATGCTGGGCTTCGGCGAAATGGAAGAGGTCAGAGCGGCCCTGAAAGATTTCAAAAAGTCAGGGAAATTTATCTATACGTATAGTGATTTTCTGTCGGAAAAAGCAGTGCTGATAGCAGCGCTGGCCGATAGTTCTTTTATTCATCCCCTGGGTTCGGCAGAATTTAACGGGCTGTCAAACGAGGTGACCTTTATTAAGGGAACACTGGATAAGCTCGGACTGGAGCCGCTGGTTTTCCGGGTAGGAGAGTTTAAGAGTGCGGTGGAGCCGTTTATCCGGACGGATATGAGCGCGGAAAGCAAAGAGCAGGTCAGCCAGTACATCGGTTCTATTGCCGGTCATATTTACAGTGGTTTTGCAGGTGATAAAAAGATGACGAAAGAGCAGGTAGACGGGATCCTGAATAAGGCTTCCATGCTCTCGGCAGAGGAGAGTATCCGGAACGGAATAGTTTCCGCCGAGGCTTATACCGATCAATACGAGGAGGTGATCCGCAAAAAGCTGGGCTTGAAGTCAGATGCCAAAATCTCCTATGTGGGACTGAGCGCTTATGGCAAAGCGAAGAAATATGTTAAATCAGGCAGTTCGGAGAACAGGATCGCGGTAATTGTTTCAGAGGGAGAGATCGTTCAGGGGCAGGGAAATACCGGGGTGATCGGCTCAGATGATTTCGTGAAGGAAATCCGGAGAGCGCGCAAGGATAAGAAAGTAAAAGCCGTTGTGTTACGGATCAACTCACCGGGCGGAAGCGCCATGGCCTCCGATATCATGTGGCGGGAGATTCAGCTGACCCGTAAGGAAAAACCGGTGATAGCCTCAATGGGGGATGTGGCAGCTTCGGGCGGGTATTATATGGCCATGGGATGTGATACCATTGTGGCACACCCTACTACCATTACCGGTTCCATAGGTATCTTCGGTCTTTTAATGAATTCCCAGAAGCTGATGAATGACAAGCTGGGAATCACGTTTGACGGGGTGAAGACCCATGAGTTTGCCGATTCTCCTTCACTGACCCGAAAGATGTCGGATGCAGAAAAACAGACCATACAGAATATGGTGAATGAGGGGTACGAGACTTTTACTTCAAAGGCGGCGCAGGGAAGAAAAATGAGCATCGAAAAGCTGAAGTCGGTGGCCGGCGGCCGGGTCTGGACCGGTGATCAGGCCAAAGGACATGGCCTGGTGGATGTTTTAGGCGGCCTGGATGACGCTGTGGCCATCGCTGCGCAGAAAGTAAATCTGAAAGAAGGCGAGTTCCAGATAAAGTATTATCCTTATCCCAAATCGGAGCTGGACCGTTTCATAGACCGTATCAGTAAAAAGGAAGAAGAAGCGCGTGTAATGGCCTACCTGGGAGAGTTTGCCCCGGTTTATCAGCAACTGCGTTCCTTAAAAAGCATGGATAAGATACAGGCCAGAATGCTGTATTCGCTGGAAATTAAATAGGATGTACGATTGGAGATTGACGGTTGAGCGGGTCAACTGAATCTTCAATCGTCAATCTTCAGTTGTCCCCTAATCTCTCCGCTCTTCACGTCTCTTAACCATCTGTGTACTTTGTATTGCATAGTACCATGCGAGCGATTAATTTTGAAGCATAAAACAAACAAATTATGAAAAAGCTATTTAGAATAAAAGGTGAAGGTTCCATGTTGGGAGGTGTTTGTACAGGTCTTGCTGAGTATTTCGACATTGACGTAACCCTGGTCCGGCTGTTGTTTGTGATTGCTTTGATCACACCGGTTCCTGCCCTGATTCCTTACCTGGTCATGTGGATCATCATGCCGGTGAGAAACAACACTACGGTTCCTTCACTGAGTGCGTAACGCAGAGGCGCAGATGGCGCAGATCCGGCAGTTTTTCGCAGATAGCAATCTGTGTCTTTCCGCCAAATCTGCGTCATCTGCGTTTTGTTTGAACAGTTATGTGCTGTTTTTTGTTAACTCTTCAATATTACCATAGTATTATCGTTTCTTTAATATTCTGTTATCCGGCAGTCTTAGAATGAAAAAAATATTATTTTTTGTATGGGTTCCCTTTCTTACCTTCGGGAGGGTTCCGGGAAATATTGACCTGAAAACACCCCCCAAGCGAATTATCAGAACCTGCTGTTCTTTCGGAGTGGATGTAAAAGTGTCTGTACTATCTTTTCTGAAAGTTACCGATATCACTTCCGTAGATATTCTGGGAGACCATACCTACCTGGGGAGCAAGGAAGAGAATAACGGTATTATTTATACGAAAAACGGAGGATTTATTGATATGGGCCACCTGAGGGATATTGCGGATTATACGGCTTATCTTTATGCGCTTATCCGGGAAAACCGGGAGGAGGGACTGGTTAACTTCCGCCTGGGCAAGGAAGGCGGCCTGAAAAGGCTTTCCGTAGAGATTCCGGATAGTTTTACCGATGAGGATATAGCGCAGATGGCCGGTAAGATTGCGTATGACCTTTCGGTATGGCATGAGATATCCACGTGGTACGGGGCTTCCTATATTCCTTTGGTTCCGGAAAGGTATTCGAGTTTTTCGGTGGAGGATGCTTATTCCAACCTGCTGGGAGTACACCTGAGCATCAGGTCGCTTCTCAGCGACAAGGATTATGAAACTGAGATGACCCGGAATATCCGTGAAACGCTGGAAGAGCTTGGGGCAGTTTCTTCGATAGAGGAAACCCGCCAGGCCATGAACGATGTAAAAGACATCTGGTGGTCAGGAACGGCTAAATTACCCAGCAGGAAAGTGCTGATCAAAAGACAGTTTGAGATCCTCGGGCGGGTTTCTCCGCTGGTGGTAGACAGTGATCTCCGCGGAGAAAGTGCATATGACCTGCTGGTTCCGGAAAAGGCTTCCAACGGCCGTGACTTTAACAACTTTTATACCCTGGAGATCCGGGCCAATTTTAAAATCCCGGTCAGAAGGGTCTTCGGGTATGGGTTCCGCGAACGGCTGATCACCCAGAATGATTTCCAGGCGCTCATTCATTATGGCGAATACCTGGCCACCACGCCTGAAGATTCCACGGTTCACGCCGTATCGGCTGCCCGGTAATACTTTACACCGTGCTGGTCCAGGAAGTTGAGAACGGCCTGTACATGAACGCTCCAGCCCAGGTTAATAAACTGGTTTTCTTCTACTGTAACCCCGTTTTTCCGGATAGTGGGGGAAAAGCCCAACGGAAGATGACGGGTCATGGATTGTATTCCCCACACCCGCCCGGCCGTATCAAATACCGGCCCGCCGCTTTGACCACGCAGACCCGGTGAGCTGGTTTCTATCCAGAGTATATCACGGGGAGAACCGGGAGCAGCCTCTTTTGCGCTGTCCGCAGACTGACCTGTAATTCCGCCGGAAATGATCCGTGTGACCATTCCTTCATAGGGAAAACGGGGAATAGGGAACAGGCCCGGATCATACCGGAAGGCGTTTTCCGTAAAAGTAGCCCGGATATCATAAAAAGGGAAGCCCAGCTTACAGAGCGTGCGCCCGATCTTTACGGCATCAGGAGAGATAAACCGGGGGTATTCCCTGATAAAGCCGGGGTCGAAATTTTCAATTTTTCCGATGGCCAGATCATTGTCAGGCAATACGTAGAACTGATGAACATGATGGTGGTCTGCACCAAACCACAGCGAATGATGGAGGATCCACTTCGGATTCAGCACCGTGGCTTCCCCCTGAATATACTGGTGGTATTCCTGCAGATGTGCCTGGTGAAGCGAAGTCTCCCGGATAATGTGGGCGGCAGTAAGAAGCCATCCTTCCTCATTGAGAATAATAAAACTGGCGAGACTGCTGCTGATGCTTCCGTCCTGGTATTTATTGGAAATGATCAGCGGAAAGGTAAATGCGGAGGCTTTTTCTATAGCTTCAACAAACATATCGGGGAAGTTAGGATTGACGATTTAAGATTGACGGATCGGGTCTGTTGCCTGTTACTTTCAGTGATAAATTTTACAAATATATTGGGTTGCGGGGATGTACGGTATGGGATTATCAAAATTTTGAATGTAAATTTGAAGGATAGCCGGTTAGTGAGGCAGGGCTCCACACTATCTACCCGGAACTCAGAACTCAATACTCGGAACTAATTTATATATGAAAAAGAAACTGTTCAGAACCAAAGGGCCGGAAGCCATGATCCTGGGGGTATGCGGAGGACTGGCCAAATACCTGGATATAGACCCCACCATTGTCCGGATCGGGGCTGCCTTGCTGACTATTTTCAGCTTTGGCGGGCTGTTGTTAGCCTATTTTATTATGGCGATCATCATGCCGCAGGAAGCAGATATTTGAGAGTATCCCGGCGGGCATGTAGTTTAAAACAATGAAAATTTCTTGCCGGGGGTGTTGCAGTTGACCGTATAGATAAGATAGCTCACCGTTACGGAAAGGTGAAAATACTTGTCGGTCTGCTGTACGTTAGGATACCGGAAGAAATCATCCCTGCGCGGATCCTGGATCAGGTCATAATAGGCGTTCGGGTTCAGGGGATCATTCCCGTCAAGCCCGTCAAACAGGCTTCCGTTTCGCTTATTCAGAAACACACGCGTAGAAAACTCCGCGGTCAGGTTAAGACGGGGAGTGAGTATCTTTTTTATACCGATACCAAAAGGAATGATATCATTCCCTCCTCTCTGGTTGGTACGTGTGACTTTGTTTGCCCCTACAGAATACACTTTTTTCATGTTCTTGGTTTTGCCGTAGCCACCGAAAAGGTAGGGGGTCCAGTCGTACTCATAGCGGCCGTCATGTGTGCGGAAATTCAGAAAATTATATTCTACCTGCACGGCATAATCCAGCACGGTATTCCGGAAAGAAAAATTACGTTCCCGTTGAAAAGGATCTCCTGAACGGCTGTCATCTCCCGTCACCAGGCCATACATAGCATTAACCCTGGCCGAGATCACCCGGTTAAAGTTGTACCGGACCATAAGATCACCGGCTGCCCCGGGATTAAAGGGCCGGAACCGGGGGTGCAGGTCGCCTTTATAGAAAGTGGGGCCACCGCCACCGCCGAACTCTACTTTTTGCGCGTACATGACCACTGGTAAGCATATGTACAATAGCAACCCGTAAACCGTTTTCATTGTGTTATCGGAGGGCACTTTACCCGGCTGGTGATGATGTAATTCAGGGTAATCTGGGTGAGGATGTAACTGTCTTTCAGAAAACCGGATCCCCCTCTGGCTCCGGTCGGATTTACCAGCGAACGGGCATAAACAGAGGGGTAAATATCTGCGGCAGTAGGATCTCCGGCGGCCTTTTTAAAGTCAGCGGAGCGGGGTTTCCCATTCAACGCATAATAATCTTCTGCTGCGCGGTAGGAAAACTCCCCGGAAGTATAGCTGCCGCTGCTGACGTCATCCAGGTAATCAGAGAAGGAAAGGCGAAGGCTGCCTTCCAGTGAAAGTATCCAGTTCTGGCTGAGTTTGGTTTTTACACCCAGAGAAATAGGTACCACCGGTACAATAGAAGAATATACTTTAGTCTGGCCTTCATTCATCTCGCTCCGGAGCGACTGCCAGGAGCGTACATAGGCATTCCCGTCCTGGTCATAGCGGATATTGCCGGTAGCATCCTGGATACTTCCCCTTGCCTTGGGATCATTACTTGTAATGCCTATTCCTATGCCGAAATACGGGCTCCACTGCAGGGGGGAATGCTTCGCTTTTTTTTCATCGAGGGGAATAAAAGTGTACAATCCCATAGCGGTGAATTCCATCAGGTCGTTCCGGAAATGAAGATTCCGCAGTCTTTGCCCTTTGACCTTGGAATCTGCCAGTTTCCAACCATAGGTGGCATCATTTCCGAAAATACGGGCATAGGTAAATGCTGCGCGGGCAGAAAACCGGGGATTCAGATTAATCTGGTAATTAAGTGTTCCGTTCCAGCGTACATTGGAATAGAGGCCGTAATAAAACGTACGGTAAGCTGAAAGGTCCCCGAAATAGTGGGATGAACCGCCCCCTATTCCTACCGTAGAATAGCTGTCGGGACTTTTTTTGAACAGGTCACTTAGTTGTCCGAAAGCAGAATAAGCAGGTAGGAAAGCGATAGCTATTGCAATAAAGTAAATTTTATTCTTTAGCATGTCATTATAGTTAAAAAAGCCTCTTCCTATCTAAACGAGGAGAGAGGTACTTTTATTGATTGGTTAAATTCTATTTCTTACATCTTCCCCCCATTTGAGTTTAGTTCTGAGGGTGGAAAGAAAGCTGGTGCCGTCTATTTTTAAAAGCTTTGCCTTAAAGTTTTCCAGGCTTACCGTAATCTCTCCCATTTCATCCCCCACAATCCTCGCCCGGGAATCCATGGAAACCAGGTAATTATTGCTTCGGCTTTCCACTTTCAATGTAATTTTACTTTTGCCGGACACAATGATGGGCCGTACAAAAAGGTTATGCGGGCAAATAGGTGTAATAATAAGATCACTGGAGAGCGGCATAACGAGCGGTCCGCCGCAGCTCAGGTTATAGCCGGTAGAACCGGTGGGGGTGGCCACCATCAGGCCGTCTGCCCAGTAGCTGTTGAGAAATTCCCCGTCAATATACGTATGGATTACAATCATGGAAGAGGTGTCGGTTTTGGAGATCGCTATTTCGTTAAGCGCAAAATCCATGCCGGCACCAAATATGGGTTGACGGGCATCGGCCCGCAGCATGATCCGTTCATCTATGGAATACTCTTGATTGAGAATCTTGGATAAGGCATCGCGGATGTTTTTGGGAGCGATGTCGGTAAGAAAACCCAGCCGGCCGAAGTTGATGCCCAGTACCGGGGTTTCATTATGAGCAACCATGCCCAGTGTTTCCAGGAATGCCCCGTCACCGCCCAGGCTGATGGCCACATCAATATCACATAATTCTTCTTTTTCACGGAAGACCTGCCCCCCGTCGAAGCGGATTTCACTTTCTGCCAGCAGGTCAGCAAAAGTTCCGGATATCTGGTAGAAAATCCCTTTGTCCTCCAGCTCCCGGAAAATATCGCGGATGTCCTCCACCGATTCCTGTTTAAAAGGCCTGCCGTGTATAGCGAATTTCATACGTAAAAAGTTCCGAGTGTTGAGTTCCGAGTATTGAGTGTTTTAAATGCTGAGGTATTTCATCAGCAGGTCAAACCGGTCTTTCTCCAGGTTATTCACAGGCTCGGAGCTATGGTAGGAGATCACCTCATAGCCGAACCTGCCCAGAGCGCTGATAACGGGACTGATATGGGTAATGTCCAGCTTGAGGGACAGGATCATATCGTTACTCCCGTCACGGGTGATAAAAAGACTGATGATTTTTCCCGATTCGTTTTCTATAATTCTTGATATTTCCGTCAGTGAGTAATCTTTCCCCTTCAGGTTGATTTCCAGGAGTCCGCCGGGCTCGTGCAGGGCAAGCTGGCCGATAAAGTGTTCATAAAGTTCTGTTTTCTCCACTACTCCCCTGAATTCTCCGTCGGCATTGAGCACCGGAAGCAGCATCATTCCGGAGCCTGTGGCTTTTCTTACCGCTTCGGTAAGCACATCGTTTTCCAGGAGAGTATGTTCGGCGGGAAGAGGCTGGATATCAGCAAGCCGGTCATCGATATCGTAGTTCATGAGAAGATCTTCTGAAAAGAAGCCTTCAAAGAAAGTATCAACGAGGTAAGGCAAATGATTTAGTTTGAAGTCGCTGAACAGCAAAAGCGCATCATCCACCGTATCGGATGGTCTTAACACCGGGATATTTGGGTTAATATATGATTTCATCCTCTGTAACGGGGCCGTGCATGTATAACGTCCGGCAGAAACGAAAAATTGTTTTGTAAATATGCACCAAATAAAGAGAAAATCATAACGCTCAGGCCTGATTTTGCCCTAAAAAGTCTGCAATTTGATTTTCACAGGCTTTCACCACCTCTTCTGCCGTTTTGCCTGCGGGCTCCAGAGGTACCAGGGTATTCCATGACATCGAGGTAAAACTGGAGAGCGGGAAAAAGCCTTTGGGGTTGAACCGGCCGGTATTGCGGATCGCTACGGGTACAACCAGGGCCTCCGGGCACTTTTTCAGCAGGGTAGCTACCCCGCCTACTGCAAAAGGCTTCAGCCGTCCTGTTCTTGACCGTGTACCTTCCGGAAATATGGCAGCAGAAAAGCGGTTTTCATTAATATGCTTTGCAAAGCGGAGGATCTCCGAAATGGCCTGCTTGGGATCATTCCGGTCAATCAGTGCCGCCTGTCCCACACGGAGATTATAGGAGATACCGGGAATGCCTCTGGCCAGCTCTTTCTTGGATACAAATTTCGGGGTATGTTTTCTCAGGAACCAGATGATGCCCGGTATGTCAAACATGCTCTGGTGATTGGAAATAAAGATGATGGTTCTTCCTGCAGGGATCTCCTCTTTCTGAGAAAATGAAGCCGTTGATCCGGTGATATACCAGCCGGCAATAATGAAGAAGTTAAAAATCTCTACCGACCGCTGATGAGCCCGCGGTCCGAAGATATGGTATGCTATCACCTGTACCCCGTGAAAGATGACCATCAGGGCTCCGAAATACAGCAGATATATACTCCCCAGAATGTAGTCGAGAATTTTCTTCAATACAATTGATTTTTTTTACAAAGTTAGGCCATTCAGAGAATATTTTTCCAAGAGTTTTCTCCGGCATTTGCCTGAATGATGTATATTTAAGTAATTTTGCACCAGAAAACAGCCTTATACATACATGGATCCGTCGAGAATAGAAGTAATGAAACATTTCGGAAAGGAAATGGATGAGCTCTCAATGGAGTTCCTGAATCCTATTGAATCGAACTGGCAGCCTTCCGATTTTTTGCCTGACTCTACCCGGGAAGATTTCATGGAAGAACTGAAAGAGCTTCAGGAGGCCTGCCGGGAATTACCATATGATTATCTGGCCGTGCTGGTGGGCGATTGCATCACTGAGGAAGCGCTGCCTACGTATACTTCCTGGCTGATGACCGTAGAAGGGATCAAACAGGTGGAAGAACCGGACTCCGGCTGGGTGAAGTGGGTGCGCTGGTGGTCTGCAGAAGAGAACCGTCACGGCGACCTGCTCAATAAATACCTTTATCTTTCGGGAAGGATCAATATGCGTGAGATGGAAACCTCCACGCAGTGGCTGCTGGCTGACGGCTTTGATATCGGTACCGATGACGATCCCTACCGGAACTTTATTTATACTTCTTTCCAGGAACTGGCCACCAATATTTCGCACCGGCGCACCGCTACCCTGGCCAAGAAATTCGGTAATAATCACCTTTCCAAAATCTGCGGTAAGATTGCTTCTGACGAGATGCGTCATGCCAAAGCCTATAAAACCTTTATCTCCAAATTTTTGGAAGTAGATGCTTCCGGGGTTATGCTGGCCTTTGAAGACATGATGCGCAAAAAAATAGTGATGCCTGCCCATTTCCTGAGAGAAACCGGCGGGAAAATAGGCGAGGTATTTTCCCATTTTTCCGATTCGGCCCAAAGGCTGGGGGTATATACTACCCTGGATTATATTGAGATCCTGGAAAGTCTCCTGAAGGAATGGAGTATTGATAAGATCACCGAGCTGAATTCATCAGCAGAAAGGGCAAGGGATTACCTGCTGGCACTTCCTGCCCGCTTAAGGAGAATTGCCGACAGAACCAAAATTCCGGAGCTGGAGTACGAATTCAAGTGGATATCCCGGTGATGATGCGGCGCTGGTTGCATAAACCCCACCTGGCCGTAACGGCTACGGTGTGTGTTTGTATCTTATTATTTTCCCCTTCTACCGATCTCCCTGATGATACTCCCCCGTGGATCAACGATAAGGTGGCCCACGGGATGGTCTTTGCTGGCCTGTCCTTTCTCTGGATGCAATATCTGCAGAAGCAAAACCGGGTGCTGGGATTGCTGGTTGCTTTTGCTTTTCTTACGGAGATTATACAATATGTCCTTCCGGCCTCTTTTTTACGCTCTTTTGATGTGAAGGATATTGCGGCTGACCTGACCGGTGTGCTGGCGGGTTGGGTAATGAGTTGGATCTTTGACCGGGTGACGTCCGGCAAAAATGTGTAAAAGAATGTCTGATGTCCGGGCCGCGCAGGCCGGGCCGCGCAGGAGCTATTTGTTTATCACGACACCACTACCTTCCTGAGCTTGCCGGAGGGCGTACACGCTGAAGATTTCCGTTACTTCGCAGGAACATACCTCAAGGCATATTCCTGCGAGCCGGTCATCAGAAAATGCTTACCTTACCTGTATATTCAGTTCCTTGAGCTGCTCCTCATGAAGCGTGGAAGGCGAATCGATCATCACGTCACGGCCACTGTTATTCTTAGGGAAGGCAATAAAGTCACGGATAGAATCTGCTCCTCCGAAAATAGAGCACAGGCGGTCAAATCCGAAGGCCAGGCCGGCATGCGGCGGCGCACCGTATTCAAACGCTTCCATCAGGAATCCGAACTGCTTTTTGGCCTCTTCCGGCGTGAATCCCAGTATTTCAAACATTTTACCCTGAAGGTCTTTTTGGAAGATTCTTACGGATCCGCCGCCTACTTCTGTTCCGTTGATTACCATATCATAGGCATTGGCCCGCACATTGCCGGGATCGGTCTCCAGCAGGGAAAGGTCTTCGGGCTTGGGCGCCGTAAACGGATGGTGCATGGCAAACCACCGGTTTTCTTCCTCGCCGTATTCCAGAAGGGGGAAGTCGAGCACCCAGAGTACTTTAAATTCATCGGGCTTTCTCAGACCCAGGCGGCTGCCCATTTCCAGGCGAAGTTCGTTCAGCTGCTTCCGGGCTTTGTCTTTCTGACCGGAAATGATCAGGATGAGGTCTCCTGTCTTAGCTCCGAAGCGGTCAGCGATAGCCCTCAGGTCGTTTTCGGAATAGAATTTATCAACTGATGATTTTACGGTGCCGTCTGCATTTAAACGGATATATACCAGCCCTTTTGCACCGATCTGGGGCCTTTTAACCCAGTCGGTCAGCTCGTCTACCTGTTTACGGGTATATTCGGCACAGCCTTCGGCATTAATACCTATCACCAGTTCAGCATCGTCAAAAACCTGGAACCCCTTGTTTTTTACGAGGTCATTCAGCTCTGAAAACTGCATGCCGAAGCGGGTATCGGGCTTGTCGGAGCCGTAATATTTCATGGCGTCAGCCCAGGTCATGCGGGGTACTTCCGCCAGGTCGATCCCCTTGACGGTCTTAAACAGGTGGCGGATCAGGCCTTCAAACATGTTTAATACGTCTTCCTGCTGTACAAATGACATCTCGCAGTCGATCTGCGTAAATTCCGGCTGGCGGTCGGCACGCAAGTCTTCATCCCGGAAGCACTTCACGATCTGGTAATACCGGTCAAAGCCGGATACCATCAGAAGCTGCTTGAAGGTCTGGGGCGACTGGGGCAGGGCATAAAATTCTCCCGGGTTCATGCGGCTGGGCACCACGAAGTCGCGGGCTCCTTCCGGCGTAGATTTGATCAGTACCGGGGTTTCTACTTCTATAAAATCCTGGCCATCGAGATAAAGCCGGGTCTGCTGTGCCACTTTATGACGTAAAACCAGGTTTTGCCTTACTGTATTTCTTCTGAGATCCAGGTAACGGAACTTCATCCGCAGCTCATCACCGCCGTCTGTGTCATCTTCAATAAGAAAAGGCGGAAGTTTGGCCGGGTTCAGCACTTCCAGTTGCGTCACATTAATCTCAATATCGCCGGTTTCTATCTTATCATTTTTTGAAAGCCGCTCCTGTACGGCTCCGGTAGCAGAGATCACGTACTCCCGGCCCAGCGAACGCACGGCAGTAATTACTTCAGGGGCTGTTTTCCCTTCTTCAAAGATAAGCTGTGTAATGCCGTAACGGTCGCGGAGATCAATCCAGATCATGCCGCCCTTGTCGCGCACTTTCTGTACCCAGCCACAAAGGGTTACGGTTTGGTTTACATCTGACAGCCGGAGCTGTCCGCAGGTATGAGTTCTTAACATGAGGGATAACAGATAAAATAAGCCGCAAATTTAAGGAATTCTTCTTTATCCTGTCTTTCCGGTCTTTTTAAAATGACCGGCAGATACAAAAAACATTAAAAGACAACGTATTATTTGGTGATCATCTTTTAATTAGCGGTGTAATTATATATTTTTGCAGTCCCTTTTTCACCTAAACATTTGGAAGAGATCAGTCTGAACAATTTACCGAAGCATATTGCCGTTATTATGGACGGTAACGGAAGATGGGCAAAGAGCAGAGGTGCTTTGCGTATTTTCGGACATCAGAACGGCATTAAGGCAGTCCGTGAAACGGTCGAGGCCTGTGCAGAACTTGGAGTAGGATACTTAACATTATATACTTTTTCTACGGAAAACTGGGGGCGGCCCAAGGCGGAAGTAGACGGGATTATGGACCTTTTAGTAAAAACCATTGGTGATGAAGTGCCCCGGCTTCATAAGAATAACGTGCGGTTAAAGTGTATCGGAGACAAGGATGCACTTCCTGAAACAGCCCGTAGGAATATGGAGAAGGGGGAGGAGACCACAAAAAACAATACCGGTCTGGTATTGAGCATCGCTTTGAGCTACAGCGGCAAGTGGGACATCCTCCAGGCCGCAAAAAAAATAGCTGCCGAGGTGGAGTCAGGAGAAAAGAAGACGGATGATATCAATGAAGAACAGTTTAACCGGTATCTTTCTACTTATCCGGCGCCTGATGTAGACCTGCTGATCCGTACAGGAGGAGACCACCGGATCAGCAATTACCTGTTATGGCAGTCTGCTTATGCCGAACTCTTATTTTTAGATGTATTGTGGCCCGATTTCCGGAGAAGTCACTTGCTGGAGGCAATAAAAACTTTTCAAACCAGGGACAGGCGTTTCGGTAAAACCCATGATTAATTTTCAGATGATTTCAAGACTTTTCTTTTTTTTCCTGTTGGTCGGTTTTACCCTTACGACTCATGCACAACGAATTGGTATAGGCCGGCAGCCAACTACTACGGCTGAAGCTAACCAACTGGTTGATTATGCCAAACCCAAGGAATATATTATCGGCGGGATAACCGTCACCGGTGTAAAATACCTGGATCAGAATACCCTGATATCAGTTTCCGGCCTGAATGTGAATGATAAGATCGAAATTCCCGGCGAAAGAATCTCCGCCGCTATCAAACGGCTGATGCAGCAGGGAATCCTGGAAGATGTGGCGGTTAATATCACCAGGGTAGAAGACAATAAGGTTTTCCTGGAGCTGGATCTCCGCGAAAGACCCCGTTTGAACAAGATCGTGCTGAACGGCATTAAAAGCGGACAGCGCGAAACCCTGGAAGAAAAGATCAATACCTATAAAGGGAAAGTGATCACAGAAGCCATGGTTAAAAATATGCAGAATATCATCAAGCGCCATTTTCTGGATAAGGGCTTTCTGCATACTACTGTACAGGCTCAGCAGGTGAATGACACTATCCGTACCAGCACGGCTCAACTGATCTTTAATATTGACCGGGGCAAGAAGACCAAGATTGACGAAATCCGGCTGACGGGTTTGAATGAAATTCCTAAGTGGCGTGCGCTTTCCAAGATGAAAGGCACCAAGGAACGTGCTCCGCTGCGTATATTCACTCCTTCAAAGTTCAGGGAAAAGAAGTTTAAGGAAGACAAAGAGAAGCTGGTGGCCTTTCTGAACAAGAACGGTTACCGTAATGCCAGCATTGATAAAGATTCCGTTTATATCAAACCGAACGGAAATGTAGGTATTGTGATGGATGTAACCGAAGGGCAGCGCTTTTATTACCGTAATATTACCTGGTCAGGAAACTATGTCAGGAATACCGATACGCTGAACCTCATCCTGGGAATAGAAAAAGGGGATGTGTATGATCCGGAAGATCTTCAGAAGCGCCTCAGCGGAAAACCTACCGGCGGTGACGTAAGCTCCTATTACCAGGATGACGGTTACCTGTACTTTAATGTAGAGCCCGTAGAGACAGCCGTAGTAGGCGACTCCATTGACATTGAGCTGCGTATCCGTGAGGGCAAGCAGGCCACCATTTCCAAGATCGTCCTGAACGGGAACACCAAAACCAGTGACCATGTGGTATTCAGGGAGATTCTGACCAAGCCCGGGCAGAAATTCAGCCGGGCCGACCTCGTGGAAACCGTACAGGGCTTATCAAGGCTGGGGTATTTTGATCCTCAGAAAATAGACCCCAAGCCCATACCTCAGAATGACGGTACCGTGAACATAGAATATACGGTGGAGGAGAAATCGAGCGATAACATTGAACTCTCCGGCGGGTATTCTGCCATGCAGGGTATTATAGGTACTTTTGGGGTAGTATTTAATAATTTCGCAATCCGTAAGATCTTTGATTTCAAGGAATACAAACCTTTGCCGAAAGGCGACGGCCAGAAATTCTCCATACGTCTCCAGGCTAACGGCGGGTTCCAGAACTACTCGCTGTCTTTCTCGGAACCCTGGCTGGGAGGTAAAAAACCTAACTCATTGTCTGTTTCTGTCTGGCACTCGGTGCAGGATCTGGGCAAAATGTATGACAGATACAGGAAGTATTACGCCAATACTGCTTATGCTGACTACTACAGCAGCCTGTACAGCAGTGCATATTATAACGGCTACTTTAAAAATACGGGCCTCTCGCTTTCTTTCGGTAAGCGTCTGAACTGGCCTGACCGGAACTTTAACTTCAGCTCCAGCCTGTCCTACCAGTTTTATGATGTGAAAGACAGCTGGTACCTGCGCGGCTTCAGCAACGGTATTGCCCACGATGTTTCCCTGGGCTTTAATGTGTCGCGTTACAGCCTGGATAACCCCCAGTTTACGCGGACGGGATCCAATATTTCCCTCAGCGGTACCTTTAACCCGCCTTATTCAGGACTGGGTATAGAAACCAAGTCTGACCGGATGTTTATTGAAGGTCATAAATGGATGTTTGACCTCAGCTGGTTCACGCCGGTGGTGGGTAAATTTGTTTTCATGGCGAAAGCCAATATGGGCTTCCTGGGAAGATATAACAGCCGTACACCTTACAGTCCGTTCGGCCGGTTTGTTATCGGGGGAGCCGGTATGGGTATGCAGAACAGCAACAGTATCGGTATCGAGCTGATCGGCCTGAGAGGTTATGAAGAAGGTATTGTATATGAACCTACCTATACCGAGGCTTCAGAAGTATTGGGTCAGACCAGCTATTCACGCCAGGGCGGTATCATATACAATAAATATGCCCTGGAATTACGTTATCCGGTATCATTGAATGCACAGGCCACTATCTACCTGCTGACCTTTGCAGAAGCAGGGAACAGCTGGGGAAGTTATAAAGACTTTAATCCTTTTAAGATCAGGCGTTCGGCGGGTGTGGGTGCCCGGGTGTTCATGGCGGCCTTCGGTCTGTTGGGAATTGATTACGGGTATGCGTTTGACCCGATCCCCGGTTTGCCCAACCAGGGAAGGAAAGCCTTTACATTCAGCATTGGCCAGCAAATCCGGTAACAGTTGTTAAGCAGTTGTTAACCGGATAAACCATTGGGCGCAAACAGTGTCTTATGGGTACGAGTGAAAAAGAGGCAAGAGCAATTAGAAGCTAGCTTTTAGCTATTAGACCCATCTAATTTCTAACCTGTAAAAGCTAATAGCTGGAAGTTTTAAACTGATAAAGCAACGTATGAAGAATTTAGGACTCTTTTTACTGGTTCTGTTGATGGGGCTCTCCGCTTCGGCGCAGAAATTCGGGTATATCGACAGTGAATATATCCTGAATAAGATGCCGGAATATAAGAAAGCAGAGGAGGCCATGACGAAGCTGACCGAGCAGTGGACGCGCGACGTGTCTGCCAAATACGAGGAGGTGGCAAAGCTGAAAGTAAAATACCAGCAGGAGGAGATTTTGCTGACCCAGGATATGAAGCTGGAACGGCAACGGGCTATTGAGAAAGCGGAAGAAGACCTTAAGGATTTGAATAACAGTATTTTTGGCCTTAACGGGCTGCTGTTTCAGAAGAAAAAGGAGATTTTAAAGCCTATTGTGGAAGAAATTTATAAAACGTCGGAAAAAATTGCAAAGAAGCATAAACTTAGTTTTATCTTTGACAAAGCATCAGACCTGAGTATCTTTTTTGCAGACCCAAGACATGATTATACGGATTTTATGTTAGAGGAACTGGGTCTTAATAGTAAATAGTAAACCAAGTAAATTAATAGTTTAAAAAATGAGAATCAAATTAGTTGTAACTGCGCTGGTACTTTTGGGAAGCCTAAGCATGAATGCCCAGACAAGCGTAAAAATCGGTTGGACAAACATCGACCACATTCTTCAGAACCTTCCTGATTCTAAAGAGATACAAACCAAGCTGTCTACAGAAAGATCACAGTACGAAAAACTGTTCAATGAAAAGCTGGCAGAAGCTCAGAAATTGGCGGAAGATTATCAGAAGAATGCTGCTACTATGTCTGAGGTAATCCGTAAGGATAAGGAGAAGGTATTACAGAACAAGCAGCAGGAACTTCAGGAACTTCAGCAAAACGCTGAAAGTGCTATTCAAACCAAGCAACAGGAGCTTTTGTCGCCGGTGATGGATAAAATCCAGACGGCTATAGATGCTGTAGCCAAAGAAAACGGGTACACTTATGTGCTTAATTCAGATGCAGGCTACGGAACCACGCCTGTACTTCTGGTTGCTCCGGATGCGGATAATATTACTAACTTGGTATTGAAGAAATTAGGGGTTACACCACCTGCAGCTCCTGCAGAGAAAAAGTAAGCAGCTTCTACAGACCGGATAGCGTGAATCTTCGCAGATTTCTGTAAGGATTCGCGCTATTTGTGTTTATAGGGTTTGAAGTACAGGCCGTTCGTATTGTAAATAGAGGATTTTTGGGTTGCGCGGGGTGTACTTTTTATAGCAGCACCAGGTCATTCGTATGAATGATGATGGTACTCCGGCCGGTTTCTCCGGTCAGGGCTGAGGCAGATACTCTCACTTTTCCTACCCCTATGACTTCCCCGCTTTCGGTGACAATTTCAACCAGTTCCCCTTTGGTGAAGTCGCCTTCATGTTTTTTTATACCTACCACCAGCAGGCTTTTCCGGTCCTGAACGGCTGCCGCTGCTCCGGCATCTACCACGATCTTTCCTACTGAAACTCCACCGCTCGCCAGCCATTTGTTTCGCGCCTTCAGGTTCCTGGGCCGTGGAGTAAATGTAGTTCCTGCCTGGCCGTGAAAGGCTTTCAGGATGCCGTCTGCCTCCTTCATCCCGAATATGATTACCTGGATTCCCATTTTGTTGGCAAGATGGGTAAAGGTCAGCTTGGAGGCCATTCCTCCTGAACCCAGGGCGGTACCTGATTTACTGACATAGGAGAGAACGGTTTCGTTAATCTCCGCCACTTTACGGAGCAATTCTCCCTGTTTGTCAAGCAACCCGCCGGAGGCCGTGCAAAGCATCATGAGCTTCGCACCGAACCCGCCTGCGATAAGAGTAGCCAGTTCGTCATTGTCGGAGAATTTTAATTCCCGGTTGCTGACCACGTCATTTTCATTGGCAATGGGGATAATCTGATTTCTCCAAAGCTCTTCATAAGTCTCTTTCAGCTGGAGAAATTGCTGTCGGTTAGCAAAGTGCTGCCGTTCCAGGAGACTCTGGGCTACTGTAATTCCATATTCTGAAAAAACGGTGTCATACATTTTCAGGAGCAGCGGATTACCGATGGCCGCCGCAGCCTTTTTTTGGGAGATCTGGCCCTCGTAATCCTTTATATAATGTTTTCCGGCGCCTACGGCACCTGAAGAAACGATGACGATCCTGTGCGTTTTGTGAAGCTCAGCGGTCTGGCGTGCTATTTCTTTAAGGATGCTGATATCCGGCTCTCCGGAAGGCTTCGTGAGAGAGGCTGTTCCGAATTTTATCACAAGAAGGTCACGTTTCATATCAGTTCCGGGTAGTTGGTTTCGAGCAATATGAGTTAATGAATCATAGATCTGTAATCAGGGTCTGAAGGCCGGTAATATCTTCTTCAAACTCTACTCTGAAATCTTCATGAAGTTGAGTAAGCAGGGTATTCATCTTCGCAATCCTGATGAGGCTGTATTCCTTAAATTTAACCTTATAACCCTGGTCACGCCAGTTGTTTTTGAGCGTCTGACGGCCATTCATGGCCTGTTGATAGAGGTAGATGAGAAGCTCCAGCTCTCCTCTTCTGTCTTTTGTGACTTTAAAATGCCGGTTGATATACGAAATCCCGTCGCGAACGTAATACAGCAGGTCTTTGAAATAATATATCGGGTGGTTTTGAAAGATTTTGCTGATCAGCTCCTTTATTTCATTTCTCCGGAATACCAGGTCGGATTCCGTGTTCTCGAGGAGCCTGTACTGCAGCTGGTCTATGAGCAGCTGGTCTTTACCGATGAGCCGGATCAGCAGCTTGTTCTTTTCTTTCAGGGCGAGAGCCAGGATAGCCTCTTCCAGTTCCGGCGAGATCTTCTTTTTAGCCATAGATCATCAGGATTCGCCATGCGGCAGACAGCAGAAGAAGAACCAGGCCAATGGGGGTGAGCACTTTCCAGCACAGGTACATGAGCTGGTCTACCCGTACGCGGGGGAAGCTCCACCGGACCCACATCTGGATAAGCATCCCCAGGTAGGCCTTGGAGAACATCCAGAAGGCGCCCCAAAGATACATGCCGGCTTTACCGGGTATTCCGGAGGTCCAGTCGGCCAGCTTTAGTGCACCGATATTGGGAAACGGGGTGTTCCAGCCTCCGAAAAACAGGATGGCCGCCAGAAAAGACAACAGCAGCATCATGCCATACTCTGCCAGGAAGAGAATAGCCCAGCGGAAACCTGAATATTCGGTCTGAAAACCGGCTACCAGCTCCGACTCGGCTTCCGGGAGGTCAAAGGGCGCCCGGTTGGCTTCGGCCAGTGCAGCAATAAAGAAAATGAAGAAAACGGGGATGAGTACAGGGCTCCGGAAGATATTCCAGGTCAGGAATCCGCCCGTTGACGTTGTTTCCATACCCATGGCCTTTATTCCGAAAAGGTAGTTTTTTTCAGGGCTGAATATGCCCTGCAGGGTAATAATCTCCTGAAGATTCAGCGTAGTGGAGATCATGCATACGCAGAGAATACTGAGGCCTAACGGAACCTCAAAGGAGATGATCTGTGCAGCTGACCGCATAGCCCCCAGAAGAGCATATTTATTATTGGAAGCCCATCCTGCCAGCAAAATCCCCAGGATGTCCAGGGAAATCAGCCCGATCAGCAGGAAAAGCCCTGTTTGAACATTTACCCCCTGCAGTCCGTTACTGACAGGTATAAAGGCGAAACCGGAGAACACTGCGGCAAAGATCAGAAAGGGCGCTGCTTTGAACATTTTCCGGTCTGCCGCAGAAGGAATTACATCTTCTTTCTGCAGCAGTTTGAGGAGATCTGCGAAGAGTTGCAATAAGCCCCATTTACCTACCTCCATTGGTCCTACCCGGTCCTGTATAAACGCAGATACCTTTCGTTCAAGATAAACGCTCAGGATAATATTCACGCCTGCCAGGGGTAGAAATATGAACAGGGGTAGGAGCATATCTTATCAGAATTCCGCGTTTTTTGGGGTTCTCGGGAAAGGAATCACATCGCGGATATTGGTCATGCCGGTCACAAAGAGAACCAGCCGCTCAAATCCGAGTCCGAAGCCCGCATGCGGTGCCGATCCGAACTTACGGGTTTCCAGGTACCACCAGATGTTTTCAGGGTCAATACCTACTTCTTTCACACGGCTGAGCAGTTTTTCATAATTATCTTCCCGCTGTGAGCCACCTATGATCTCACCGATGCCGGGGAAAAGCACATCCATAGCCCGTACGGTAGGACCGGGAGCACCGTTCTGATCGTCATCCTGCTTCATGTAAAAAGCCTTAATCTCTTTAGGATAGTTGGTCAGTATTACCGGCTTTTTGAAGTGTTTTTCCACCAGGTAGCGTTCGTGCTCCGATTGCAGGTCGATTCCCCAGGCCACTTCATATTGAAACTGCTTTTTCTGGGCCGGTTTTGATTTCAGGAGAATGTCAATGGCTTCGGTATAGGTGAGCCGTTCGAAATCATTCTCTGCCACAAATTTCAGCTTTTCAATCAGCGTAAGCTCCGAACGTTCATTCTGAGGTTTTTGTTTTTCTTCTTCCGCCAGCCGGTTCTGCAGAAACTCCAGGTCTTCCGCACAATACTCCAGCGCGTAACGGATAACATATTTCACAAAGCTCTCTGCCAGGTTCATGTTATCTTCCAGATCAAAGAAGGCCACTTCCGGTTCTATCATCCAGAACTCGGCCAGGTGGCGGGAGGTATTGGAGTTCTCAGCCCGGAATGTAGGTCCGAAGGTATAGATGCGGGATAATGCCAGGGCGCCCAGCTCCCCTTCCAGCTGCCCGGAGACCGTCAGCGAGGTCTCCCTTCCGAAAAAGTCCTGGGAGAAGTCAATCTCACCGGTTTCGGTCAATGGAGCCTTATTCGGCTGAAAGGAGCTTACGCGGAACATTTCTCCGGCTCCTTCAGCATCGGACGCCGTAATAATAGGAGTATGCAGATAGAAGAAGCCCTGTTCATGGTAAAATTTATGAACAGCGTAAGCCAGGGCATGACGTACGCGAAACACGGCTCCGAAAACATTAGTGCGGAAACGCAGGTGGGCTTTTTCACGAAGAAATTCCAGGCTGTGCTTTTTAGGCTGAATAGGGAAGGTTTCGTCGGCTGTGCCATACACTTCGATCTTTTCTGTCAGTACTTCCACTGCCTGACCGGAACCGGAAGAGGCCACCAGGGTACCTGTAACCGCCACGGCAGCTCCTGTAGTAACCGTTTTCAGAAGATCTTCGTTAATCTGGCCTCCTTCTACCACGGCCTGGATATTTTTCAGCGTAGATCCGTCATTGATATTGATAAATAGGATGTTTGCCTGCCCTCTTTTGGTTTTAACCCATCCTTTTACAACTACCTGCTGTCCTTCCGGAGCCAGGGTAAGAATTTCTTTGATCTGCATTCTTCTTTATCAGTTAATTCCGCAAAATTAATAATAAGCTGTAGGTATCCCATTATAATTAATGAGTATTTCGGGGAAGAACGCTTTCCGGCCTGGCTGACATTGTCATTTTGAAACAACAGATTTTAATAAATAGCTGATTAAAAGGAAGATTTATTGGAGCGTGTTATTATTTAGATTAAATTTGCGCGCCTTAATCGATTTAAAACAAACTGACCGATCTAATTTAACCTTGACCAGACAGACCATAAGGACCGTAATCATTCTTGGCGTAATTGCGATTTGCGGGATTATTGGCATTCAGATCTATTGGATGAAGAAGGCCTTTGACCTTTATGAGCAGCAGTTCAGGCAAGGGGTTATGATCAGTTTGCGGAATGTGGCCCACAAGATATCCCAGTCGCACAATATGTCGGTTATTGACAATCCCGTAGAGCAGCTTTCCTCCGATTATTATGTAGTAAACCTTCGGCTTCCGTTGGAGCCTTCGGTTCTGGAACCTCTTCTTGTAGAGGAGTTTAAACGAAAAAATCTCAATTCGGATTTTGAATACGGAATTTATAACTGCGATACCGATAAGATCATTTACGGCGGATTTGTCAACAGTAATTTTGAAACTCCTGATATCCCGAAAACAAGCGAGCTTCCCAAAACCGACAAGTTTCTGAATTACTTTGGGGTGAAGTTTCTGAACAAGTCGAGTTACCTCACTTCCAAGATGGATATCTGGATCGTATCTTCCGTGATTACGCTTCTCTTTACCGTATTTTTCGGCTATGCCATGTCGGTTATTTTGAGGCAGAAAAGGCTCAGTGAGGTGCAGCGTGATTTTATCAACAATATGACCCATGAGTTCCAGACCCCTATTTCTACCATCAAAATTGCCACTGATGTATTGGGAACGGACAAGATCATGACCCAGCCGGAACGTCTCAAAAAGTATGTGGATATTATCCGCTCGGAGAATAACCGCCTGAAAAACCAGGTAGAGGCGGTGCTGTCTACGGCTAAAATCGGGAAAGGGAATATACAGATCGATAAGCAGTTGCAGGATCTGCACGCCCTTATCTGGGAAGTAACCGAAAGTGTACGTGTGGAAATGGGAGAGAACTTTCACCTTCATCTTGGCGCCGATAAAACTTCGGTGAAGGCTGACCGGCTTCATCTGATGAATATCATCCGGAACCTGTTGGATAACGCCCGGAAATATTCGGCTGAGACACCTCAGATAACCCTCAGAACACTGAGTGACGAAAGATTTATCTATGTGGCAGTGGAAGACAGAGGCATCGGGATACCCAAGGAGCACCTGCATAGGATCTTTGATAAATTTTACCGGGTACCTACGGGTAATCTGCATAATGTAAAAGGCTTCGGACTGGGGCTGAATTACGTGAAAGAAATGGTCAAACTGCATAAATGGGAGATCGATGTGAACAGTGAAGTGGGTTTAGGCACTACTTTTGTAATCAAGATTCCTGTCAGCAGTTAAATAACATGGCGAAAATATTATATGTAGAAGATGACCCTAACCTGGGGTTTGTTACCCGCGACAGCCTGGAAGAGGAGGGTTTTACCATCTTTCATTTTACCGACGGCAGGGAGGCCTGGAAGACCTTTAAAAAGGATAAGTTTGATCTTTGCCTTTTAGACGTGATGCTGCCCGAATTGGACGGCTTTTCCCTCGCAGAAAAAATCAGGGAGCAAAACCCGCAGATTCCTATTATATTTCTTTCGGCCAAGGCCATGCAGGAAGACCGTATCCAGGGACTGAAAGTAGGGGGTGACGATTATATCACCAAACCTTTCAGCCTGGAGGAACTTGTATTGCGCATCAGGGTATTTCTCAGGAGAAATACCATCTCCCATACCCAGGTCACACACGACGTGTTTCCCTGCGGTTCGTATGAATTCTGCTACTCCCAGCTTACCCTTACGCGGGACGAAGAGGTGCAGAAGCTTACCCACCGCGAAGCTGAGGTATTGAAATATTTCCTGGAAAGGAAGAACCAGATAGTGAAAAGAGAGGAGATTCTGGTGGCTATCTGGGGCCGGGATGATTATTTCCTGGGCCGGAGCCTGGATGTTTTCCTGACCCGGATTCGCAAAATGCTTTCCAGAGACCCCAATGTACGGCTGGAGAATATTCACGGGGTGGGCTTTAAGCTGGTGGTGCCGGAAGGCTGAGTTCTCATCACATTTTAATCCTCGTTAGAATGTAATTAGAATACAGCGCCGCAGACTGCCGGTAGTTGTTTTCTTGTTGAGATTGAAGTATTTTCGCATATACATCAATCACATTTACATGGAAATAGCACAGATATTTAAGAATAACGAAGAGTGGATTACAAAACGGCTGGAGGAAGACCCGGGATATTTTGAGAAACTGGTGGAAGGGCAGGAGCCTAAATACCTGTACATCGGCTGCTCTGACAGCCGGGTATCGGCAGAAGTAGTGATGGGCGCCAAGCCGGGCGAAGTTTTTGTACACCGGAATATTGCCAACCTGGCACCGAACAATGACCTTAATGTTTTGTCGGTAGTGGTGTACGCAGTAAAACATTTAAAAGTAAAGCATGTGGTGGTATGCGGGCATTATAACTGCGGAGGGATAAAAGCAGCCATGCAGCCTGAAGACCTGGGGATCCTGAACCCCTGGCTGAGAAACATCCGCGATGTGGTCCGCCTGCACCAGAAAGAGCTGGAAGCCATAGAATCCGAGGAACAACGTTACCGGAGGCTGGTAGAGCTGAATGTCCAGGAGCAATGCCTGAACGTAGTGAAAATGAAGGAAGTACAAAGGGCTATACTCGACAGGAACCTGCGGGTTCACGGCTGGGTCTTTGATATTTCTACCGGCCGGATCATCGATCTGAAAATAGACTTCCAGGACATCGCGGAGCACCTGGGAGATATTTATAAATTGGTATAAAGGGTTAAATAAGTTAAAAAGGGCGGCAGGTACCGCCCTTTTTACTATTTCAGGAGGATAGTTTCTAAAATCAGATCCATAACGGCTAACCTTGTCAGGGTGAAAACACCCTGCTGAAATACCGTGTTTTAACGGGTGTTTTTCTGTTGATTCAGAACGTATCTTTGCAGCAGCAGGATTCTTTTGCAAAGATTAAATTAGTCTCTAGGAAAAGGATAAGGTGCACATACTCTATATACGCATTACAAGGACTGACACATAACGAATGAAATCATTTTTTGCTGCTATCGGAAAGATTATCCGTTTTCTTCCCGCGGAGGAGGAGATTATCAGCAGCTATCTCCAACAGAAAAGATATGCTCAGGGGCATTTCCTGGTTCGGGAAGATGAGATGTCAGACAAGGTATTTTTTATAGCTTCAGGTCTGGTAAAAGAGTATTATATGCGTTCTGAAGCCGGTAATTCCCATCATGAAGTATGCACCCGGTTTATTGTGGAAAATGATTTTTACTACTCTATCCGGAGCTTCGTCACGGGTGAACCCTCAATACGCTATGCCAAGACCCTTGAAACTACCCGCACGCTGTCTTTGTCTAAAGCGGACCTGGAAGAGCTTTATATCCGCGTTCCCAAAGTGGAGCGACTTGTCCGGATCATGACTGAACAATATCAGATACTGGCGGAGCAAAGGGCCGAGCTGAAGTTGGTGGAACCGCACAGGCAGCGTTACCTGAACTTTTTGGGGAGTCATAAAGATGTTTCTACACGTCTCAAAATCAAAGATATTGCTTCTTATCTGAACATGACACCTGAGACTCTGAGCCGTATCAGAAGAGAAACCATGTAGCTACACAGATTGATTCAAATCAATTTTTTTCTTATTTTAAATCAAGTTACTGTTCCG
>JBEBRR010000002.1:0-113026 GCA_040394735.1 Leadbetterella byssophila
AATATTCTGATTTACGAAGTCGAGTAAAGGTATCCGGGATTAATTATAAAGAGAGGAAGGGCAGTCAATCGAAAGCAAAAATAGCAGCAGTAGCCCCCTCATCACATTGCTATCCTCAGCGTGATAACGCAGCATATGCTGTTGGGAGGGTTACCAACACCGGTCATCAGAATGGATCGTTTTCGCTTCTTAATAATGAAAATAATAATCGAAAGCCGATTATTTTAACCGCTTACCACCTGGTTTCCTATTATACAGATATTCAGAACGCTACTTTCACTCTGGCTGACCGGTATCTTTGTGGTACGTCGACTACTATCGGCCACAGATGGGTTGGAACCGGCTCAACATTTCTTGGATTTAATTCAACCACAGATTATTTAATAGCCTAGCTTGACGATAACCCCCCTATGAATATTAATTATCTTGGCTGGGACAGAGGAAGTGTATCAAACGGTACACAAGGTATATGGATTGCATCATCCGGGAGGGAGTTATTATAATGGAAGGCAACATTATAGTGCAGGTTCCAAGACGGGAAATTCAATCGATGATAAGCATAAAATCGACTGGACAACAGGAGAAACAGATAACGGGTCTTCGGGTAGCCCGCTTATCAGAAGTTCTGATAACAAGGTTCTGGGAGGCTTGTCCTGGGGTTTGGAAAAAGACCGGTATTTTAAACTGTCTAATGCCTGGGGGGCATTAAAATCTCATTTGTCCAATACCTATAATCATACGTCAATGGATGCTTTGGTTCCGTTGCATATTACTAGGCCTAAAATTGTGTGCTATGATGCAACGGCAACTTATTCTATGCCTAATCTCCTGACAGGAGAAAGTGTTACATGGTCAGTTTCGGGCGGGTTGCAGATTCTGAGCACTACGGCAAACAGTGTTACGGTAAAAGGAATAAGCGCATATATAGATGGTATAATCACAGCTACATTTTCTGTGATAAGAGATGCCGATAACCCGAGTGACATACTTACGGATTCCAAAACATATAAAGTCTGGGTAGGGGGTCCGTTTATGTCTGTGACTAATACTACTACAGATTATACAAGTAGCGGATACTATATGAACATGAAGCTGTCTGTTACTAATAATTTTCATTTTAATTATGAGTTGTCTGAGGTGACTTCTGTAAATTGGAGTTTTCCTAGTGGGTGGGGTTATAGTAGTACTTCGGGATATGACGTTTGGGTGGATCCATGGTCTGGTACCAGTCCGTTTACTGTTACGGCTACTAATATATGTGGTTCAGTATCCGCTTACTTTCATCCCGTAAGTACCGGCTCCCGAATGGCTGCTAACAGCAGTATTGTCTATCCAAATATAGCCCAGGACTATGTCCGAGTCTCTTTAAATGATGCTCAGGACTGGAGCCGGATAATCTTTGTAAGAATGATAGATTCTGGAACCGGAGAGGTTTCTTATTCCAAAAAAATCACAGACATAAACCGTTTAGAGCAGGGTAATGCTTTTGAGATTGGTCTGAAAAATATAGCAAAAGGGAAATACATCCTGGAAGTTCAATATACCGACTCCAGGGATTCACATCATTTAATCATTGAATAATCATGAAAAAACTCATATTTTTATTTCTGGCATTTGCTTTTTGGGGCTGTAAACTATTCCCTGAATCTATTGGTAAAGTTGACAAATCGCCAAAGCATAAAGTCAGGCTTAATGGTACATTTATCAGGGAGGTAAATGAGGATTATTGGCTATTTAGCAAGCTATTGTGTGATAATAAACCTGAGGTTTATAAAGATACGCTTACGTTAGACGGAACCGTTTACCACCAGGTGTTTTTTGCAAAAATAATCCCTGAAAAATTAGATAAGGATTATAAGAACCTGGACCTGGCTCCCTGCAGTCCGTCTATTGATGTATATTCAAAAAATGATACGCTCAGAAAACAGGTGCCGGGATTTGGGAATCGGGAGTTCCTGGTGGTGGAAAATGTGGTGGGGGTGCAATAATACTTCCCTCTTAATCATTGAATAATCATGAAAAAGCTATTGGTTTGCCTTTTCGTTGTGGTGTTATCCGGTTGTGACCTGTTTCCCGAGTCTATTGGGAAAGCCGCAAAGCAACCTAAGCATGATTATGATATTTTCGGTGCGTATATTGCTGATGCCGGAAACAGTTTTCATATTTTTACTAGGTATGGCTGTGATTCTGCTCTTCCGGAAACTATGCCTTATATGGATACTTTAACAGTGGATGAAACATTGTATCATCGGGTATTTTTTGTAAAAATAGTCCCGGAACAGCTGCATAAGAACTACAAAAACCTGGATATGGAAACCTGTTCACACAGGAAAATTTATGCAAAAAGAGATAGCCTGAGAAAGCAGGTGCCGGGCTTCGGTGAGCGGAAGTTCTTGGTTATGACAAATGTGACAGGAGTGCTGTAACACATATCCTGAACCATAAGTGATACAAGTATTCAGGTTATCTGTAGGGCTTATTTGCCATATATAGTTCAAGAAAAAAGGGGGCTGATGCCCCCTTTTCGCTTCATAAACTGCCCAAAAAAACTTATTCCTTACCGCCGATTTTGGCGATCTCCTTGTCGAGAAGGAACTGGCCGGTGGCGCTGTTGACATCGATCAGGTCGAAAAGCTCCAGAGCTCTCCTGGCATTCTTCTCTTCTTCGCGCTGCTCTTTCACATACCACATCAGGAAATCTTCAGTCGTATAGTCGTTGCTGGCGCGGCACTGGCCTACCAGGCGGTTGATAGAGTTGGTAACGGCGATTTCGCTGTGAAGGGCCGTTTCAAAAACGCTCTTCAGATCAGGGTATTCCAGTTGCACCTCTCCTACGGCGGGAGTTACGGCGTTTCCGCCTACTTCATTGATATAGCGGAAAATTTTCAGAAAATGTTCCCGCTCTTCTTCCGCCTGTTTGTAAAGGTATTCTGCCGAATGCTCAAAGCCGTTTCTTTCCAGCCAGGAAGCCATAGCCAGGTATTTGCTGGAGGCTTCCGCTTCCATTTTGGCCTGTGCATTCAGTAAAATTTCTATATCTTCTTTTAACGAGGTCTTGTCTCTTAATAAATTCTTCATTGGTCTTCTTGATTTATTTGTTTACAAAGTTAACGAAGATTACGGAGATAAAAATTCCCTTGTAAACTGATTTACAGCTATTTGTATCAAATCTAAATTTAAAACAGGTCAAATTAGAAGAACCCCCCCGGGCAGGAAGAAAGGAGAAAAGGCACAGGTACAAGCGGTTATACCACGGTGTAGTCGCCCAGCACTTCGTGAATAAGCGAAACAAGCTCGAGCGAAAAACGCGTTCCGTCCACCAGTTCTCTCAGCTGTATGAGATCACAAAGGGTGAGGGTAACGGCAGAAGACAGGCGGGCATGGTGCAGCGAAACGAAATCACATTCATCGGAAAGATTGAACAACAGCTCCCTGAGATCTACGGCATGGATATGCTTCCGGAAAAGCAGGAAATCGCTGACGGAAAATTTCCATGTAAACTCCTTGAAATTCAAAACAATGGAGTTGGTCAGATCACATTGAAAGGCTTTGCCTCTGGAAGTACTGTAAAGCTCGGTTAATGTCAATGCCTGAAAATTAAACCCTGCAAAGATACGCAACGAAAATAAAGTTTAAAAGGTTATTTATAATTAATCCAGATTTTAATTCAGCTCCGGCAGGGTAACCCGGGTACAGGAAAGGGCAGGTTTGATTCGTGTAAGGTGATTTTTAAGAATTTATAGAATTAATAATTTTTTTTAATAAAAAATGTCTCCTAAATTTAGCCGTATAATTAAAAGGCCGTCTACTCTGTAACATCAAATTATTTAAACAACATGGGTGATTCAACCGTTAAAGAACCAATTGCGTACGAAAAAATTCCAACCCGCATTTTTACGGACCCGAAAGAAGCTTCGAAATCTGTAGCGCAGGAAATTGCAGACCTCATCCGCAGGAAGCAAAAGGAGGGCAAAAGTTGTGTACTGGGCCTGGCCACGGGCTCTTCTCCTAAGACCGTTTATGCGGAACTGGTGCGCATGCACAGAGAAGAAGGTTTAAGCTTTAAAAATGTAATCTCATTTAACCTGGATGAATATTATCCGATGGAACCGGATGCTATTCAAAGCTACTGGCGCTTTATGCGGGAACAGCTGTTTGATCATGTGGATATCCCGAAGGAGAATTATTTTATTCCACTGGGGACACTGCCTCAGAACGCGATCGGGGAGTTCTGTACCGGCTATGAAGCCAAGATTGATGCGTTGGGAGGGCTGGATTTTCAATTGCTGGGGATTGGGGGAAACGGTCATATAGGCTTCAACGAACCGGGTTCGCTGATCAATTCCAAGACACGTCTCATGATGCTGGATCATTCTACCCGTGCGGCAGCGACCGGTGATTTCGGCGGCGACCTTACGAAGGTTCCGAAGAAGGCCATTACTATGGGGGTTTCCAAAATACTGCAGGCCAAACGCGTGGTGTTGCTGGCCTGGGGGGAACGCAAGGCGGAGGTGATTGCCCGGGCTGTGGAAGGCACGGTAACCGAGCAGAATCCGGCGTCTTACCTGCAGACACACGGCAATGCCCTCTTTGTGGTAGATACAGCTGCCGCCTCAGAACTTAAACGGATCAAGACCCCGTGGCTGGTGGAAGACGTGGTATGGGATAACCAAATGACCAAGAAGGCGGTGTGCAGCCTGTCTCTGGAGCTGGGGAAACCTATTCTGAAGCTGACCAATAAAGATTATAACGATAACGGTCTGTCAGAGCTTCTTGCCGGCTACGGACAGGCTTACGATATCAATATTGATGTATTTAATAACCTGCAGCACTCCATTACAGGATGGCCCGGCGGGAAACCGAATGCCGATGACACCAATCGTCCGGAGAGGGCACAGCCGGAGAGGAAGCGCGTGATCATTTTCAGCCCGCACCCGGATGATGACATCATCTCCATGGGAGGTACTTTCCAGCGGCTGGTTGACCAGGGGCACGAAGTACACGTGGCGTACCAGACTTCCGGGAACATTGCGGTTTCGGATGATGAGGCCCTGCGGTTTATTGATTTTGTGGTAGATTATAACCGTAACTTCGGGATCAATAATGAGCAGGCGGAAAAGATATTTGAAGATGCCAAGCTTTCTATCAGGAACAAGAAAGGAAGTGAAGTGGATTCAGAAGCTGTGCGGCATGTTAAAGGGATTATCCGGCGGGGAGAGGCCAAGGCCACCTGTCGTTTTGTGGGAATTCCTACTTCGCATGCGCACTTTCTGAATATGCCGTTTTATGAAACGGGTAAGGTACAGAAAGCCCCCCTGGGCAAGGCGGATATTGATATCGTGAAAAACCTGATCGAGGAAATCAAACCACACCAGATCTATGCTGCGGGAGACCTGGCTGATCCGCACGGTACCCACAAGGTCTGCCTGGACGCTATTTTCGAAGCGATCCACCAGATCAAGCATAAGAATTTTATGAAAGACTGCTGGCTGTGGTTATACCGTGGTGCCTGGGCAGAGTGGGAGATTCATGAAATCGAAATGGCCGTGCCTATGAGCCCTGACCAGGTGATGCAGAAGCGTTTAGGTATATTCAAACATCAGTCGCAGAAAGACGGTGTGGTATTCCAGGGTACGGATGCCCGGGAGTTCTGGCAACGGGCAGAAGACCGTAACCGGGGAACCGCCGAATTGTATAATCAGCTGGGGCTGGCAGATTATGAGGCCATGGAGGCTTTCGTACGCTGGAAGTTCTGAGAGACTTTAAATCCGGAGGGAGCCGGGCCTGATAGGGTCCGGCTCTTTTTTTTGCAGGAATATGCGACCGGCGCCGGCCATTTTTTGTGCTGATTTTACTCATTAATGGTATGTTTAGTATTATACAGCTAAAAAATATAATAAAATTTATAGCGGGCTGTTGTATTTGTCAATATTTCTTTTTAATTTCACTTGATTTTAATCATTAAGGTTGAAATGCCTTGTCAACTACCCTTACCAATTATGAAAAAAATAAATTTGTTTATGACCTGTCAGTGGATAGTATTTGCGCCGATTATTATCCCTATCAGTATAATCACCGGTGCGTATGAAGGTCTGAAAAAAGTATTTCACCAGGCCGCCGTTGATATTTTCCAACCTGAAGAAATGACTTCCTGATAATATATCACGATAATTGAAAAACCGGGAGTCTCCCGGTTTTTTTATTCGATAAGGCTGAGGATATCCTCGGTGGTCAATGATTTAAAGAAACTTTCCTCCTCGATGATGAGCTCATCAAAAAGCTGTTTTTTGGTGTTCTGAAGTTCTACGATTTTCTCTTCAATGGTATTTTGTGAAATGAATTTATAGCTGAAGACCGTTTTGGTTTGCCCTATGCGGTGGGCCCGGTCTACGGCCTGGGCCTCAATGGCCGGATTCCACCACGGATCGAGTATAAAAACGTTTTCGGCTGCCGTGAGGTTAAGTCCCACGCCGCCGGCTTTGAGTGATATCAGGAAGATCCGCTCGCTGTCCTGCTTCTGGAAACGGTCAACCAGCTCCATCCGGTTTTTCGTGGCGCCGTCGAGGTAAAGAAAGGGGATGTCTTCCCGGCGGAGGGCTTCGGCTACAAACTCCAGGTGTTTTACAAACTGGCTGAATACCAGTGTCTTTGATCCTTCCTGTACTACCTCACGGATGCGTTGCATCACATCGTTCCCTTTCCCGGATTCCCCCCCGTAATCTGAGGAGACCATGGCCGGGTGATTGGCCAGCTGGCGAAGCTTGGACAGCCCCTGAAGCACCAGGATACTGGACTTGCCCAAAGTACCGCTTTCCTGCATTCCCATGATCTGGTTTCTTACATAAGAGCGGGTCTCATCGTACAGCTTTTCCTGTTCTTCAGTCATCTGGCAGTAAACTACCGACTCTATTTTCTCCGGCAGGTCTTTGGCTACCTGTCGTTTATTTCTCCGGAGCATAAAGGGCCGGATTCGCGCAGAAAGCACTCTCAGGCTGGCTTCGTCTTTTTCTTTTTCTATGGGACTCTGGTATTTCTTCTTAAAGGAGGACAGGCTTCCGAGAAGACCGGGATTAATGAAACTCATCTGGCTCCATAGGTCCAGCGTACTGTTTTCGAGAGGGGTTCCGGTCAGAATCAGACGGTTTTGGGTGTTGAGCTCCATAACTGCCTTAAAATTGGCGGAAGCCGCATTTTTGATCGACTGTGATTCATCAAGAATGGCGTAATTGAACCTGAAATGGCGGATGAAATCAATATCAGAACGAAGTACACCATACGAGCAGATGATAAGGTCATACAGGGCAAATGCCTGCGCATCCCGTATCCTTTGGGTGCCATAATGAACCATTACACGAAGATCAGGCGTAAACCGTGCGGCTTCCTTCTGCCAGTTGTAGATGAGGGAGGTAGGTAATACCAGCAGGCAGGGAGCATCCGGTTTTTCTTCCCTGATTTTCTGCAGAAAGGCCAGTGTAGTGACCGTTTTTCCCAACCCCATATCATCGGCCAGGCACCCTCCGAGACCATAATTCTTTAAGAAATGGAGCCAGTTATAACCGGCTTTCTGGTAAGGGCGCAGCTCTCCTTCAAATTTTTCCGGCAGCGGAACATCCTGTATCTCCTCGAAATCTGACAGCGCCGAAAGCTTCCGGTTCATCATGGTGGTAAGCACGCCGTCATGCGCCAGCAGGTTGACAAGCCCTACAAATTGCTTTTTGAGGCGGGGGCCTTCATCCCCGGCTTCATCCATATTTTCAAACAGCTCGGAGAATTTTTTGAACCAGGCCTCCGGTATGGTGGCCATCCGGCCGTCAGGCAGCTGAAACTCCCTGATGTTATGGAGAATATAATACCTGAACTTTTTGAAGGGTATCCGGAATTCTCCGAAGATCACCTGGGCTTCAATATCAAACCAGTCGTTCTTTTCCACCACCTTAAGATCTACGTGAGTGTAGCCCAGGAAGTATGTAGCTGAATTTCCTGCACTCTGCTGAACGGTCACCGGGTAAGTTTCCAGCATCTCCAGGTGTTCATTGACCCATTCAATGGCGTGATTTTTAGGCAGCACGGCCCGCCCGTTCCGGAGGTCGAGACCTTCACTTTTCAGGAAGGAGATGACGGCCTTCTCGGCAGGAAGGTTCTTTTTGATTTTATGAAATCTCCAGGAATCCGGGGTTTTCTCCAGGTATACATAGGCCGGGTCACTGAAGTTGTCAAATTTAAAGTCGTGATCCCCGTAGGAGAAGATCAGCTCCAGCACCACTTCGGCGGAAGACTGTTCTTCCGGGTTGTTACCGAACAGGTTGTTCTGGCCGGGGGCTTTTACCTCGGTGATTTGCAGCCGGGTGGTAAATTCCTCCCTTTCGTACGATATTTCAAATCCCTGGGCATACACATTGAAGTTAGCAATAAGCGGCACAATGAACCTGCTGTAATAGGTATCTTCTATTTTGCGGGGGATTTCAATATTGGATTTCTGCAGGAAGGGGCGCAGCTTTTTCCCGTCTACGTGATCTTCGAAGAGGTATACCAGGTTATCGATCAGCAGAACGGCGGGGATGTCGTTAATGATGAGTCCGTTCCGGAACTGAAATTTCACCTTTTCGCCGTTGCATTTAATAATGGGGTAATAGATGGTTTTTTCTTCCTCCCGGTTGAAATGAAAATAGACTTTGGCCGGTTCTTCTACGATCTGCGCTTCTTTCCAGGTAGGGATGCCGTCGCTTCCCATGATGAAGAAATTTTCTCCCCGGATGTTCCGGTAAATTTCTTTCCGGTAATTATCCACATAGGCCAGGATTGCCTCCCTCAGGGCAGGATCGTCTTTTTCACCATCAAAGACCTTCTTGAAAAAATCATCTCTTTTGAGCTTTTTCCCTGTGTTGAACTTCCTGAATATGGCGTCCTGCTGAATTTTAGAGGTAAGTTCTACCAGCCGGATCTGTTCACGGGTGAGCCCGGCCTTAAAATCTTTTACATTGGTGCCGGAGATATTCTGCGACTGAAAGGAGAAGTCTCCTTTCTGGGTAAGCTTTACCACGAAGGGTTCCAGGAGATATCCGAGGAACTCATGCTGGTACAGGCTGAAGACAAGTTTAAAAGGTTCAGTAGGTGAAACGATCATGAATTTTGAAAAACGGGTTTCAAAACTACAGCAAAACCGGGTGCCTGCAAAGTCTTTTTTGAAAAGATTCTGAATGCCTTCTCCTGCATAAGGTTCTTATCGAAAAAAATAATACTTTTGTGTACTACAATTAAGATTAACATAATACACTATGGGTTACGGACTACTTAAAGGGAAAAGAGGAATAATCTCCGGGGCAATAGATGAAAATTCTATTGCCTGGAAGATAGCTCAGCGGGCGAAAGACGAAGGTGCCATATTTACACTGACCAATGCACCTATAGCCATGCGGATGGGCGAGATCAATAAGCTGGCCGAAGAATGCAATGCGCAGATTATCCCGGCCGATGCCACCAGTGTGGAGGATATTGAAAACCTGTTCAGCCAGTCGGTAGAGATACTGGGAGGTAAACTCGACTTTGTACTGCATTCTATCGGGATGTCACCTAACGTAAGGAAAGGAAAGGAATACGGCGACCTGAATTATGAATGGTATAAGCAGAGCGTTGATATCTCGGCTATGTCTTTTCACAAGTTTATGCAGGTAGCGGAAAAGCAGGACGCCATCAATGAATGGGGTTCAATAGTGGCCCTGACCTATATGGCAGCTCAGCGTACTTTTTCATTCTACAGCGATATGGCGGATGCCAAGGCCATGCTGGAGTCGATTGCCCGGAGCTACGGCTACCGTTACGGTAAGTTAAAGAATGTAAGGGTAAATACGGTTTCGCAGTCACCTACCAAAACACGTGCCGGCGGCGGAATCGGCGGATTCGGCAATTTCTTTGAATTTGCCGAGAAGATGGCTCCTCTGGGCAATGCTACCGCTGATGACTGTGCGGATTATGTAGTGACCCTGTTCTCTGACCTCACCCGCAAAGTAACCATGCAGAATCTTTACCACGACGGCGGATTCTCCATGACCGGGATTTCGGCTGAAGTGCTGGAAATGATCAAGCCGGCAGAATAAGACAGAATTTACAGCAATTACTTCTCTCCCGTATCTGAGTGATCAGGTGCGGGAGATTTTTTATGGATATATCAGGAGAGAGTGCTGAAAAGAGAGGTTTTGCCTGCGTGGCCAGGCCCGTCGAAGGGGACTCAGAAGGTAGCCGCAGGGTAAAATAAAAAGACCACCCCACAGGATGGTCTTTTTATTATAAAAGAGATAAGATTTACGACCCGCACATTTCACATCCTTCCGGATTATCAAGCGAACATTGCATGGCCGCGTATTTCTGTTCGGTTTCACTCATCTGGAAGCTGGCTGCCGCTTCTTTATTTTTTTCGGTATGCTCTTTGGCGTAAGCTTCGTAATTCAGGGGCTTTTCCTGAATGTTCTGGGTTACAGGCACGGTTTCGGCAATGGCCTGACGGTCTACCGTAAACTTCACTGCATCAGCGGCCGCTTTGGTTCTCAGGTAGTACATGCCGGTTTTCAGTCCTGCTTTCCATGAATAGAAATGCATGGAGGTCAGCTTGGCGAAATTCGGATCGGTCATGAAGATGTTCAGCGACTGGCTCTGGCAGATATAGGCGCCCCTGTCGGCCGACATATCAATGATGGTCTTCTGCTTGATCTCCCAGGCGGTTTTGTACAGCTCCTTGAGATGTGCCGGAATTTCAGCGATGGCCTGAACGGAGCCATTGGCGGCGATCAGCTTATTTTTCATGGTATCATTCCATAGGCCTATCTTCACCAGGTCACGCAGCAGGTGCTTGTTCACTACCACAAATTCACCGGAAAGCACCCGGCGGCTGTAAATATTGGAGGTGTAGGGCTCAAAGCACTCGTTATTTCCCAGGATCTGGCTGGTGGAGGCCGTTGGCATCGGGGCCAGCAGCAGCGAGTTTCTCACCCCGTTTTTAATCACTTTTTCGCGAAGCTCATCCCAATTCCACAGGCCTGAATCCGGGGTTACGTCCCACATGTCGAACTGGAATATACCCTGGGAAACCGGTGAGCCTTCAAAAGAAGAGTACGGTCCTTCTTCGATGGCCAGTTCCATGGAAGTCTCCATAGAGGCAAAATAGATGGTCTCAAAGATATCCCGGTTAAGCTTCTGGGCTTCTTCACTGTCAAATGGGAAGCGCATCAGGATGAAGGCATCTGCCAGTCCCTGGATACCGATACCGATAGGGCGATGACGCTTGTTGCTGTTTTCAGCTTCCGGAACAGGGTAGTAGTTGATATCAATGATGCGGTTCAGGTTACGGGTAACCACCTTGGTGATCTCATATAGTTTGTTGAAATCAAACTCAGGACTGGCACTGTCGGTGTTTACAAATTTTGGCAGCGCTATAGATGCAAGGTTACACACAGCCACTTCATCGGGAGCAGTGTACTCGATGATCTCGGTACAGAGATTCGAAGACTTGATGGTGCCCAGGTTTTTCTGGTTTGACTTCTTATTGGCCGCATCCTTGAACAGCATATACGGTGTACCCGTCTCTACCTGTGACTCCAGGATATGGAACCACAGATCCTGCGCCTGTACGGTTTTGCGGGCCCGGCCTTCCGCTTCGTATTTCTCGTAAAGCCTTTCAAAATCTTCACCGTAGGTTTCAGAAAGCCCGGGGCACTCATGCGGACAGAATAACGACCACTGGCCGTTAGATTCCACCCTTTTCATGAACAGATCCGGTGTCCAGAGCGCATAGAAGAGGTCTCTGGCCCGCTCTTCCTCTTTCCCGTGGTTTTTCTTCATGTTCAGGAACTCGAAGATATCGGCATGCCAGGGTTCCAGGTAAATGGCAAATGAGCCCTTTCGCTTTCCGCCACCCTGATCCACATAACGGGCGGTGTCATTAAAGACCCTGAGCATAGGGATGATCCCGTTGGAGGTACCGTTGGTGCCTTTGATGTAGCTCCCGGTGGCCCGCACATTATGAATGGCCAGCCCGATGCCCCCGGCCGACTGGGAAATTTTGGCGGTTTGTTTCAGTGTATCGTAGATTCCGTCGATGCTGTCGTCCTTCATGGTCAGAAGGAAACACGACGAAAGCTGGGGTTTCGGTGTGCCGGCATTGAAAAGGGTGGGAGTGGCATGGGTAAACCATTTCTCCGAAAGGAGATTGTAGGTTTCTACAGCTTTTTCAATGTTTTCCCCGTGAATTCCCACGGCTACACGCATCAGCATGTGCTGAGGTCTTTCCACGATCTTACCGTTCAGCTTCATCAGGTAAGATTTCTCCAGGGTCTTATATCCGAAGAAATCATAGCCGAAATCCCGGTCATAAATGATGGAGGAATCCAGGAGGGCCGCATTGGCCTGAATAATCTTCCAGGTTTCTTTAGAGATGAGCGACGCATTTTCACCGGTTTTGGGGTCAATGTACTGGTATAGCAGTTTCATGGTTCCCGAAAATGACTTCAGCGTGTTTTTATGCAGGTTGGAAATGGCTATCCTTGCAGCAAGAACCGCGTAGTCAGGATGTTTGGTGGTCATGGAGGCGGCGGTTTCCGCGGCCAGGGTATCCAGCTCAGAGGTGGTTACCCCGTCATAGATGCCCGAAACCACTTTCATGGCTACCTCTACAGGTTGAACAAAAACGGGATCTAACCCGTAACAGAGTCTCTCAATTCGTGCAGTAACTTTATCGAATTTTACGGATTCTCTCCGGCCATCTCTTTTTATAACAAACATGGTATTTAGCAATCAGGTGAAAAATGGGGTAATAATCTGGTTATTTCAAATGTTGTTTTTCGCAAAGCGATTTCAAAGCTATTTAAAAAAAAGTACAAAAAAAAAGAGGGTGAAACCGCCTTGTTTATAATTATTAAAAATATATAAAATGAGTGAAAAAGTTGTGCTGCTTATTATCAGACGATTAAGATATTTTGGGTTGGAAGGCAACTAAAAAAAATCCTATGAAAAAAATTTATCCACACGCACCGGGGCTTGTACCGGATAATAAAATTGTGTATAAACTGTTGCTTTCCTAAATGTTATCCACTATATTTCAACACACTTATCAACAATTAATATACTAATTATTAATCACTACATTCCATTATCAACATTGTTCCTTCCACATATTCCACACTTACCTCCCCGTCTTCCGCCGCCTCGTTGGAGCTGCCGTTCCGGTACCCCAGATGAAGCGTTTCGTGATGGAGCGGGTAACGGAGATTCCGGGTGGTAATGCCGGTGGTGATTCCCAGCGGCATCAGTGAGATTACCGTGCCTTTGCGGTACCATTTAACGAATTTATGGGGTAGAGGCAATATTGGAAAAATACAAGAATAGTCATCAATGATCTTCAGGCTGATCCTGTCGGCATATTTGGGCAGAACGGATATGTTCACCAGGGTGTGATCGGCCCTCCTGCCGGTAGCCCAGATGATATTGGCTGCCGGAAACTCCTCTTCTACGAGGTAGAGAATGGCTTTTTCGAGATCGGTGAATGTCTGATCCGGGGTGTGAACCACCTTTACCGGGTACTGGCTTTGCCGGATGGTTTCCGGGTCTTTTCCGTCAAAGTCTCCGAGAATCACATCTATTTTTATTCCTAAGCCAAGCACCCGGTCCAGCGCACCGTCCAGCACGATCACCGTAGGCGACCACTCCAGCAGCTGACCTAGCAGATCGGGTGAACAGGACTCGCCGTTGGCAATGATGAGGGCGGGTTCCTGTTTTTCTCTTACTACATGGTGTGAAGACATATGAGAGATGTTTATTTAGCTCTTTTGATAAGCTCGTCGCGGGGAATGATGAGCTCGCGCCCGAGTTCCCTGCCGTTCCGGTACGTTTGTGTTCTTAAACGAAGCCTTCCTTCCGGTATTTCCACAGGGGCTGTATATGGGGAGGAGAACTTTACGGGATAGGTATTATCGAGCGAATAGAATACTTCTGCGCCGGGGATGACCGTTTTCAGTTCGAGGAAATACCGGTTATCTTTCCGGGTAACGGTGACTTCAGGCTCATAAATGGTTTTGGCGATACTGATGCCGGCCTGGTCAAATCGCTCAAACGTATTTTCCAGGCGGGTTACAAAATCAGCAAAGGTACTTGCATTTTTAGGCGACCATAGCTTCTCCGAAAGGGCCAGCGCCCGCGGGTAAGCCATGTAGTAGGCAAACTGAAGGGTAGGGATCACTTCCGTCCAAAGGTTCCCCTGTCCGCCCAGTATATATTTCGGATCCACTCCTTCCGGGGTGGGATCCAGCTCATATGATTTAGCCAGGCTGAGGTCGGCGTAGATGGGATTTTCCACAGACTTATCGCCCTGGGTATAATCGAGATAAGCATAGGTGGTGGGGGTCATCACCACGTAATGGCCTTCTTTTGCCGCTTTAATGCCGCCATCCATCCCTCTCCAGCTCATTACAGCGGTAGAGCGGGGCAGCCCGCCACCGTCCAGGATTTCATCCCAGCCGATCATTTTCTTGCCTTTGGCATTGATAATATCGTTTACCCGTCTGACAAAATAGGCCTGAAGCTCCTTGGTATCCCCGAGGTTATTCTTTTTCATAAATTCCCGGACACCGGCGTCTTCCGCCCAATAGCCGTGATAGCACTCGTCACCTCCCATGTGGATGTATTCACCCGGGAAAAGCTGTGCTACTTCGGTCATTATCCTGTCTACAAATGCGTATACATTTTCATCGGCGGGGTTCAGGGTGTTTTCGATCAGCATTTTGAATTCATGGGCTCCGTACCATTCTGCAAACTTGGAACCGGGATTCACAAATTTCGGCTCTTTTTTGACAGAAAGTTCAGGATAGGCCGCCAGCAGGGCCATGGAGTGCCCGGGGAGATCAATTTCAGGTACGATGGTAACGTTCCTGTCGGCAGCAAACTGTATCACCTCGCGGATCTGCTCCTGGGTGTAAAAACCACCGTAAGTGGCTTTTTCCCCTTCACGCGGATACGGCCGGGTTTCTCCGAACGCACCGTGACGTTCTACCCGCCAGGCCCCAGTCTGTGTCAGTTTGGGCAGGGATTTGATCTCGATCCGCCAGCCTTCGTCGTCGGTAAGATGCCAGTGAAACACATTGAATTTGTATTGCGACATCCGGTCGATGAAGTCTTTTACTTCCTCTACGGTGAAAAAGTGGCGGCTGACATCCAGCATGAGACCCCGCCACCGGTAACGGGGATAGTCGGTGATACGGCATTGCGGAACGCTTACGGCATCGGTATAAACGGCTTTCCGGTTTTCCAGCCGGGCCGGCAGCAGCTGCCGTAGCGACTGGATGCCGTTAAAGATGCCGGTATGTGTATTGGCTGTGAGGCTGATCTCATTTTCTTTTACATCAAGAATATAGCCTTCATCTCCCAGCTTTTCGTCTTTGCCAAGCCGGAAGATCACTGCCGGATTTTTCCCTTTCCCGGTGACGGTTACCGGCGAGGCCTGCCCGGTAAAGCGGCTGAGATCTTCCGCATATTTTTTTATTTCCGGCTGTCCCTCCGGCACTACAAAATCCACCGTTTTTCCGAAAGTAAATACGCCCGTCCTTTTTTCGGTATGTACAGGAACGGGAATAACAGACTGGGCAGAGGCCGCAATACAGGTAAAAAAGAGACCCAGGAGGAGGAAAAAGCTTCTCATGTATATTTTTATTTAATGGTGATCTGCTGCAATTCACGGCAAAATACAATAAACACCGGGAATTTAAAAATGAAAGAAAATGTGATGTTATTACACAATTTCGGAAGCGCTTTGACGGCTGTATCGGCCCGTATATACTTTTGTTTCCATTGACTCTCTGCAAATTAGACTTTTCAAATAAAGTATAGAAGTTTAGCTCTATATATTTGTTTTTGGGGCATGATTATTAGGGTTGTGAAAATAACTCATTGTAAATTAGTTAACTTTTTCTCCAATAGGAATTTATTTCAGTCAAAAACACGTATTTTTTTATGGCAATAAATGACGATTATCTGAATTGCAGGTCGTACGAAGGTCACGGGGCAGATCCGAAAAATGAAGGATTTACGCTTTTTCAGGACAAAAAGACAGGGAAATATTATTTCAGCTATCAGGGAGCTGCCGGTGCGGTTCTTTTGAGAAGCGAGGGGTATGCAGATGCTGCTTCGAGAACGAAAGGGATAACTGCCGTTAAGAAAAATGTGGGCTCGGCAGATAAGTTTGCCGTTACGGAAGAAGGTGGAAAATTTTATATCATTTTAAAAGCAGCGAATAACAGGGAAATAGGTCGCTCCTGTGATTTTAAGACCAAAGCAGCGGCAGAGAAAGGACTTGCCCGTTTTGCGGTTACGGAAGAAAAGAAACCGGCTGCCAAGGTGAAAGCCGCCACCGTAAAAGCAGAGAAGCCGGCGCCTAAGGCAAAGAAGGCCCAGCCTATTGAAACTTCGGTGCTGAGCAGCCTTCAGAACTTCCTGGAGGTGCATGAATATCTTGACCGCCCGAGAATATGGGACTCTTACGGGATAACCGGATATGTGAAGTTCCAGGGCAACAACGGGAAACACTATTTCGGCGTGTACAACCCGGATGCCACGCTGTATCTGCGTTCAGAGGGTTTTGACACGGAAGAAGAGCGTGATTCGGCCTTTGACCTGATGGACAGCATTATTCTCCTCGAAGAAAATTATAAGATCGAAAACCTGAACGGCCGGTACTACGCCGTACTTTTTGAAGAAAACGATATCGTGGCCATTTCTCCTGACTTCAGCTCATTTATTGAGGCTTTTGTGACCACTCCCGGTGGCCGGCCGAGAGAAGTTCAGGGAACTATGTTCTGATTTATACGTTATATTTTACAGGATAACCTCTCCCTGGCCCGGAGGGGTTATTTTTTCAAAACTCATTTTTAACCATTTAAAGGAAATCATGACAACAGAAGCGTTGAAAGATTTGAGAGCCAGAGTGACGGCACTGAGGAGGTATCTTTGACTACGATAACCGAAAAGAGAAGCTTGGAGATTTGGAAAATCAACAGGCGCAACCCGAGTTCTGGAATGACTCGGATCATGCCCAAACAGTAGTTAAAGAGATCCAGACTCTTAAAAACTGGACAGAATCTTACGAAGAAGCGGAGGCTTCTATCAGTGATCTGGAAACCCTTTACGAGTTTTACCAGGCCGGTGAAACCGACGAAGAGGAGGTGGATGCCGAAGCGAAGAAAACCGTAGCCATTATTGAAGAACTGGAGCTGAAGAAAATGCTTTCCGGCGAAGAAGATCAGTTCTCGGCCATTATTGAGATCAACTCCGGTGCCGGAGGAACGGAAAGCCAGGACTGGGCCAGCATGCTGTACCGGATGTACCTCATGTGGGCACAGAAGCATGGCTATAAAGTGACCCAGATTGACTGGCAGGACGGTGACGGAGCCGGGATTAAGTCGGCTTCGATGCAGATTGACGGTCCGCTGGCCTATGGCTACCTGAAATCAGAGAACGGTGTACACCGTCTCGTTCGTATTTCACCTTTTGATTCCAATGCCCGCAGGCACACCTCGTTTGCTTCGGTCTATGCTTACCCGCTGGTGGATGACACTATTGAGATCGAGGTGAAAGATGCCGATATCGAATGGCAGACATCCCGTTCAGGGGGGGCCGGTGGTCAGAACGTGAACAAGGTGGAAACCAAGGTTCAGCTGACGCATAAGCCTACCGGCATTGTCATCGTGTGCCAGATAGAGCGTAGCCAGCTGGCCAATAAGGAGCATGCCATGAACATGCTGAAATCGCGTTTATACCAGATTGAAGTGGAGAAGCGCAATTCAGCCCGGGCCGATATAGAGGCTTCCAAGAAGAAAATAGAGTGGGGGTCACAGATCCGTAACTACGTTTTCCACCCGTATAAGCTGGTGAAAGATGCCCGTACAGGCCAGGAGACCTCAGATATCCAGTCGGTGATGGACGGTGACCTGGATGACTTCATTAAAGCATACCTGATGCTGGATTAAGATCAGCCCGGTTGCAGAAAGAAAGCCCTTTGCTATTTCCGGCAAAGGGCTTTACTATTTAAACCTCTAAAAATCAGGCCTGCTTCACAAACTGTACATTCAGCAGGAGTCTTACGTCATCGCTTACTACTACGCCGCCGGCTTCGGTAACGGCGCTCCAGGTGAGGCCGAAATCCTGACGGTTAATCTTTCCGGTTACTTCAAAGCCTGCTTTGGTCTGGCCGTAACCGTCGGTTACTACTCCGCCAAAGTCTCCTTTTAAAGTGATGGGCCGGGTGGCTCCTTTAAGGGTCAGATCCCCTTTCAAAACTACTTCACCGCCGGAAAGATCCAGGGAGGTAGACTGGAAAGTGAGTTCCGGGTACGCTGCAGCATCAAAGAAGTCAGCCGATTTCAGGTGGCCGTCTCTTTGCTCGTTTTTGGTGTTGATAGAGGCAATTTTCGCAGAGAAGCTTACCTGACCGCCGTTAAAGTTATCTCCTTCACCGGCACATACCAGCGTGGAGTCAAAATCCGTAAATTCACCGGTAACGGTGCTGATCATTAAATGCTTGATCTTAAATTGTACCTCTGAGTGAGAAGGGTCGATTTTCCAGGTGCTCATATTCGTAATTTGATTAAATTTATATGTATATACATTAAATACAATTACATTATTTTAAAAGTTTCAGATCATCCTGTTTTTTTCGTGACAGATGCTAAATTGCAGTTTATTCTACAACGAAAGGCATGAGCGGTATAGCATTGGAAAAGAGAAAAAGAGCGTTTCTTCCTGAAAATTACAGTATTGAAAATTGGGATTCCCTGAAACCCTGGTATGAAGATATTAAAAACCGGGAGGTAAACAGCCGGCAGAATTTTCTGAAATGGCTGAAGGACAGGAGTGAGCTGGAGTCATATATATCGGAAGATTTTGCCTGGCGTTATATCCGCATGACCTGCAATACGGCCGATGCTTCACTGCAGAAAGCCTACCAGGATTTCGTGGAGAATATTCAGCCCCACCTGGCAGCGTATGGTGATACACTTAACCAAAAGACGCTGGAGTATGCTGAAAAATGGCCGGTGGAAGAGCCGGGCTATGCGATCATGCTGCGTGGCATAAAAGAATCGGTTAAAATTTTCCGGGAAGAAAATATAGCACTGTTCACAGACATCCAGCTGAAACAGGTGGAATACCAGTCGCTTACCGGGGCTATGACCGTAACCGTTGATGGCGAGGAGATGACCCTTCCCCAGGCAGGTACCCTGCTGCAAAGCACTGACCGCGAACTAAGAGAGAAAGCCTGGAATGCCATTTCAGAGAGAAGGCTGGCTGACAAAGAGAAGCTGGATCAGATTTTTTCAGAACTGCTTGTATTGCGCAACGAGGTGGCTAAGAATGCCGGGTTCCGGAACTTCCGGGATTATATGTTTTCCGCCATGGGACGTTTTGATTATACACCGCAGGATTGCTTCAATTTTCATGAGTCGATAGCGGCCACTGTGGTGCCTATTGTAAACCGGCTGGAAACCGAACGTAAGATACGTTTGGGATATGACAGTTATCGCCCGTGGGATTCCAAAGCTGATACGGAAGGTAAAGAACCGTTGAAACCTTTCCAGGATGGCGTTGAGCTGCTGGATAAGACGGAAGTGTGCTTCTCAGCGATCGATCCGAAGTTTGCGGAATATATTCGTGTGATGCGCAGTATGGGCCATTTTGATGTGGAGTCACGAAAAGGCAAGGCGCCGGGAGGATATAATTATCCCCTGGAAGAGACCGGAGTGCCTTTTATTTTTATGAATGCCACGGATACGGTCCGGGATATGGTAACCATGGTGCATGAAGGCGGGCATGCCATTCATTCTTTCGAGGTGCGTGACCTCGGTCTGAATGCCTACCGGAATCCGCCTATGGAAGTGGCCGAGCTGGCGTCAATGAGTATGGAGCTCATCTCCATGGAGCACTGGGATGCCTATTTCCCGGATACAGAACAGCTGAAAAGAGCGAAAAGAGAGCACCTCAGGGACATTCTTGCAGCGCTTCCCTGGATCGCCACGATAGATAAATTCCAGCACTGGCTATATGAAAACCCGTCCCATACGCCGGAACAGCGGGCAGAGCAGTGGACAAAGATTTTTGATGAGTTTGCTGATTCGGTTACTGACTGGTCAGGACTGGAGAAATTCAAGCGGTACAACTGGCAGCGCCAGCTCCATATTTACGAGGTACCCTTCTATTACATCGAGTACGGCATGGCGCAGCTGGGAGCTATCAGTGTGTGGCGGAACTATAAATCGGATCAGGTAAAAGGCCTGAAGCAGTATACGGAAGCGCTGGCTCTGGGCTATACACAGGGAATAAAGGAAATCTATGCGGCGGCAGGCATCCGGTTTGATTTTTCGAAGGAGTATATTACTGAGCTGATGGATTTTGTGAAGGAGGAGCTGGCGGCACTGGAGTAAGCTTTAGGAAAGGCAATTAAGTTTTCGGCGGTTGTCCGGCATTTCTTTGATTTCATTGGTCAGTTCAAAGTCTTCTGATCCGGCATTAGTTCCAGTTAACTCTGTAAACAGAAGAAAAGTGCGCATTATAATTCCAGTCGCCAGGAATTATAATGGAGTAAGCTTTTTCCTCATTTTATTTATGGATTCCTGCTATTAACTTAAAATAGTTTTGGTTTGTGCGTGTGATTTTACCAAATTGCAGCCACTCAAGCCTTAATAACAGTATGAAGATCCGGTTTTTCGGAGCAGCCCAGCGGGTAACGGGCAGTAAGCATCTTATCACCACTAACAGGGGAACCAATATACTGCTGGACTGCGGGATGTTTCAGGGGATCAATACTTCGGAACTGAATCTCCAGTTCGGATTTGAACCTTCTGAAGTAGATTACCTGCTCCTTTCCCACGCACATATTGATCATTCGGGACTGATTCCCCGGCTGGTGAACAAAGGGTTTAACGGGAAAATATTCTGTACGGCAGCCACACTGGACCTGTGTAAGATTATGCTGCTGGATTCGGCCCGGATACAGGAGCGCGACCTCGAACGGGTGAACAGAAGACGAAAGAACAGGGGAGAAGAGTTGCTTGAAAGCCTCTACAGTGAAGAAGATGTGTACACGGCGCTTTCCCTGTTTGTTCCGGTAAAGCTGAACAGTCCTTTTTACCTGGAAGCAAACCTCCGGGTAGAATACTTTAATGCCGGCCATATTCTCGGGAGCGCGGGCATCCTGCTCAGCTTTGAAGAACCGCATTATACCAAAAAGCTGTTTTTTACGGCAGATATAGGAAGGAAAAATGACCGGATCCTGGATGCACCGGCGCCGTTTCCGCAGTCTGACTATATCATCTGCGAATCTACCTACGGAGACCGCCTGCACGAGCCGGATATCGATGCCCACACCCGCCTGCTGGATGTGGTGTTCAAAACCTGCGTACAGAAAAGAGGTAAGCTGATCATTCCGGCGTTTGCTGTAGACCGCACCCAGGAGCTGGTGTTTCTGCTGGACCAGCTGGAAAGCTCGGGCAAACTTCCGCGTATCCCGGTATATGTGGATAGCCCGCTGGCCGTTGATGCCACCCGTATCATGAGCCGTCACCGGGAAGATTTTAACAGGGATATCCTGGAATATATTGAAAAAGACGGAGATGCTTTCGGGTTCAGGAACCTGAAATATATTACGAAAGTGGAGGAATCGAAGGAGCTGAATTTCAAGCCTGAGCCCTGTATTATTATTTCAGCGTCAGGAATGGCGGAGGCCGGCCGGATCAAGCACCATATTGCCAATAATGTGGAAGACAGGCGGAATACCATTCTGATAGTGGGTTATTGCTCTCCGAATACGCTGGGAGCCCAGATCAAAAACGGCAGTCATTCCGTCAGGATATTTGGAGAGGAGAAGACCGTACGGGCCGGGGTGGAAGTGATGGATTCTTTCTCTGCCCATGCCGACTACCGGGAAATGCAGGAGTATCTTTCCTGCCAGGACCCGCTCAAAGTAAAAGGGCTCTTCCTGGTGCACGGCGAGATAGAGACCCAGGAGGCTTTCAGGAAAAGGCTGAATCAGCAGGGTTTCAGGAATGTTTTTATACCCGCTCAGGGGGAGAGTTTTACGCTGTAGAGGAGGGGGAGCTTGAAAATCTCCACTGTACCGGTCCCGGTAACACACTTTACAGCCACTACCCGTATGTGCGCGTTGTGTAAAAATATCACTCAACAGAACCCACGTCTTTCCCCCGAACTACCCGCCCTTCATCCAGGTAGAGCTTCCGGTTAACACAATCCGGGATCTCCTCTGAATAGTGCGTAATATAGATCAGGGTTTTCTGCTGCGACCTGACAATTTCGTTCAGGGTTTCACGGAAGAAGACCATCTGGTTATGGTCCAGTCCCTGGCAGGGCTCGTCCAGTACCAGTAGCTGCGGGTTTTTTACCAGAGCCCTTATGAGCAATACCATCCGCTGCTGCCCGGAAGACAGCTGGTCCAGCCGTTTTTCTTTGAGATGATCTATCCCGAAAAGCTGCAGATAGTTGTCAATAAGAAGGAGCTGCTCTTCACTGAGCTTTCTGAACAGGCCCATGGTATCGAAAAAGCCGGAGCCGGCCACTTTCCACACAGGAGTCAGCTTATGAAAAAACAGGTGCAGTTCGGGAGAAACAAATCCTATCCGCTTTTTAATGTCCCAGATGCTTTCTCCCGTACCCCGCCGGCGGTCGAACAGGTAGATCTCATTGCGGTAGGATTGAGGGTTGTCGCCTGTTAGGAGGCTCATAAGTGTGCTTTTCCCCGATCCGTTAGGGCCCAGAACAGCCCAGCATTCACCCTTTTTTACTTCCCAGTTAATAGCACTCAGCACCTCCTTGCTGCCATAACTTACCCGGACATTGACCAGCTTCAATGCGGTGATGAAATCGGGCAGGATTTCGGTATGCAACCCGCTGATAAGGCTTAATTTCCGGTTAAGGTCTGTAATTCCCGGGGGAACCTCTTCCTGTAAATCCTGAACGGCGCCGTTAAAGACGATCTCTCCGCCGTCAAAGCGGAGGGCCTGCTCAAAGTTGGCCGGAATATCTTTTTTATCAGCTGCCAGGAATACCTGGACTTCCGACATGCTCTGAATAATCTCTCTGAGCTCTTCCCTGCTTTGGATATCCAGGCCGGAAAACGGGTTATCGAGGAGAATTACGTCCGGATCCTGGAGAAACCAGTAGGTAAGAAGGCTGCGGCGGGTCTCCCCGTTAGAGAGAGAAGTGACTTTTCTGTCCAGTAAATGCACTACCCGGAACCGGGCGGCCGTTGCCTTTACTTTTTCAGGGGAGTGCGCCAGGGGCGGGAGGTCTACGGAAGAAGGGTCAACCGTGCCGATGGGCAGCACCTGGTTTTGCAGCACCTCATACAGGCTGGGACCGGTTTCTGCATCATAGGCATTATAGCGCTGCTGGTAGTACTGGTAAGCGCTGCCCACAATCCGGTGAAAGGAGTAGTCGCGGCTTACACTTACTATTTTCCGTGATTTATCTTTGCTCAGCTTACCGCCGGAAGGGAATATTTTCCCGGCCAGCAGATCAAGAAAGGTGCTTTTTCCCGAGCCGTTACTCCCGGTGATTGCCCAGTTTTGAGTCCCGTTGTCACTAAACATAATATTTTTTAGAACCAGATTGTCGTTTTTCTTAACGGATACATTTTCGAGCCTCACCGTCATTGTACTTTTTTTGCCTGCAAAGGTCGGATAAATAAGGCAAAGCACATACGTTAATTTTGCCCTTTTGCCCGTAAATTTGTGCCCAAAACAAGCAATAAATGAAGCATTTCATAAATTTAGATGATATAGAAAGCGTAGAAGAACTGGTTAACCTGGGACTGAGCCTGAAAGCTGACCCGTTTCAGTACCGGTCACTGGGGAAGGACCTGACCATCGGACTGGTCTTTTTTAATTCAAGTTTACGGACGAGGATTTCCACCCAAAAGGCGGCGCTGAATCTGGGCATGAACGTCATCGTTATGAATGTGGGGTCTGATTCCTGGCAGCTGGAGTTTGAAGACGGGGTGGTGATGGACCAGGGAAAGGCCGAGCATATAAGAGAAGCGGCAGCTGTACTGGGGCAGTATTGCGATATTCTGGGGGTAAGGGCTTTTGCCGGATTAACTGACCGGGAAGAAGACTATAAGGAGGTGGTGCTGGAAAGTTTCAGACGGTTTGCAGGTGTACCCATTGTCAATCTGGAATCTGCGACGCGCCACCCGTGCCAGTCGCTGGCCGACCTGATCACCATAGAAGAGCTTAAGACCAAAGAAAAGCCCAAAGTGGTGCTGACGTGGGTGCCGCATTTTAAGCCGCTTCCGCAGGCTGTAGCCAACTCTTTCACAGAATGGGTGCTGAAAACCGATTACGACCTGGTAATTGCCAACCCGGAAGGTTATGACCTGGCTCCGGAGATCCGGAAGAGTGCCCGAGTGGTGCATAACCAGGAGGAGGCTTTTGCAGGGGCTGATTTTATTTATGCCAAGAACTGGTCTTCCTATGAGCAATATGGAAAGGTGCTTACCCGGGATCCCTCATGGGCCATTACCCCGGAAAGGATGGCTTTGACCGACAGCGGTTATTTTATGCATTGTCTTCCGGTGAGAAGGGGGCTAAAAGTGAGCGATGCGGTAATTGATGGCCCGCATTCGGCCGTGATTCAGCAGGCCGGCAACCGGGTGTGGTCAGTACAGGCGGCGCTGAAAAAGATCCTGGAGGAGCGGTGAGATTTCTAACGGATAAGGATCAAGTTTTTTCCCAGATGCACGGATCGACACAGATTTTAATTTAATATCTGTGTCGATCTGTGCGAAATAACTACCTCAGTAAGCCCTGCGGAATTTCTTTTTCCAGCAGGTGCTTATAGATAAACCGGGTTTGAAGATTGCTGTAGTGTATTCCTTTGTTGCCGCCCCACCCGTGCCGCCCGCCGGGATAAAACATCATTTCAAAATCTTTTTTCTTCTCCTGTAAAGCATCAATAAGCTGAATGCTGTTCTGCAGATGTACGTTGTCGTCCATTGTGCCGTGAACAATCAGCAGCTTACCTTTGTACCGGTCTGTAAAGTTCATGGCATTCCCGTTTTTATATCCTTCCGGGTTTTCTGCAGGAGTATCCATGAAGCGTTCGGTATAAGCGCTGTCGTACAGGCTCCAGTCGGTTACACTTCCGCCGGCTATACCGTGTGTGAAGACATCGGCGTGTTTGGTCAGGGCTATGGATGTTATATAACCACCGTAGCTGAAGCCGGTAATAAAGATTTTCTTTTGGTCTACGATGCCTTTACTGATCAGGTGTTTCACGAGGGTGATATAATCCTGCATCTCGTACTTACTCAGGTTCCGGTGCATCCAGGCCACCCCTTCTTTCCCAAAATGACCGCTGGCACGGTGGTCGAGCGACACCTGAATGACGCCTTCGCGGGCCAGCCACTGGCTTCGCGGTGACCAGCTCCACTGATCATAGACCGTACCGGCATCCGGTCCGCCATAGATGCTGATCATCAGCGGGTATTTTTTCCCGGCCTCCATTTTTTCCGGGTAAACAATGCTCATAGGAAGATCAAATTTTCCGTCATCACTTTTCACCCGTACTATTTCGGGCAGGCTCAGCTCGTATTTATCCATTTCCGGCCCTTTGGCCGAACCGAGCTCTTTTACCCGCTTTCCGGTGTGGTCAAGGATGGTCACGGCAGGAGGGGTGGTCAGGTTGGAGTAGGTGGTAGCAAAATACCGGAGATCCGGTGAGGCATTGATCTGGCGGTGATTGAAGTTGCCGAAGGTGAGGCGCTTCATATTTTTGCCGTCGAGGTCTACCCGGTAGAGGTCAAAGCGGGCGGAGCTTTCCAGCCCCCGCGCATGAAAATAGACTACCCGCTCCTTCTGGTCGATGCCCAGTACACGGGTAACCGTATATTTGCCGTCGGTGATCCGGTTTTTCAGTTTTCCGTCTACGGAATAGAGGTAGAGCTGCTTCCAGCCGGTCTTATCCGAAATAATGACCATTTCAGTCCCGTTATCCAGGAGGGTCAGGCGGTCATCTGCTTCGTCAATGGAGATCCATTCTTTCTGCGTTTCTTCATAAACCAGCGTTTTGGCTCCTGTAAGGGGAGATACGTTATAGATCTTCAGGTGCTCATTTCCGCGGTTGATCCACTGAACCATCAGGCCTGAGTCGCTCAGGGTCCATTTCGGCCAGCCAAAATACTGTTCATCCTTTTCATGGAAGTCGGCCCAGGTTACCCCCGCCGCATCGGGCCGGGTAAAACCTATCCGTGCGGTGGGATTGGCCCCGCCGGCCTTCGGATAACGGGTCTCTTCGAGGAAACCGTACTGCCCGTCACTGCTGTAGATGGGAAACATAGGGGTTCGGGTTTCGTCGAAGCGCATGAATGCCAGCGTTTTACTGTCAGGGCTCCACCAGAAAGCCTGGAAAGCGGTGGCACGGCCAAAGATTTCCTCCCAATATACCCAGGTGGCATAGCCGTTCAGGATGGTTTTGGTGCCGTCATGGGTGAGCCGGGTTTCTTTCCGGGCTTTCAGATTATAGGTATAAAGGTCGTTGTCTTTTGTATAGGCGATATAGCTGCTGTCAGGAGAGAAAACCGGGTTCTTTTCTGCTTTGTCCGGGTCCTGTGTTATACGGTTTTCCCCTTCTCCGGAAAGAAGGAAAAGGTCACCGTTTTTAGCAATCACGCTCATGCGGGGCTGGATGGTACGGGTGAGAAGCTCGCTGCTGAAGTCTTCAGGCTGAAGGGTTTTAAGATTCAGCATGATATTCTCAGCCGGTTCACCGGCAGCCGGCTTCATATTAACGATAACGCGGTTCTCATCTACCCACTTCAATACCCTGGGCAGGGACTGTGTAAAGTTTTCGGGCGTTTTACCGGGGATAAGCAGATCACTGCTGACAGGTTGTTTCTGAGCCGGGAGAGTAGCAGGCAACAGTAAGGCTACCCAAAAGAGCTTTTTCATGAATAATTGATTTTTGGTAACAAAATACATTTACGGGTTCCTTTTTCACAGGCGTTAATTTGCTAAATATAGGAAAGATTGTTTATTTTTGAACAGGCTATATCTCTTTATCTATGAAACCATTACTACTTTCCGCTCTGTTTATTTGTGCCGTGTTTTTTTCTCAGGCCCAGGAACATCGGGCCACAGAGCACATCCGTACGAAGCCGGCAAGAAAGGCAGCATCTCTTTCCACCCCCCTGGTTTCCGGGGTCAGTGTGTCGGTACTGAAATATCTTTCGTTTAACCCGGTGCGGATAATTTATGACAGCCGCAGGAAAATGATGTATATGTCGTCCCTTCCGGGAGATATATACCAGATGCCTGTAGACGATACAGGGAATGCGGGAGAGGTGACCCTCCTGATTTCGGCATCAGAGCATAACATTAATTATTTGCAGGGTCTGGAATATCATGATAATACATTTTACCTGGTAGGAAATGAGGATGATGCGGCTAATTTTCACGGAAGGGGCAGGGTACAGAAATGTGTGATCAACCCTGACGGGTCTCATACCTGGACGCACATCATGACTACCGAGCTGTATCCGTCTTCCGGTACCTTATATGACCATGCGTTTGCAGGAGTATGCTTATCCCGGAACAAGGATACCCTTTTTGTATCGAGCGGTTCACGTACAGACCACGGCGAGGTGAAAAACTCAGGACCTTATACCGGGTTGAGAGAAGTGCCTCTGACGGCCAAGATTTTTGCTTTTCCGGTCCATGTTTCCGATGTGGTTTTAAAGAACGACATGGAATATATACAATCCAGCGGTTTTCTGTATGCCGACGGCACAAGGAATGAGTTTGATATGGCGATTAACGGGCTCGGTCACCTGATAGGGCTGGAGAACTCAGGAGACCGGGATGATCCTGAGGAGCTGAACTGGCTACGGAAGGGCGGGCATTACGGCTTTCCCTGGCGTATAGGCGGAAATGACACCCCGATGCAGTTTGTGCCCTATGAAGCAGCTTCGGATAAGCTGGTTCCTGCCGATGCGCTGGCCCGGGAAATATTTTATAATGATCCGGCGTATCCGTCCCGACCCGCGGGAATAAGCTTTGAAGAGCCTGTTCTGAACCACGGTCCGGATGCCAACTGGCTGCGGAATGCGATTGACGGGAAAATGTACCAGGGTACGGTAAGTACGTTTACCAGCCACCGGTCACCGTTAGGGCTTATCTTTGACAATGACAGCACGATGGCTGCCCCTTACCTGGGCAAGGGTTTCATGTTTGCATATTCCCACAAGGATGATCCGTTTTCAGGATACCTGCCTAAAGAAGACGGAGGAGGGGATATGTGCCTCCTGGATTTAAAGTTTGACCAGGCTACCCAGCACTATAGCTTGAACACGACCCGCCTGATCAGCGGTCTGGGAAATATAACAGACGCTGCTATACATGAAAATATCATTTATTTTTCAGAGCTGCAGGGGGCAATCCACCGCGTGGTGATGCCGCGGGTGGAGCGGCCCGGGGCTGATTTTTCGTTCAGTTCCGTTTCCTCATGTTCCGGTGCTGTTCAGTTTACCGGCTCAGCCGGTGAAGATGCCGTGCGTTTTCACTGGAATTTCGGGGACGGCAAGACCTCCGAAGAGAAGAGCCCTGTGCATACCTATGCTTCACAGGGGAAGTATACCGTTACTTTCACCGTGACCAATAACGCAGGAGTGACCGGTAAAAAATCACGGGAGGTTCAGGTTTCGGTGACAGAGCTGTCGGTCAGCATAAAGTCGCCGGGAAGCACGGTTTTTTGCCCTGAAGACGAAGTAGTTCTGGAAGCCGTTTCTGCCGGAGGTGGCGAATACCAGTGGTACAGGGACGACAATGCGGTACAGGGCGCTACAGGAGTCTCTTATATGGTCAGGGAGGCTGTCGGCCGGTATAAGGTTATGATCAGAAAGGGAGAATGTGCCGCTTCTTCGGAGAGTATTGAAATCAGCTATAAAAACAATAAGCCTTCTATTGCTTTAAGTGATTATGTGATTCTTACTTCTTCTTCCAGCACCGGGGGGTACCAGTGGTACCTGAACGGAGAGGCACTTCCAGGAGCGGTACAGCAGACCCATATTGCAGAAAAAGGAGGTAAATATAAAGTGCTGGCCAGTCCTGAAAACTGCCGGCCTGCTTTTTCCGATGAAACAGACGTGATTCTTTTGGGGAATGAAACATACTCGCTGAAGGTATTGCCTAACCCGGTGGAGAATACGCTGCATTTTACTCTTTCCCTTCCGGAAGCAGATGAAGCAAAGGTGCAGGTGTTCAACAGTTCAGGCCGGCCGGTCATCCGGGAGATACACCTGGAGTCATCCGGCACGCACCGGCAGGAGATTTCTACAGGCCAGTGGCCTGCCGGAGTGTATTCACTGGTAGTGAAAACCGGTAAATATACCCTGGTAAGAAAGGTGGTACGGCTTTAATTACCGGTTTCTTCTTTCTTTGCCTTGTCTTTACGTCCGAACAGGGAGAAATGAACGTAGCGCCTGGGGTTTTCCTTAAGGTCTACCATCAGCTTGTTCAGCGATTCGGCCGTATTGTTCAGGTTCATGTAAAGAGAATCGTTGGAAGTGAGTTTCCCGATAGTTCCGTTTCCGGAGTTGATTTCACTTACAATGCTCTGAAAATCAGCAATAGTAGCGTCCAGCTTATCCATAGTGGAGGCAATCTGCAGGGTGCTGAGCGAGTCAGTAAACTGGGTGGCATTGGCCAGGATAGGCTTCAGCTGGGTGTCCAGGTCCTTAACCACCCGGTTGAGATCGGCTGTAAGAACAGCGGCATTACCGGTAATGGCGTTCAGGTTTTTGGAATTGGAAGCCATGATGGCATTAAGCCCGGAGGTAGACTGGGTAGCACTGGCCAGAAGGGTTTTCAGGGCATCCCCCGAGTGCTGAAATTCTTTGGCTACCACATTCAGTGTCAGCAGGAGGGAATCTACCTTTTCAAGGGTAGGATCCAGCATATCGGTTACGGAACCCAGCAGACCGGTTTGCACGCCGGTTTTAACCGGGGAATCCGGGGGTAGCGGGTTTCCGGGGTTGATCCTGAGAATAAGGACTTTCCCGCCTACCAGGCCGTCATCGGCCAGCAGAATCTCCGACTGATCGGTAATTTTAACTTCTTTTTTGAGGGAAACGATCACGTTTACCCTGTCGTTTTCGTAATCAGGTGTTACAGAAGAAACCCGGCCCACGACCACCCCGTTATAGGTGACGGTATTGGAAACTTCTAGCCCCATTACGTCTTTAAAGGTCAGACGATAATCTTTGGTGGAAGAAAAAATATCAGATCCTTTGAGAAAGTTAAAGCCGTAATACAGGAGTACCAGGCCTATAATTCCTAATATTCCTACCTTAACCTCTTTTGAAATTTTCATTTTATCCGGCAATTATGTGCGGGGCAAATGTACGAAATATTATTTTTTGTACTCCTCAAAAGCCTTAAAAATAGCATCGGCAATCTCTTCTCTTCCTTTTTCAGAAGCCAGCACGCGGGAGTCGTCGGTATTGGAAAGGTAGCCGGTTTCAATCAGAACACTGGGCATGGTAGTTTCCCAGATCACCAGGAAACCGGCCTGCTTAACTCCTCGGCTGCGCATTCCGCTTACACTCGAGAAATGCTTTTCCACTTTTGCCGCAAAATTGGTACTCTGCGACATAAAGGCATGCTGGTAGTTGGCCAGCATGATATGCGCCAGGGGCGACTCAGGATTAAAGCCTTTGTAGGTTCTTTTGTAATCATCTTCGAGGAGGATCACATTGTTCTCTTTTTTGGCAAGGTCGAGATTGTCCTGGGTTTTGTGAAGTCCCATGACATAGGTCTCGGTACCTTTGATATGGGATTTCGTATTCGCATTGCAGTGAATGGAGATAAAGAGATCGGCTTTGTTCCGGTTGGCAATGGCGGCCCGTTCATGAAGAGGGATAAAAACATCCTTGTCACGGGTATAGATCACATTCACGTCAGGGAAGTTTTCTTTGATTTTTTTCCCTACTTTAAGGGTAATATCCAGGGCAAACTTTTTCTCCCGTCCGTTTCCGGCACCGGGGTCTTTTCCTCCGTGACCGGCATCCAGCACTACGGTATTGATAATGTATCCGTTTTTCGGACCACCCGTATTTTCAGGTGTAAAGGAAGACAGGCACAAATAAAACAGCACCGTCAGAAGCGACGTGTAAAAAATTTTATAGGAAAACATCGTTAATCTATCTTTTAATCTAACGTTAAAGATATAGTTTTTTATAATTTTGCACTCACAAATGTAAAAAATTTACATTATAAACAAAAAATGCTGCTGATTATTTGAAAGGCAGCGTTTTAAGTTTGACTATTTATACGCTACCGGATTGAGAGCAAAGAACCTGATACTTTTTCTGTATATTCTAACGAGTTTCGGACTTTCCGCTCAGGTCAGGAGACAGGGAGCGGATGCCCAGCCTGTGCGGAGCGGTTCTTCCGGGGTACTGCCGAAGGATACCGTAAAGCTGATGCTGGCGGACTCGCTGATCAGCAAGGAAAGCGGGCTGACCACCACCGTAAAGCGATACGCGAAAGACTCCGTAATCTTTAATGTAAAAAAGAAGCTTTACCATCTCTATACCGATGCCAAAGTAGAATATCTGCCTACCCGGCTGGGAGCGGATTATGTGCTTCTCAACTGGGGGAATAACGAAATTTTTGCCCATGGAGTACCGGATCTCACGGATAGCACCGGTAAGATGGTAAGAGGAAAGCCGGTCTTTGAAGACGGAACCGAGATCTATCATATGGATACCATCCGGTATAATTTCAAAAGCCGGCGGGCCAAGATTTATTCGGTAGCCACCGAGCAGGGAGAAGGATATATCCATGGAAAGGTGGTCAAAAAAGATCAGTATGATAATCTTCACCTGGGTTTCGCCAAGTATACCACCTGTAACCTGGCCGAGCCTCACTTCCACATTTCGGCTAAAAAAATCATGTTCATCAATAAGAAATCGGCCATTTCCGGGCCTTTCAATATTGTAGTACATGATATTCCCCTGCCCATCGGCTTCCTGTTCGGCTTCTTCCCGGTGCAGCCCAAGCAGGAGATCGGCACGTCAGGGTTTGTAATGGGAAGCTATGGGGAGCAGCGGAATGACGGCCGGGGATTTTATTTCAACGATTTCGGGTATTACCATGCCTTCAATGAAAAAATCAGCAATACCCTGACCTTCCAGGTGTATTCCAACCTGAGTTTCGGGGTAAAAGAGCAGGTGGATTATTCCAAAAAATACAAGTATAACGGTACATTTTCGCTGCAGTTTAACCGGAACGTGCAAAGCAACCAGTACGGCCTCAGGGGCAAGGAATATAACCCGGCCAACAACCAGTTCAATGTGGTGTGGTCACACTCCCCCAGGAGTCTGAGAACCGACAGGAGTTTTTCCTCCAACATGAACTACATGACCAACGGTTTCAATGCCAGTAACGTAAAGACCTCCAACCTGAGTACCGTTACGCAGAATAACGTGGGCGGAAGTATCAACTATATGCGGAACTTCGGGAAGCTCTATACCTCTACGTATTCTTTTTCCATCAGCCAGAACCAGAATAACTTTACCTCTAACCTGGGCTATTCCATGGGTTTGAAGCAGTTCAACCCCTTTGTGAAGGAGAAAAACCAGACCGGCAGGTGGTATGAGTCTTTCCGGGTGGGGCTGAACCTTACCGGGGGCATTGCGGCCACCAACAGCATTACCAACCGGTCTTCTTCGTATACCGACTACAATATTGCCGGGATCAATAACTCGCCGTATACCGAAGCTCAGCAGCGGCGTATCAATGAACTGAACCTGCTGATTTATGACCTTAACCTGTCGCTGGAAGAAAGGCAGGCGTATCAGAAGGAGCTGGACGGCCTGCAGAGTCCGAAGCTCCAGGGACTGGGGCCTATCCTGAAGAACAGCCGGGTGACCAACTCGTATAATGTTCCCATTACTTTACCCAACATCAAGATCCTGAAGTACATTAACCTGACGCCTTCTATTTCCATGCGGGGAGACCTGTATGACCGGAGTCTGAACTATACCTATGTGAATGAAAGCAGGGAGATGACGCTTTCCAACGGCAGCAGGGTGATTGTGAACGTAAATGATAATATTGATACGCTCAGCTATGTGAGAGACAGCACCGGGCTGCATGTGAATATGAATTCCCAGAGCGGAGGGGTGGTGGTCATCGATACGGTAAAGGGGATGAATTTTGCCAACCAGGTGGCGTTTGGCGCCAGCATGAACACCCGTTTTTACGGTACATTCAACCTGGGGCAGCGGAGCAGAATCCAGGCTATCCGGCACACGGTCAATCCTTCGGTAGGCTTCAGCTATACCCCGCAGAACAAGCTGTCGGTTTACCAGCAGGTCCGGTCGGACTCCGTTAACGCCTACCGGTACCTGCCGCGGTACATCGGCGGAAGCGGGAGCTCCTCGCGCGACGCGGGAAATGTCAGCTTTTCCATAAGTAACCAGCTGGAGGCCAAGGTCAGGAGCCGGTCAGACACCTCCGAAACCGACTTTGAGAAAATCATGCTGCTGGATAACTTCAACATCAGCACCAGCTATAATATTTTTGCACGAAAAGACATGAATGAGTTTGCGTTATCGAACATATCCCTGTCTACCAATACGTCATTGTTCAAGCGGAAGCTGAATATGAATGCCTCTGCCACACTGGATCCGTACATGTACATCGCCGATCCCATGGTTAAGAGCAATGAGGCGGGGATCCGGATCCCCACCTTTAAATGGAAACGGCGCAGCACGGAATATGAAGATACGGATGTGGGCTCTTACCTGACCTCGCTGACCTTTGGCGCCAGCACCAGCCTTAACCCGGAAGTGTTTAAGGGAGAATCCGGAGCAAGGACGAACACCCCGGCGACCAATCCCAATACCAACCTGCCCCTGAACCCGATGGATTACGTGGATTTCAATATTCCATGGAACTTAAATGTCAATTATTCGGCAAGTTATAACAAGCAGGGCCGTGCTCCTGAACGCTGGACGATGGCCTTGTCTTTTTCCGGCGACCTGAGCCTTACGAAAAACACGAAGGTTACCTTTAACAGCGGCTGGGATTTCCGGTTCAACCAGATCACCCTGACCACGGTGGGTATTGTACGGGAGCTTCACTGCTGGATGTTCTCGCTGAACTGGACGCCTATTTCGGGCAGCGCCATGCGAAGCGGAGGCTTTGACTTTACCCTGCGGCCGAAAGCCAACCTGCTTAAAGATCTGAAGGTTACCCGGAGAAGGGCGGGGAGTTATTAATGAGTTCCGGGTAAATTAGTTCGTAGGTCAGGCCATCGGCTACTCGGAACTTACTACCCGGAACTATCATATTTCCACGCTCGAAAGGCTCAGGAACTCCCGTACCCGGCCTACAATTTCCTCTTTGGTAAGGTACTGCATTCTTTCCGTTCCGAATTTCTCCACGCAGAAGGACGCCATGGCAGAACCGTAGATCACTGCCCGTTTCATATTTTCGAAGCTGGTGTCATCGGTCTGGGCCAGGTACCCGATAAAGCCTCCGGCAAAGGTATCTCCGGCACCGGTGGGGTCAAAGACCTCTTCCAGGGGCAGGGCAGGGCAGAAAAAGATCTTATCGTCCTGGAAAAGAAGCGCGCCGTGCTCTCCCTTTTTGATCACCAGTGACTTCGGTCCCATGGTGAGGATTTTTTTGGCAGCTTTCTTTAAAGAGTACTCTCCGGAAAGCTGGCGGGCCTCTGAATCGTTGATGGTAAGGCAGTCAATTTCTTTCAACACCATTTTCAAATCATCCATCATAATGTCCATCCACAGGTTCATGGTATCCAACATCACGAATTTCGGGCGTTTACGAAGCTTTTTAAGCGTCTGGTGCTGGATCATGGGCACCAGGTTACCGAGCATCAGGTAGGTGGCGTCCTGGTAAGATTCGGGGATTACGGGCTCCCAGTTTTCGAAAACACCCAGCTGGGTATCCAGGGTGTCGCGGTGGTTCATATCCTGGTGGTACCGGCCGTGCCAGAAAAAGGTTTTGCCATTCGGGTCTACGGCAAGGCCTTCGGTATTGATCCCGTGCTTTTTAAAGGTTTCCATCATTTCTGCAGGAAAATCATTTCCTACAATACCCACAAGATTATTCTTCGTGGCGAAATAAGAAGCTGTGAGGGTGATAAAGGTGGCTGCACCGCCTACAATTTTGTCTGTACTTCCGAAAGGGGTTTCTAATTTGTCAAAGGCTACAGAACCTACCGTTAAAAGACTCATTTATATATGTTTTTTGGCGCAAAAATACTTTCTAAAACCAAAAGAATGCTAGTTTTGAGCGGAAAAAACAAAATAACTGTGTTTATTTTTTTAATTCTCTGCCAAAAAAAATTACATTTGCAATGCAAAAAGACACTACCTTTGTCTTGAGTTTTGTTTATTAGTAAATTAAATCAAGTTACAGGAATAAAATTTCTCACAATGAAAAAGAGATTATTAAGTTTTGTCACAATTCAGGCGGTTGCACTTCTAGTTGGGGCTTTCTCATTCCAAAGTTTTGGGCAGGGTACCAAACCTTGTTGTGAAGAGCTTGTTAATGCTTTCGGCCCTGCCTCATCAAGCAAACCGGTGCTTCTAAGAAGATTAGGAACAAGTCCTCAGTTTGGGGAAATCCCTCAGCACACTTCTAAATCGGCGTATGATCATTTGAAAAAAGTGCATACCCGGAACCTGAAAGGAAGCCGCCAGGAAATGGATCGTTTCCTTAGTCTGCTGGGATACTCCGGTCTTAATGACCCTTCATTTACTGTAGACAAAATTACTCCGGCTATTCTTCCTAAAGGTAAGATAGGCTGGATGGGCGGTTATTCACGCGGCCACCAGTACAAATGGTCTATTCTGGGTAACCCGTTCCCTACCTTTAAAATTGTTTCAAAAGACGGTAAATGCCACGCTTACATCATGAAAAAATGTGGTAACGCGTTCTTTGATCCTAACGAGCAGATTTGTCCGGATCCGCAGGTTCCATGTAAAACACAGGAATTGTCTTTTGCCGGAGACGGAAGCATCAAAGTCGGTGACGTGATCAATACCACGCAGACACTGCCTATCATCGGTACTTACAATGACAAGAAACTTTGTATCGGCGAACAAACCGTAGGAGTAAGACTTACCTATGAGCTTTCAGCTGAAGGTAAAGTGGATTACGCGAGAACATTCCAGGTATGTGATTATGGTACCAATGCGCCCAGCAGCCTGAATATGCCGGTTCTGATGGAGTATGAAATATCTGCTTCCAATGTAACCCTGGGCGGCGAGAACGGTGGTTCACTGCAGGTGCCCCTGACCAAGAAGCAGTACAACAGAATGAGAAAACTGTACAGTGCGTGTCCTGCTGACGCAGAAAGCACTACTACTTCAGCTTCTGCCCTGGTAGCCAATAAAGTAAGCAATTTCTCAGAAGGTTCTGTGGCCCCTGCTATCACCAAAACCCTTGTTAACACAGATAATTGTGTAAGACAAACCCTGTCACTGAGCGGTAATGGTGAAGTGGCTGATGTGTCGGCGAAAAGCGGTACGCAGGAAGTGACCGTGATCGGAAGATACATCAAGGAAGGAAAACTTAAGAAAGGAGAAACAGCGGATAAGTACAGATGTCTGGGTACTTACAGCCTGCCTGCCAACTCGCAGGTACAGTACAACCTGAAAGGTAACAGCAAGATTGAGCATATCATTGAGGTGTGTGATGACGGAAACGTAAATCCTAATGAGTCCATCACCGTTCCTATGACCATCAACAGCGAGTTTACCAAGCAGGATGTAATGGTAGGAGATTATGGTAAGGTATATATCCCGCTTACTAAGAAGCAATACAAGAAAGTAAGCAAAATCTATAGCAGATGTTGTGCAGACGGAAGCACCAAGTGTTTCTAAGACCACGGATAAGATAAAAAGAAAAGGCCCTCTGCTGAGGGCCTTTTTTTATTTAACCTTATAGTAATTTAGTGAACAGTGAATAACTAAAAGTAAACAGTTATGGAACAGGAAGTATTACTAAATGCCGGATCTTCCTTACCTTTAATTTATATGCACTTATGTGCCTTATATGGTTTTCAGGCTTGTTAACCTTTCTGATGAATACGGGCGAAAGTGCTGACCAGCCACTGGCTTTCTTCCCTGGAAATGAGATCAAGGGTGCTGTCGGCCAAGGAAGCTACGGCGTCTATATCATTGACTATTTTAAGCAGATCTTTGGCCTCCTCCTTATCTTTTATCCCGTTCCTGATGTCATTCATGGCATCCAACAGGGGCGTTAATTCGCGCCTTCTCCGTTCCCTGCTGATTTGGCGGGTAACTTTCCAGATGTCTTTTTCGGCTACGAAATATTCCTTGCGCTCTCCGGGAATCAGTTGTTTGAATATTAATCCCCAGCTGATAAGGTCACGGAGATTCATGTTCACATTACCGCGGGAAATCTGCAGCTCTTCCATGATCTCGTCTGCATTGAGGGCTTTTTCTGAGAGCAGAAGCAGGGCGTGGATCTGAGACATGGTCCTGTTTATCCCCCATTGTGTGGATAGGGTACCCCAGGTGTGAATGAACCTGTCTTTAGCTTCTTTAAGTTCCATCGTATTAAACAGCACGTAATAATTACTTCAAAGTAAATATAAATATTTTGAATTTTCAAAAAATTCTGAAAATTATTAAACATTTTGAAGCCAGTTTATTACGGAAAGCAGCCTTCCGGAAGGGAAAAGAGGCGGGATCAAACGGGAACGACCCGGATATTGGCGCTGATCTGCTGACTGAAGGTCCGGGGTATATTTTCATTGATGACCACCTGCTGTGACCGGTCAAAATCCATGGTTTCGAGGATACGGATGATGTCGCCGAGCTTGAATCCCAGGCGGTCGATCTGCCGCAGGAAGCGGTCATCGGATGATCCCACAGCCATAAACCGGTAAAGCGTACCCGGGGCGCCTTCTGATAAGGAAATGAAATTCTGAACGGCTATTTCTCCTCTTTCATCGGGAATGGGTGATCCGTGGGGATCTGTTTTTGGATAATTCAGGATCTCGTCGATCTTTTGAAAAAGCTTGGGCGACCGGATATGCTCCAGCTGTTCGGCCACTTCGTGAACCTCGTCCCAGCCAAACCCCATTTTTTCTACCAGGAACATCTCTACCAGGCGGTGTTTACGTATAATTAACCCGGCAGATCTTCTGCCTTCTTCGGTAAGCCGGAGAGGCTTGTATTTCTCATAGGTGACCAGCGCTTTGGAAGCCAGTTTTTTTACCATACTATTGACGGTGGGCATTTTAATATCCAGGCTCTTACTGAGGTCCAGCACAGATACTTCCGGATTTTCCACACTAAGGTGAAAGAGAGCTTTCAGATAATTTTCTTCAGTCAATGTCATCATCATACACAAATTTACTCGAATATTTTTAATGTTCTTCGCCTGAAAAGCCCTTAGTTTTGAAGCATCAATACCATCAGCATATGAAAGCACTTATCATGGAGCAATTCGGGGATCTCCGTCATGCGGCTATCCGGGAAACCCAAAGCCCGGAACCGGGAGATAACGAGGTACTGATCCGGGTGGCAGCCTGCGGGCTTAATTTTCCCGATCTGCTGGTACTGGAAGGGAAATACCAGTTCAAACCGGAACTGCCGTTTATTCCGGGAGGAGAGTTTACCGGTGTGGTTCTCCGGGCAGGAAAGGAAGCGAAGGGCTTTTACCCCGGCCAGCGGGTTTTTGCGATAGAGCGGTGGGGTGGCCTGGCGGAAGAGGCAGTGGTTCATGCCAGCCGGCTGTTTCCCGTGCCCGACAGCATGGGCTTAATGGAAGGGGCTTCGCTGCTCTACAATTTCAGTACGGCCCTGTACGCCTTAAAGAACAGGGGAGAAGCGAAAGAAGGACAGACCCTGGTGGTATCGGGTGCGTCAGGTGGTGTAGGCCTGGCGGCTATACAGCTGGGGAAGATATTCGGATTAAAGGTAATTGCCGCGGCGGGAAGTAAGGAGAAGCTGGCTTTATGTGCCTCTTTCGGAGCAGATTACGGTATTCACTATCATAATGTGCGGGAAAAAGTGAAGGAGATGACTGCTGGGCGGGGGGCCGACCTGGTACTGGATACAGTAGGAGGCCGTTTTGCGGAACCGGCCGTAAGAAGCCTGGCCTGGGGTGGGAAATATCTTGTAGTGGGTTTTGCCTCCGGAGAAATCCCGTCTATCCCCCTGAACCTGCTCTTGCTGAAAGGGGCAGAGGTGAGAGGGGTGTTCTGGGGCAGATTCTCCCGTGATGAGCCGTCACGGCAGCAGGAAAATACAGATGCGATCACCCGTTATCATGCCGAAGGCAGAATACGGAGCTACATAAAGCGGGAGTACCTTCTGGAAGAGGCCGTTCAGGCCCTGGAAGATTATAAGAACAGAAAAATAAACGGGAAAACAGTAATAATCTGCAGTCCGGACCTTACCGGACAGGAGGAAAAATCGGCATAAAATTTCCTTTGTTCATTTTAAGCGCAGCCCTATAATGAGCGGATCGTGATCCGATGAGCGGAATACACTGGTATCATAGTAGCGCTCCGCCTGTTCGGGTGTTTTATACTCCGTATTGTAATCCAGCACCAGAGCCTCCTCTGAATTGATATGCCATTTTACCGCTCTGGTCACCTGGTCCATCATGCCGGGTGTGGCGAGGGCGTGATCCAGCGAACCCCAGTGCCCGTCATATACGTAAGAATAGGAAGACAGGGGGAAAAGATTTTTAAACCCGTAAGCATCAAGATAGAGGAGGGGGTCTTCCTGGGCATAGGAATTAAAATCCCCGATAAGGAGATAGTCCGGATCTTCCGTGCCTGTAGGGCGGGTTTCCAGCCAGTTTTTCAGGTCTTCGGCCTGTTGTACACGTACCTCATTATTCCGGCCCTGCCCGTCACCTTTATCTTCATTTCCCGTACCGAAGCTCTGCACTCCCTTGGATTTGAAATGAACGGCCACCAGCGTGAATTCCTGTTCGGAACGATGTTCCCTGAAGGTCTGAATAATGGGTTTGCGCCTGGCCGAATCAAACGAAGCGGCCCCGTAGCCGTCCGGCATGGAAACAGCAGCGCCTACTGCCGTAACTTTTTTAGCATCATAGACTATAGCTGAGGTGATCACATCTGTTCCCCTGTTTTCCACTTCGCAGGCTACAAAATTCCTTTTATTTCCGGAGGCCTGATTCAGGGCCCGTATAAGGGTCTGAATGGCGCTGTATTCTCCGAAGCCGTCGTTTTCAATTTCCATTAAAGACACCACATCTGCTCCGGAAGAGAGGATGACGTTTACCGTTTTGTCTTGTTGTCTTTTAAGCTCTTCTGGGGTATTGGCGCCCCTTTCCGTAGGAAATCCGCCTCCCTGTCCGTCACCGTTGAAATAGTTCAGAACATTGAAGGCCGCTACTTTTAATGTACTTTTCCGGGGGATCCGGGGCGGCGTATAAAGCCGTTTGGCAGATGGCCTGAACCAGACCGTTTCAGTGGGCTGGATCCGGAGGGCATCGAAGCGGTCGTCTGCTATACCGATGACTTCCTTTACCTGGTCACCGCCCCTTACGGCGTGGTACATATCAAAAGGCTTTCCTTCCCGCCCGAAAGGCAGGTGGGCAGGGTTCCGCAGGCTGCTGCCGTCATCCAGCACAATTTTTCGCTTTTCCGTCTCGGCCAGGTAGGCCTTGTAGGCTTCCCGGTCAGGAGTATTGAACTGGGTAAACTGATCGAGCCGGCCGTCGGTACCGGGTTGATTTTCCGGCCCGCCCGAGCACAGGGTGATTTGGCCGAAACGCCCCAGCTGGTACAGCTCCGTTACAAAAAGATTTCCCTCAGCGGCTTTTACGCGCACCCGCATGCCTTCGTATCTTTCCCAGTTGTCATTGGGAAGGTATACGGTGACAGGGTCGGGAAGCTTATTGTTTTCCGACATGACAAGGATATTGCTTATATTCTTTATCTGGGTAAGCGAGCTGCGTGCACTTTTCAGCTCAGCCACATCACCGATGACCTGCACGAAATCTCCGGCATTCCCTTTGAACAGGCGGGCCGGATCATAAATAAAAATTCCTTCTGAGGTATTTTCGTCGTCGTCCGGGTTGGTTTGCTGCAGAAAGAAGCCGTCCAGCTTATCTTTTCCGGCAAACACAGCCGTTACTATACCGTTCACCACCACTTTTTTACCGGCAAAGGGGGAGCTAAGACCCCGTCCCTGGATTACGGAAACAGGGGTAATATCTATTTCCTGGGCTGCAAGAGAACTCCAGATGAAACAAAGAAAGAATAAACGGGATAGTAACTTGATCATCAGGTTTGAAATTTCGGTCTAAAGTTAGCTTATTTTCTTTTTGGGTCGGTGCAGCGAGGTCAGGAATATTGACCCGAGAAGCCCGGCCAATACAGAAGCCAGCAGAATGCTGAATTTGGCCTGGGATAAAGAAAGCTCCATACCGGTAAAGGAAAGAATAGAAATAAATATAGACATGGTAAAGCCGATCCCGGCCAGAAGTCCCACGCCGAATATATGGGCCCAGCCCGTTCCCTCGGGCAGTACAGAAACACCCATCCGCACCGCCAGGCGGGAAATGAGGGATATGCCTACGGGTTTTCCGATGACCAGTCCCAGGATAATCCCCAGGCCGAGCGGGGTAAAGAGGCCGGTCATCATTTCATCATCAAACCGGATATTGGTATTGACCAGCGCAAAGACAGGCATAATGAAGAAATTTACGGGGGTGAGCAACAGGTGCTCCAGTTTTTCCAGCGGAGACTCGGCCGCATCCGGTGTAGTGGGCAGGGTCATGGCCACCAGTACACCGGCTATGGTCGCATGTATACCCGAATGATGAATAAAATACCAGATAAATACGCCGGGAATAAGATAGAAGTAAAGTTTCTTCACGCCTGTCCGGTTAAATACCACCAGGAGGGCCACCAGGCCTGCTGCATACAGAAGGTAGGTGAAGTGCAGTTCTGTGGTATAAAAAACGGCAATGACCAGTATGGCCAGGAGGTCATCTACTATGGCCAGGGCCGCCAGAAAAATTTTCAGGGAAGCGGGGACCCTTTTGCCTAACAGAGTAATAACGGCAAGCGCAAAGGCAATATCGGTGGCCATAGGGATACCCCAGCCTCCGGCGGTACCGGTACCGCGGTTGAGAAATGCAAAGATGAGCGCAGGGGCTATGGCGCCGCCAATGGCCGCCAGGATCGGCAATGCTGCTTTTTTGGGAGATGACAGTTCGCCTTCCACCAGTTCCCGCTTGATCTCCAGCCCTACCAGCAGGAAGAAAACAGCCATAAGGCCGTCATTGATCCAGGAAAGAATACTGTAGCGGAGGTGTTCAGACGGCCCCCATTCCAGCAACAGGAGCTTTTCAAATCCGGGCCCGGCAGGAGAGTTGGCAATAAGCAGGGATATAAGCACACAGCACAGGAGAATGATGCCCCCGGCCATGCCGGATTTCAGAAAATCACGGAAAGGACGAAGATTGATACGTAGTTTGTTCATAGCCTCAAAAATAGGCAATTAATCTTTTCCGGCATGAGAAAGTATGAAGGACAAATATTTTTACATTTGTAATCCGTAAAAACCCGACAGAATAATGCGACGTATCCCTGTTTTCCGGCAGATACTTATAGGGGCGGGCTTTGTGATCCTGCTTTCCGTAGCCTGTTATTTGTTCCGGTCTTATCTGGATTACCGCATTGTGGCCCTGGTGCTTCTGCTGGCGGTGTCTTTGCTGGCCGTGCTGTTTGATATTCTTCCGGTACTGGTTTCTGCAATTTTAAGTGCCCTGATCCTGAACCTGTTTTTTATTGAACCGGTACTTCACTATAAGATCAACAGCCCGGAAAGCGCCCTCCTCTTTTTCATTTATATGCTGGTGGCGCTGGTGAATGCCGTGCTGACCAACCGGCTCCGGAAACAGGAAGCCCGGGCCCGGGATAAGGAGGAGAAGGAAAAAACCATCCAGTTATACAATACCCTGCTCAGCTCGCTGTCGCATGAGCTGAAAACGCCTATTGCCACTATTATCGGGGCTACGGATACTCTTAAAGAGGCCGGCGATAAGATCACGCCTGAGCAGAAAGCTGATCTGCTGGCCGCTATTGATATAGCGGGCAACCGGCTGAATAACCAGGTGGAAAACCTGCTGAACATGAGCCGGCTTGAAACCGGTACCCTGAAACTGAAACGGGACTGGTGTGATGTCAACGAGATGATCTTCCGGGTGATAATGACTGTGCCGTGCCAGGGGAGCCACCGGATTCTCTTTGAGCCGGACGACAGGGCTCCGCTCTTTAAAATTGATGAGGGCCTGATGGAAGTAGTGCTTTACGGGTTGATCAGCAACGCGGTGCGGTATACTCCCCCGGGTTCTGAAGTAAGGGTAAGTGTGGGCTTTGACGATGATCAGCTGCACATTACCGTAAGTGATAACGGGAAAGGCATACCGGAAGAAGAGAAGCAGCGGGTATTTGAAAAATTCTACCGCATGCGGGCATCCGGCACAGGCGGCACGGGACTGGGGCTTTCCATTGCGAAAGGGATTGTGGAGGCACACCGGGGGGAAATCCGGCTCACGGATGGTCCGGTCGGCGGAGCACAGTTTGGTGTGACCCTGCCTGCAGAAGTTTCCTATTTAAAGAATCTGAAGAATGAATAAGCCTGAGGTACTGATCATTGACGACGAACCCCAGATCCGGAAGCTGCTGGAGATCAATCTAAGCGCTCACGGTTACCAGACCCGGCAGGCCTCTACCGGAAAAGAAGGGCTAATGCTGGCGGCAAACCATATTCCGGAGGTGATCCTGCTGGATCTGGGCCTCCCGGACATGAGCGGTCATGAAGTGTTGAAGCAGTTAAGAGAATGGTACCAGAAGGCCATTGTCGTGCTGTCAGTGGAAAGAGGAGAGGAAGACATTGTCAGGGCGCTGGATAGCGGTGCCAATGATTATCTGTCCAAGCCTTTCCGGGTGGGGGAGCTTATGGCACGGCTTCGTTCGGCTGTACGGAATAACGACTCCGGGGAAGCCCAGCCGCTCATTACGGCGGGCGAGCTGGAGATCGATCTCGCCGGGCGGGTGGTGAAGAACCAGGGCGAGGTTTTAAAGCTGACCACCACAGAATATAATCTTTTGGTGCTGCTGGCCCGGAATGCCGGCCGGGTGCTTACCCACCAGTTTTTACTGAAGGAAGTATGGGGAGTAGGTTACCAGACAGAGACCCAGTACCTACGGGTTTTTGTAGCCCAGCTGCGGAAGAAGATCGAGGAGGACCCCAACCATCCCCGGCACCTGATTACGGTAAGTGGCGTAGGCTATCGCTTTGAATAGGGCGCTTCTTTATAAAATCTTTATGCCGGCGTGAATTTATTTATATTCCGCTAACGGAATCAGCCCGAACTTTGCAGCGGATATGAAAGATACGCACGAAATAAGCAAGAAAGTTACCGTGGCATCGCTGGTCATAGCGCTGGGAATCATCTACGGTGACATCGGGACAAGTCCGCTGTATACCTTCAAGGCCATTATCGGCAGCAAACGGATTTCCGAGATGCTGGTTCTCGGCGGGGTTTCCTGTGTTTTCTGGACCCTCATGCTGCAAACCACCGTTAAATATGTATGGCTTACCCTGCAGGCTGACAACGAGGGGGAGGGGGGTATATTCTCACTCTATTCACTGGTCAGGAAATACGGCAGGAAGCTGATTGTGCCTACGATGATCGGCGCTTCTGCCCTGATGGCAGACGGTATTATCACACCGGCTGTAACCGTGACTTCTGCGGTGGAAGGCCTGGCCATGATTGACCGCCTGAAGCATATTTCACCCGTGCCCGTGGTGGTGCTGATCGTTTCTGTAGTATTCTTTTTCCAGCGGTTCGGTTCGGAAAATGTAGGCAAGGCCTTCGGACCGGTGATGGCGCTGTGGTTCGGGATTCTCCTCGTGCTGGGGATAAGCCAGATCCGGCTTTATCCGGAAGTGCTGAGGGCGCTGAATCCGTATTATGCTTACCAGCTTCTGGCTCATTATCCGCAGGGCTTCTGGATATTGGGGGCGGTATTCTTATGTACTACAGGTGCCGAAGCGCTTTATTCCGACCTGGGGCACTGCGGGCGGGAGAACATTCATATTACCTGGGTATTTGTAAAAATCTGCCTGGTGACCAATTACCTGGGGCAGGCCGCCTGGCTTTTGCACCAGGGGCGGGGGCATTTGGGTAACCGGAACCCGTTTTTCGAAATGATGCCCGACTGGTTCCTGGTACCCGGGATCGTCATTGCCACGCTGGCGGCGATCATTGCTTCACAGGCCCTGATCAGCGGATCTTTCACCCTCATTAATGAAGCGATCAACCTGAACTTCTGGCAGCGGGTGGTAGTTAAACAGCCTACTGAAGCCAAAGGACAGATCTATGTTCCCAGCGTAAACACCCTTCTGTGGGCGGGCTGTATCCTGATAGTCTTCTATTTCAAGGATTCGGCCAGCATGGAGGCTGCTTACGGACTGGCCATTACAGTGACCATGATGATGACCACCTACCTGCTGGCCTATTTTCTGCGGTATAAGCTGCGATGGAACAAAACGGTGGTGATTGGCTTGCTTATGGTATTCGGAGCCATCGAAATATCATTCTTTATTGCCAACCTGAGCAAATTTAAAGACGGGGGCTATATCACGATGCTGGTGGGCAGTCTTTTCTTCCTGGTAATGTATACCTCCTTTTATGGCCGGAAGATCAACAACCGCTACACGAAATTCTCCCACCTGGGCAAGTTTACGGATAAGATCGTGCAGCTTTCAGAAGATAAAACCATACCGAAGTTTGCCACCCACCTGATCTACCTGACCAAGGCCGATCATCGTGATCAGGTGGAACAGATCATTCTGAACTCCATTTTCGCCAAGCGCCCCAAGCGGGCCGATGTGTACTGGTTCTTCCATATTAACCGTACCAACAAGCCGTATACGCTCAACTACGAAGTTTCCGAGCTGGTAGATGATAAGGTGATCAAGATCGTGCTGAACATCGGGTTCCGGATCCAGCCCAGAACCGAACTGTACTTTAAACATATTATCGATGAGCTGATCGGGAAGAAAGAGCTGAATCTCCACCTCCGCTATAACGGATCAAGCCGGTATAATGACCGTATAGATTACCGGTTTGTAGTGATCGAAAAGTATATGTCTATCGAAAACGAGTTCACCTTCCACGAACGGTTTGTGCTGAATACCTATTTTTCCCTCAAAAAGTACGTCCAGCATGATGAACAGGCCTTCGGACTGGACAAAACCAGCGTGCTGGTAGAGGAGGTTCCACTGGTGTATCATCCTTTGGGGAAAGTAGAGCTGGAGCGGGTGCAGTGACCGGCTTTCACATGACTTGACACGGATTACTTTCCGGATGAGCGCTGCTGTTATTTCCGGGTTGAAATACCTTCTACGCTTATGGTAATATTGGGGGGTGGGTACACCTGTGTACCGGTGCAGATTGCCTGGGAAATATCTTCCGTATAGCTTTCAAAATAAAAATCTGCTCCCACGTAACGTAAATTCTGCGGGATGTTTTTAATCTCTATGTAATCATAGGCATCTAATTCCCTGGCATTCTTGCCTCCCCGTACCTGAACAATCAGTGCGCAGGCCTCCCCTACAATTTTGGCATTATAATAATCTTCAGGTATCACCTCATTGCAGGATAACATTACGGGTACTATCAGAAAAGAAGCCAGTATTTTTTTCATAACAAACAGATAATCGAAACACCAAATTAAACAATTTCCTGCTTTAAAAGGGATTTTGTTATCAAAAAACCTGATATGAAATAAGCAAACGGTAAGTTCTTTGCTGCTCTTCTCCTGAAGAAGCAGTAGAAAGGGCTCTGTATAAACCCGTCAGAGAGTATAATATCAGTGACCTTTTTTTTCCCCTCCACCCGTTAAAATCTGTATATAATCAGCAATATACCTTTCCTTATCTCTTGATTTGTACTGCTGGATAAATCGCGGGTGATCCAGCGCGGTGAGCCTGCCGAACAGCTTTTCTTCGGTATTGATGCGGGCCAGGAAATCAGCGTTTTTCTTTCCAAGCACAAATACTTCGTCTGTATCCAGGCCCAGGCTGATGTGCTTTCTGAGAGATTCCACCATAAAGGGCTTAACATCCCGGAACAGGGCGGGGTCATCGTAGTAATTGGCGTTTAGGAAATTTCCGTTACGGGTCTGTCTTACAATGGCCAGGGGGAAAGGGGAATTGATATAAAAATCCCGGTAAAAGGATTGCGGCCCGCCATACGCACGGATCATGTCATACATGAAAACGGAAGATACCTCATGCGTGCGGGCGGAGGTCATCCGGATCCCGCATTCACTTTCCAGACGTTTGGTATCCGTAAAAGGAACACCGGTCACCCCGGCACCGTGACGACTGGGGTTAATGCCGATCATAAATTTCCTTGGCCGGTTATCGGCATAATACTGATGGTAGAATTCATTCATCACCATCATGGTTTCGGGGTTTCCGAGATAAGGGTTGAGTACGGCAAAATCTTCAGGGAGGCGGCCCTGGTAAACCAGGTTCCGGTTGAATTCCACAACGTTATCGGCAAATGTTTTCATTGGTTTTCATATATGATGCCGCCGGAAATAGTACCTGAAGCAGCGGCTGAAGCTGTTTTTACGTATCAGTTCAAAAAAAGAAACAATGAAAAGAAATAATTGGTTTGCTCCCGTCCTGACAGGGCTCTTATTGGTATCCTTATCCTCTTTTGCCCAGTTCGGACCTCCGGGTGGAGGCCCTCCTGCCGGTGAGCAGAGAAGAGCAGAACCCCGGGCCCCTGAAAAAGTGGTGGACGAGGAGGTGCGCTGGATGAAAAAGAAACTTAAACTCAACCGTGACCAGACCGCCACAGTGACTAATATTTCGGCAAAATATGCCTATGCCCAGGATGACCTGAGACGCGGTGCCATGAGAGGGACGCGCCCTTCGCGGGAAGAGATGGAGAAGGTAAGAGAGAGGATGAAGCAGCTGGGACTGGAAAAGGATGTGGAAATGAGGAAAATCTTAAATGACACACAGTATAAGAAGTACCTGAAAAGGAGGGAGGATCTGTCAAAAGAAATGGAAAGCAATAGCGGAGGCCGGCCCGGGGGCTCTATGGCATCCCGGCCAGGTGGAGGGGGCCGGGGGAATTTTTAAGCAGTTTTTTCACCGGGCGGTTACACCCGGAATACAATTTAAACCCAACCCCGTTTTCAGGGTTGGGTTTTTTTACTACCTGTCGAAGTATTCAATCAGCCCGTACACATGATGGTTCAGCGTGTTCATCTGCTCCACCAGGGGGGTGTAAGGGTTGAACTGACTGTCAACGACCCCCTTGTTGGAGTCGCGGTTCGACGGATCGGTGGTGAGATCCATCGGGTCGTTGTCCTGGTAAGTAAACCAATGCCAGCCTACGCAGTTTTTGCTTTTGAGGAGCTCCATTGTGAAGTTCTGGTAGAAATACCCGCGGTCTTGCTGGGTAGGAACATTCCAGCCCGCACCGGTGCGGTTCGGGAGTCCCGAATCTTCACCTTTGGTGTACCATTCGGTAATAATGAACGGTTTTCCTGACCAGGATTCCCAGTGGGTCATGATCTCCTGTACCGGTTCCCATTTCCGGTAATGATTAATAGAAATGACATCCATGTATTGCCCGGCTATCCGGAAGATTTCAGGGTTGCTCAACTCCTCTTTTTCCTGATTGAACCGGCAGCCCAGGTAGAGGTGGTTCGGATCCTGCCTGCGGATGGCGCTCACCACCTTTTTCATATAGGTTTCAAAGTAGAAGCCGGTAAATGCCTGCCGGTCTTCATCGGTAATGTCTTCCGGCCCCGTATTCTTCCCTTTCCTCTCATCCAGCCATTTTCTGGCGGCCTTATATCCGGCTTCGTGAGGCTTCAGATATTTGAGGTGGCGGTCCAGCGCATCGTTTTTCCAGGGCAGCTCGTTGTCGGTGTAATAGCCCAGCAGGTATTTGTCATTCCGGTAGCGGGCAAGAGGCTCCACGGCTTTTTCCACGTAGCGGTCAAACTCCGGGTCAAATACCATGATCAGGTCAAAGCGGTAGCCCTGCCATCCTGCCATTTCATATTTGCCGTTAAAGCGCTTCAGGTGATCGGCTTTGTAGTTACCCATGGGGTTAACAATGATGGTGTAAGCCAGGGGTACCTGTTGTTCACGGATGAGGTCATGATCTGACCAGGCGCCGGTACCGTTAAAGCCGGTTTCCAGTAAAAAACGACTTTCCCGGCTGACCCAGTTTTTACGTGTTCCGTATTTTTTCCGGAGCGAAGCAGCCTGGAGCGGGGATCTTCCCGGCCGGAAAACCGCCACTCCACGGTGAATAAAAGGGTAGCCTTCCGGGTCTACCAGCCACCAGCGGTCGTTACGTTTATCTACCCTGTAAAATCCGGTAGCAGTGAAAGGAGCAGCTACCTTCCATCCTCCGAAAACTCCTGCTTCCGGGTTCCTGGCAATGGTTTCCGGTAATTTGTCAATTGTTCTGGCCGTATAGTATTTCCAGGCGGTGCTGTCGGCGTTGGGCCGTGCTTTTACCTGGTGGTAAACCGGGTCTTCCAGTGACGGGATATACAGCGTATCTTTTCCCCAGCTGCCGGTATAAAGGCATACCAGGGGCATAAATAAGGCGAAGGCCTTAAGTGAATATTTCATGGGTATAAAAATTAGTTATTTTTTTAATTCTACTTTTTCTGACATGAAAATATGATCCGCGTAGAAGACATAATTGTCAATGGTGCGAATATCACCCGGAGCACTCCGGAACAGCAGGAAATCGGTGATCTGGGAAAGGTTAAGGTTCTTGTCTTTTGCCCGGATATCAGCTACCGGTATGGAAATAAGGTGCCAGCGACCGTCGCGTTTAAACCCGTATTCTTCTCCTTTGGCCGTAAATTCCAGGATGGCATTTCCGCCGCCCGTGCTTCTTATCCGCAGGAGCATATTGGCCTGGCATTCTGATTTCAGGGCAATGTTGTAAAACCCGTTCTGAAAGGCGGATATATCGATATTCTGGCCGTTTCCTTCCTGCAGGGCGGCCATGGCCCAGTCGGAACTACCGGTGGGTGCAAACCGGAGAGCTTCCACGCCTTCCAGGGCATCGGAGACCCGGACAGGAGGGAACTGGTTCATGTCGATGGTTCTGATCGATTTCAGGCCGGGTATAATAGAGGGCATTTCGGTATACAGGCCGTACGTTTTCCCGTAGTCGTAATCGGGGATTTCCTTGTCAGGATCTTTTTCCACCTCCACATCAAAGGCGTATTGCGCTTTCAGGTTATCAATGAACACGATGTTCAGCGCAGCCTTGAATGAGCCTCCGGCTGCGTAGGTTACGGTCACTACGGAGTCGGTAGAGGAGCCCGGTGTACCGCCGGGGAACACCCAGTTGCGCCGGTGCACTTTGGTAGACAGGTCGGTGTAGGTGATGGTTTCACCGAATTTAATGGCGGTGGAAGAGGCGATGGCTTCCAGCTTTCCGGGCTCGAAAAGGGTGACTTTTGCGGCTTCGTCGCTTTCGCAGGCTACCATCAGGAGGGCCAGGGCGAGGAGATATAATTTGTTTTTCATTATTTTAAACCAGATAAAAGGCCTTTATAGGCTTGTTTTTCGTTATAATTCTGATCAAAGAGCAAAGGATATTCCTTGCGGTGCCAGTAGTCGGTCAGCCAGGTGTTCTTATCGCTTACTCCCCAGGTGGTGACGGCAAATTTCTGTGCGGCCGGGATCGCCTCGAATATTTCAGCGATATACTGGTAAGTAGCGGCCTGTTTGGCCGCCTCCGTGGATGTAAACTCATAGCTTTCCGACTGTGCGGTATTCACAATGATATCGAGCTCGGAAATATGAATGAGGAGGCCGGTAGAGGCCATGTCGTTCAGCCCTGTCTTCATGGTATTCCTGTCCGTACTGACCCGGTAGTGAAACTGGTCGCCTATCCCATGCAGGGGTACCCCCTCATTTTTAAAGCGGTTCACCATTTTTTTGATGGCTGCCCGTTTGTTGGAAGCCAGCACCACGTTATAGTCATTGTAGAAGAGCAGGGCTTCCGGGTCTGCCTCGTGGGCATAACGGAAGCACCGTCCGTAGAAGCCTACGGGGTCTTTGAAAGTGGCAAACACCGGGCAGTCTGCCGAGCGCAGGGTGCCGTTGTCGTTGAAGATTTCATTGGCCACATCCCAGCTTTTTACTTTTCCTTTGTACCGGGTCACCGTGGTCTGAATGTATTCTTTTACCCTGGCTTCAAACGTAACAGAATCGTATTTCGCGGTTTTGAACCACTGCGGAAACGACTTGTACCAGACCAGGGTGTGGCCGTGCACTTCCAGGCCGTTATCAGCAGCAAAGCTGACGATGCGGTCTGCATTATCCCACTTGTAGGCGGACGAAGAAGACCAGACAGATTCCATTTTCATTTCCCATTCTGCCGTTATCTGGCTGAAGTGCTTTTTCACGGTAGCCGTGTAGGCGGCATCGGTGAAGAGGGAGGTTTTGATGGCCGCACCGATACCGAAGGCCGCTTTTTCCTTCAGGATACCCGGTGTTTCCTCCGGGCGGACGGTTCCGCCCCCGTCTTCTTTGCAGGAGAAGAAGGTGAGGAGGATGAGGGAGCTTAGCGTTATTTTTTTCATAAGTATTAAAATTCTGGTCAATGATTTGTCAGTATCCTTCATTCTGCGGAAAGGTTCGCATCAGGTCGATCTGCGACTGGGGAACGGGCATCCGTACCATATGGGGTGCCATGGGATAAACAGCCACGTTACCCGAGTTGGAACCCATCTGGTAGTATTTGTTCACCCGTTCCACCAGGATACCCAGTCGCTTCAGCAGGAACCACCGCTCGTTCTCAAATGCCAGCTCCCTTGCCGATTCTTCGAGGTAGCTTTCCTGGTCGAAAGCGGCAAAGGGCTGCAGCCCGGCCCGGCTTCTGACCTGGTTGATGTAGGTCAGTGCTTTCGAGTCGGCCGGGTTCCGGTTGCTGAGCCTCCAGTGCGCCTCGGCCCCCAGCAGCAGGGTCTCTGCGTAGCGGTAATAGACGATGTCTTTGAAACTGTTATTAGTCCCCACTTTTTTCTCGGTATCGTGGTATTTTTTCAGGCTCCAATGGTAGCGCCTGAAATCATCCTCGTAGCGGTTAGCGGCCAGCGGCTGACCAAAATTGGGCGATGCCGGGTTATTTACCGTCAGTTTTAACGGATAGTAATAAGTAGTGAAACGAAGATCTTTTTCCTCGTCATAAAGCGACCGCAGGTAGTTATTCGGGAAAGACCAGCCCAGGGCTTCCCCTCCGTATTCCACTGAACGGATCATTTCTCCGCTGGAGAGTTCATACACCCGGGAGTTAAACATACTGCTGATCCAGGTGGGGCCGCCTCCGGACAGGTTATCATTACCGCCGGTCAGTTCATCCCGTACATAAACAAAGAGGGCTTCCTTGTGATTCGCGTTTTGTCCGAAAACCTCGGCGATCCGTTCGCGGGGAAGCAGATCATGGGTGCCGTTCTCAATGACCGCGTCAAAGTGTGCAGCCGCTTCCGCCCATTTATTCTGCCACAGAGCGCTTTTCCCGGCAATGTGATGGGCCGCCCCTTTGCCGTAACGGCCGTATTCCACGTTCCAGTTCAGGTGCTGCACGGCAAAGCTGAGGTCGGCATCGATCAGGCGGAAAACCCCGGCCGGATCTGCCGGGGTGTACACTTTCTCGTCGAAAGCATTTTCCGGCGTGGTGGCGGTGGTATCCAGCAGGATGTTATCATACATCCGGATGAGGTCGAAGTAAATCTCGGCCCGGATGATCTTTGCCTGGGCCAGGATCTGGTTCCGGCGTGACTCCAGCATTTCCACACCCGGGGCATTGCTGATGATGGCATTGGCCCGGTCAATGAGCTGGTAGCCCATGGTCCATTTCCGTGCCGGGTGTCCCTGAGGGGTATGGTTCGGGCCGTAGGGCGTATGCCAGGTACGGTTCAGGCCCAGGTCTGTGGCTACATAAAAGAAGGCCACCGAGCGGAGCGGATCGCCTTCGCCTTCCGGCATGTTGTAACTCCGCATCCGGTTATACAGTGCATTTACCCCGCTTTCCAGGCCGTCGGGTGTGCTATAAATGAAATCGATGGAGACCTCGGTAACGGGCTCCTCACTCAGGAAGTCTTCGCAGGAGGTATTGAGAAGTAAGATGCCCGTGGCTACTACCAGCATCTTCAGGAATGCTGCACCGCGGATTATCGGGTTTTTATATCTGGAATTTTTCATTTCGGTTTCTTTAAAAATTAATCTGTATTCCACCTACTACCGACACGGCTTCCGGGTAATCGTTCGGGTTTTTCTCCGGACTGTAGGATTTGAATTGGGTGAGGGTAACCAGGTTATGTCCTGTACTGTAAATCCTCAGGTTATTGATCTTCAGTTTTGAAACCAGCGATTTCGGCAGGGTGTAGCCCAGGGTAAGGGTATGCAGCCGTACATAGGAGGCGTCCTGCAATCCCAGGGTATTGATATAGGTACGGTCATTGGACTCCTGCGGGCGCGGCCAGCTGCCGGTAGGGTTTTCGGGTGTCCAGTAATCTACTTTCACGCCGTTCAGAATCCCTCTCAGAGAGCCACCCGAGCTGTAATCATACAGGAAGGCGTTATTCCGGATCACGCCCTGAACGGTCACTACATCGGCTGAAAAGTCGATGCCTTTGTATTTGGTGGAAAGGGTAAACGTACCGTACCATTTCGGATCTCTTTTTACAATCACCCGGTCTTTGTCGGTCAGCAGGCCGTCACCGTTGACATCCTTAATCTTAACATCACCGGGCTGTGCGCCGGGCTGATGGCTGTTCACGATGTTTTCACCTATCTGCCAGATGCCGTCAGGCTGGAACTGGTAGTATACGTCTTTCGGGTAGCCGATAAACCAGCGGTTACCCACGTCGTCCAGCTCTTTCCCGTTCTCATCGGTCTCACCATACAGGCTGACGATGCGGTTGCGGTTACGCGACAGCGAAATGCCCGTACTCAGTGCCCAGTCTCTTTTTTCCACCCATATCCCGTTCATACTGAGCTCTAGCCCTTTGTTTTCCACTTCCCCGATGTTCCGTAGCATACGGGTATAGCCGATGTCGGCCTGCAGCGAGAGTTCTGCCAGAAGGTCTTTGGTGCGGGTATTGTAATATTCCAGGGTGCCGGTCAGCCGCTCTTTGAAAAAACCGAAGTCAAGGGCCGTATTGAGCGTAGTGGAAGTTTCCCACTTCAGGTTGGGGTTCGGCAGGTAGTCGCCCGGTACATAGCCGATCCGCTTAACATCATTGAAGAGGTAGTCGCGCTGAACTGCCGTACTCAGGCTGCGATATGCCCCGATGGCTTCGTTACCCACGCTTCCGTAGCTGGCGCGCAGCTTCAGGTTAGACAGCCGCGGGAAATCTTTCATGAAGTCCTCCTGGTGCAGGTTCCAGCCCAGTGCGGCGGCCGGGAAATACGCCCATTTGTTATTGGCACCGAAGACGGTGGAGCCGTCGGCCCGGGCGGAAGCAGTCAGGTAATACCTGCCGTCGTAATCGTACTGCGCACGGGCCACAAAAGATACCAGTGCCCTGTTATTAGCCCCTACCGTAGGCAGATTGCTTTCTGCCGTGGGCAGTCCCCATATTCCAAGAAGATCATTGGGAATATTGGTGGCGCCGTTTCTGAAATTCGTATATTTTTTCTGGCTGACGCTCTGTACAGCAGTGGCGCCGATATGGTGCTTCCGGACGTTCGTATTATAATTCAGGATATTTTCGAGCTGCCATTCCGTTTCATCTTCAAACTGCATGGCCCCGTTTCCCATACCCCCCCTTCTGAAGCCCTGCAGGGATTCGGCGGTAGAGTAGCTCATGGTCTTCCTGTTCCATGACCTCCGGCTGGCGTTAACCCGGTAGCTGAGCCCCTTCAGCGGGGTGAAGTCGAGGAAGATGTTCATGATATCGTTCCGGTCGTTCCGGGTATTGGAAACCTCAGCGAGATCCAGCAGGGGATTGACGCTTTCCTGCACGCCGGTAGGGTAGATGCGGTAGGAGCCGTCATCGTTATAGATCTTACCCAGCGGTGAGGTGGTGATAGATCGGAGGAGGGTTTCGCCGGTTCCGGGATTATTGTTTTTGGAAAGCTGCCAGGAGGTGTTGGCCCCGATTTTCAGCCAGCGGTTAATGGTCTGGTCCACGTTAATCCGGAGGGTTCCCCGCTGGAAGTCGGTGCCGGGAATCACCCCTTCTCTTTTGGAATAATTTAGCCCGGTATAGATACGGGTTTTGCCGGTTCCGGTTGAAAAGCTCAGGTTATGGTTTTGGGTAGCGGCGGTCCGCAGCAACTCTTTTTCCCAGTCGATGAACTGACCGCTGGCCAGAATTTCCCGCTCAATGGCCGTGAAAATGGATTCATCCGGCAGGTATTGGTTGTTATTGTCTGCCCGGTAGGCTTCACGTTTGAGCTGGGCAAATTCCTCCCCACTGTAAACGTCGAAGTTCCTCCGCACGGTCTGCATACCGTAAAAGCTGTTGTAGTCAATGGTGGTTTTTCCTTCCTTCGCTCTTTTGGTAGTGATCAGGATCACACCATTAGAGGCCCGGGCGCCGTATATGGCTTGGGCTGCGGCGTCTTTCAGGATCTCAATGGAAGCTACGTCATTCGGGTTGATGTCGTTGATCCCGCCGATAGGCACACCGTCTGCAATGACTATCGGTGCATTGCCGGCGGTAAGTGAGCGGCTGCCCCGGATGAGGATGTTGGAGGAGCTGCCCGGAGCGGCATCGCCCAGGGTAACATACACCCCGGCGGCTTTTCCTCTCAGCATTTCGCCCAGGTCATTGGCAGGTACCTTGTTGACGCTTTCCGTATTGACGGAAAGTACTGAGCTGATTACATCACTCTTTTTCTGCACACCATACCCCACTACTACCACCTCATCAAGGGCAGAAAGAGAAGTTTGCATTTCAACATCAATACGGGTTTTATCGCCTACCGTTATTTCCTGGGGGAACATGCCCACAAAAGAAAATACCAGCACGGATTGGGAAGAGTTAACATTGATTTTAAAGGTTCCCGCGGCATCAGAAATGACCGCATTGGTAGTTCCTTTTTCCATAATGCTCACTCCGGCGAGGACCTCGCCTGTATTATCGGTTATTTTCCCGGTAATACTTCTGGACTGGGCAAATGCAGCCACTCCTGAAAGCAGGAGCAGCAACAGAATGTAAGGTTGCTTCATAGTAAAAATTTAAGGTTGAGTTCCGGCCGATTCTGAAAGGTACAGGCTTTCAGGGCGGTTCGGCAAAGCTAAAATGGGCAGAAATAACCCAAAAAAAATGGTGTAACAAAGAAGCATGGTGGATGTAACATGGACTGAAAAAATATTCTGATACGCTGAAAAAGCGGTTTAAGACCTGTATTCCGAAGGGGTAACGCCAAATTGTTCTTTGAAGCAGTTCCGAAAATGATCGGCATTTTCAAACCCTACCATTACCATGGTCTCTTTTACACTGACATTATTTTGCCGCAGGATGGCGGCCGCTCTTTTCAGCCGGATGTTCCTTACGAACTCAGCCGGGGCAAGTCCTGTAAGCGATTTGATCTTGCGGTGGAAATGCATACGGCTCAGGCCTAACTCCCGGCTCATTTCTTCGATGGTGACGGAGGTGTCAGAAATACGGGTCTCAACGTACTCTTTAGCTTTCCGCAGGATTTTGTCGTCAAGGGTATTGACAATCACCGTTCCGGGATCAAAGAACGACTCACGCTGGAGGTGCTGTTTCAGCATATTGCGCTGCCGGATCAGGTTTTTAACCCGGAGCAGCAGGTAATTTCCGCTGAACGGCTTGGTGATGTAGGCATCGGCGCCGGTCTCATAACCTTCGTATTTATAGGCTACCGTGGCCCTGGCGGTAAGGAGGATGACCGGGATGTGGCTGGTTTTAATGTCGGTTTTGATCCGGCGGCAAAGCTCGATCCCGTCCATTACAGGCATCATGATGTCACTGATGATGAGATCAGGGCTGATTTTCTGGGCCAGCAGCCATCCTTCTTCCCCGTTTGCCGCCTCTTCTATGAGGTAATGGGCTACGAACAGGTCGCGGATCAGCTCCCGCACTTCCGGGTTATCTTCTACCAGCAGCAGGGTCTGTTTTTCGGGACCGGCGGCGTCGGGCAGCTTTACTTCCCTGCCGGCTTCCAGCCAGTCTTCCTCCCGGATCAGGTCTTCCGTCGATACGTCAGCGGGGTGGGCGGTAGTTCCGGGCTGCAACGGGAAGAACACCCGGAACCGGGTCAGGAAGGTATTTTTCCCCGGGAGCGCTGTATTCTCCACTTCCATAAAGCCCTGGTGGAGCTCTACCATGCGGCGGGTCAGGTCCAGCCCTATGCCAACGCCGTCCGGGTTATCGGCCGAGTAAAACCGGTCAAATATTTTTTCCAGCTTATCCGGCGGGATGGCCGGGCCGGTATTTTCCACATCGATCCGGATGTATGGCTTCTTTTTCCGCTCCGTTACCGCCAGCCTTAAAGCCACCTCCCCGCGTTCGGGTGTAAACTTTAAGGCATTGGAAAGGAGGTTCTGAACCACAATCTCCAGCTTGTTATTGTCGAAATGAACCAGCAGCTCTTCCCGCTCAAAGCCGGGATGAAAATGCACATTCCGGGCTGCGGCCAGGGGCTTGAACGAAAGGAAGATCTCCTTCAGGAAGCTCACCAGGTCATGGCTTTCCGCATGCAGCTGCTGGGGTTCTTCGCCGTGCTCGAACCGCCGGAGATTCAGCACCTGGTTGATCATACCCATCATTTTTTTGCCGTTCCGCTGAATCACAAGCAGCTGGTGGCTTACTCTTTCAGGAAGCCCGGGATGGCCCATCAGCTTTTCCAGGGGTGTGAGAATCAGCGTAAGCGGTGTGCGGAGCTCGTGAGAGATATCTGTAAAAAACTCCAGTCGCGATGCCAGCATTTTCTGCTCCTTTTCCCGCATGATTTCTTCTACCATGCGTTTGCTCCGGGCCTCATTCCTTTTGCGGAGAAACTGCAGACTGCCATATACCGTGGCCGCGGCTGCCAGGAAATATCCCAGGTATGCCCAGCGGGTGAGCCACCAGGGGGGCAGCACCGTAATAGTAAGGGTTGAGAACTCCTTTCCCCAGACTCCCGGCTGGGAGGTGGCCTGTACCCTCAGTTGGTGGGTGCCTATGGGCAGATAGGTGAAGTTTACCGAGCGCAGCTTACCGGTTTCTACCCAGCCGTTATTGAGGCTGCTCAGGGAATACCGGTAAAAGATACCGTCAGGGTTAACAAAATTTACACCGGAAAATTCCACGTAGATGTTGCGCTGCGCGTATTTGAGTTTTACCAGGGAATCCGGGATGGTGGCCAGGGCGCTGTCGGTTCCCGAAGTATGCTGAACGCGGTCAAAGTGCACTTCCGGAAAGTAGATTTCTTTCCGTATGATCTCCGGCTTAAAAATATTGAAGCCGTTGATGCCGCCGAACAGCATACTTCCCTTTGATGTTTTTAATGCGCTGGCCGGGTTAAACTGGGGTCCCTGCAGGCCGTGAATCTCGGAAAAGTCGGTAGAAATGATGGAGGGGTTCCCCGACGAATCTTCCTGGTATTCCACGCGTGAAATGCCGGAGTTGGTAGAAAGCCATAAATGGTGATTCCCGTCTTCAAGAATGGCATTGACCGTATTGCCTGAAAGCCCCTTCCCCTGCCCGAACCAGTGAAGCTTTCCTTTGCTGACCAGGAACAGCCCGGAGCCCTGCGTGCCGATCCACATCCGGCCATGACGGTCTTCCGTGATCCAGTTGATATACAGGAGCTCATCTTCATAGCCCCGGGTCAGCCGGGAGATATCCATGATTTTCCGGCTGACCCGGTCCATGCATTTTAACCCGGAGCGGGTTCCGATCCACAGCTTACCGGACCGGTCCTCATAAATGTAGCTGATAATGCTGCCTATCCCGGGGATGTTGGTGAAAGTGTTCCGGCGCGGATCGTACACCTGGAATTCCCCTACATTCATACCTATCCACAGCTGGTCACCGGTATCATAATAGAGCGCATGAACCTGGTTCTGGTTCAGCGAATTTTTCCCCGGCTCATGGTAAAAATGCCGGAATTTTCCTGTTTTCGTATTGAAATAGTTGAGCCCGTTATAGGTTCCGATCCACAGGTTCCCGTTTTTGTCGGAGACCATAGCCTTCACGATCCGGTTGGAAAGCCCGTTAGGAGCTTCCGCATTGTAGGAATGAAATTTACCGGCATCTACCTGGTAATGATTCAGACCGCGGCCGGTTGAGATCCAGATATTGCCGTCGGGTGCCTCAAGGAAACCGTTGACATCGTTTTCCGATAAGCCGCCTTCTGTCCCGGGGAGCTGTTTGTAGTGCCGGAAGAGATGATTCTGGGCATGATAATAGTTGAGCCCGCCGCTGTAGGTAGCGATCCAGTAGCCTCCGAAGCGGTCTTTAATAATATCATGAATGGAACCGCGGCTCAACCCGTCAGGGTTCCGGATAGAATAGGCGATGTTCGTAAAGGTATTTTTTTTCAGGTCTGCAATATACAGCCCGCTGAGGGTGGCCGCCCAGACCCTGTCTTTTTCCACCAGTAATTTTCTCACCTGGTCAGAGAGCACGCCCGATTTTTGAATGTTCCAACGCTTCACGGGGAGAATCCCTGTGTCCGTATATTCAAAAGCATACACACCGTTCTCTTCCGTAGCTACCCATAAACGGCCGGTGGAATCCTGCTTAATATCCCGGATTTCAAATATTTCGTTCCTGTTTTCGGTTTCAGGATCCAGGATTATCCGGCGGGCTTTCCCGTTCAGCCAGAGATAGAGACCGCCTTTGGTACCCATCCAGATTCTTTTCTGATCATCCTTGAAAAGGGAAATGATGTTATTGGCGTAGGCCGAAGGCAGACGGATATGGATGAACGTATTTTTTTGCAGATCAAATTTGGAAAGGCCGTTGGAGGTTCCTATCCAGAGGGTATTCGGATTTTCTTCGGCCACAGATTTTACATAGCTGTTGCTCAGGCCCCCGGCATGGGCATACCATATTGAAAAATTTCCTGATTCCGGGTTGTAACGGTTCAGTCCGTTGGCCGTACCTATCCAGATCTGTTTCCGGGAGTCTTCAAAAATGACATTAATGTGGTTATTGGACAGATCGGAAGGATTATTCGGACTGTGCTTGAAAACGATAAACTCATAGCCGTTATAAAGATTGAGGCCTTCCCGTGTGCCAACCCATAAGCGACCGTCAGAACTCTCCTTTATGCACATGACAGAGTTAAATGAGAGTCCGTTGCGCATGTCCAGCTTACGGAAAGCCAGATCCTGTGCCGGGAGCTCCCGGGCAAGGGACAACAGAAGGGAAAAGACGGCAATCCATACTCTCATGAGGTAATACGCTTGGCACGACATTACAAAATAAGCAGAAATTACGGAAAGTTCCGAGTTCCGGGTAGTGACCGGAGGGATTATTACGGGCAGTTGTTCAGACAGAAGCGGCTACAGCGAGTCGATCCATCCGGCGATCAGTTCCACGCCTTCCCGGTGGATAGTTACGCGGCCGATTTCCGGCATCATTACACCGGGGTGGGTGGAGTTCATCCGGTGGGTAACGATAGATTCCTTGCTCTGCCCCGGATAAATGTCAAACTTAAATCCGCCACCGCCCATGCCGGCGGCTACAGGCGACTTCCATACGCCCAAATGAAAAGCACGGGTTTCTTCCGCATTGTAATACAAGCCGGAAGTGGAGGCAGGGCCTGACTGATTGTGGCAATGCCCGCAGTTGACATCAAGATAGGCTCTGGCCCGTTCTGCCAGGGGCCGGGAGTTATCCAGGGGATTGACCAGAGAAGAAAAGGAAGAAAGTTCCTTATCTGTTTCCAGGATACCCGCCTTCTGCCATTTTTCCAGCTGGCCCGCCAGCTGTTTGGCTTTCGGACCGATGGGGAGCATGACCCCGTTTTTGTTATGGCAGCTCCGGCACTGGGTTTTCTGGGGCATTACATAATTGAAGGTCACTTTATCTCCTTTTTCACCGGTATAGCTGACAGGTACGGACGCTCCCGTATTTTTCAGGGTGGCTTCGGTCTGCTCATCGTTCCAGAGATAGGGATAAGCCTCCCAGGTACCGTTATTTTTCACGAGCAGTCGGGTTTCGATGATCCGTTTTTCGTCTTCCGGCTTCCTGAAATCAAGCGGGTAATAGAAATGTTTAACCAGGATGGTCTTATCAGGGAAAACCAGGGATGCGTCAGGGTCATCGGGAAGGCTGGCGTGCGTATTTTCAGGCATCCATACATAACGCTTCTTGAAGGCGTAATCTGTAAAGAGCGAAGCAACAGGCTCATAGGGCATAACGCCTTCTGTCGCTGAAAAGTCTTTCAGGTTGCCGGTAAACAGGCCGTATTCTGAAAGGGTTTTGTACGGAAGCTTCGAGAAATCAATATCAGAAGGGTTTCCGGAGCGGGAACAGCTCCAGAGGATACCTATTACCAGTATGAGGTTCCAGTTTTTCACTTATAACTTCCTGGTTGTTTAGGCTCAATCATTTGACCATCGACACATCCGTCGTCACCGGGTACGAACCGGTGAACGTTTTTACATCTTTTTCCATGCGGATGCCCAGGATATTGCCGTCATCAGGGATCACCATGCGGAAAAAGCGCAGATCATCTGTTTTCTCATTCACAAAGATCTCCATAGGGTTAGCGGTGGCATCATTGCCTTTGGCCGGATCCAGGATACCGTCATACAGGATATCCGGCGCCTTAAGACATTTGGCGGCAATGAGCTTACCCCAGTCTTTGCTCAGATCGGGTAAGGCCATGGCGCGTTCATAGGTATTATCGTGAATGTACACCCGGGTAGTATAAGGGCTCCATCCCGGATGCGTGGGAACGGGCAGATCAGTGATCTGGTAGCTGGCAACGGCTATGCCCAGCGTGCGGTTATCAATGATCTTATTGTTACATACTTCGATCCGGTCACCGGCAAGAATCACCACGCCGCTTCCCGGAGGAATCATGGAAACGGGGTTGCCGTCCTGGAAAATTGCAAAATTCTCATGATTGTTGGCCTTGATCAGGTTATTAAACACTTTGGTGCCGGAACCGAAAGGCTTGGGCAGGCCGGGCAGGTTGAAGATAAGTATACCGCCCGTATTATTCTCGGCGTGATTGTCGTATACTTCCGCGTTGTCTGAATTCTCAATCTCGATGCCTGCCACATTCTGATGCACGTAATTGTTCCGGACAATAATGTTTTCTGACTGACCCACGTAAATGCCGGCATCACGCGAATGGCTCACTTCACAGTGCTCTACCAGTACATTTTTGCATTGGACAGGGTAAATGCCGTAGGTGCCGTTCTCTGATTTTTTACCGTGTGTCCAGGTGGTGTTCACCTTCCGGAAGGTAATGCCGTCACAGTGCTGGGTTTTGATATTATCACCGGGAGCATCCGCTACGGTGAAGCCTTCGAGAAGGATATTGTTCCCCGAGATTTTCATACCCTCCCCGCCCGTAGTCATGGTTTTGAACGACAGCACGGTATTGAACATGCCTGCTCCTTTCACCTTTACTCCGTTAATATTGTCGAGGATCAGCTGGGTATGCAGTTCATAATATCCTTCGGGAATATCAATGACAGATCCTTCTTTGGCGTCGATAAACTGTTCAATGAGCTTTTCGATCTGTTCAGAGCTTGCTTTGGGCAATTTTTCGATGTCGAGTGAAGAGGCCTGTTCTTTCTCTTTGCAGGAAACCACCAGCAACAGCAGGAAAGCGGCCAGGGTCAGTACGGTTGATCTCATATAAAATGGAATAGGCCACAAAATAAAGAAATTGTTATAATATATGAATAAAAAATAAAGGATAAATACAAAAATAAGCGCTTTTGTCATGGTATTACAGTTGGTCTACTATTAGCGCAGTACATCTACTTTATTTCTGCCGGACAGCAAAGTCTCCTATATTTATTACAAAAAAGTAACATAGTATGGCACGGATCAAATATGAAAACCAGGGGATATCGGTTTATATGCTTGCATGGCCGGTTTGTTGTATATTATGGCTGAACCCCGGCCTTCAAAGCGGAAGTGTCCCCTATTTTTCCGGCAGGACAGCGGATATACGGATGGGGGAGGCTTCAGGAGATACACTCAGCCCTGCGCTGTTATTTACCCGGGCAGATGCCGATAAGATAATGGGTGAACCTACCCGCCTGACTGACAGCTCTTTCAAAGCAGCGCCGGAGGGGAGTTCCTATCTTTGCGGTTACCAGGCAAATAGTAAGGACTCTGTGACGGGAAGAACAGGGGCGATCTATTTCCTGTTTGAACAGTATAAGGACATCTCTGGCGCCAGGATAAAATTCGAAAGTATTTATGCTTCGAATAAGCCGTACGGTGCTGAAAAGGTGAGCAGTCTGGGTGATGAAGCGTACTACCATACGGATAAACAAAACTTTGATTTCATTATGGTCCGGAAGGGAAACTATGTGTTCAATATGAAGGTGAATAAAAGAACAAGCACCACTTCATTAAATGAATTTAAAAAGGTGGCAGGCAGGATAGCAGCATCTGTTTAAGAGCATTCGGCGGGCAAATTTTCAGTATAGATGTTTTTTTAGAAAGATAGACTTATTTTGGTGCTGATTGCCCGTCAAGCTTTTATCAAACATTTAATATTTTTCCTTATTTGCCAGCCACTAGCCGTGGCCACGGTTACACTGGAAGGAGCACACAGGGGTATCCTGCAATGCTGGAAAAATAACACCACGAGCATTTTTTACGGCAGCAGCGGACTGGTTCCGGTGATCACTTTCCAGTTTGATTTTTAGGAAGGACCTTTGGACCGTTTCAGCGGATTACCTTCAGGCGTGTTACCATGATGCTGATCATCACCCCGAAAACGGCGATGAGGGCATAGGAAATGCGCAGGTTCAGGATCTCGGAGATGTACCCGATCAGGGGTGGCCCCAAAAGGAAGCCCAGGTAGCTGATGCTGGCTATGGCGGCAAGGGCGGCGCTGGGTGACATCTTCTGCTGCTGTCCTACCATGCTGTACACATTCGGAATATTGGTGGATACCCCAAAGCCCACCAGCAAAAATCCGAAGGCGGCGGTGGGGATATAGGGGAAAAAAACGGCAATCAGAAGGCCTGTTGCGATCAAAAGTCCGTTGAATTGCATGATCTTCTTTTTGCCGGTTTTAGCTACGATCTTATCGCCCACAAACCGGCCGGCTGTCATCATGAACATAAAGCAGGCATAACCCAGGCTGGTCCAGGCACCCTGTGCCCCTACGATATCCTTGAAATATACGCCGCTCCAGTCAAACATGGCGCCTTCACACGACATGGCAAAGAAGCCGATGATCCCCAGCTGAAGGATCAGCGGATCAGGTTTGGAAAAGAATTTCTTCTTTTCGGGAGTTTCTGTCCTGGGAGTGCTGTCGCCCACCAGGTATTTGACATTGGCATAGGTGGCCATAAAGCTGATGACCGAAATCACGGCAAAATGATGGGTGGGTGAAAGGCTGAAAGCGCCGGCAAGCAACCCGATCAGCGCTCCGGTAAAGCCCGCCAGGCTCCAGGCTCCGTGAAAGGAGGCCATAATGGGCCGGTGGTACATTCTTTCGGCGTTGACTCCCTGGGTATTGACGGAAATATTGCAAAGGTTCCCGGTAATGCCGAACAGGAACAAAGCGGCGGCCAGTTGCCACGCATGGGTACAAAGGGACAGCAGGATCATGGCCAGGGAATACAGGGGCAGTGAAAAGTGCATGATGCGTTTACTTCCGTATTTCCCTACCAGGTAACCTGAAACGGGCATAGTGCACATTTGGCCGGCCGGCAAAGCAAACAGGATCGAGCCCATGGCACCGTCAGAAAGCTCCAGCGCGGTTTTGATGTCCGGGATCCGGCTGGCCCAGGATGCAAAGCATAAGCCCTGGAAAAAATAAAAAGAAGATACGGCAATGCGGACACGGACTTTCGTGGAATGGATTTTCAGATCGGTCGTATCCAGGTTGGTGTTGATTGAAGTGGCCATAACTACTACCGGATTAAAACTGCAAAATTAAAGCAGTTTTATCCATTTGCTGAAAATAGCGGGCGGGAGTTTTTGATGGATATGAAAAAGGTGAAACGGAATAGTTGAAATGTTATATCTTTACGTTTCAGAACCCTGAGTGTGAATTGTATTTATAAATGAAACTATACCTGCTAAAAGAGAATAATAACTTTGATCTGCTTCGCTTTATACTTGCTTTCATGGTGATCTATGGTCATGCCCAGTACCTGAACCGGGGAAGTGACACCTCCTATACTGACCCGCTGTTGGGTATATATCCGCATAGCTCGTCAGGCGACATAGCCGTTAAATGCTTCTTTTTCCTGAGCGGCCTTCTCATCACTAACAGCCTGAGGAAAAATCCATCGGTAATTTATTACCTGATCAGCCGTATTTTCCGGATACTTCCCCCGCTTATTTTTGTACTTTTTATAATTACTTTCCTCTTCGGGCCTCTCCTGAGCACACTTTCTGTTTCCTCATATTTATCAGCGCCGGAAACATGGGAATATTTTATAAAGGGGTCTTTATTGAAGATACAGTACTACCTGCCCGGGGTATTCAGCACCATGGAGCATAACAGTGTGAACGGGTCGCTGTGGACACTGCCTATTGAGTTCCGGTATTATTTATTGCTGCTGGCCTTTTTCCTGCTTACCGGCTTTAAAAGAGTCTGGCTTGTAAACCTGGTACTGGGCATCGTGCTCCTGGAAAGCCTGTTCGGGAACCGCCTCGTTCTGAATTCTTTTGGTGACCTTTCCGTCACCAACCTCCTGCCGGTCAGTTTCTTTTTCGGGGTATTTCTGGGAATAAATTCGGATAGCATTACGCCGGATATCCGTTATGTGATGGGTCTCTTCATTCTCTTTTTCCTGTTCAGAGATCAGCCGTTCGGAGAAATCATCTTCACTTTTTTCTTTTGTGCTTTTGCGTTCTGGCTGGCCACCTTAAAACCTTTTTTCAGATGGAGACCTGCCATTGATATTTCGTATGGAGTTTACCTGTGGGGGTATTTCGTACAGCAGTCGCTTTATTATTATTTCGGAACCATAAACATCTGGCTTCATATTTTTTTAGCCCTCGGCATTTCTGTTTTTCTGGGAGTTATCACCCATTATGTGGTAGAAAAACCTTTCATGAAGTACGGGAAAGCGCTTTCCAGGCGAATTATGCAGCCTGGGGGACAAGCCAGGGAGCAATCTAAAAAATTGTTTAGGACTTAAGGATGATCAATCTGAAACGTGTGGATCATACGTGCCTGTTAGAAAAATTTTAACATATCCCCCTAATTTCACACCGTTTAATTCTTTTGCTCCTGGTAAAAATTTTAATACCCATCGCCTGATGCATATGATTCGTCAATTTTTATACAGATAGAAAATGCAACATTCAACTTTTGAGATTGATCCCGTTTTTGAATTGATCCCAAAACCTGGGGCGGGCGGGAGAGGTTTTCAACAAAAAAGCACTCATTTCTGAGTGCTTTTGCGGTCCGGACGGGACTCGAACCCGCGACCCCCTGCGTGACAGGCAGGTATTCTAACCAGCTGAACTACCGGACCTTTTTACTTCTCCGTTGTCTTTTCAGACCTCGTTTCCGTTTTGGTGGTGCAAAGATAGCAGCCCGATTCTATTTTGCAAAATAAGCCTGAGAAAATTCTCGGAGTTTTTTCTGCTTTTTTTGTAAGCGCTTGTTTTGCAAATGCTTAGGCTACTTCAATTTTTACCTGTATTTCCTGCTCATCAAAGTCTACCGCCCGGGCTCCTTTTACCTCTTCCAGGATTTCCAGCCGGAGGGCCTGAACTTCAGCACAGATATAGGCCGAATGTTTGTTTACCGCCCGGGAAATCTCCTCATTGCTGTTCTGAAGCCAGATGCTGATCTTATCAGTTACTTCAAAGCCGCTGTCTTTCCGCAGGTTCTGGATACGGTTTACAAAATCACGGGCAATGCCTTCCTGTTTCAGGTCTTCGGTAATATGGATATCCAGAGCTACGGTCAGACCACCTTCCACGGCCAACAGCCAGCCAGGAATATCCTCGGTAAGAATTTCCACGTCACTCAGGGCAATGTTAAAGCCGGAGAGCGATACCGTGCCGGCTGATTCAAGGGTTTTCAGGGCATCAGGAGACATTCCCGAAATGGCTTCGGCTACGGCCTTCATATCTTTGCCGAACTTGGGCCCCAGGGCTTTGAAATTCGGCTTCACTTTTTTCTTCAGGATACCAGAGTCATCGGTGATGAATTCGATCTCTTTAATATTCACCTCGCTCATAATGATATGTGCTACGCTTTGGATCTCTGCTCTCACTGTAGGATTCAGGGCCGGGATCAGGATTTTCTGCAAAGGCTGACGTACTTTCAGTCCGCTTTTCTTTCGCAGAGCATGCACCATGGAACAGATTTTCTGGGCCAGGGCCATGGCTTCTTCCAGCTCCGTATCTACCCACTCAGGCTCATAGGTATGCCATTCGGTAAAGTGAACCGATTGATGTCTGAACGGTGCGTTTTTCTCCACGGATTCTGCCCTTACCGGATCGGTCAGGTTTTTGTAAAGCCACTCGGCATAGAAAGGCGCAATGGGCGACATCAGCTGGCCTACCGCACAGAGCGCATGCTGCAGGGTCTGGTAGGCGGCCCGTTTGTCATCTGTCATTTCACCCTGCCAGAAACGCCTCCTGTTCAGGCGCACGTACCAGTTCGAAAGGTCATCGTTTACGAAATCCTGGATCAGGCGGCCGGCTTTGGTAGGATTATAATTGTCAAACTCCCCGGTCACCTCTTTTACGAGCGTGTAAATCTTCGATACGATCCAACGGTCGAGCTGCGTCAGTTTTTCACGCGGTACGCGGTTGAACTGCTCAATCGTGTAGTTGTCGAGATTAGCGTAAAGTGCAAAGAAATTATAGGTATTGGTCAGCGTTCCGAACAGCTTGCGCTGTACCTCCTGCACGCCGTCAAGGTTAAAGCGAAGGTTATCCCAGGGCTCGGCGTTCGTGATCATGTACCAGCGGGTAGGGTCTGCACCGTACCTGGCCAGGGTATCGAACGGGTCAATGGCGTTGCCCAGGCGTTTTGACATCTTATTACCGTTTTTATCCAGCACCAGCCCGGTGGAAACCACATTTTTAAAGGCTACGGAGTCAAACAGCATACCGGCAATGGCATGCAGTGTGAAAAACCATCCGCGGGTCTGGTCTACCCCTTCCGAAATAAAGTCGGCAGGGAAGGCCTTATCAAAGATTTCCTGGTTTTCAAAGGGATAATGCCACTGGGCGTAGGGCATGGCACCGGAGTCGAACCAGACGTCAATCAGGTCTGCCTCGCGGTACATCACGGCACCCGACGCAGAAACCAGGTATATTTCATCTACATATGGGCGGTGCAGATCCAGCGAATCCTTGTCTGCTGCGGCTTCCAGGAATGCCTCGTTTTTCGCCCTTTGTTCCTCCGAAAGCGCATGGGTATCCAGTGCGTTCCTGACGCTTCTTACCAGTTCATCGATGCTTCCTATACATACTTCGTCATCTTCATTTTTCCAGATCGGCAGCGGAGTTCCCCAGTACCGGCTGCGGCTGAGGTTCCAGTCGACCAGGTTTTCCAGCCAGTTTCCGAACCGGCCTGAGCCTGTACTTTCCGGCTGCCAGTTGATGGTTTTGTTCAGCTGAGCCAGCTTATCTTTTGCCGCCGTGGTCCGGATAAACCAGGAATCCAGCGGGTAATAAAGCACCGGCTTATCGGTACGCCAGCAGTGCGGGTAGGAGTGCTCGTAACGTTGTACGTTAAACGCCTTGTTATCGGTTTTCAGCTGGATGGCGATACGCTCGTCTACCGACAGGTATTTATCACGGCCCTGCTTCTGCTTCTCTATTTCAATTTCTTCCGGCGTATAATAAGCTTCTTTTACGTATTCCAGGGCAAAATCGGTCACTTCTTTCACAAAACGGCCTTTTTTATCTACCAGCGGGGCCTCTTTGCCGTTTTCATCTTCTACCAGGATGGCCGGTATGCCGTTCTGGGCAGCCACGCGGTAGTCATCCGCACCGAAAGTAGGCGCGGTATGCACAATACCCGTACCGTCTTCGGTGGTTACAAAATCACCGATGATCACGCGGAAAGCCGCCGATTTTGGCTGCACGTACGGCATGAGTTGCTCGTATTCCAGTCCTTCCAGCTCTGTCCCTTTCCGGGTACTCAGAACGGTCCAGGGAAGGACCTTTTTATCGGAGGTTTCAAATCCCTCAAAATCGCCGTCTTTACCTTTTTCGTTAAAATATTTCCCGATAAGATCTTTGGCCAGGATCACGTTTACCGGCAGAAAAGTGTAAGGGTTGAACGTTTTCACGAGCGCATATTCAATGCCTTTTCCTACTGTCAGTGCGGCATTAGAAGGCAGGGTCCATGGGGTGGTGGTCCAGGCCAGGAAATATACGTTATCATCGCCGGCTGCGTCAAAAAGAAACTGCGACCGCTCATTTTTTACGACTTTGAACTGGGCAGTAAGCGAGGTGTCTTTCACATCCTTGTAGGTTCCGGGCTGGTTCAGCTCATGCGAGCTCAGTCCGGTGCCTGCAGCCGGAGAATAAGGCTGAATGGTATATCCTTTGTAAAGGAGGCCCTTGTCGTGAAGTCTTTTCAGGAGGTTCCACACCGATTCAATATAGGCGCTTTCATAGGTAATATACGGATGGTCCATGTCCACCCAGTAGCCCATTTTATCGGTCATGTCGCGCCAGATCCCCGTAAACCGCATCACAGCTTCCCGGCATTTCCGGTTGTATTCTTCCACGCTGATTTTCCGGCCGATATCTTCTTTGGTGATACCCAGCTCTTTTTCTACCTGGAGCTCTACCGGGAGACCGTGCGTATCCCAGCCGGCCTTCCGGTTGACCTGGAAGCCGCGCAGTGTTTTGTAGCGGCAGAAGATATCCTTGATGGTACGGGCCATCACATGGTGAATTCCCGGGGTACCGTTGGCGGAAGGCGGACCTTCATAAAAAGTGAAGGCAGGGCAACCTTCTCTGACTTCAATGGATTTTTCGAAGATGTTATTCTCTTTCCAAAAAGCTAATATCTCATCCGCTATTTCCGCGTAGTTGACCGACTTGTATTCCGGGTATTTCATTCGTTTCTTTCCAAAAAATTGGCTGCAAAGTTACGCTTTTTTGACGAGTTTTAATTTCATTATTAATGATTTGATAACGGCTTTGAAGCATTATGCAGAACGGATAGGGTAGAAATTGGGGGAAAAATAGTCTGAATACCCGTTTCAGGAGTATTCTTATCGTAGAATTTAACCGGAATACCATGAATAGAATAATGCTGATAGGCCTGCTGTCATTCAGCCTGGCAAGAACCTTTGCGCAGAATACGGATTTTGTGGTAAAACCTTACCTGCAATATGGTACCCGTTCTGAAATGAGGGTTTTGTGGGAAACCGGTATCCCCGCTTCTACTTCCGTGTTCTATGGCATTCCCGGATGGCATACTGATATTCCGAATCTTGATAGAATGGTTACCGTACCCGGCTGCAGAACCATGCATGAAATTCACTTAACCGGGCTCGAAGCAGAAACCGTCTACCTGTACCGGGTGATTAGTGTGACTGCCGGCGGCGACACCCTGCGGGGAGAAATTAAAACCTTTAAAACCGCCGTAGAGGAGGATAAGGCATTTGCCTTTGTGGTTTTCAGCGATTCCCAGAGTAACCCCGAAGTGTGGGGCAGGATCTCTGCACTGGGCTGGAATGAAAGGCCGGATTTCGGCCTTCATGCAGGCGACCTGGTGGGACTGGGTTATCGCAAAAGCGACTGGGTAAACGAGTTTTTTGCGCCGTCGCAATCTTTCATGAGCCGGATCCCCCTGTTTTCCGTGCCCGGAAATCACGAGCATGACGCGGCCTTTTATTATCAGTACATGTCTAATCCGGAACCCGAATACTGCTATACATTTGACTATGGAAATGCCCGTTATTACATGCTTGACTCCAACCGGCCTTTGTTTAAGGGAACCGATCAGTATACCTGGCTGGAAGCGCAGCTGGCCACGTCAGATAAGCTCTGGAATTTTGTGGTGCACCATCACCCTCCGTATTCTTCGGAGGAAGATGACTTCGGGAATACCCATGTAGAGCAATCGATGCTGGGAGACCCTGATCTGAAAGATGCGATTCATCTGTACGAAAAATATAACGTGGATGTGGTTTTTTACGGGCATATTCATACATATGAGAGAACATGGCCACTTTTCAGGGGCAGGGTAAACCAGGAAAAAGGCGTGATCTATATTAACACCGGCGGTGCCGGCGGAAGGCTGGAAACGGCTGCGCCTACCCGTGCCTGGTTTACACAGAAGGTGCGTACCACCCACCATTTCTGTTATGTGAATATCCATGACAATCGCCTGGATTTTCAGGCGATCGATGAAAACGGGCAGCTGTTTGACCAGTTCAGCCTTACCAAAGACCGGGCAGAAAAGCTGGTGAATTCACCGGAGCCGCCCGCACCCCTGATTTTGAATACGGACAGAGTTTTTAACCATCAAGCGGAGATAAAGCTGAAGCCTGTTTTTGAAAACCAGCAGATCCGGTACACCCTTGACGGCAGCGAGCCTTCTGAAAAATCAACACTGCACCGGGGCAGCCTGACTATTGATAAGTCGCTTACGTTAAAGGTGGCCTCATTTGCCGGGAAAGACAGAAGCCCGGTCGTTACCGCCAGCTTTGTGAAGGAAGACCCGTATGAACCGGTAAAAGAGGAATACCGCAACCGGGGAATAAATTATACCTCTTATATCTCTCAGGAAGTAAGGCGGCGGCCCTTTGACCAGTATGAGCGCAATGAGATCAAAGCAGGGCATGCCCTGATGATCTCGCCTGATCAGGTACCACACCGTGAGCAGTTTTACGGCATTACCTTTGAAGGGTTTATTGAAGTCAGGGAAACTGGCTTGTACCGGTTTTCCGGACATGCAGACGACAAGCTGCGGGTTTTTGTGCATAACAAGCTGCTGATTGAGGAAGACCGGGAAGAAATCAATATGGAGGGTCAGATTCTTCTCAAAGCCGGCCTGCACCCCATACGGGTGGAATATTTTAATGAAAACCACGAGTCGTTCCTGGAACTGGCCATTGAAGGGCCGGGCCTTCCGCGCCAGAGTATTTCTCCGTTTATGTTGAAGAGGAAATAGGCTGTTTGTCCTGTAAAAAATCGGTTAACTTTGTGGCAATTAAGATTGCCCGCTAAACACTAAATATTTAAAGAACTTTATTCGGGGTAAATCTGTTTTCACAGTTATATATTCTTCACTCACTTTTAAACTTCAGAATTATGAAAAAAATGCCCGAAAAGCCAAAAGAGCAGGAGCAAAAGAGACCCTCAAAACTTTCCAAGCTAGGAACAGCCAGGTTAACGGGGATTAAAATTGCCGATATCGTAGACAGAAGAGCTGTTTTAAAATAATGGCCCGGTATTTATTGGATACCAATATTTTGGTTTTCCTTATTGCGGAAGAGGATGACGAGCTCTCCCGCGAAGTTAATTTTATTTTGGATGATTTCTATAACCAGATCGAAACCAGTTCTGTTGTGATGATGGAACTCATACAATTATGCAGAATTGGGAAAATAAAATTAAAGAAAGGAAAGAAGCTTGATGAATTGCCTGATTATATTCATGATGTTTTAGGGATAAACATTGTTAATTTTGGAAAGGAGCATACTAAAACACTCTCATGTCTGGAAATAGCAGCAGGTCATAGAGAGATCATTCTATAATTTCGCATGCAATAACAGATAGGTATACTCTTATTTCTTCAGACGGTAAGTTTAAGGATTACGAGAAGCAAAACCTGAACTTTGTTTATAACAAGAGGTGAATCTACCATGGATTCTTGTTTAGAGTAAGGCCGGTTTGTAATCATAAGATACCGGAAACAGATTTTGGGGTATTTTCGTAGAAATTTGATAAAGAATTGTTTCGAATAAATGATTTTCAATACCTTATATAATATAGGGATGGCCCTCGTGTCCACCCTGCTCCCTATCGGAAAACTACTGGGAAAGAAAGCCCGCCTCCTCATTGAAGGCCAGGAGAAACTTAACCCGGACGAACTGGCCGCATGGAGGAAATCCAAAGAAAAAGTTATCTGGTTCCATTGTGCTTCCCTTGGTGAGTTTGAGCAGGGCAGACCCGTGCTCGAGGCTTTCCGCGAAAAGCACCCGGAATACGGGGTATTGCTTACTTTTTTTTCCCCTTCCGGTTATGAGGTGCGGAAGAACTACCCCCAGGCTGATTTTATCTGCTATCTGCCGCTGGATACCGCCGGTAGAGCCGGAAAGTTCGTGGAAGCTGCGGCCCCTGATATCGTGGTATTTGTAAAATATGAATTCTGGCCCAATATTATTCGGGAGATCAAACGGTCCGGCGCCCGGCTGATCGGGATTTCCGTGATCCTCAGAAAAGGACAAGCCTTCTTCCGGCCCTGGGGTGGGTTTTTCCGCAAAACACTACAGCATTTCGATTATCTTTTTGTGCAGAACCGGTACTCGGCCGAATTGCTGGACTCGATAGGCTATACCCGTTACCAGGTGGCCGGAGACACCCGGTTTGACCGGGTCATGGCTACAGCGAAAGATACTTCAGAAGTACCGGGGGTCAGGGCTTTTCTGGGAGGGGGCGAAGTAACAGGAGGTGATGACTCGCGTGCCCTTCGGCAAGCCCAGGGTGACAGTGGTGAAGCCCGGGGGGCGGAATCCGGAATTCACCCGGAACCCGGAACTAAAGTACTGGTAGCCGGTTCTGTCTGGCCTGAAGACATGGAAGTTCTGAAACCCTTTATGGCGGCCCATCCCGAAATGAAATTCATCCTTGCACCGCACGATATCAAGCCCGGGCAGATCAGCGGCTGGATCAGGGAAACAGGGGGAGTGCGGTATTCGGAGATTGGAAAATACAGGAATGAGAATATACTTTACATAGACAGCATAGGCCTCCTGGCCCGCCTGTACAGGTATGCCGGTTATGCTTTCGTGGGGGGCGGGTTCCGCACAGGACTGCATAATATCCTGGAACCGGTGGTCTTCGGAATGCCTGTATTTTTCGGAGATCAAAAATACAGGAAGTTTCAGGAAGCCCTTGACCTGCTTGAGCTGGGAGTGGCTTTTACTGTACACAACAGCCTGGAAGAAGTATTTGGAGCGCTGGATGTAGCAGAGATACGCCGGAAAGCAGAAATTTATGTGAATCAGAACGCAGGGGCTACAGGCAGGATACTGGCTTACCTGGAGGCCTGACCGGTATTTCCCGGCGCTCTTGTCTACGACCTCCCTGCTTTTGAACGAAAGGGCTTGTTCCGGTCAGGGAAAAGCTTATTTTTGCTGAATAAAACCCTTGTTGAATGAAAAGCAAGCTCCTGTTGATCTTCCTGCTGGCGTCCGTATGCAACGCCTTTGCCCAGGATTTTGATTCTTATCTGAAAGATACCCGGAAAGCCGAAGGCTTTTTCACGTATTATGTTCACGATGTCAAAGGAAAGATTTACCTGGAAATTGGTAATCCGAACCAGGAATTCCTGTATTATTCCAGCCTTTCAAGGGGGGTAGGGTCCAATGATATCGGTCTTGACCGCGGAAAGATAGGCCGGGGAAAAGTAGTAAAATTTATCCGCTCGGGAAATAAACTCCTGCTGACAGAACCCAACTATTCGTACCGGGCCACCACGAATGACAGCCTGGAACAGAATGCGGTGAAAGAGTCGTTTGCGTCTTCCGTACTGTTTGGCTTTGAAGTACTGGCCACTAAAAACGGGGTTTCCCTGGTGGATTTCACTCCCTTTTTACTGAGAGACGGGGTAGGAGCTATCCAGGCTATCACGGCAACAAGGCAGGGAACCTATACTTTTGATGCTTCCCGCTCCGGGCTGTTTACGGAAATGTGCAAATCATTTCCGGATAATACGGAGTTTGAAGCTATTATCACCCTTAGCGGAACGAGTGCCGGGCCTTATCTGAGGTCGGTGGTGCCTACCCCCGAAAACGTGACCACCCATCAGCATCATTCCTTTGTAAAACTGCCTGAGCCCGGTTTTAAAACCCGGGAGCTGGATCCCCGCATAGGGTATTTCGGAACTTCCTATTTTGATTATTCATCGTCTATAGACCAGCCTATTGAAACAAAGCTGATTGCCCGGCACCGGCTGGAAAAGAAATACCCGGACCAGGCAGTGAGTGAACCGGTGAAGCCCATCGTGTATTACCTGGATTCGGGTGTTCCAGAACCTATCCGTTCTGCGCTGTTTGAAGGCGCTACCTGGTGGAATGAGGCTTTTGAGGCAGCCGGATTTAAAAATGCATTTCAGGTGAAAATGCTTCCGCCGGATGCCGACCCGATGGACATCCGGTATAACGTGGTGCAATGGGTACACCGAAGCACCAGGGGCTGGTCATACGGGAGCAGTATAACTGATCCGAGAACAGGCGAAATCCTGAAAGGGAAAGTGACGCTGGGTTCACTGCGGGTGAGACAGGATTACCTGATTGCACAGGGCCTGACCGCTGATTTTGATTCGGGGAAAGAACAGCCCCACCTGGTTAAAATGGCTCTTGACCGCTTAAAGCAGCTTTCGGCTCATGAGATCGGTCATACGCTTGGCCTTCCCCATAATTATATTGCCAGCGTGGCTTCAAGGGCTTCTGTAATGGACTATCCGCACCCTACGCTGAAGATAACAGAGGGGAAGATCGACTTGTCGGACGCCTATGCCATGGGCATAGGAGAATTTGATAAAATGGCAATCCGCTGGGGCTACCAGGAACTCCCCGCCGGGATAGATGAAAAGGCCGAACTGAATAAGATAGCGGAAGAGGTGATCGGGCAGGGCTACCTGTTTCTGAGCGACCAGGATGCGCGGCCTGACGGGTCGGTACACCCGCAGACCCACTTATGGGACAACGGTGCGAATGCCACGGAAGACCTGAAACACCTGATGCAGGTACGCAGGCTGGCCCTGAGAAATTTTGGTACGGCAAAGATTCCTGCTGGCACGCCTTATGCTAACCTCGAAGAAGTGTTGGTGCCGGTTTATATGCTTCACCGTTTTCAGGCCCAGGCCGCGGCCAAGGCCATTGGCGGAGCATATTACTCGTACGGTCTGAAAGGAGATGAGCTGCCTGTTTACAGGCCTGCTCCGGCAAAAGAGCAGAATGAAGCTTTTGAAGCCCTGCTTTCAACGCTTGACCCCGATTTCCTGGCACTCTCTCCCGAGCTGATCCGGCTGATTCCGCCGCGGGCGTACCGCTTCGGCGCTAATCCGCGTGAAACATTCAGGAGGCGTACGGGTATGACCTTTGATCCGCTGGGACCGGCAGAGGCATCGGCCCAGCTGACCCTGAGCCTTCTGCTGAACCCGGAACGGGCTTCCCGGCTGGCCAGCCAGAAGATACTGCAGCAGGACCTCCCTTCCCTGGATGATATCCTGGCCAAAACTACCCGGACCCTCTGGAAAGGGCCGGGACTGGCCGCCTCCGACTACAAAGGGCAGATCCGGAGGGTTACGGCGGTGATGTACCTGTCAGAGCTGATGAAATTAAGCCGGACCTCCTCGGCCTCCATAGAAGCGAAGATTGCTGCTTTAAATGCTATCCAGGAAATCAGATTACTGACGCAGACCAATACGGGGCTTAGCCGCATAACCCGTGACCTGATCCGGCGCTTTGAAGAAAATCCGAAAGAATTTGAGCCGGAAAGCTTCTATACCGCTCCTGACGGACAACCGATTGACCAGGATTACGAGTGGCTGGGGCCGGAATGTACAGAAGAATAATAAAATGACGGTAAGTATCATTGGAGCGGGAAACCTGGCCTGGCATCTGGCTAAGGCGATGGAGCGTGCGGAGGTAGCGGTAAACGAGATTTATGCACGCGACATCCGGAAAGCAGGCGCCCTCGCCGACGTGCTGTATGCGGCCAGGGCCGTGAACACCCCGGATTTCTCACAGAGCAAGTCGGAAGTGTTCTTTCTCTGTGTTTCCGATGATGCCCTGGAGTCGGTGGCGTCACAGCTGCTGCTTCCTGACGGCGCCGTTCTGGCTCATACCTCAGGAGCACGGCCACTCTCGGTTTTGGACGCCGCTATCTCACTGTATCACGGAAACCGGGTAGACTGCGGAGTCTTTTACCCCCTGCAGACCTTTAGCCGGGATGTTCCGGTAGATTTTGACCGGATCCCCGTCCTGGTGGAGTCGGAAGATAAGCACGCACTTTTCGCGCTGACTGCCCTGGCCCGGCGGCTCTCCGGGAAAGTGCTCCGGGTTAATTCCCGTGAACGGCTGGTATATCACGTTTCAGCGGTGTTCTCCTGTAATTTTACCAATCATCTCTGGGCCATGTCCAAAGAGATACTGGAATCGGAAAACCTCGACTTTGAGCTGCTGAAACCCCTGATTGCTGAAACCGTAAGGAAAATGATGCAGGCAGGCCATCCGGCAGAAGTACAGACGGGCCCTGCCATCCGGAGAGACCGGCGTACCCTTGACAGCCACCTCGATTTCCTGCGGGATGACGATGACCTGATGAAGGTCTATTCTACGCTCACTGAAAGTATTTCTGACTGGCATAGACTGGAATAAGAGTTTTTTCAGTAATTTCGTAGTTCGAAAGACTTTCCTGATGCTTCCTAAAGTAATAGCAATTTCCAATCAAAAAGGCGGAGTGGGTAAAACCACCACGGCTGTCAATTTTTCAGCGGGTCTTTCAGCCCGCGGTTATAGGGTGCTTTTGATTGATACCGATCATCAGGCCAGCTGCACCGTGGCTTTCGGGTTAAAATCAGAATTTGATAACCGGAGCATTTACGCGGCGCTGGTGGGCCTTAGCCCCATACAGGATTGCATCATTCCTACCGGATACCGGAACCTGGACCTGATCCCGTCCACGCATCACCTCGTAGGAGCAGAGATAGAAATGGTCAATTTTATTGACCGGGAATATAAGCTGACCGAGAAGCTGGAACCTATCAAGCCGCTATATGATTTCATCATCATTGACTGTCCGCCCTCATTGGGAATAGTTCCCGTGAACAGCCTGCTGGCAGCTGATTCCATCATTATTCCGCTTCAATGTGAGTTTTTCGGAATAGAAGGGCTGGAGCTGATCCTGGGCACGCTGAAGATCATTCAGAAGCGCCTGAAGCCTTCGCTTTACGTGGAAGGTATCCTGCTGACCCTGCATGATACCGAAAATCAGCTTTCTACCAGTATCCTGAACCTGATGCGGAGCAATTTTGGTGACCTCGTGTTTGATACCTATATTCCCCGTGATCCGGCCTTTATTGATTCTACGGCCATGCAGGTACCTGTGATTCTTTCACCCGGGAGAACCGCCGGAGCTGAAGCGTATGACCGGCTTATCCTGGAGTTCCTGGAGAAATACAATATGGGAAAAATGAAATTTTAAAATCAGAGCAGCGTAATTTTGGAGACCGCTTCCTGGTTTCCGTTCTGCAGTTTTATAAAATACAGCCCGGAGGCCAGGTCGTTTATTTTAATGGAAGTATTTTTTTCAAAAACCCGGTGTTTCAGCACTTTTCCTTCCGGAGTATACAGAAGGGCCGTGGTAGAGCCCTCGAAAGGTACCTCTATATGCACAAAATCCCGTGCCGGATTAGGGTAAACTTTTACCCGTATATTTTCATTTCCCAGCAGCAATTCTACCATCACCTCCGTGGAGCTTTGTGATGCACAATGGGTGGTATCCCAGGCAGTCACATAATACGTTCCGCTGTGGATAGACCGGGCATCAGGAATTTCCGGACTCTGCCGGTCAGATTTAAATCCAAGCGGACCTGTCCATTGGTAATAGACTCCGCCATCTGCCTGCAGCCGGATGATATCCTTTTCAAAATAAGGACCTGTATTGGAAGCTGTGACTACCGGAAGTTGAATCACCGGGAGGTTAAGGGAGTCGCGCAGTACCTTACCGTCAGGCAGGCGGCACTGTACGGTATATGAGGTGGAAACAGAAGGACTGACCCTGATGATGCCGGTGGTTTCCCCGCTTCCCCAAAGGATACTTCCGGTACATCCCTTTACGCTGAGCTGTGTGCTTTCTCCACTGCACACGATCTCTTTTTCAGGTACAATGGTTATTCCGGGGGCAGTACCGCCGGAGATCTTCCAGGTAATGCTTGTGGTGCGCAGGGCAGGGTTTTTCCGGCTTAAGGGGGTTTCGTCTACCACAGTAGCCGTCAGGGTAGAAACCTCCTGGTTTAAATCTTCCGGTTTTATAGTAACCTTTTCTGCACCTCCTGCAGGGGTTCCGTTTAAATCCCACAGCACTCTGAGTGTATTGGGATCCGGTCTGATCAGATCTATTTCAAAATCACGGGGCGCTGAGAGATGGATGACGGAACGGAAGTCCGGATCTGCCCGGTCAACGGGGCTTACCAGACTGAAAATTCGTTCTACCGTAGCCTCCCGGCAGACAGCGCAGTAGGGCTTGTCTAAGGTTTCCATAAGGCAGTCAGCGTTCGCGGGTTTCATCCACTGGGCCATTTCGGCGGTAGTTCCGTGGGGGAAAATACCGGTATTACCTGTGCCCAGCCAGTCTTTCCAGCGTATATATTCCCTGCGGGTTTCTTTCGTCATATTAATATTTTCTCGGGCGTAATAGGAACCTGCCCAATATTCATCGCTCAGTTTACCAAAAGAATGGCCTATTTCGTGAATTCCTATGAGATTGGCCCTGTTATCCAATGTAAATGTAGCATAAACTCCTCCCGAACCTCCATAGAAGGGAGTATTCAGGATGACAATGATCATATCATACTCAGGAAAATTATTGGCTAAGACTTCATATATCAGGTAATCTTTGGATAGTCCTGTCAGCCGGTGGATGCCTGTACCGAATGTACCGCCATAGAAATTATTTACCTGAACCACCGGGTGGTTGTAATAGGCGTCAGGAGCAGTGCCGGGGTTAGATATTCCGCTCTCTGCCGACGGAGTGCTTATGCAGAAAAAATTAAGGTAACGGCTGTATTGCTTAAAAGGCTCATAAGCATTAAAGGATCCGGCAAAGCTTCTTGCCGCAGTGACGAAGCCGGGTAACTCCTGCGCCGTGAAGCCATCCCCTAATATGACCACATTTATCCGGTTACCGACATCCCCGTTATTGACCAGTGTATCCACCTTAAATTTTTGCTGGGCAAAAGACGGAATGGTTATCAGCAGCAGGAAGAGGTATTTCATAAGGCAAATTTCAGGGTGAATAATTTTCTGGGAGAATGCGCAGGTCCTGTGCTGAACAATTCCAGCGTTTCCATGTTTTTCTCTACAGGTATCCGGAGGGTCAGCGAGCCGGATGAAGCCGTTTCTGAAATTTTGCGGATGGTTCCGTCCGGGCTGAATACTTCCCTGTCTCTGTACAGGGGATGTTCAGCATGTATGGTTTTGGGCGGATTTCCGTTAGAATAGGAAATAACGGTTTCAATTCCGGATAATCCATGAATATGAGAGCCGGAATCTTTCACCTTTCCGGCAGCTGCCAATGATTGGGTGAGTACAGCGGTTTCGCGTTTTCCTTTTTTACTTAAATCAAAGGTTAAGAACAGCATTGTATTCGCTGCAGAAGCATCAAAATTAGGAACCTCATGAAGCTTTATTACCTCTCGGGCCGGGCTGCAGGAGGCCAGGCTTAAAAGCAAAAACAGGGCGGGAGCCGTTACCGAAGACTTAAGCATGAAATGGCCCGCTGTATGTTTTACAGTTGTTCATCGTCATCTTCCGGCTTTAATTCCCCGCTGTTCGGCGTTGCAGTGGTCTGGCCGGTCGGGAATCCCTCATTGGCGGTAACGGCACAGTCACCGGCAATCCGGATGGTCGGCGGCATCAGGAATTTGGTCTTTTTGTACTCGATACCCTGATCTTCGTATACCTTCTTCATAAACAGGCCCCAGGCCGGCATGGCCATACGTGCACCCTGTCCGTACTGGATGGTTTCAAAGTGAACGGCCCGGTCTTCTCCCCCTACCCATACCCCGCCGATCAGGTCCTGGGTCATACCTACAAACCAGGCGTCGGAATAGTTGGAGGTAGTTCCCGTTTTGGCGGCGATCTCGTTGCCGTCTATCAGCCCGTAGCGGGCCAGGCCCATGGCCGTTCCGCCCGGTGCAGTGGCACCGCGCATCAGGTGGATCATCTTATAGGCGGTTTCTTTGCTCAGCACCTCTTTCTGAATAGGGAAGTATTCTTTGATAACTTCCCCGTTTTTATCCTCTATCCTTAACAGCACCATAGGCTCGGTGTACACCCCTCCGTTGGCAAAAACGGCATAGCCGCTTAAAAGTTCGTACAGCTTGACGTCTGAAACCCCGAGGCTGAGCGAGGGCGAATTGGCCAGGGGGGTCTTGATGCCCAGCTGCCGGGCATATTCAATCACTTTATCCGACCCGAATTCCTTGATCAGCTTGGCGCTCACCGTGTTTACGGAAGCTCCGAGTGCTTGTCTCAGGGTCAGGTCATTGTAGGAATACCGGCCATCCGAGTTCCGGGGGGTCCAGGAGCGGCTGCCCGGAATATGGAAGGTAACCGGCTCATCTCTTACCCGGTCACAGGTGGAAAAACCGTTGTCAATGGCCGTAACGTATACGAACGGCTTGAAGGTAGATCCGGGCTGGCGCTCACTCTGGTAAACGTTATCAAATTTGAAATATTTGTAATTGATACCGCCTACCCAGGCCTTGACATAGCCGTTTCGGGGATCCATAGACAGCATGCCGATATTCAGGAATCTCTTGTAATGCCGGAGAGAGTCCATGTGTGACATCACCGTATCGCGCTCACCCTGCCAGGTGAACACCCGCATAGGCATCTTTTCATTCATTTTGGCATTGATTTTCCCCACATCTCCGCCGTATTGACGCTTCAGTGCCTGGTAATAACCTGTACGTTTGGCCGCGTCTTCTATAAAATTCGGAAATTCTTCATATTGGGAGGTAGATCCCGGCTTTAATTTCAGCCAGGGGTTCCGTCCCTTGAAATGATTATCAAAAATGGCCTGGTAGTTCTTCATATGCTCCATCATGGCCTCTTCAGCGTAACGCTGCATACGGGAGTCAATGGTAGTATAGATCTTAAAGCCTTTGGTATAAAGATCGCTTTCCGAGTAGCCCAGCTTTTTCAGTTCGGTTTTCATCACGTCTTTCAGGTGTTCCCTGAAATACCGGGCCAGTCCGTAATTATGACTTTCGGGTGAATAGTCCAGCACGATAGGAATGGCCGCCAGCTCTTTTCCCTGCTCCGGAGTGATCTTATTGAACTTGACCATCTGGGAGATCACCACATCACGCCTTTGCTTCGCGTTTTTCGGAAAGAATTTAGGATTAAAGCGTGAGGGGTTCTGGATCATCCCCACCAGCAGCGCCGACTCTTCCGGCTTAAGATTTTCCGGGTTCTTTTTGAAATACGTTTTGGCCGCCGATTTCAGGCCGTAGGCGCCGCTGCTGAACTCAATGGTGTTCAGATACATGGTCATGATCTCCGGCTTGGTATACCGTCTTTCCAGCTTGATGGCCGTGATCCATTCCTTGAGCTTAATAAGAAGAACCTTCACTCCGGGAACCTTATAGAGAACTCCTTCGTAAGAATCGTCCCGCCGCAGTTTAAACAGGTTTTTCGCCAGCTGCTGGGTAATGGTACTTCCCCCTCCTTTCCGGTTAAAGGTCAGTACCCCGCCCACCACGCGCAGCATACTACGGGCATCAATACCCGAATGCATGGCAAACCGCACATCTTCCGTAGCCAGCAGGGCATCCTTGAAATTATCAGGAATCTCCGCATAGGTCATGGTGCTCCGGTTTTCAAAAAAGAATTTCCCGATGATCTTGTTATCGGAAGAAATAATATCAGAGGCGATCTCACTTTTCGGATTATCTAGGTCGTCTACGGAAGGCATCTTGCCGAAAAGCCAGAACAGGTTCAGATTAAGGGCAAGAAGGAACAGGGCTGCTGCGGCAAAGCCGTAGAAGATAATTTTATAGGAAAGCTTAATCAGACTTTTGTATTTACCTGCGCTGAAACGTTCAGAGAATCTCATCTTACAGGGCGATGTTGGTTGGTTAGAAAAGTAAAGTTAATAGTTAAAATGATTTCCCTGTTAACTTATTGTTTAAAAGTAGAAAATATTATAGTTTCATCCGCGGAAGAGGACTGATGCCCTGATCGGTAAAGTTACCGTTAAGATATTGGTAGTGAGCCGCTATGGCAATCATTCCCGCATTGTCGGTACAATACTGAAAATCAGGGATATAAATGTTCCACCGTTGTTTTTCTGCCTCCTGCTCCAGGGTTTTCCTGAGCCCGCCGTTAGCCGAAACCCCGCCGGCAATGGCTATATCCCGGATGTGGTATCTCCTGGCTGCTTTTCGAAGCTTGTTCAGCAGCATACGGATCAGCGCATTCTGGTAGGAAGCGCAGATATCCCGGATGTTTTCCTTTACAAAATCTTCCCCTTTGTCCTGAATAAAATACAGCAGGGCGGTCTTGATGCCGCTGAAAGAGAATTTCAGGTCGGGCATTTCGGAAAGGGGGAAAGAAAATGCTTCCGGGTTGCCTTCCGCTGCCAGGCGGTCGATCTGCGGCCCTCCGGGATACCCCAGTCCCAGCATCTTGGCAGCCTTGTCAAAGGCCTCGCCCACGGCGTCGTCAGCCGTTTCCCCGACGACTTCCATTTCCAACGGGCTTTTGACCAGCACCAGCTGGGTATGGCCGCCACTGACGGTCAGGCAGATGAAAGGGAAGCCCGGTTTAGGGTCATCAATAAAATGGGCCAGTACGTGCGCCTGCATATGATTTACTTCGATCAGCGGAATGTTCAGACCCAGGGCAAGGGCCTTGGCAAAGGAGGTGCCCACGAGCAGAGAGCCCAGTAAGCCCGGCCCGCGGGTGAAAGCTATGGCCGACAGATCCGGTCTTTGCACACCGGCATCTGTGAGGGCTTCCCGCACTACCCGCACGATGTCCTGCTGATGGGCCCGTGACGCCAGCTCGGGAACCACGCCGCCGTATTGTTCATGGATGACCTGTGATGCCACAATGTTATTCAGGATTTTTCCGTTCTTAATAATTGCAGCGGAGGTCTCATCACAGGATGACTCGATGGCCAGCAGGGTAATATCGTCAATCATTCTTTTTTAATATCAGTAAAATGTAAGATTTTTGCAGATATTCTGGAAGTGAATTTGCAAAGGTAATAAAATAGTATTGAAGCGTATAATCAGCATAACAGTCAGGACCGTCTCTTATGCCCTGGTAGGGGTATTTGTCATCCTGTTTATCGCTTTTTATGCATTGCAGCTTCCCGAGGTGCAGACCCAGCTCAGTAATAATGCCATGCAGATGCTGAGTGAGAGGCTGGGGGGGAATGTATCGGTGAGCAAGGTCAGGATAACCTGGTTTGATGAAGTGGTATTTGAGGATCTGAATATCAAGGATAACCAGGACCGGAACATGATCTATGTGCGTGAGGTATATGTGGATGCCAGTACCAACCTCAGCGTCAGCCTGAGAAATATGATCGAATATGACCGCGGGCAGGGGTGGAGATCGCTGAAATTCAAACCCGGGAAAATCTTTCGTTTTGACAATAATCTGGATTTTGTAACCCTGAATAACCCGGAGGCCCGTTTTATCCGCGACAGGAAGGGCATGCTGAATTTCGATTACTGGTTACTGGAGATTGATAAACTGACCAAAAAGGAGAAACGCGGAAAAAAACCGGTTAAGCCTTTTACCCTTGACAATGTCCATATCAAAGACGGCATAGTCAGTATTGTAACAGAGCACACCTCAAGGCATACTGACGGCACCTTTGATTTTGCCAACTTTGAGTTCCGTAACCTGAATGCCCGGCTGGAGCAATTGTCTTTTAAAAGAGACACCATTCTGCTGGTTTCCAAAAACCTTTCGGCAAAAGACGGTTTCAGCGACCTGGAAATCCGGAGCGCTACCGGGCGTTTTTTCCACTGCCGGAAAGGCATACGGCTGGATAATTTCCAGGCCCGTCTAAACGACTCGCATATACAGAACCGTCTCTACTTCAGCTATAGCCGGCCTTCAGATTTCGGAGATTTTTTTAACAAGGTGCATATCGATGCTGATATGCGCAATTCTGTGCTTCAGTCCAGGGATATCGGGCTTTTTATTCCTCTTATGAAAAATTTTAAGGAGGAATATAAGATCACTTCCCGGCTTAACGGCACAGTGGCTGCCCTGCAGCTGAAGGATATGACCGTGGAGTTCGGGAAGGGCTCGCGGGTAACGGGGAACGCGAAACTTACGGGGCTTCCTGAGCTGAAAACCACCCACAGTGTCCTGGACCTGAAACCTTCTGTTCTCCTGGCAACTGATATCGCCCAGTATTCTGCCAATGAAAACTTCCGGGAATATATCGCCAAAGTAGAGCGGCTGGATTTTTCCGGAACTTTTAACGGGGTGTATAATGATTTTCAGTCGCGGCCAAGGCTGATTTCCCCGCGTCTGGGAGAGGTGGTAGGAGAGGTAAAGGTAAAGGCCAGAGGGCAGCTGGAGTACTCCGGAAACCTCCTGGTGAACCAGTTTAAGATTGGAGAGCTGGTGGGAAACTCCCAGCTGGATGAAATTACGTTTCACGGCAAGATCAGCGGCCAGGGAAGGGAGCTGGAAGAAGCCAGTGTTCATCTCGACGGGCACGTCAGCGCTATTGATTTCAGAGGGTACCGGTACAGGAATATGGCGGTAGACGGAAGCCTTGGGCAGTCGCTTTTTGACGGGAAACTGAACATTGATGATCCCAATATACTGGCCGATATTGAAGGAAAGATAGACTTTAACCAGGCGGTCAATGCCTTCAATATTGAAGGATTTGTAGGATACGCCAACCTGAAGGCGCTGGGTTTCACTACCCGGGACTTTATGCTGAAATCACGGCTTAATTTTGATTTTAAGGGAAACCGGCTTGACGACTGGCTGGGAGAGGCCAGTTTTTATAATTTTGAGCTGCGGGAAAAAGATAAAACCCTGGAAGTAGACTCCATGTACTTTTTCTCCGACCTGACCGGGAAGGAGAGGAGTTTCAAGATCGAATCTGAATTTTTTAATGCCGGGATCCGCGGTGACTTTGTTCCCAGCCGGCTGCTGATGGATGTGACGGACTTTGTGTCAGAGCATGTGATGTACTTTCAGACCACCGAAGATGAGCGGAAAGCCTATTATTCCCGGAAAAAAGAAACCCAAGATTACAGCACGGAAAACTACCGGTCGGTATTCAGTGTGCGCTTTAACCGGCCGGGGCCCTTCTTTGACTTTTTTGCCCCTGCCGTGTATGTGGCCAGGAACACCTCCATTAACGGGCGGTACGAAGCCGGGCTGACGAGTACCCTTGAAATCTCAGGCGATACCGATACCCTTTCGGTGAAAGGGAATGAATTCTATTCCACTTTTTTCGATTACTATGCCACCAAAGAGATTCTTTCGCCAACGGTGGTGAATAAGATCCGGGTGAAATCCGACAAGCAGAAAACAGGGAATAATGTGCTCACTGAAGAACTGGTGGTGAATGCCAACTGGGAAGGGACCAACACCATTGATTTCCGGACATTTATCACCCAGAGTAACTCCGGCAGCCTGATCGACCTGAGAGGTAAGCTGGATTTTTATGAAGAGGGATTCCGCCTTAACCTGATCCCCGATCAGACCCTGGTCAGGCTGATCGACATGGACTGGGCTTTTGCACCTGATAACGGGATTGATTTCAGAAAGCGGCATATTACTTTCCATAATTTTAATATCCGGGGCGGAACCGACCAGTATATCGGGCTGAACGGAGCCTTGTCAAGTAACCCGGCCGATGCCCTGACGCTGGAGGTGAATGAATTTGATATCGAGAACCTGTTACCGTTTATCAATGTGGATGTGCGCGGAATCGCAACAGGGAACCTGCGCCTGCAGAACTTCTTCACTAACCCGCTATACGTCAGCAACCTGCATGTAACCGATTTTTATTACAAAAAAAGCATGGTGGGTACGGTGACCACTTCGGCTCTCTGGGATGAAAGCCGCGACAGGCTACGGCTGGAAGGAAGCGTATTCAGGAATATGGAGGAAATTCTGAAGCTGGAAGGTTTCTTTACGCCCGGTAAAGGCAACAAAGGACTGGAACTCGAAGGAAGCATGCAGAATGCTGATATGGAGATGTTCCTGGGAATGACCGGCGATGTATTTTCCGAACTGAGAGGTAAGGCCAACGGAAAATTCAGGGTCAGCGGCACACCCCGGCGCCCTGTTTTTAACGGCGGGATAGATATCACCGGCGGCTCACTGAGAGTGGCGGTTTCGGGTACTTCCCTTTATTTTGAAGACCGGATACTTCTTACAGACCGGGGTTTTGCTCTGCCTGAAGCCGGTGTGGAGGTCAGGGATGCTCCTGCCGGAAACACAGCCCGGCTCACCGGGGGAATTTATTACAGGAGCACTCCGGGTTTTACTATTGACCTGCGGGCAGATATCAACAGCCGCACGGGCTTTAAGATCATGGATATTCCGGCATTCAGTAATGATTATATCTTTGGTACCGCCTATGTAAACGGCGATGTGAACCTGAGCGGAGATTTTGATAACCTGCTGGTGTCAGGTAACCTGAGCAGCCGGGAGGGGACCGCCATTACTATCCCTACTGACGGCGATACCCAGATTGACACCCGACAGGAAGGCATTCCCTTCCTGAAGAAAGAGGCGCCGGTTGACAGCAGCAGTGTCCGGCCCGGCAAACGGAAAAACCCTGCTGTAAAGACGGGAGGGGTCAGACTGGCGTTTAACCTCACCCTCACCCCGGAGGCCCAGGGAGAAATTATCTTTGACCGGACCAACAATGACGTGCTCAGCCTTTACGGCGACGGCCGCCTGAGTGTTCTGTACGACAGCCGTGGAGAGTTTAGCATTAATGGCCCCTATAATGTGCGGGGCGGAAAGTATTTTTTCAGCTTTCAGAACCTGGCCTCCCTGCGAAGGTTTGACATTGCAGATAACAGCAAAATTACGTTTAACGGGGATCCTTTTGAAGCTATACCGGATATAAAGGCCACCTATACTGCCAATATTTCACTTAATAAGGTATCGCCGCAAATGACCAACTCTTCCGCCCGGTTTCCGGTGTTTGTGAATGTGTTCCTGACCGACCGGCTGATGACGCCTACCATTCGTTACGATATTGAGTTTGACCTGAAGCAGATCCCGATCAGCGGGCAGACGGATATCCTGGCTTTTGAACAGCGCTTGAGTAATGATGAACAGTTGCTTAGCCGGAATGTATCGAGTATCCTGGTCTTCAATGAGGTGTTCCCGGATAATAACCTGGCCGATGCGCTTACGCAGCAGTTCCTGATTGATAATATCAGCAGCCTGCTTTCCAACCAGATCGGAAACCTGGCCAATAAGCTCAATCCCAACCTGGAATTCGGGGTACGGTTCGGTGATTTCAGGGAGAATATCCTGAATAACATGCAGCTCGACTTCAGCTATAAATTTATGAATAACCGGGTGAAGCTCAGCGGCAAGGGAGCTTTCATCAACAGCCTGGAAAACAGCATAAGCCTGAATACCAATACTTACGGACAGTTATCGGTAGGAGGTGAACTGGAATACCTTATTTCTGATGACGGGGCTTACCGCTTCAAGCTGTATTCTCGGAGTGTTCCCACCAATTATTATGTATTTTATTCCCAGGGAAATGTGGTGGTTTCCGGCGGAAGTCTTATTATCTCAAGAAATTTCAATTCTTTCTTTAGAAAAAAGGAAAGAGGAAGTATACCTTTGGGAGTGGGTTCGGACAGGATAATTGACAATTGATAATGTACAATTGACAACGGATTACTTTCCGGGAACAACTCACTACTCATTATTCGGAATTCACTATCCGGAACTCGGAACTGATATACAATGAAACAAAGAAGAAGATTACCGGAAAAAAAGCGGAGAAATCCGGAACAGACCCTGGAGTTTCAGCAGTCTTCGCATATCGTGGAGCTGGAAGCTTCAGTGCTGGGCGGGGTTATCCGGGAAAAAGATGCACTCACCATGGTGATTGACATCCTGAAACCCGACAGCTTTATTTCTGAAAAGCATGAGGCCATTTACCAGGCTATACTGCTTCTTTTCGGGAAATCAGAACCGGTAGATCTTCTTACGGTAACCAACCAGCTGCGACTGACCGGGGAACTCGAATTCATCGGTGGGCCGGCTTATCTGGCCCGCATCACAGCCCGGAAAGTTTCCACCCACATTGAGCGTGATGCCCGCATCATTCTGCAGTACGCTATTCAGCGCAGCATCATACGCATCATGGACGATGTGCTGAATAAAGCCCAGGAAGATACCACAGACGTTTTTAACCTGCTGGATGCTACCGAACAGAGCTTACGGGATATCCAGGAAGGGAATCTGAACAAGAACATCCCGGATCTGCAGCTGGTGGTGCAGAAAACCATCCAGGAGCTCCGGAATAAGGAAGAGCAGGATGCCGGTATTTCCAGCGTGCCTTCGGGTTTCCCTACCCTGGACCGGATCACCGGCGGATGGCATAATACCGAACTGATCATTATTGCGGCGCGCCCCGGTATGGGAAAAACGGCCTTCGTGGTTTCCGCCCTGAGAAATGCCGCAATAGATTATAAAATGCCGGTAGCCTTATTTTCACTGGAAATGTCATCGCAGCAGGTGATGTACCGGCTGATCTCTGCCGAAGCGGAAGTAGACTCCCAGAAGCTGAGAAAAGGAGACCTGGAAACCGACGACTGGAAGGCTATTCACTCCCGTCTGAACAACCTGGACAATGCCCCCATCTATATCGATGATACCCCGGCGCTGTCGGTGCTGGAGCTCCGGACAAAGGCCCGGCGTCTGAAAGCGTTTCATAATATCAAATTGCTGATTGTAGATTACCTGCAGCTGATGACCGCAGGGAACGGCCGTACGGGTATGAACCGCGAGCAGGAGATAGCTACAATCTCCCGTTCACTGAAAACCATAGCCAAGGAGCTGAACATCCCGGTAATTGCACTCTCCCAGCTCAGCCGTTCGGTAGAGTCGCGCCCGGATAAGCGCCCTATGCTTTCAGACCTGCGGGAATCGGGCTCCATTGAACAGGATGCCGATGTGGTTATGTTCCTGTACCGGCCGGAATATTACCAGCTGGAAGAAACGGAGACAGGAGAGAGTACCAAAGGCCTGGCAGAGGTGATTATTGCCAAAAACCGGAGTGGTTCGGTAGACAGCGCCAAGCTCAGGTTTATAGGGAAATATACGCGGTTTTCGGAATTCGACGGTTTCATTGCCACGCCGGAAGAGTATGAGGAGCGAAGCGGGATAAAGACGCTGGGCAGTAAGGCGAACAACCTGAGTTAACGTATATTCATTATTTCATCCCTCCGGGGTTTGCATAAAAAAGGTGCCGCCCGGAAAACAAACAGGCGGCACCTTTTTTTATGCAATACACTTATTTCTTCTCCAGGGCCTCGTTGATACGGGCCACCAGATCCTGAACGTGGTATTTGCTGACTTTATCCGAGATTCTTGACGAAGCCGTGCTCAGCTCACTTTTCAGTGACACCAGCGTACCTCGGGTGATAGAGCTCAGGTCTGTCTGTGTAAAATCAGGCCTTCCCGGAACCGGATTGGCATTCAGCTGCTTGGTCAGGTTGGAAACAAAAGCCTTCTGCAGGTTTCTGCGGAAGATATCGATAGACGATCCCGATTTCAGTTCGCTGAAAATACCGTTTTTAAGTCCGGTGTACAGGTCGTCCAGGGAATAGTATGCATTTCCCTGGGAAGAAGCTTCCATTAAGCGGGCTGCCCGGTCGGTAGCCATCAGGCTGTTCAGGGTAGATACCTGCATGCTCTTGATGGCTTCCACCCCGTTTTCAGGCCGGATCTTATTCAGGATATTCTGGTCGATGATCCATTTCGGTGTAGTGAAGAGCTGGGTATTCAGGAATGCCAGCGCTTCCACCTGCCGGTCTTTCGGAACGATCTCGTAGCGGTTGCTTTCCGAATCATAGGTTACCGGGGTATCATAAATACCGCCGATATATTTGGTCACATGCCCCATGTATCTTCTGAACTGACCCGTAAGACTGTTGTACAGTGTATTCAGCTCGCTGTAGCTTTCTCCGTCTTCTCTTGACCATTTTTCCAGCTCGGGAAGAATCCTTTTCAGGTTTTTAATACCGTATTCCGAAGCTTTCACTGCATTGTCGCCCAGGTCTTCTGTCTGGTAGCGCGGGTCAAACGGGCTGGTTTCCGTTCCGAAACGAAGTCTCGGGTTTTTAACGGCTTCCGAAGTCATTTTATGCAGAAGCGCTTTTTCTTCCTCTGCAGATTTGGCATCCGGGAAATAAGTATATCCCCATTTGATAGCCCATTTGTCATAATCCCCAATTTTAGGGAAGAAATGCTTCACACCATCTTCCGGCTGAGCTACGTAGTTAAAACGGGCATAGTCCATAATGGAAGAAGTATGGCCGTATTGTGCCTGGAATGCAGGATCACGGAGCTTTTCTACCGGGGTAGCGTTGCTGGCGCCCATGTTGTGGCGAAGTCCCAGCGTGTGGCCCACTTCATGCGAAGACACAAAGCGGATCAGCTCACCCATCAGCTCATCGCTGAATTGCTTGTTTCTTGCTGCAGGGTCAACCGCTGCGGTCTGGATCATATACCAGTCTCTCAGCAGGCTCATGATATTATGGTACCAGCCGATATGGCTTTCCAGGATCTGTCCGCTTCTGGGGTCATGGACATTGGGGCCGTAGGCATTCTGAATATCGGCGGCAAAGTAACGTACCACAGAGAACCTTGCGTCTTCCAGGCTCATGGTTGAGTCGTTTTCAGGCCAGTATTCACCCCGGATGGCATTTTTCCAGCCGGCTTCTTCAAAGGCAGGCTGCCAGTCGTCTATACCGGCTTTGATATATTTTTTCCATTTTTCAGGAGTGGCCGGGTCAATGTAATAGATCAGAGGATTTTTAGGCTCTATCAGTTCACCTCTTTTGAGTTTGGCCAGGTCCTCCGCATTTTTGGGCTCCAGCTTCCATCTGACAGCAAAAATGTCGCGGTCAGACTTGTGTGAGTTTTCTCCGAATACGCTGTACTGGTTAGCAAAGTAACCTACACGGGCATCAAATGTACGCTTACGCATGGGTTCTTTCGGCAGAAGCAAAAGGGAGGTATTAAACTCCATGGTCACCACACCTGCACCGTAACCGGAAGGGAAGTTTACTCCGATCTGCGGTATGGGAGTCATAGAGATACGCGGCGGGGTTACCGAGAAGGTTTTCACCGTACGGATCTCCGTATTGATCGGGTAAGTATTGATCGATTCAATGAACGACTTATCTTTCTGGAAGGCGGTCAGGTTCAGCAGCTGCTTTCTGATCGGGGCCAGTGAAAACGGTTGGAAATCACCGTCAAAAGTGCTGGTTACATCAATCACATAATTTTTGCCTTTTCCCCCGGTGTTTCCGTTAATGGTAAGGATTTCGAAGTTTCCGACGATCGGGTCTACGCTCGAATTGGCCACTGACTGGGCAATGGGCTTGGTGCTGTCAGGCGACATGATAATGTAGCTTACCGAGCGGAGGAGGATATTATTGTTGGTTCCTTTCTCCCATCTTACCACCTGACGGTTCACTTCCTCTCCTCCGAATACACCGCCACCTGCCGGAACCTTGGAATAACGGGTCACTGCGATGATGTCTCTTCCGATAAGCGAATCCGGGATCTCAAAGTAGAATTTATCACCTACTTTATGTACGGTATGAAGCCCGGTTTTGGTCTGAGCCGTACTGTCAATAACACTCTTGTAAGGTTTCGGGCCTTTTTTCGGAGTTTCTGGTTTTTTCGGAGGCTCAGGCTTTTTAGCTTCCTGTACTACAGGTTTGGCCTCTTCTTTTTTCTTTTTCTTTTGGGCATCGGCGCTGATATTCAACGTAACCGTAAATGCCATGAGAAGTAATAGAATTTTCTTCAACATAATTAAAATTTAGAGTTAGTTTGATAAAGAATGATAAAAATACGAAAAGTTGCTCATAACGTTTATTTTCACTTTACTGAAAATTTCAGGGTACTGCTTCCCGGTTTCCCGGAACTGTCGATTCCCTGTATATCAATAAGGTACTCGCCGGGTAAATCAGAGGAAGAAAACTGTAAAAACTGCTTTTCTTCCCCGGAAAGAATCAGCCGGGGGGCCCAGTAAAGTACGGTACGGTTATCGGGGACGGAGGCGGCCCGGGGCAGCTCCGGTGAGTAAAACTCCCGTTCGGGCTGCAGTCCTTCATAGGTAAATACACTGTAGGAAGGGTCCAGGGTATAGCCTTCCAGGGCACCTTTGTAGGTCGTGAAACTTACGATCCCGTCATAGGTGCTTTTTCCCAGGTAGAACCGGCCGGTCACCACATCAATGTTTTGCACTTTCAGCGGATCATACGCCAGAATGTCATTGGCATGGGGCACGGGCACCCCGTCAAGCAGGATCAGCGGGTCATTACTGAAATAAATGCCGCGGGCGGCATCGAGGGTCCGTAAATGGAAATCGTTACGGTTTTTCCGGACATTCACCTCTTTCACATATTCCCGCAAGACTTCTTCCATCACTACAAAGCGGGTATAGTCGTCCAGGCGGTACCGTATATCGGCTTTCCCAAAGAAGGGAATGGAGTCATGGGTAGCCGGTGGCAGGTAAGAGGCCCGGTTTTTCCCTGAATAGATGTTTTCTACCTGTACATTGATGGCATATTCGTTGTAACTGCTTTGAGAAATTCCCGTGATATCTGCGGGCAATGGAGGATCAGCCGCTGGCCTGACTTTCAGCATTTCAGCATGGGAGGGTTCTCCGGAGACCAGGCGGGTGGCCAGGTTCAGGGTTCCGGATATATTTTTCACCCAGAAAGTGGCGATCCCGTCCGTATTGGTAACGGCGGTATAGATTACGGGTGCTTTAGCGGGTACGCTGAGCATGGCTTCGCGGCCGGCCAGGGGCATACCGTTACCCCTGTCAGTAAACCGTATGTTTAAGCGGTGATAACGGCCTTCTCCCTCACCGGCAGGATTCCTGAATCTTCTCCAGCCATGGGTCAGAAGCAGGTTATCGAGATCCTGCTTCCTGCCGGGACTATCTGAAAAATAATAACCGGGATTTTCGATCTCACCCGACAGGTCTTTCCGGAGGTAGAAGTAAGACCGTATATTTTCATCGGAGGGCCGCTGGATATCGTCTATTCTTTTAACCGAAACGGAAATATCGGCGGTAACAGCGGGGTTTTGTGCAAGCTGGTTCAGGGTAAGGGTGATCTCTTCACGACCGGCGAAGGTTTCCTTATTCAGCGCAAGGTTAAGCTGCAGGGCTTTCTCCGGAGTGCGGAAGAGAATTCTTTCTGCCAGCGGGTGGCCGTCCGGGCCGAACAGGGTGAGCCGGGAAGTACCTTCCGGTAACTGGGTCAGCGGTACCGACCAGGCAGCTGTGCCGGCCGGGCTGAGGGTTACGGGGTATTTTGCCTGCTTTCCGCCCGAAGATTCGGATACCAGCGTCAGGGTCTGGCCTGCACGGTCGGTAGTGGAGGCGATCCTTACGGCGTAATAATCTCCCTTATCTTCTGCATTCAGCACATATCCCGTTTCGGATGCCGCGGGAAGAGCCTGCTCGAGCTCTTTTCCGCCGGGAAGCCTTACTTTTACTTTCATACCGGTGCCTGGCGCAGCGGCGCCGGGTGTGACCCTGAAGCTGCCGATTCCCATTGTATTGGAAACGGACGAAGTGCCGTCAGGAAGCACCAGTGAAGCTTTTATTCCTTTACCGTAGGCATCAGAAATTTTGTAGCCTATCCGGGTCTCTATTCCGCGAACCAATGTTCCGCCTTCGGGGAAGAACCTTACTGCAACGGTATTTTTAGAAGGAACGGCCAGGGTGTCAAGAACAGCAAACGCATTCAGGATGGTGATCTTTTTGGAGAATGACCGGCCGCTGTTTTCCGACAGGAGCGTGGCGCCTGTCAGCGTATAGGTACCCGAGGATAAGCGTTGGGGAATAAATACCGATCCGCCGTTCCGGGTAGAAGGGCCGATCTCAATTTTAGTCTGCAGCACAGAGGTTCCCCGGCTGTCTGTCAGGTCCAGGTAAGCGATGGAAGCGGTCTTTGCCGGAACAAGGTCTTCCGGATGTACAGCATATATTTTATACCAGAGAATCTCTCCGGGAAAATACGTCTCTTTGTCGGTATGGACATAAATGCTCTCCGCCTTTTGACCGAAAGACAGGGAGCAGCCCAATACCAGAAGAATAGATAAAACAAATCGCATAGTATTAATCGTTATCTGTCCAGAAATCCGGTGCATTAAGGGCGCCGCCTATAAATGAGCAGTCCGTACATCGGTGGATCGTATAGGAATAATGGGTGGGTTCAGGGCTGGCCGGGTTCTTGAAAACTTCATTGGTAGGAATAAAGCCCGGATTAAGCTGGAAAAGTTTTCCGGCATCTTCCACCGGTACTTCCTGTAGCTCACAACCCGTATAGAAAGGAATGAAAACCGGCCAGGGCGGAGTGAAATCCGGAGCATTGTAATAGATCCTTTTTTGTGCCGGCAGAGAAGCCTCAATCATGGCAATTACCGGCTCATCGGGATCCAGCACATTTCTGACATTCCCTTTTAGCTCGGAAGGCATGGAGCCGAAAATATCACCTACTGACTCGGAGTTCTTTTTCAGGATGCTCCAGAAAAGGTAGGCCTCTTTACTGATGTTGAATTGTTTTACCAGGATAGAATAGCGATACATCAGCTTATCCGATAAATTGGGGATGAACCGGATCTTTTGCCGGGAAATGGTGTTATCCGACAGGTTCTCGCTGGTGCCGATAAGAATATCGGAAGATTTCTCCTGGTCAAAGCACATGGAGATGTTCTCTTCCGGTTGCCTCCGGAGCCGCACCCGGCCATCTTCAAAAATAAAAAAGCTCATATACCGGGCAGAAAATTTCCAGGTTTCTTCAAATTCCCAACGGTAGTACCGGGAGTTTTCATCCTGGTTGACGGTGCTGACCAGAATTTCCAGTCCTGTGTCGGTTCTGCTGTATTCTATCCCGGATATTTCAGAAGTGGCATAGGGTTTTACCCAGTCAGATTCATAGGTTTTCCCGAAGACCACCACCTTCAGCCGGTAACGGCTTCCCATGCTCAATGCCGGATGGGGGATCGTGTATTCGCCCGAAGCAGAAGAACCCGTGAAAGAATGAACCTGGTTATTTTCCGATTCTATGGTCAGAGAGGCATTTTTTACTGGAACAGAGTTTTCTTCCGCGTCCAGCGGCACCGTTTGGGTGAGCTTAAAGCGGGAATTTCCGCTCATGTCGATATAGCCCTCAATGATCAGGATGGGGGCCATGTCTTCGGTTTCATAAACAGGGGTATAGGGCTCTTCGCAGGAAAAGAATAATAAAGCCCCTGTTATCAACTGATATATTTTGTTAGCCGGTTTCATGCACTTAAAATCTGAAATTGTAGGTGATAAACGGAATCTGGTGGCCGAAAACAGAAAGCTTATAGCCTTTAATCTTGCCTGCTTCCGATACATAATATACCGAGAACGGGTTCTTCCTCCCTGTAACATTGTAGACCCCTACGGTCCAGGAACTGTGCGCAAGCTTTTTGATCTTGTGGTTTCCTTCTATATTAACGGAGAGATCCATTCTGAAGAAATCGGGAACCCGGTATTTATTCCGTTCCGAATAGAAAACCCTTTCCGAACCGGCAAAATCGTATTTGGCAATCGGCAGGGTGATGGGCCTCCCCGTGCTGTAGGTAGTGTTCATGGAAAAGCTGTACCGGTGGGAGAACCGGTAGTTTCCTACCATGGTCAGGTTATGGGGCTTATCAAAATTGCTGTTATAATACCTGCCGTTATTGATGGTTTCTTCGCCGGTAGTTCTTTGCTGCACTTTTGAGAGAGTATAGCTGATCCATCCGTTCAGCTTTCCGGTATTCTTCTTCGCCATCAGCTCCACTCCGTAGGCCCGGGCTTCGGTTCCCAGCACATCGGTTTCAATAGTGGGATTCATGAGCAATACGGCACCGCTCTTATAGTCGAGATAATTATGGGTGCGCTTGTAATACACTTCCACGGAGGTCTCTACCCTGGCAGAAGCCATATTCCGGTAATATCCAAGGCTTAGCTGGTCACCATACTGCGGTTTGATATGCGGGTCGCTAAGCTTCCAGGAATCTGTAGGCGTGGCTGCTGTGGTATTTGACAACATGTGAATAAACTGCCGCAGGGAATTGTATCCCAGTTTTACAGAACTTTCGTTGGAAAATGCATAGCGGAAGCCGATCCTGAATTCCGGCCCGTGGTAGGTTTTGATATTTTCTCCTTTGTCATAGGTCACCGTTTCTTCGAGGGTTTCCGGGCTTTTAGGGAGGCCGCTGACATAATAGTTAACATTACGCGGCCCCAGGTAATTGTACATCACATAGCGGATACCGGCATCTACGCTGAACCGGTCATTGACCGAATAGGTATCGGAAAGATACAGGGCAGACTCCAGGGCCTGCTCGTTCTGGAGAGATTCAGCCATTACGATCGATTCTTCACCTACGGGAAGCTTCCGGCCCGGCCGGATGGAATAGAGCGTAGACTGGAAGCCGTAATTCAGTTTATGCCTGTCATGCGGCTGGTAGTAAACATCGGCTTTCAGGAATGACTGGCTGATAGAATACAGCATATCAAAAGCATTTACCGGGTTATTCCGGTCAGCAATATTGAAGCCGTACTGATCGTAACCCAAAGTAAGAATACTGTGGAGGTTTCCGTTGAATATTCTCTTCCATTTCCCGTTCACATTGGCATTCCGGTACCCGTAGGTGATACCGTTTTCAAAAGTAAAACGGTCGCGGCTGGCATAGCCTGTCAGGTAAAAAGCATCTTTGTCATTAACGTAATGGCTTATCTGCCCGTTAAGGTCGTAAAATGAAGCGCTGCTGTTGCGGTAGGCGTCGTCAGGTATTATCTTCAGAAGCCAGTCAGAATATGTGCTCCGGGCTCCGGCCAGGAACTGTGTTTTTTTACCGATGGGACCATCCAGTGATACCCGCCCGGTCAGCAGGCCGATCCCCCCGGCGCCGGACAGCTTATTCCGGTTGCCTTCTTTTCCGGCTACATCAAGAACCGAAGAAAGGCGGCCTCCGAAGCGTGCGGGAATGCTGCTTTTATAGAGTTCTACCTGGTTGACGGCATCGGGGTTGAAGGAGGAAAACAGGCCGAAGAAATGAGACGGGTTGAAAATGGTGGCGTCGCTGAAGAGAACGAGATTCTGATCAGTGGCACCGCCCCTGACATTAAAACCATTGGCCGCTTCTCCTACGGTCTGAACACCGGGCAGCGTCAGGATCACGCTGATCACATCGGCTTCTCCGAAAACGGCCGGGGTTTGCCTGATGGTTTTTATGCTCAGCTTTTCCAGACCCATCTGCATCCTTTTCACCTGGTTGCCGCGTTCGCCGGCCACCACCACTTCGTTGAGGGAAAAGACCTGGTCGGTCATTTCAATATCCAGCCGGCCGCTTCCGTACATTGCCAGCTGGCGGCGGGTATCACGAAAACCCACGCTGGTTACGAAAAGAACGCTGCGTTCTTCCGGAACACTGATGGAATAATAGCCGTAAGCATCTGTTTGAACAGCAGAGGGTTTACCCAGGATGCTTACCGTAGCCGAGCTGACCGGTGCCCCCGTATTTTTGCTCCGGATATAACCTGACAGTGTTTTTTCACCGTTCACGGGCCGGTCTTTATTCCCTATTTCGAAAACTTTGTTCTCAATGGAGATGTCTTCGGGCTGGGCTTCGAGGAAGTCGCGGATAACCACGTCGGGGGTGGCTGCCTCTCCGGACGGCTTTGATGCATGAATATCCCTGAATTCAGTAAGTATGAATGCATCTTTAGTGATATAGATCTTCTTTCGCGGATCTGTTGCAAACCGGAAGGCCAACGGGTGAAGTATTTCAGATAATACCTGGTTCAGGGCTTTGTTTGTGCCGGAGTAGCTGATCAGCAGGCTGTCGGTCTCCGCAGGGGCATAATAAAACGTATAGGGAGTCTGGCTCTCCAGGCTCCGGATGAGTTCAGTGAAGCGGGCTGAAGACAGGTTCAGGGTTACCGGGTCATTTTGAGCCATCGTTTGTACAGACAAAAAAATGGCCAGCCACAAAAAGCGGGTTTTGTACATGTTCAGAAATTGCTTTTAGAGGGAAGCCTTGTTTGCTTTATTCAGATAATCTAAAACGAGAGCAATTTTTGCAGGTAAATTTTCGCTGTTTTCCATTCCATGAGTTCGTAATAAGCTTTTCAAATTCTTTTTATATTGTTTATCGATGGAGAGTAATTTTCCGGTAGTCTTTAAAGGCACATACTGATCGGAAGCCGGTGTTTTTACAAAGTATTCCACGGTTTCCTCATAGTATTTTTTTGCATTGACACTCCTGGGGTCTTTTACGCTTTTCCTGTAGCGGGCAACACTTTTGTAGCGGGGAGAATCAAAAATACGAAGATAAAAGCCGTCTTCCAACCCCGTTGCGGTCTTTTTCAGGCTTACAAGGGTATCCTGGCCCAGGGTAAACAGCTCTACCAGCTCTTTCACAACAATTACGTTAGACGATTCACCCGGGCGCCGGGTAAGCAGCTGGTCAGCGGTAATATCATAAAGCAGCGGTAAGTCGGTATAGACTACCTTATCGAAGAGAAGCATGTTACCCTCCGGGTTTTCCCCATTTTTAAAAAAGGGAGTTCCGGATATAAGGGCGCTGTTTATTACATACTCCCTTCCGTCATAAATCTTGGTGGTTTGTGCAGTGGCATATGGCCCTAAAAAAAGAAAAAACAAATACCCTAACAGCCGGTTCATACTACATCATTTCAACAATAGCCTGTAAATATAGGGTTTCCGTTTGACCGGTGGATAAATTTGCGGGAAAAGTTTTTCAGGTTCCGGGTACCCGGTTCCGTGCACTTATGTATCCGGAACCGGGTATCCCGAACGGGTCAGTCGGTGATTTCCAGATCAGATTCTACCTCTGTGGTTTGTCCTTTCTCATCCGTAACTGAAATATGCACATGGTAATGTCCTGCAGGCACGGTCGAAGGCACATCAATGTGGGTATGGATTTCACCGTTCTTTTTGCCGACCAGGCCGGGGAAATCTACTTCATGTTCCCATCCCGAACCGTGAATATGCACTTCTGCTTCACGGATGGTTCCTTCGGCCACAATCTGCGCTTCCACGTGAAGATCATTTCCCCTTACTACGGTTTTGCTGTTTCCGCTGCCTATTTCCACATCTGAAATAACCGGTGCGGGAGTCACATCCTCGTCTTTACACGAAACAAACAGAACCAGGGCAAATATTACTAAAATTATATTTTTCATGTTTTTAAATTATTTGATTTTTATACTCATTGTTTTGATGGTCTGCCAGCCGGTTTTGTCCGTAACATCCACCCTGAAATGGTAATCGCCTTCATCCACATCAGCCGGAATTTCCACCGGTACAGTGGCCGTGTAGCTCGTTAACCCCTCAGGAATGCTGTAAGGCTTTACCAGCAGAAAGGGTTTAACGGGAGCTTTTACCGGATCTTCCGCGCACTCTTCTTCAGAAGTGCTATGCGAGTGGTGATTGAAATTATTATGAATATCAAAATTAAATGATCCCAATTCACGGTTATCGGAAAACGTTACCGTAAACGTATGCGTCTTACCCCGTTCCAGCACGGCGCACGGTTGCGGAAACAGTCCTGTAGCACTGATCACAGGGTAAGTAGTGTCAATTTCGGGTTCATCGGAGCTGCATCCCTGAAGCAGCACCACCAAAAGAAATAAGTATTTTTTCATTGTCCAGAAAAGATTAATGGTTAGTTACGGGTTCCGGATAAGATTGCTCACCCCGAACGCATAACTAAAAAAAACCACCCGGGCCAAACCGTCCCGGGGAAACTCAAATGCCGGTAACCGGGGGACCCCTTAAACCTAAACGGTGAACGGTTTTAATGAAAATACGGATTTCCCGGTAGGTGTAGGAAATGAGTGGAGAAATGATCTCCGCCATAAATTTGCAGGTGTCCGGGAAAGTATAATGGAAAGAATGTATTTCACATAGAGTACAATGGTGATTTTCCACCGGCTTGTTGTGGAAATCATGATGCAGGAAAATACCGTGTACCGATATCACGATCAGCAGTGCTGCGGCAGTCAGCGCCAGGGATTTCGATATGTGAGTAAGCCTAGATAGCAAAACTGAACGGTATTCTTAAATTTAACGTAAGGTTTCTTCCTGTCTCCGGCAGATCAATCAGCCGGTAAAAGCTGGTATGGTTGAGGTAGCGGGTATTCAGTAAATTATTTACCTGCAGGTTTAGTTCCCATTTCTGCTTACCGGTGTAAAATTCAGTGCCGGCCGAAATGCCCAGCAGGGTGTACGCCGGGGTGATTTTTTCCGGCGGAACTATCCTGTCCTGTTTTAACGCGTGCCTGATATGCAACGAAATATAGCTTTCTTTCAGTACAGGCGGTTGCCAGGAAATACTCCCGGATGCGGAAGGCGGCGGAGAAAACGGGAGGTTAAACCCGGTTTTACTGCCTGACAACTGCCGGTTATACAGGTAATCTCCGGAGAATTCGCCGGTCCATCGATGAGTCATATGATAACGGATAAGGGCTTCGGCGCCGTAGCGCATTACCTTGCTTTGCTGGTATTCGAAGACCTGGTTACCGGCACCATACAGGTAATCATGGCGTGCTGTGGGGTTAAGGTAGATATAATTGGGAAAGTAATTATAGAAGGGGGTGAATTCCAGCTCCAGCTTCTCCGTTTTCCGGAACACTCCGAGGTCCAGCTGGTATGATTTTTCGGGCGACAGGCTGTTGTTCCCCTGTTCGTAGCGGAAATAATGGTAATTGACCCCGTTGGCGGCCAGCTCCTTGGGTAAAGGCATCCGGAAGCTGGTGCCCAGGTTGAATTTAAGCGTTGTTTTTCCGGAGGTATAGTTCGTTCCTAGGGTCCAGTTCAGGTTGCCGAAAGACCGGGAAGAAGCCTCTGCCCGGGTAAGGTAGGTATTGTTTCCTTCCTGGTCAGAAGGAAACCAGTCGGTATATTCACGGATGCCGATATGCCCGAAGTCATAGCGTACTGCTGCGTGAAATATCGTTTTTGAATTCGCTTTCCATTTGTCATAGGCAAACAGCCCGCCCTGGTGCTGGGTGTAGGCCGGAATGAGAAAACCCCAGCCGCCGATCTCATTTTCCTGGTACTCATAATTACCTCCTAAAGTGAACTCATGGTCTTTCACACGGATCTTGTCCCGAAGGTTTCCGGAGAGTACCTGTTTATCGTACAATCTTTCCAGCTCGGAATCATTGGGAAAAGGATAGAGCGGCGGCATGAACCCGTGACTTACATAGGGGCTTCTTTCTTTGCGGAGGTTCCGCTGGTAGGCGGCATCGAAGCTCAGCTCATGGTGGCCCATACGGTATACGGTATTGCTGATCATTTTGAAGTGATTCACCTGCTGGCTGGGTAAACGGATGTCGCGGTGGGAGGCGTCGTGAAGCTCCGTATTAACCCTTCTGGGTTCCAGTCCATGGGCGTTGGCAAAGAAGCCGCTTTGGGAGTAAACGTTGCTGAAGTGTAAACGGGTCTGGTAATTTTCCGTGATCCGGCCAACAGTAGCGTGAAAGTTCCGTTCTTTTCCGGCCGAATTCCGTACATAGCCGCCGGGCAGATGAACATCGTAATCATATACATAAATAAGCTCGGCAGGCACGCGGTAATCACCGTAATCACGGATCGTGGCACGCGCATCCACATACCAGGCGTGCTGGCGGGCATTAAAATTCAACGAGTTGCCAAAAGAGTGGCTGTTGCTCATGTAAGCGCTGTTCAGCGAAAAATTCATGCTGTGAAGGGCCGGGGGCGGGGGCGGGTTCACCCGGATAATGCCACCGATAGCGTCAGAGCCATAGAGGTAAGAAGCAGCACCTTTCAGAATCTCCACCGAGCCGGCAGCAAACTGATCGATCTCCAGTCCGTGATCAGCGCCCCATTGCTGTCCTTCATGCTTGATTCCGCCGTCTACCACCACCACCTGGTTAAAACCCAGTCCGCGTATCTGGGGTTTGGATTGTCCCGAACCAATGCTCATGGCATTTACCCCCGGGATTTTTTCCAGGGTCTGCATCAGGCTGCTGCCCAGGTTTTTCCGGATGAAATCCTGGGTGACCACCTCCACATTCAGCACATTGTCTTTCCGGGCCTTTTCCCGGCGGTTTTCCGACACCACCAGCTCTTTGAGCTCATAAATGCTCTCTTCCAGGAAAATGGCCGGAAGGGTGGTATCCGATACGAGGTCTACTTTCAGGAGAACCGGTTTATATTCCGCATGGGTAATGAGCAATTTGCAGGTGCCCTCCGGCAGGGAAGAGAAGCTGAAGTCGCCCTGCTTGTCGGTGGTCCGGTGCAGGGAGTCATTCAGTACCACCACCGCATTCTGCACCCCGCTTTTGAAGTGAATCACCCTTCCCTTAAGTGAATAATGCTGACCGGAAGCGGCAGAGAAGGTAAATAGCACGATGATCCGGAAAAGATATTTCAAACCCACAACTCAGCGTATCTGTTTTAAAATGCAATATCGTTGCAAAAGTAGCAAATAAATCAACTGCAACAATGTTGCAGCGGAGTTATTTTCGGGTTATTTTTCTTTAATAACGCCGGTTTGCCTAATTTTGGAGTATGAAGCCGTGGCTAAACGGTATGAAATCATAAAGCTGGATGAATATTGTTAAGATAGGGGGAAATGTCATTGATGATCCGGAGAAGCTGGCCGGATTTCTGCAGCGGTTTGCGGGGCTCCCCGGGGAAAAGATCCTGGTTCACGGCGGGGGAAAGATTGCTACAAAGGTGGCCGGTGAACTGGGTATTGAAAGCAGAATGGTGGAAGGGAGAAGGGTCACGGATGCCCCTATGCGTGATGTGGTGACCATGGTGTACGGTGGTCTGGTAAATAAGCGTATCGTAGCCACATTGCAGCGTCTGGGTTGTAATGCCATCGGGCTGACAGGAGCTGACGGGGCAGGTATTCTTGCGCATAAGCGACCTGTTAAAACCATTGATTACGGCTTTGTGGGGGACGTGGAAAAAGTAAACACACCCTTTATCCGCCTGCTGCTGGAAAACGGGCTCAGCCCTGTTTTTGCACCGCTGACATTTGATACGAACGGGGAGATCCTCAATACCAATGCAGATACCCAGGCTTCGGAATTAGCGCGTGCGCTAAGTGGGTCGGAAGAAGTAAGCCTGGTGTATTGCTTTGAAAAGAAGGGGGTGTTAAGAGACGCCGGCGATAACGATACGCTGATCCCGAGGCTGATCCCGGAAACCTATGAAAAGTACAAAAGTGAAGGGATTATTTATGACGGGATGATCCCCAAGCTGGACAATGCCTTTGCCGCCGTGCAGGCGGGAGTCAGGAGGGTCATCATCTGCGAAGCGGATGACCTGGGAGAGGCCGTTCTGGGGACGGCAGGAACAACGATTGAACTTTAATATTTTGGAAAACGAAAGAAGACTGAAGATCGAGATGGCCAATGCTTTATCGCATGGTATCGGCATTATCCTCATCCTGGCGTTTTCTCCTTTGCTGTTTTTAAAAGCCTACGAAAGCGGTGTTCCCCTTTTGACCCCGGCGGTAAGTTTTTATGTTTTCGGTTTGCTGATGGTCTTTACATTTTCCACCCTCTATCACGCTACTGAAAACCCGGTGGCTAAATCCATCCTCCGGATTTTTGATCATATCAGCATCTTCCTGCTGATCGGCGGAACCTACCTGCCTCTGGTATTGCTGCATGCCGATCCTGTACGCGCCAGGTGGCTGCTGATGGTTCAGTGGATCGTCATTGTGGCCGGAGTGGTCAATAAGGCGCTGTTTACCGGGCGCTTCAGGCTCTTGTCGAGCCTGGTTTATATCGGCCTGGGTGTAATGGTACTGGCTATGGGAGAGAAATTCTGGTCCGGGTTGCCCCCCGTATCCCTGTATCTTCTGATAGCCGGAGGACTCCTGTACCTTTTCGGCGTACTGTTTTACCAGATCCGTACCTGGCAATACAATCACTTTATCTGGCACCTTTTTGTACTGGCGGCAGCCATTCTGCATTTTCTTTCCGTCTGGTTCGCTTTTTAAAAGTCTTTTTTTTAGTCGGCTGAAAAGTAGGGTTAATCTTCTTATTTCAGGGGATAATCGCAAGATAAATTCCTGACCGGAAATCAATTGCTATATTTAGGACTATATTTATTCGAAACATTACTATTAAACAATGAAGAAATTTTTATCAATTGTATTACTGATGAGCCTGGGCTGGACGCTTAGCGCTCAGGAAAAAGTAGATGAAGAAGCTGTAAAAAAAATCAGGAAGGAAGGTCTTGAAAATTCAAAGGTTATGGACATTGCCTTCCATCTTACGGACGTCAGCGGTCCGAGACTTCAGGGATCTCCCGGCTTTATGCGTGCGGCAAAATATTCCCAGGAAAAACTGAAGGAATGGGGCCTGGAAGATGTTCAGCTGGAGCCCTGGGGAGAATTCGGTAAAGGCTGGGAGTTGCAGAAATGCTATGTAGCCATGACCGCCCCGTACTATAAGCCTATCCTGGCGCTGCCTAAGGTATGGACTGCCGGCAGCAACGGACTGAGACAGGCCGAGGTGCTTCTGGTAGATGAGCAGGATACCACTGCCCTGATGCAGTACAAAGGAAAGTTCAACAACAAAGTGGTTCTTCTTTACAGTGATGCCAAGCTGCCTTCCGGGTTTAATCCCGATGTGAGGAGATATACAGACGAGGAGCTGGACAAAATGGCCAAAGCAGAGCTGCAGGCCCGGGGCAACCAGGGGGGCAGGGACACCGCCGAATTCCGGGAGATGATTGCCAACATGCGCAGAGCTTCCTACGTTTCCAACAAAACCAAGGAAATGGCCCGCGCAGAAGGAGCCATCACCTTTATCAGCATTAATGCCAGAGGAAAAGACGGTACCCTGTTTGTGCAGGGCGGAGGCTCTTACAAGGCTTCAGACCCGGAAAATATGCTGGATATGGTGATGTCTACCGAAGACTACCTGACCATTGTGCGTCTTGCCAAGGCCGGTATCCCGGTGAAAATGGAGCTGGATGTGAAAAGTAAATTTCATACCGATGACCTGAAAGGGTACAACGTGCTGGCGGAAATCAAAGGAACAGACCCCAGGCTGAAAGATGAAGTGGTCATGCTGGGTGCTCACCTCGACTCCTGGCATACCGGCACCGGCGCCACAGATAACGCCGCAGGTTCTTCCGTGATGCTGGAGGCCGTAAGGATACTCAAAGCAAGCGGTCTTAAGCCTAAGAGAACCATCCGTATCGCGCTGTGGAGCGCGGAAGAGCAGGGACTTCACGGATCAAGAAACTACGTGAAAAATCACCTGAGCGATACCGTTAAGCAATGGAGCAACGCGGCCGGAGACAAAATCTCTGCCTACTTTAACCTGGATAACGGTACCGGAAAAATCCGTGGCATCTACCTGCAGGAAAACGAAGCGGCCCGTCCGATATTCAGCAAATGGCTGGAGCCTTTCCATGATCTGGAAGCCAAAACGGTGACCATCAGCAATACCGGCGGTACGGATCACCTTTCTTTCGACCGGGTGGGGATTCCCGGCTTCCAGTTTATCCAGGATCCCATGGAATACAGCACCCGTACCCACCATACCAACATGGATACCTACGATCACCTGTACCCGGATGATCTGAAGCAGGCCGCTACCATTGTAGCGTCATTTGTGTATCATACGGCCCAGCGAGAACAAAAGATTCCGAGAAAAGAAAAGAAATAATGGAGGTTTAGCAAACATAGTTACAAAATCTAGTTGTTTAATTGAATCAGAAATTGGCCACCATTTTGGTGGCCTTTTTTTATGAAAAAACAGTTTGGGAATGGAAAAAGCCTATGTACACTGCTTTTAATCGTTATCTTGTTGTTTTTATCTGAATTTTGATTAATTTATAAATAATTTATCTATATTATTTTATTTTTAAAGATAAATCATCTACATTCGCCCTGATAAAGTGCTGTTCTTCATCAAAGCAGCTGAGGTTCCCGCTGGCCGGGATGAAAAGGGAACCGTGTGAGAATCACGGGCTGTCGCGCAACTGTAAGTGCCTTCAAAAGCTTTTGCCTGAGGGGTTGTAACCCTGAACGGGTCCACTGCTCCGGCGGGAAGGACGGCAAAGGTGGCACAAGCCAGGAGACCTGCCTTTTCTGAATTGAAGTCCTGAAGCTCAGCACTGTTTTTCTTCACTTTATTTTCAAAAACTATGCAGACACAGAATCTGGGCTACCCGCGTATTGGTAGCCGGCGGGAACTGAAAAAGGCTTTGGAAGCCTGGTGGGCAGGTAAAATATCTGCCGATGAGCTGGAAAAAACCGGGCAGGAGATCCGGCTTAAAAACTGGAAGATCCAGGAGGAAAACGGGATTGACCTGATTCCCTGTAACGACTTCTCCTTTTACGACCAGGTGCTGGACATGAGCGTGCTGCTGGGGGCTATCCCGGAACGCTATTCGGAACTGGCGCAGACCCATACCGGTCAGGACCTGTACTTTGCCATGGCCAGGGGGTACCAGAAAGACGGCTTTGATCTGACCGCCATGGAAATGACCAAATGGTTCGATACCAACTACCACTACATTGTACCGGAGTTTAAAGCGGCCCAGCAGTTTGAGCTGAACCCGGCTAAATTGTTGAAAGAGCTCAGAGAAGCCAGGCAGGCAGGTATTTCTGCCAAGCCGGTGATCATCGGGCCCGTCACCTATCTCCTCCTGGGAAAAGAAAAAGAAGCAGGCTTTCACCGGGTAGAGCTGCTGGAGCAGCTGCTCCCGGTATATGGCCGGCTGCTGAAATTGCTGGCAGATGAAGGGGTGGAATACGTACAGATAGATGAACCTGCCCTGGCACTCGACCTGAACCGGGAAGAAAGAGAAGCTGTTGTACGCAGCTATAATTACTTTTCGGAAATTGCACCTTCGGTGAAGATCATCCTGGTCAATTACTTTGAATGCTACGGGGATAACCTGGAAACGGCCATCGGGCTGCCGGTAGATACGCTTCACCTCGACCTGGTGCGTTGCCCGCTGCAGCTGGAAGATATCCTGGTGACGGAGTTCCCCCGGAAAAAAACAAGGCTTTCACTGGGAGTGGTAGATGGCAGAAATATCTGGAAAAACGATTTTGAAGTCTCTTTACAGCTGATCGAACAGGCAAAAACTGCGCTGGGGACAGACAGGCTTCTTATTGCGCCGTCGTGCTCCCTGCTTCATTCGCCCTGTGATCTTGACCTGGAAAAAAAGCTGAACCCGGAGATCAGGAAGTGGATGGCCTTTGCCCGGCAGAAAACAGGAGAGGTCGCTTTCCTGAGGAGATGGGCTTCCGGAGAAAGAACGGAAGAGTTAAAGACCGCCTTTGAGGATAACCGGCAGGCAATGGAAAGCAAGAAGACTTCTCCGCTGATCCATAACCCGGCGGTGAAAAACAGGGTAAGCCGGATCACGGAAGGTGATGCCCGCCGGAAGAGTCCTTTTGCGCAGAGAAAAGAAAAGCAGCAGGAAGCACTTCACCTTCCTCTTTTTCCGACAACTACTATCGGGTCTTTCCCCCAGACACCGGAAGTAAGAAGCTGGAGGGCGAGGCTGAAAAAAGGGGAGTTGACACAGGAGGAATATGACCGGCTGATTGAGCAGGAAACGGCTGAGGCTATCCATTGGCAGGAAAAGATAGATATGGACGTGCTGGTGCACGGCGAGTTCGAGCGGAACGATATGGTGGAATATTTCGGGGAAAAACTGGAAGGCTTTGTTTTCACGGAAAACGGATGGGTGCAAAGTTATGGCAGCCGCTGCGTGAAACCCCCTGTGATCTTCGGAGATGTGAGCCGCCCGGAACCGATGACCCTGCGTTGGACAGAATATGCCCAATCACTCACCCAAAAATGGGTAAAGGGGATGCTGACCGGTCCTGTAACTATTCTTCAATGGTCTTTTGTCAGAAATGACCAGCCCCGCAGAGATACCTGTATGCAAATCGCCCTGGCTATACGCGATGAGGTGACGGACCTGGAGAAAGCGGGTATCCGGATCATCCAGATCGATGAGCCGGCCATCCGGGAGGGACTTCCGCTACGAAAAGAAAACCGGAGGACCTACCTCGACTGGGCGGTGCGGGCGTTCCGGGTTTCAGCCAGCGGGGTAGAAGATGCCACCCAGATTCATACCCATATGTGTTATTCAGAGTTCAATGACATTATCCGGAGCATTTCCGACATGGATGCCGACGTAATTACCATAGAATGTTCGCGCTCGCAGATGGAATTGCTGGATGCATTTCATAAGTTTGCCTATCCGAATGAGATAGGCCCGGGCGTTTATGATATTCACTCACCGCGGGTGCCTTCCGAAGAAGAAATGGTGGCCCTGATGGAGAAAGCCCGTAAGGTGATCCCGGATGCGCAGCTGTGGGTGAACCCGGATTGCGGCCTGAAAACCCGCCACTGGGAAGAAACCCGGCTGGCGTTGGAGAAAATGGTTTCAGCCGCCAAAAAGCTGAGAACAGCATAAGAGTATGAAACACGAAGAAGTGCGTTGTCCGAGATGCGATAGCCCGTTTGAATGCAAAGCAGGCGATGTGGCCAACTGCCAGTGCAGTTCGGTGAAAATATCGCCTGAAACCCATGAATACCTGGCCGGAACGCATTACGGATGCCTTTGTAAAAAGTGCCTGGAGGAGCTTAACCGTGCGGTAAAGGCCAAAGGAACCTACAGGTTCCCTGTCAGCCCTGAGCTGCTGGTGGAAGGACTCCACTATTACAAAGAAAACGGCTTCTTCGTGTTTACTGAATTTTATCATATACTCCGTGGGTACTGTTGCCGCAACGGATGCCGGCACTGTGCCTACGGATTTCATTCAACCCTTTAAAAGCGGTTTTCCACCTCAGCCGCTTCCAGCATCAGGTAGTGCAGATCGGTATTCAGGCAATAGGGTTTCAGGAGCTCACTTCCCGGGCCGAAAGCGGCCACTTCCACGTGGTCAGAGGAATGGCTCATGCTGATCCAGCCGATGGAATTATACTTTTGCTGAATCTCGGAATATAGTTTAAAGGGTACCCTCCGGTAGTTGTACAGGCCGTCTTCCCCCCGCACGATCTCATCGTAATAAGCCTTCATCCTTTTTATCTCTTCTTCGGTAGCAGAAATACCGTGTGTGGCATGGATCAGTTCTTTGATCTGGTTCAGGGAAGTTTCCCTGGTGATCTGGTTCAATAGCCATTCGTTGGTCTTTTTGTACCCTCTCAGGCTGTCGAATCCTGCGCTGGCTTTCCCGCCTGAAATGGTGCCGGGGTTGGCATTCCCGTGGTCGGTGGTCATGATCACCAGTGTGTTCTTATCTTTTTCGGCAAAATCAATCGCCACTTTTACGGCTTCGTCAAAGGCCAGTTGGTCGTACAGCAGACCGGCGATGTCATTGGCATGGGCCGCCCAGTCTACTTTGCCGCCTTCTATCTGCAACACAAACCCTTCCGGGTTTTGGCTGAGAATATCGATGGCTTTCTTTGACATCTCCGCCAGGTTGGGGGTATTTTGTTTCAGATCTGCATCATTTTCCCGGTCAATGGCGTAAGGGATTCCGCCCGGGCAGAAAATTCCCAGGGTAGGCCGGCTGCTTTCGGCAAGCATGAGCTCATTACGGCTCTTTACTACCTGGTAGCCTTTGGCTTTGAAGGCAGCGTACATATCCTTCCTGTCGTGGCGGGTTTCCGCACTGAAATGCTCATCACCGCCGCCCATGATCACATCCAGGCCGGTTTCGAGGTACTGATCGGCGATTTCCTGCTCAGATCCCCTGTTTTTGGCAATAACACAAAAGCCGGCCGGTGTGGCATGGGTTACAGTGACCGATGTCACCACGCCTGCCTTTTTGCCTTTCTTCTTAAACTTTTGCCAGACGGGTAAGTGCTCTTTTCCATCCGGGCCCACGTTCAGTGCACCGTTATTCACCCGGAAGCCCCCGCCGAAAGAGGAACTGGCGGCTGCGGAGTCGGTGACAATAGAATTGGCCGACTGCGTATCCATCAATGCTCTTACGGCCCTTCTTTCCTTGTAAAGACTGATCCAGTGGCTGCTTTTCCCGAAAGTTCTTTCGCTGTGAAGGTTAGCCATGTGCAGGGTGCCGGTACTCATGCCGTCACTGATCAGGAAGATAATATTTTTAGCTTTTTTGTTGGAGAAGCCGTTGGCCAGAATCTCATGGCCGGAGAAGAGGGAAGTGCCGGCAATGGCCAGGGCGCTGTTTTTGAAAAAGTGTCTTCTTTGCATCATTGTATTAAATTCCCGGGTAAATTACATATAATAATACGCGAGTACATGCTCAAAAGACTATCAAACCACACTTTTAACACAGAAATAATATTTCAATCCAGTTGTTCAATATCCGTTAATTCCAGGGGCAAATGGGATATGTCTTTGAGCGGGTGGTTCCAGATATTCCCGGATAGCCGGACCCGCAGGCTGTCTTTTTTAAAAAATTCCGGAAGATTACAGGGGGATAGGGGGAGCGACGGTTCGTTATCCAGCGAAAGACGAAACCTGGAACTGCTGTCGGGCCGGACCTCGCGAATCACCCTTCCGTTCACTTTCGTAATAGTGGTGTCAATATACCAGCCATCTCTGCGGGCATACTCGCATCCCGGCAATGACAGGTCGTTCTTCTGACAGCTTTGTATGCAGAAAAGTAAAAATAATGCGACAGCTGATCTCATAGATGTTTTTATTTTGCCATCTGAAAACTATTTAAAAGAAAGAAGGGAAAAAAGCGGTAAGCCCCGTAAACTTAGTTAACGGTTATAAATTTATTCTTTGCGCCCCTTATCTTTACCGGCATGAAAATCCTGATTATCGAAGATGATCCCACCCTCAGCCGGAACATCCGGGAAGCCTTTGAAGCGGAGGGCTATGGGGTAGAGAATGTATATGACGGGCTTCTGGCCGCGCGGTTACTGCAGAAAAATACGTACGGCTGCCTCATTATGGATGTCAACCTGCCCGGTAAAACCGGCTTTGATCTCCTGGAGTCTTTCCGGAAGCAGAATGATTCCACGCCCGTGATCATGCTAACGGCCTTTGGAGAGCTGGAAGATAAAGTGCGCGGTTTTGACTTCGGGGCGGATGACTACCTCACCAAACCGTTTTACATGCGCGAACTGCTGCTACGGGTGCAGTCGCTGCTGAAAAGAAATTTGTCAGGGGGCGGCGTATCCGGCGATGGCCCCCAGGCGCGGAAGAATATCCTCTTTGTGGATGATGTTCAGATTCATACGGGGAAGAAAAAAGTGGAAAGGCAGGGGCAGGAAGTGGCTTTAACCCCCCGCGAATACCAGATCCTTCTCAAGCTCTGTGAAACGCCCGGCGAGCTGGTGTCCAAAAATGAGCTGATCCGCGAGATCTGGGGCACCTCTCTCGATGTGAATACCAATACCATAGAAGTGTATATCAACTTCCTGAGAAATAAGCTGGATAAACCGTTTAACAAAAACTCCATAAAAACCAAAGTGGGCTATGGCTATTACTTTGATCCGGAATGAAAATAAGAAATAAAATACTGCTCTATTTCTCCTCCACGGTCAC
>JBEBRR010000003.1:0-109504 GCA_040394735.1 Leadbetterella byssophila
CCGAAAGTGGTACGCGGGTTTTTGAGATTGATCTTTTCGCCTTTCGGATGAAAAGGCAGCATCACCGGCAACGTGATATTCAGGTTACCGCCCAGCTCCAGGCTTCCCCGAATGGCGCTTTCGGTGGTGCGGATAGGTGTAGGCTGCCCTTCATACGATCCGCGCACCCCCAGCTCTATCACTTCCAGTCTTCGCAAAACATTACGCATAGAAAGAGAAACCGGAATTCCGAAACCAAAAAAGCTGTTCCCGTCGGTATAAATATTGTTGATTCCCGGACTGATGCCAAAGGTAAACCGCTCCTGCACGGGTGCAAAATATTCCAGGGCCAGGTGGGTGGAATCCACTACCTTCAGCTGGGAACTGGCAAACGAGAACTGGTTGAACAGGGATACCTGCCGCTGGGTTTCGTAAATGGCAGCGCTGCTGAACAGGTCGCCCGGCCTGGTGAAAATCCGGTTACGGATCAGGCCAAGGGGTACGGAATTATCGAGCCGGATAAAATTCACTCCCCGTATATTGGTAGTATCCGGCACTGCGGAAGTGTTGCGGTTGTTGGGGTCGAACGTTTTGAAGCTTACTTCGGAAAGGTAATACTGGCGGTGCCTTCCCTGTTCAGGGTTCAGGATCTCCATGCGGAGGTTTCCCTTTTTGCGCTTTTGAAAAAGCACTTCGCTCTCCTCGTAGTTGGTCACCCCGTAGGTAATATACCGGTTATTAAAGGTATAGTACCCATTATTTTTCAGCAGCTGCTCTACCCGCAGCTTCTCAGCTTCCACCTTCTGGTGATGAAGCGGATCACCCGGCCTGAGGGTCCTGTTTTTGCGGTCGGCATTCAGCAGGGAATCTATCCGCAGGTCACTCACTACATAGCTGATGGTATCTATGGTGTAAAGTTCGTTTTCCTGCAAGGTATAGCGTACATTATTGCGGTCTTTCCTGCCCGTTTTGTAAATCTCTCCCTGAACCCGGGCTTCCCTGTACCCCCGGTCAAAAAGATACTTCTGCAGACGTCCGGCGGTCTCTTCCACCTCCTGTTCGGAAATATAGACCTGCTTTTCGCCCACGTTGGAATAAAACCAGGCGATCCGGTTTTGCAGTGAAGTCTGGTAACGTTCCGTTTTCCGTTCTATCCGGCCGGCTTTTTTGAGGGAATAGGACGGATCTTTTTTCAGATCGGCCAGGCGGGCCTCCTGCCGGCTTTTCTTTCGTTCAAATTTCAGGGAATCAAAGGTATTCTGGCCAAAATTATACCACCATACCCGCGGAGTAAAAGGCAAATTCAGCGGTTTGGAATTTTCTCTCTGCGCAAACGGAATGATTAGCTCCAGCTCTTCCTTATACACCTGGTCATTTCCCCTGAACTCGTTTTTCCACAACAAAAGCTTATTTTGAGGCGGAGGTATATTATTTTTACAGGAAAACAGAATCAGCCCTGAGACAAAAAACAAGAGATATAAAAAGGGCTTCTGCAAAGGCAAACACAGTTTATGATTTCAAAACAACAACAAAAATACATTCAATCTCTTCATAATAAAAAATACCGTACGGAATACGGTGAATTTTTGACAGAGGGCGAAAAAGGGCTGGAAGAGCTGCTGGCTTCCGATTTTGAGATCGTCCGGCTCTTTTGTACGGAAGATTTTGCTGCCCCGCGGGACCTCACCTCCTACCCGCTGCTCAGAGATACCGTCATTGCCCCGGCATCTGCCATAGCGGCGGTATCCACCTTTAAAAGTAATACCTCAGGGGTGGCTATAGTAAAGCAAAAACGTCCGTTACCGCCGCAAAATTTTGAAAAGGTCACACTAATTTTAGACCAGATCCATGATCCCGGCAACCTGGGCACCATCATCCGGCTGGCCGACTGGTACGGCATCCGCCATGTGATCTGCAGCCCGGAAACGGTAGAGTTCTATAATCCCAAGGTCATCAGCTCTACCATGGGTTCCTTTACCCGGATAAATGTATTTTATACGCCTCTTCCCGGCTTCATCAGAGACTTCGGCCTCCCGGTATATGGTGCAGACCTCGAAGGAGCCAACGTTCACCATCATCGTTTTGAAGAAAAGATCGGCCTGGTGATCGGTTCCGAGTCGCACGGAATATCCCCTGAGGTTTCGCGCCTGTTAACCGGCAAGGTGAACATTCCGCGGATCGGCAGGGCCGAATCCCTGAATGCGGCCATGGCCACGGGAATTATTCTGGACAATATTTTCCGGGAAGTATAAAAGCCAGGAACAGCTTTCACGGGCGCTCTGTAGCCTGTATGTCTTCATCACCCGACTTTTAAACTGACCTAAGGCTGCCTGATTCAAATTCCGGCTAAATACGGGCCGTCGCATGTCTGTACGAAGGCTGTGCCGGCCGGTTATCCGCCTTTACATTCACTTAATCCAAAATGGGTTTAATAAAGTGAATATTTTTTCCGAAATTTGCGCCGAATTTTAACCAAATTCCTGAATGGAAAATAAAATAGACAAAAACTATATCATCGGTCTGTTACTGATGGTACTCATGTTCACGGCGTACTCTTTTTTCTATAAACCGGATACTCCCGCTGTTACAAAACAGGAGCCTGCCAAAGTATCGGAAGCAGCCCCTGCCCCCAAAGCCATAAACCCTCTCCTGGACAGCACCGTGCAAAATGTACCTGAAAAAGAGATCATCCTGGAAAATAAAGATCTGAAGGTGACCTTCTCCAGCAAAGGCGGGGTGATCAGTCAGGTTGCGCTCAAAAATTACAAGACCTATAACGACTTCATTGCTCGGAAAGATGCGGAAATGGTGCTTTTCGACGGAACGAAGTCGAACCTTGACTTTGAAATTCCCACCCAGACCGGCACTTTGAAGCTCAGCAATATCCACTTTGCTACCGATGCCGTAAGCGGCAAGGTGGCAGAAGGACAATCTCAGAATGTGGTGTTTACCGCGCAGATCCAGGGCGGAACCCTGCAGAAGACCTACACCCTGAAAGATACGGGCTTTGAAATAGCGCATGACATCAGAACACAGGGCCTGGAAGGTGTGATCCGTAATGCCCCGGTGGTACTGAACTGGGAAAACCACATCCGGGTGCTGGAAAACGACCTGAATGAGAACCGCAAGGCTTCACAGATCAATTATTTTGACAAAGAAAGTACGTTTGAGACCGTGGGCGCCAACAGCCTGTCAGGCAACAGCGAAAATGCTGACCTGCCCGTCAAATGGTTTACTTTCTACCAGAAATATTTTACCAGCGGTATCGTTTTTGAAAATTCCTACTTTGAGCATGCGAAGTTCAGCCTGGAAACCCCGGTACAGGACTCCACTACGGTGAAAATAGCGAAAGCCAGTGCCGAAATTCCTTATGCCGACCTGATTGCCAACAAAACACAGTTCAAATATTATTTCGGTCCGAATGAGCTGGCCGACCTGAAGGCAGTGGGCAATGACTTCCAGAAAAACCTTTACCTGGGCTACGATATTGTAAAGCCTATTAACCGGTACATTTTCGTGCCTTTGTTTACCTGGGTGGAGTCTTTTGTTTCCAATTACGGCCTGCTGATCATTGTGGTGGTACTGATCATCAAGCTCGTACTGACGCCTTTGATCTACAAATCCTACATGAGCTCCGCCAAAATGCGTGTGCTGGCGCCGGAGATCAATGCCATCAAAGAGAGAGTGGGTGATGACGCCGTGAAAGTACAGCAGGAAACCATGAAGCTTTATCAGCAGGTGGGAGTAAATCCGCTGAGCGGCTGTATTCCCCTGCTGTTGCAGATGCCTATCCTGATGTCGGTGTTCTTCCTCTTTCCTAACCTGGTGATGTTCCGTCAGAAGGATTTCCTGTGGGCCAAAGACCTTTCCACGTATGACAACCTGATCCAATGGGGCTTTAATATTCCTATCCTCGGCAACCACCTGAGTCTTTTCGTGGTGTTGATGACGCTGTCCAGCCTGGCGTTCACCTATTATAACAACCAGAATACGCCGGACCAGCCCGGGCCGATAGATATGAAGAAGATCTCTTACGTTTTCCCGGTCGTTTTCATGTTTGTACTGAACAGCTTCCCGGCGGCATTAAGCTTCTACTACCTGGTTTCCAACCTGGTGACCATTGCACAGCAGCTGATTGTCAAACGCTTTGTGAATGAAGAGAAAATACTGGCCATCCTGGAAAACAATAAGCGGAACTACCAGTCAAGACCACAGAAGAAAAATAAATTCAGCGATTTCCTGGAAAAGCAGATGCAGGCCTCTGAAGAAATGAAGCGCAAAAGCGATGAGTTGAAGAAGCAACAGAAAAGAAAAAAATAATTCGTAAATTGGGCTGCTTTTGCAGCCCGTTTTTTTTCAACCAGATGAAACAGCCATGAGCAGTGCGCTATAAGCCTTTAAGGCCGGATGCCGTATCATCGGCGCCGGTCAGTACTAAAGTCGCGTAACTCACCGTTCATAACTCAAAGCTAATTTTAGAAGCATGAAAAAGTCGCTCTTAATTTTATTGATTTGCTCAGGTCAGCTCTTCGGTCAGCTTTCTGAACAGCAGTTTTTTGCCACATACAAAGAAGGGGTGAGCCTGTTTGAGGAGGCACGTTATGACGAAGCCCTTACCAAGCTTTCTACGCTGACCAACCGCAACCATACCAATGCCGTGGCCCCCTATGCTTACCTGTATGCCGCGCAGGCCGCAGAAAAGAAAGGCAACAAGTACCAGGCAAAAATCCTCTACCGGAACCTTCTGACCTATTACCCTGACTGGGACAAGATCGATGAAGCAAAAATTCTCTATGGTCGGATCAACCTGGAAGACGGTTATTACGAAGAAGGACTGAAAGCGCTTCATGAGGTAGACAACAAAGCCCTTAATCCTCTGAAGATAAAAATCATGGAGGAGTACATAAAAAATGTAAAGACCATTTCAGCGCTTAAAGCCCTGTACAATAAATATCCGAATTACAGGCCTGTTGCCCTTGCTCTTGTGGATAAGATCCAGAGCAACCGGTATAACACCAAAGCAGACCTGGAGCTGTCTGACATGCTTACCAACCGTTTCGGGTCTGTTGCATCCGAAAAGCCGGATGAAAGTACTTCCGGCAGTAAAAAATCTTCCGGCAAGGTCCTGAACTTCGGAATCCTGCTTCCTTTTGAGCTCAGCAGCGCAGACCCTACTGCCGCTTCTTTCCGGTATATTTACGACCTTTATGCCGGAATGACCGTAGCTGCAGAAAAGCTGAACAGCCAGAAGATAAATATCAGCCTGCACACCTATGACATCAAAAGCGATGCACAGGCCTTCAAAAATGCCGAGAAAAAAACCGGTTTTTCAGACCTGGACCTTGTGGTAGGTCCCCTCTATCCTGCCCCGAATACGCTGGCCCAGAAGTTTGTCAGTGATAACCAGGTGATCCATGTACATCCGACATCCAATAATCTTTCGCTGCTGACCGCATCCAAAAATGCATTCCTGATGCAGCCGTCTCATACCCAGCAAGCCAAAAAAGCGCTGGATTATGCGTCGTCAGCAGGTTTACCCAAAACCGTGAGCATCTATTTCGGGGAAGCCCGGAAAGACTCTCTCTTTGCCCGGATCTATGCTGACGAGGCCCGGAAAAGAGGATACACCATCAATGAAATCCGGAAGTTCACCGGGCAGAAGCTGCCCCCTCAGCGGGGACACGTTTTTCTGGCTGCCGATAATAACCTGGGGGTCCGGTTCCTGCAGAGCGTAGCCATGAACAATATGGAGTGCGAGGTGATTCTTACGGCCAGCTCTTTTAACTGGGACAGGTTAAATACTTCTTCATTTACGCCTAAAGTGGCCCTGATCTACCCGGAATATGTTAACCGGGAACGGGAACCTGTCAGGGAATTTGAAAAGAACTATTTCGACAAAACCTCGGGGCTTCCCTCCTATTACAGCTACCTGGGCTATGACCTGGTATATTATTTCGGCTCCATGCTGAAAGACGGCCTGAATGCATTTCAAAGGCATATAGAGCGGGGTGAATATGTGGATGATTACCTGCTGAGCGGGTATGACTTCAGTGATAAAGTAAAACAGAATGAAATAGTCCCTATTGTAAAATTCCGGGACAACAATTTTGAAGAAGTATACCGATGATCCGTAAACCTAAAAACAGTGAGAGAGCCTTTGAAGAGGCTGTAAAATATATTCCCGGTGGAGTAAACTCCCCGGTAAGGGCCTTTAAATCCGTAGGTGGAACTCCCCGCTTTATTAAACGCGCCAGGGGAGCCTACCTGACAGATGAAGATAACAACAAGTATATTGACCTGATCGGGTCGTGGGGCCCGATGATCCTGGGCCATGCCTTTGACCCGGTGGAAAATGCCGTACGGAAGGCCATCCGGTCTTCTTTTTCCTTCGGAGCCCCTACGGTAAAGGAGGTGGAAATGGCCCGATTGATCTGCCATCTGGTTCCTTCCGTGGAAATGGTACGCATGGTAAACTCAGGCACCGAGGCCACCATGTCAGCCATACGCCTGGCACGGGCCTATACCGGAAGAAGCAGGATCATTAAATTTGAAGGTTGCTACCATGGCCACGGAGATGCGTTCCTGATCTCGGCGGGCAGCGGTGCGCTCAGCCTGGGTGTACCTGACAGCCCCGGTATCACCCCTTCCACGCTTCAGGATACGCTCACCGCCCCCTATAATGATATTGAGGCCGTCAAGGCCCTGGTCAGCAGTCATAAAGGAGAGATAGCAGCGCTGATCATTGAACCTGTGGTAGGCAATATGGGTTGTGTATTACCCGCTGAAGGTTATCTGCAGGCCCTGCGTGATATCTGTACACAGGAAGGAATCGTCTATATTTTTGACGAGGTAATGACAGGTTTCCGGCTGGCCCCCGGCGGCGCACAGGAGCGTTTCGGTGTTTTGCCGGACCTGACTACCATGGGCAAGATCATTGGCGGCGGCATGCCTGTAGGTGCTTATGGCGGGAAGAAGGAGATCATGCAGATGGTGGCGCCCAGCGGCCCGATGTACCAGGCCGGTACTTTGTCGGGTAATCCCATTGCCATGTCAGCCGGCCTGGCGATGCTCAAACATCTGAAAAAACATCCGGAAATTTACGACCAGCTGGAAGAAACAGGGTTATACATTGCAGACGGGATCCGGAAATCTTTGGCAGAGCTGGGCCTGGATCATACCGTCAACCAGGTCGGTTCTATGTACAGCCTCTTCTTCACCAAAGAAAAGGTGGTCAACTACCAGACGGCCAAAACCGCTGACACTGCCCGGTTCGGCACCTATTTCCACGGCATGCTGCAGCGGGGTGTTTACCTGGCTCCTTCACAGTTTGAGTCACTGTTCCTTTCTTCAAAAATCGACAGGAAGCTGGCTAACAAAATCCTTCGGGCAAGTCATGACACGCTGGTGTCAATGCAGGAAGGTTAAGAGAAAAATAAGCGGGGGAAAACACGTTCAGGGTCTTTCCCCCGTATCCGTATCCACCAGAACGACTTCAGGAAACCGGTGCCATACCCCACAAACTGCGTGATCACAGCCCGCAATGACAGCGCCCCGATCTTCACACTCTTATTCTGCACCGAACTCAGCACAAAGCAGAGCAGGAAATACACCAGGTAAAGCAGGAACAGGAAGGGAAAACCCAGTACAAGGGCAACGCACGCCAGCCCTCCACCTGCCAGGAAAGCCGTCGGAAAAAAATAGGTGATCCGGGCATATTCCGGATGCCAGTGGTCCAGGATAGGCCGGACCTTCCCGAATTTATTGACCTGGGTATAGAATTTATTCCAGTCGATCCGCCGTTTGTGATAAACGGAAACATTTTTAAAAAGCCGGGTCTCAAATCCAAGTTTCCACAAACGTATGGCCAGGTCAGGGTCTTCGCCGGGGTGAATCCTGCCGAATCCGCCTGAGGCCTCAAATGCCTTCGCTGAGATTCCCATATTAAAGCTGCGGGGCTGAAATTTGCCCAGCTTTTCGGAACCGCCCCGTACCCCTCCCGTGGTCAGAACGGAGGTCATGGCAAAATTAATGGCTTTCTGGATATCGGTAAAGCTCTCCAGCGCTGTGTCCACACCCCCGAAGCAATCGGCGTAATCGGCCTGCAATGAACGGTCTACCTCTGCCATGTAGCCGGGTGGAAGAATACAATCGGAATCCAGAATCAGGAAATAGTTTCCTCCTGCCCTGCTCATCCCGTAATTTCTTGAGTCACCGGGCCCTGAATTAGCCTTAAAGAAATAACGGATATCCAGCCGGCCGGCAAATTGCTTCACCACCACTTCACTCGTTTCAGTGGAACCGTCTTCCACAATTACCACTTCGAAGTTTCGAAAGGTCTGAACCGCAAGACTTTCCAGCAGTTCAAGGATTTCACCGGGCCGGTTAAAAACAGGAACCACCACGGAATATTTCAGCAGACTATTCATCAGGCACAAAGATAGAAGACTCTCCGTGCATCCTGCGCCCTCCATACTTAAAATTTTCTATCAGAAGACAAAAGCCTCCCGGAGCAAAAAATCACAAAATACTCATATTCAAAAACTTGCTTCAGCATCTTTTCCTTCTGATCAAAAAGTACGATATTTTTTTGCAGATTGTATTTGGAAGTTTATCAAAAGGCCTCTACTTTTGCACCACGATTTCGGAAACGGGGTCGTGACATAAGTGAAAAGTTACGCTATTTTTCGATTTATGGGACCAGCCGGCCCTATCGTCTAGCGGTTAGGACACGTCCCTTTCACGGATGAAACCGGGGTTCGATTCCCCGTAGGGTCACAAAGAAAAAAGTTGTCTTCAAAGGCAGCTTTTTTCTTTTTTAAGAACTGAGATCGGGCTAAGTATACATCAAGATTCATGTATAATGATAACATAGTTGAGTTGAATACATAGTATCTTATTTTTCAGACTTGAATAGCATCACGAACGAAAAATCTTTTTACGTTAATTAGGGCACAACACTATTACTAAAAATAAGAACCGGTACAGTGCGCTAGCGCCAGTTGATTGCGTAAAGACAAAAACGCAATAAAAAAATCAAAAACGTTTAACAATTTGAACGCTGATCGTTAATGAACTCTCAGGATAATTTGAAGTAGTTTATTGACAATGCTTTTAAGAGACTTGGGTATACAAGAATATTTCCCGGGGAGGCTTTTACGTGTTAATTACGTGAGACGGAATGGTAACAACAACACTACTCCCTGACAAAAACCTTTTCTGGCTCCCCTTTAACCCGTTTAACGATCCCGGTAACTTGACCATCTGCACCCCGTTTGGCAAAATATTGATTTTTGTAGCCCCAGTAATCGGTAAAAAACTCTTCCTCGTAGACATAGAACTGCTCCTTGCTAAGGAAGGTTACGAGTTGCGGCCGCCCATAATAACTGAAACTGCTGGCAAAAAAAAGGCCTTCCTGACGTGTCATCAAGGTCAGTGTATCCGATCCGTTGACATAGGTTCCGTTATATACCGCAAGCGAATCAGTTTTTATTGCTATGGTCTTACGCTCTTCCGGGATGTTGAACCCCTTCCACCCATAGACCTGGGCGATGCTGTTGGCGATTTCGATGTTCATGCCGGCGGCATCATTTGAATTGTTCATTACCACCAAACCATTGCCCTTCTCCGGGTCTATAAAGAACAAGCTAAGATAGCCCTCTACCTTACCGTCATGCGTAAGATAGGTACGCCCGCCACGCTGATCGATAAAAAATCCCAGAGCTGACTTATGGCGGTCGTCTTCCGTGTGAGGATCCAGTGTTGCCATTTCACGCGCGGCTTGTTTGCTGAGTAACTGGTAGGAAAGGCCCGAATAAGCTTGTTGGTAAGCGATCAGCAGTTTGGCCAGGTCAGCAGGCGTGGTCCACAGGCCGGCAGCGGCCGCTTCCGGGTAAAAACGGTATTGCCCCGGCAACTCTTTGCCATCCCAGTAATAACCGGTTGCCTTGAGCGGCAACTGATCCTCATCAAAACTGCTATGCTTCATTCCCAGTGGCTTAAACAACCGTCGCTTCATCAGATCATTATAAGGGCTGGCATCCGCATCCATCGCCAGCAGTTGAGAGATCATAATGCCACCCCCCGAATAACGGAAAGCTGATCCGGGAACCAATCGCGATCTTACCGGACTACTTTCGGCGGGTGAACGGCCATCCAGTATCTGGTAAATGTCGGGAATTGTATCCGACCGCTCATAACCGGCAAATCCGCTGACATTAAGCCCCGCCCGGTGGCTCAATAAATGCCGGAGCGTAATTTTCACACCCTGGCTGACCGAATCGTACGGAAACTGCCAGGTTTTTAACCGGGCGTTAATATCCTGGTCAAGCTGCAATTTACCTTCCTGTACTAGTTGCATGAGAGCGATGGCGTTAACCGTTTTGCTGACAGAACCTACCTGGAAAGCCGTGTTCACCGTAACCGGTTGTTGACGGTTTTTATCCGCCCAGCCATATCCGCGCACCCAATCCACTTTAAAGTTATTGATTACGGCAACACTGACGCCGTTGACGTGGTAATATGCCATCCGCTCTGTTAGTGTAAAGTCTCCTTTGCCGGATTCTCTAACCCAGCCATTCAGGTGCTGTTCAACCTGTGCGATGCGCCGCTCGGTCACTTTTGAGTAACGTGGGTTTTGCTGCTGGGCAAAGCTGTAAAAAGAAAGAAACGTGAATCCTGATAATAACAAATAAGATTTCATTTGGTTATTGATTAAAGAGTAAGTGTGTTAAAGACCGGAGCAATTGTGTCTTACCTGTGGGTTCTTCAGTATTGCCGGGTACAATGATATCCGGCACCAGGCCCTGATTTTCGATGATAAGATGATACGTAAGATCAGTCAGTTCCAGGGTTGGAAAAACGACGGTGGTTCCATCCAGCAGCTGATGATCACAAGTAAAGGGGTTACTTAGTCCGGCGGTTCGTGCGCCGACAATCAGACCAAGTCCGCGCTGCCGGAATTCCGCGGCCAGCAGCTCACCGCCTGACACGGTCCGCTGGTTGACCAGGAGCATTATTTTCGGTGTGGCTGCCATTAGCGGCTCTGGGAGTGGTGAAGCATCATTTCGCAGGAATTGCACTAGTGGCCTGCGCGCCAGCATCTCAACAAAGTAGTCCGGGAAATAACCGCCTGCATTAAACCGGGCATCAACTACGAGAAATTCTTTATTTGCCTGAGAGGCAAAATCCCGGTTGAAAGCTTGATAACCAGGCCAGTGCGTATCGGACAGGTAAATGTAACCCGCCCTGCCTTTACTCATTGAATCTACAAAAAATCGATTTGCTGATACCCATTGCCAGCGACGAAGGTCTTCCTCTTCATAAAGCGGTATGACCGGGTAGAACCGCGCATCAGCAGTGGATAGCTGGTGGCTGAATCCCAGCATCACGCGTTTTCCGGCCGCACCTTGTAACAGCGCTTCGACCGGCGCTCCGGCCGGAACAGGTTTCCCGTTAATGGAAACGAGATAATCACCTTCAGATACATTTACGCTGTCCTCCTCAAGCGGGTTTGGGCCGGCAGCTCCCCATATCTCACTGTGATATATCTTATCCAGGCGGTAATGTTCTTGGTCAATCTCCCAGTCGGCGCCAAGCAGCCCTATTGCTTCATCCACCTGGGCCGGTTCTTTTGGTGAGGAAAAGAAGACATGACTGCTTTGCAATTCACCGAGCATTTGCCTGAGCAGGTACTTGAAATCTTCCCGGCAGGTCAGCATCCCTAACCAGGGTTCGTATCGCTGTTTCAATATTTTTACATCAGCCTGCCTGGAGCCGCGGAAGAAATCACGCACCAGCCGAAGCGTTTCATAAAATTCATTCCGCCATTCCGCAGCCGGGTCAACCACGACAGAAAGGGAAGGTATGCGAATCTCCTGTGCATGGTATGGGGGCAAAGTTTCCAGCAGGCTAAAGTCATTGCCCTGCCGGCAAAGAAGTTGGCCGCTAACAGAAGCGGTCTGAAAATCGTTTACATCCGGACGTACAACTGATATAACACCTGTTCCTGCCTCGCAGGCCATCAGACTGGACCGGCCATCTTTGTTAGCAATAAAAAATAAACGGCCTTCCGCTGTAACATAGAGGTTGTGAAGATTCAGCAAGTTGGCGGTTACTTTTCGCGGCCGGACGGGTTTGTTATCAGCAGAAAAAGTTATCTGGTAAATATCCCAGAGACGATCGCGGCTGAAAGTACTCATATCCAGTTCGCCCAATGCCAGGCTATTATCCCTGCAAACACCAAAATAGAGTCTTTTACTATCGGGACTGAAAACGGGGAAACGGGTATCGATGGCACCATCAGTCAGTATAGCTGTTTGACCGGTGGCGATGTTATAAACAACCAAACGGGTCAACTGGTTTGGGCAACGTTCCTGATATGCCAGGAGCTTAGAATCGGCTGACCACTGGCAGTTAAATGGGTTTTCATTAAGGACAGAAATGCTGTCAACGGCCACAACGCTGCGTTCCCCGGAGGGAATATCAACAATCAGCAGTTGCCGGCGATGATCGCATAGTGCTATTTTTTGTCCATCAGGGCTCCACTGGAGTTCAGAAAAATAGCCATCCCCTAATCTTATTTTTTGATTGCCGCCTGGCCCTTTTCCTTGAATAATAAGACAGTACTCACCGCTTGCATCACTGAGGTAAGTTAAGCGGCCGTCAATGCTCCAGGCAGGCTTCTGCTCATGCACTCCTGCACTTGCCGTTATGTTTCGAAAAACCGGTGCCTTCAAAAGTTCAGCTTTCAGGATGTCACCCCGGTAATCTACTGCAAGATGTGTTCCGTCAGGGCTGACGCAGACTGAGCGAATTTGCCGATTGTCAGAGAGCGTATAAGCTTCTTTCCCCGGAAATATATCGCCTGCCGGCAGCTGTGGAAGGACGCTTTGTAATTGCCGCGTCTTAAGGTCAAGCAAAAAGAGCTGGCCGCCTTTTTCAAATGCAATTGACCTGCCGTCAGTAGAAAGGGAATGAATATCATAATCGTCGAAAGCGGTCATCTGGCTGACTCTCCCTGTTGGTAAGTCGTAACTATAAAGGTTTCGAATCCTGTTTTGATCACTGATATAGTAAAGTGTCCGGTTAACCCAAACAGGGTTAAGGTCATTCCAGCCGCCGTTAGGTAAATCTTGAATATCTCCTGTTGTGTTATTCTTGAGTTGAATCCTGCATAGATTGCCGCCACGATAAACCCTGAATGCCCCGGTTTCCATGATATCTTCTGCACTTACAATGGCCGTATATGTGCTGTCCGATGCTACCTGGCAGTATGACGCGGTGTATGGAAGTTTTCGTTCCCGTCCGCTGGTGGGGTCGATCTCATACAGCTCGGTGTAACGGGCGGGAGCGGCAGCTTTGGCTGAACTGTAGATGATACGGGTGCCGTTCCAACTGCGCAGTCTGTCACGACCCGGATGCCAGGTGAGTCGCCGCGACACACCCCCCGTTATGGAAATGATGTAAACATCGGCGTTTCCATTCAATACTGCCGAATAAGCTATTGAATTGCCATCGGGGGAAAATAACGGATTTTCAATCATTGTTTGACCTGTTTTAACAACCCTGGCAACACCATCCCGGCGGTCCATGATCCAAAGCCGGTCGCCACAGGTAAAAACCACGTGCTTTTTATTAACGTCCATATACCTGTATATAACTGGTTGACGCCCGTATAAAATCGTCACATTTACCAACATGACAAGGCAGAAGCAGCAGAAAAAGAGTATTCGTTGCATGGATCAAAGTTAAAGTATGATGGTAGAGGTTAACCTGTTCACGCAAATAAAAGTAGACTGAAAAAATAATTAAATTGTTGAAAAACAAATGATTGCGCTACGGGAAGTATGAGGAAAAAGTAGGTAACATTTCAATTCATCAGACCGGTTCGCCGATTCGCATGATGGATGCCTCGAAGTTTTCCCGCTTGCCAGCTGCCATGTTCCTGCCCTTCGTTCGGTAGTTGTAAACGGTGCTCGGCGAATAGCGCAGAAAAGCGGCAATCTTTGCACTATCAGTAATGCCCAGCCTGACCAGAGCAAAGACGCGCATCATTGGAGAAAGGATCTCTCCCGGTTTAGGAGATGGTAGTTCTCCCGGAACTACTAAAGCATTGAATGCCGAGACAAAGTCTGGATAGATGCTTAAAAAGACGGTATCGAAGGTGCGGTAAAGTTCTGTCAGCTCCTGTTTCTCCAACTCATCGGATTTCAACACCGAGATTAATACATCGCCTTGTTTACCGATTGCTTTCTTGAGGAGCTTTTTACGGTATTGTGAAATCTTGTCGATATAGCCCGAACACCACTCGAAAAAATTGCTGATATAGGCTTCTTTAATACGATTAGATTCCGCCAGTTTCTTGTTGAGCAAGGCTAACGCTATGCCGGCTTGCTCAACCTTGCTTTTTTGTCGCCAGATAACGATCGCTATAAATCCCACTAATATAGCCAGAGCAGTGATCAAGGCTACCAATAGCTGTAATTGCCATTTATGTCGATACTGCTTTAGCTGATATGCAGTCGTGATTTCTTCACTAAACTTTGCCACTTGAAACATGCGAAATCGTACGCTGCTGAAAACGGCGTCTTCCAGCGCACATTTAGTCAACTCGTTGGCCATTTCAAGATTACCTTCACTATAATAAATCGTCGCAAGCTTTTGCAGGCTGGCATTGTCCTTCGTGGCGTTCTTCAGATCCGCAATAGCAGACAGCGTAAAATATTTTTTGGCATTTGCCTGGTCATGAAGCCGGGTATACGTGTTGCCCAGGAGATAGGTGGTTGGCGCATAGCTTTCGTTCCCGGGAGGAAGCTTTTTTAGTAAAAGCAACAACCGTCGCTTTGCTGTTTCTGCATCTCCCTGATCAAGCAATTTTTCGGCACTCGCAGTCTGATAAGTCACCGAAGTAGTGTCCTGAAGTGAAAGCGCGCTGTCGCGATATCGGGCTAAATCGACAGCATAAGAAACATTGTCGTTAATCGTATAATAATCAAGGTAATTCCGGTAAGCCTGATAATAGCTTGCCCGCTCAGGGGCTGCAAGCTCTTCCGGCCAAATGCTATCCAGCAGTTGTTGTGCCTCTCGGAACTTGCCGAGCAGTGAATAACAATCAACCAGTATAATCCCCGTATGAGCGGTAAGGTCATTGCGATGAATATCGTGCGTAATGGCCAGGTTTTGTTCCAGGTACCAGGCTGCGGAGTCAACCTTAAACTTTATGTAGGCCCGTGCCAGTTTTTCATTCAGCGTATAAAATTGCATTCGCCCCTGCAAGGTATCCTTGCTACGCAACAAGCTGCTCAATTCGTCTTGCTTCGCTGCCACGTAAGCAGGTCTCGCCGCGATAGCGCGTTGTAATGTAGTATGAAGATCGCGTGAAGATTGCGCAGAAACCCGCGTGCCCACTGTTAGCAAAATCAAGATTAGGCAATATCTCATAAAAGCTTAAAAGTAAAATTTTTTCGTATCAATTCTATCATTCATCGCCAAACAAAGATAGTGTAGGAGCTTACAACTCCACATGAATACCAGTATTAAAACCCCAGCGCTATACTCATGATTGTTGATGATTAAACCTGCAGCATTTTTTGAAAGCTAAAGCGGATCTTTTTTAATTTATAACATTTTAAAATTACAAACCATGTCAACAAAAAATGCAAAATGATTCTCTCGTGCCAATCATGTAGGGATCGCAGTAAGTAACTTAGAGCGACCTATTGCTTTTTATAAAGCACTGAAAGGAGTGCCAATATTGATAAAATTGGCGGAGCCAGGATGGCACAGACACAAGGGTTTTAATTATGAATTTATTTCATGAGATATACCAAAGTCAGGTAAGAATTATTTTATTAGGGATATAATTGCCCATACCGGAACCCCTTATTTAAGTTACCGGCAATCAGAGCTTTTTACCTTAGTTTTCTTGCTATTTTGGGATTGAAGTTCTGTAGAGGCCAGCTTATCTGTTTTTTAAGAAGTCGTATTTGTTTAATTTTGATTTTTTTAACTGATTTAACCTCCGTAAATCTTCCAATAAAGAGTTTCGAGTTTTGTATCAACGGGATCATTTAAGGAGACACTGTTATGCAGTGGTCTCCTTTTGTTTTGAGTGTATACGGACCACCTATGACCTTAATGCTTCGATTTATATTGTCCTCTTCGGCTAACAGTAACTGTAAACCTGCTCTAAAAAAGCTTCCCGAGTTTTTCGTAGTTATTCTTTCAGGATTCCGTTATGTTTCTTCACGAGTTTCCAGTTTGGATTTAACCCTGCATTTTGCCAATACAATGTGCTTGTTGCACAACTCAAATATAGTCTAAATCATTTGATAAAGTGAGTGGTGTTTTGTATTTTTAAGTATGCAAGGCCGCAAGAATTTCACCCAGCAATTGTTCTATGAACTTTGATAAAATTCACTCACCAAAAATTCCTTCCCTGAATGCGTTTTTTTATCGAAAGATAATGATATAAGAGTTCGTTTTTGTAAACAGACTCTTTTGGGCAAATATTCGATTTCGCATTTCCTTCACATGGAGATGTATAGTAAAAGATTCTCCGAACCTATAATGTTGTTTAGCCGGGAACGAATGTTAGACAACTTATGAAAAGTATTCATCGATATAGATTAACGTTAATTAACGTTAATAAATAGGGGTTTGATACAGTACCATACGGATTTTTTAATAAATTCCGGCTTTAACAAAACTACCTAGCAATGCAAAGAAAAAAAAACTACCTTTTACTTATGTGGTGGCTATTGGCTGCCACAGTTTTAAACGCTCAGGTTATTCCATCGCCTAAAGAACATTTCGGATTTGATATTGGCGACGACTACCAATTAGCTACTTATTCGCAAACAGAAGCTTACTTCAAAAAGCTGGATGCCGCCTCTGACAAAGTAAAGCTGGTAGACATCGGTAAGACTGAAGAAGGCAGAAGTCAGTACATGTTAATCGTTACCTCTCCTGCTAACCATAAAAACCTGGCCCGATATCAGGAGATTTCTCAGAAACTGGCTCACGCAGAGAATCTGACTGACGAAGAAGCTAGAAAACTGGCGGAAGAAGGGAAAGCCGTTGTATGGATTGACGGCGGCTTACATGCTACAGAAACTGTTGGGCCACATCAATTAATTGAAACCGCCTGGCAACTAACCAGCCGTACTGATCCGGAAACAAATTCAATACTGGACAACGTAATTGTATTGCTGACACATGCCAACCCTGACGGACAAGAGCTGGTATCTAATTGGTATATGCGTGATACAGATCCTAAAAAAAGAACATTAAGTAATTTACCGCGTCTTTATCAGAAGTATGTCGGGCACGACAATAATCGGGATTTCTTCATGATGAACATGAAAGAAACACAAAATATGGGTAGGCAGTTATTTGTGGAATGGATTCCGCAAATAATGTATAACCACCACCAAACCGGCCCTGCTGGTTCTGTAGTGGCCGGAGCTCCATACCGTGATCCGTTTAACTATGTGATTGATCCACTGGTTATGACGGGTGTAGATGCGTTGGGTGCAGCAATGGTAAATAGACTGAATACAGAAAACAAACCGGGCTATACACAACGTAATGGTGCCGTATTTTCTACGTGGTATAATGGAGGCCTCAGAACCACCACCTATTTTCACAACATGATTGGTCTTTTGACCGAAATAATTGGTAGCCCAACCCCTGCACAGGTACCACTGGTAACAAGCAGATTGATTCCTGATGGCAATACACCCTACCCGGTAACGCCTCGTGAATGGCATTTCCGGCAATCGATCGATTATTCAGTATCGCTCAATTATGCGGTATTGGGGTATGCACGCCGATATAGTGACGAGTTACTGTTCAACATTTACAAAATGGGGAAAAACTCAATAGAAAGAGGAAGTAATGATTTTTGGGGTTTATCACCCAAAAAAGTGGAAGCTATTGATTCTTTCTACAAAAAAGACCAATCTGCAAAAGGTGAAACCAGGACTCCTAACCCGTTCGGAAGGTCTGCAGGGATGCCCGTAAAATACTATGACAGCGTAATGACGGACCCCAAACTTAGAGATCCACGTGGTTACATCATACCGGCTGATCAAACCGATTTTGCGACCGCAGCACGTTTCATCAATGCATTAATACATACCGGCATTTTAGTGCATAAGGCAACAAGTGATTTTACGGTTAACGGGAAAAAATATCCTGCAGGTTCCTATGTGGTTAAAACTGCACAAGCATTCAGGCCTCATATATTAGACATGTTTGAACCGCAAGATCACCCAAATGATTTTCGCTATCCGGGCGGCCCGCCGATTCCTCCATATGATGCTGCAGGATGGACACTTGCCTATCAAATGGGTGTGAATTTTGAAAGACTACTTGATGATTTCACAGGCCCGTTTGAACGTATACCCTACGGTGAACTGCAAACGCCACAAGGCAAAATAGCAGGTAATACAAAGGCAGGATATATTTTACATGCGGGTAACAATTTTTCTTTTGTAGCCGTGAACGATCTGCTAAAAAATGGGCTGGAAGTATATCGTGTAACATATGACATCAGTGGAAGTACAGGTAACTTTTTTATTCCTGCTAAAGGAAACGCAAAAACCATTCTGGAAAAAGTAGTTAACGATTTTGGTTTGCAGGTAACAGGTGCAAGCAAACGACCTGGCGGATTACAAAAAGTAGCTCCTGCCCGGATCGCACTTTGGGACACATATGGCGGCTCTATGCCTTCCGGTTGGATTCGCTGGCTGATGGAACAATACCATTTTGATGCTAACCTTGTTTATGCACCGGATATTGATGCTGGCGACTTACGCTCTAAGTATGATGTAATTATATTCGTGGGTGGTGCAATACCCGCTTTTGTGGCTGCAGATGCACCCGGGGGAGGAAGATCCGGCTCGGTGCCTAATGCAGACAATGTTCCAACTGAATTTAAAAATCAAATCGGAAGAATAACACCTGCCAAATCGATCCCTGAGCTTAAAAAATTTATGGATGAAGGAGGCAATGTAGTAACCATAGGCAGCAGTACTGCATTAGCGTATCATCTAAATCTTCCTGTACGCAATGCAATTACCGAGTTGATCAATGGCAAAGAACAACGCCTCCCCAACGAAAAATACTACGTACCGGGCAGTATTCTTGAGGCCAGTTTCGATTCTACTGACGCTGCCGCATGGGGCATGAAATCTAAAGCAGATATATACTTCAGTAATAGCCCGGTATTCAAACTGGCACCGGATGCAATTGCGAAAGGAACATTAAAACCGATTACCTGGTTTGACACTGCTAAACCACTTCGTAGCGGATGGGCCTGGGGACAGGAATATTTGCAAGACGGTGTTACTGCGTTTTGGGCGAAGGTTGGTAATGGCAAACTATATGCATTTGGCCCGGAAATCACTTTCCGTGCTCAACCGCATGGCACTTTCAGACTATTATTTAACCAACTCTACTCTTTGAAATAAATACACTCCTAAATATTGATTAATCCATAAAACGGTTGTAGATAAATTTTACAACCGTTTTACTTTTTGGGGGATACTAAAAATACCATTGGGGTAATGTATCAAATGTGTTGGTAACGCTTCAGATTGGCCTGCAAGCCCGATTCCGGTTTGAAAATATAAAAAAATTAAGGCAACCTCCGGGTTGCTTTCTTTGTTTTTGATGCCCTAAAACAGGCGAAACAGAATAAACCAAACCTGCCACAAAGATGAGCTCTGTACTTTTGTTGGAAATAAAGACAACAGGATATGGATAGTATGCGCATACTGCTGAGAAACCAGGAAAGTTGTGTACTTCCATGTGGGGAAACGCACCAATAAAATCCTTTCATGGGTAATTAAGACCATACAAAATTCAGGGGAATTAACCCTATTGAACGGATGAATCTCACGCTGCGAACCAAGTGTTATCCTATTTAACTACAGATTGAATAAAGTCTGTCCACGCAGGCGAATTTTCAGGGTTTGAGGCATAGTGATATACCTCATCGGCTGGTGTATTTGTTGAAATAATGATATGTTTTAGAGGGTACGTTTTCATATTCTTTTGTCCATAACCCTATCATTTATTCTGTCCAAACGGCGAGTTCATAGCCGTCTAAATCTGTGAATTGAAAACGTTTCCCTCCGGGGAAACTGAAAATATCCATGACAATAGTGCCTCCTGCATTTATTACTTTGCTTTTAGTTGCTTCAATATCTTCGGTATAAAGAACAATCAAAATACTTCCTTTGACTGGTTCTCCATAAGTAAAGCCACCATCAACATAGTCACCTGCAAATGCGGTGTACTCTGTACCATAATCTGTAAACTTCCAGCCAAAACATTTGGTGTAAAAGTTTTTGGCTTGAGCAATATCCTTTGAGAGAAATTCAATGTATTGTATTTGCTCGTGTTTTAGCTTTTGCGAATTAATTTCAGTCATAGTATCCTATTTATTTTTTTGTAAAAATAAGTGATTATTATAACTGGAACTTTGGAAAAAAACGACAAAATCAAAATTTTGACGGAACAATACCTGCATATCTTTTTATTTCATTGCTTAAATGGGCGTGGTCATAATACCCACATTCGTAGGCAATGTCCAATAAACTTTGCTGATTTCGATTGTGCTTTATTTTAGAAAGAGCAGTTTTGAACCTAACGATATTAGCAAATTCTTTTGGGCTTATTCCAATGTGCTTTTTGAAGTTTCGCTCTAATTGCCTTATTGTCATACTATTTTGCTTTGCCAATATGTGCATACTAATTAGACCATTGGCTATTTCAATATCCCTTACTGTTTTGAACAAATTATGCGTTCTTTTTGTCAGTCCTTTTAAGAAAAATTCATTGAGGTAAGAGATAGAGTGTTTTTGTATCTTATGAATGTCAGGTGACAGAGTCTGTTCAAATTCGATAGTGGTATCTTTAATTTCATTTAATGACGCAAAGCTGTAAAACGAAGAAAAAGCTGAAGGCTTAAAACGAACTCCTACAAGTTTATTCGATGCATGCATAATACTTTCTTTAAAAGTGGTCATTGTTCCCACGAGATAGGTTTTCTCCGGGTACATTGTTAAAGCTCCGTTGTGTGTTTCGTACTTTTCCCCTAAATTAAAAATCAAGTCAATACAATTATCTGGTAAAATTATGCCTTTGACACATTGTTTCTCCACCCCCTCACTAATCCAGTAGGCGTCGATGTAATCTGCTAAACCTGGATGTGGTTTAATCTCTTTGTAAATCATTATTCTATCTTTATTAGACCTGCCTATATTGACATTCGCTTTTGCTGCAAATCATTAGTTTGTCAATCTTATCTCCTTTGATGTTTGCTGACATTTTCTACCAAATTTAACCAAATTGATTCTTATATTATGGTTATTGCTGTATCAAATGTTGTAAATCGGGGTCATTCTTAAGGATTTTTACAAGTCCTTCAAGAATGGAGAAGATCTTACTTAATTTTTTAAAGAGACGCACAAACGTGCAGTTGAACATATACTTGATGCCGAACTGGATGAACCTAACTTTTAACTTACACACTTGATGGAATAGTGTCTGACAAAAGATACTTTATTTAGGTAATGCTGGTCAGATTTGTTGTCTTAATCGGCATTGTGGTTTATGAACTATTTTTTCACGGTTGGCATTTCTATTGCGTTATTTCAGACAGTAATCTTATTACGAAACAAAAAAAATCTGCTACTGATTTTATTTTTGCTGGACTGCTATTCTTTGCAGCCCAACCTCCTTCCAAGAAATATCAATACTCCAATTTAAACGACGATGAGTCTTTACAGACACATTATCGGTTATTAAAAATTCTAGAAAACAAAAAGCCGTTTTTGAATCCAGAACTGACGCTGGCAGAATTGGCTAAGCTTATTCCAACCCACCACAACTTTTGAGGGGAAGCCCTTTTACACTTGGATCCACTTTCTGAATCAGTACAAAAACTTATGCGGCATCAAAATAAAATTTCAAAAAAAACCGGTAGGAAATTATAATGCAAATCACCAGGAAGACTCCGAATACATTAAACTGCACCGCCAGGAACAAAACCACGAACAGCAGCAAAACGAAATAAAAGTATCGTTTAAAATCCTGTATACCACTCATTAAAACTGCCCTGAAGAAGAGCAGTAGCACTACCGAACACGGAAGAGCCCACCAGGCCGATCTGCTTCCTAAGGCGATGCCCTCCGGCAGCAGAATCAGAACCCATGTTAAGCCGGTCTGCATAAAAACCCGGTTTGCCGAAACGGGAAGATTCCTGTAAAATCGCAGAAAAATCGTATTAAAACGATTTTCCTCAAATAAAAGATAGGAATTGGATAAAGTCACCAGTAATGCAGATACGGCATTAAACTGGTAGCTGTTCATATCTGCGCCGAACAGGTAATACAGGAAAAAGATCAGCAACAGAGCCAGGGCTTTTGATAACAGGCAGGTGCCCGGCAGTTTTTCAGCAGCATACAGCAGAAACATTGAAAACAGGGGCTTACGTTTGCCGGACAGGTACGAGCCCGGAAAAGAAACAGAGACAGCGGGTACAGGAGCATTTAAAAACTTAACCAGCACCGCTGAATTAATAATTATACCCGTGACGGTAAATGCAATCAGCAATAAAGGAATAATATAGTAGCCATTTATGAGAGCGATCACCAGAGAAAAAGCCAGGAAGACCAGAAATGGCAGTGCAATTCCGGCGCTGGTCAGGGCACAGCAAAACAATTGCTTACTTTTTGCCAGTGAATTAGCACTGTAAAACAGAAAACCATTCTGCGGAACCAGTAATAATTCTCTTATATACCTATTTGCCCTTACCATAAAAACAAGGTAAAAAGCAAGGTAAAGCAGGGCAAACAGGGGTTCGCTCACTATCGCAATGGCGAGCAGGAGATTATGATAAATCCGCTCGGAAAAACTGAGAAGAGAGTCTTTTAATACAGGAGTAAAAAAGAAATACATCCCGAAAAGCGTAAAGAATATCAATAGCTGGCTGGCGTGTGCCCGGTAGTAACTCCTGATAAAAATCCGGTAAAGCACATGCGTTAATTTTATCATTGGATATGAACGGTCTTTTTATCAATTAACAGACGGCCTGTACATAAATTCTGCGGAATTTCCTGGTGTGAGGTAATAATAAACGAGGTATTGTAACGGGTATAATAGGTTTCAATCCATGCCATTACAGTATGTGTTGCTGCAGCATCCAGCGTAATCAGGGGTTCATCCAGAAGTATAAGATCTGCCCGGCCCGTAAATGCCAGAACAAGCGATAGTTTTTTCAGCATTCCGCTGGAATAGGAAGAAACCGGATCGTCCAGGTAATTCATATCCAGTTCCCGGAGAAGAGTGGCTACCCGGAGCGGGTCAGCTGATTTTGTCTCTGAAAAAAGCTGAACCAGATCATTACCGCTCAAAAAGGGAGGAAAGAGAGGTTCCGCCTCGGCATAATTCACTTTCCGTCTGTATTCCACCGGATGCTTAACCGGATCGATGGAGCCGTTTAAAACAACAGTACCTTTAAAACCGGATATGCCTGCCACAGATCTTAATAAGGTGCTCTTGCCTGCACCATTTTCACCCCTGAGCCAGTGAATTCCCCTGTCTAATTTTAAATCCGGGATATTCAGTATCTCCCGTGATCCGTAATACTTGCTATAATGGTTAAATTCAATCATCATTAAGGGTTACAGCCAGAATGCAGCCGGTTTATTAACGAACAGATCAGTCCGCTAGTGTTATAAACCCGCATTTGAATTTTAATCCGGCAAAAAATGTGACGGTTTCTCTTTTTGATTCTGCAATACTTCCTACATTTGCGTACAAATGAGGTGGTCACTTATCATAGGAGCGGTTTACCTGCTGGGACTTTCGCTGGTTCCCTGCAGCGATACTTTCAATCGCTGCGAGGCAAAACCACCTGTGGCAGAAAACACCCCTTATGAAGAGCATAACCACTCCAATGATTCGGACGACCACTGCAGCCCGTTTTGCTACTGTGCCTGTTGCAGCATCAGCCTGAACCTGTACCATTTTAATTCCTTAACTGTAGAGGACCCTCTTTCTGTTTCCTACCGGGGAGAAAAGGCGATCTGGGCCTATTCCGGCTCCCGCTCTTCCTATTTCGGAAGCATATGGCAACCGCCGAAAATTAATGCCTGAATAAACACGTAACGGGACGAAAACCGCTTTATAGACAACTGACTGGCAATTGTTTATGCAAGCACCTATGCGTGTATCTATTTACCGGCTGTACCCTGTCCCGGTATAGCCCTATTTCTCAGCATTAATTTTTGAAAACAGTGTTAGACAGCATAATAAGATTCAGTATAAAAAATAAGATCGTTATCGGGCTGATGACCTTATTGCTGGTTATCTGGGGCGGCTGGAGCGCCACCCGGCTACCCATTGATGCCGTACCGGATATTACCAATAACCAGGTACAGATTTTCACCTCATGCCCCACCCTGGCCGGCCAGGAAGTAGAGCAGCTGGTCACTTTTCCCATTGAGCAAAGTATAGCCAATGTTCCCGATATTGAAGAAATCAGGAGTATTTCCCGCTTCGGGTTATCCGTTATTACGGTGGTGTTTAAAGAAAAGGTAGATATCTATTTTGCCCGGCAACTGATCAATGAACGCCTGAAAGAGGCTCTCGATCAGATCCCCCGCGACATAGGCACTCCTGAAATGGCTCCGGTGAGCACAGGCCTGGGAGAGGTTTACCAGTACATCATACACCCCAGGCAGGGCAGCGAAGGAAAATACAATGCCCGTGACCTTCGCACCATGCAGGACTGGATAGTAGCCAGGCAGCTCTACGGAACCCCCGGAATAGCGGAAGTAAATAGCTTTGGAGGCCGGTTAAAGCAATATGAAGTGGCCGTAAACCCCGACAGGCTCAGGGCTATGGGAGTAAGTATTCCCGATATCTTCACTGCCCTTGAAATGAATAATCAAAACACGGGAGGCGCTTACATTGACAAAAAGCCCAATGCCTATTTCATCCGGGGCATAGGCCTGGTCACCTCCCTGGAAGACGTTAAAAATATTGCCGTTAAAAACACAGGAGCAGTCCCTATTTTTGTGAAGGATGTGGCCGATGTACGCTTTGGCAGCGCGGTGCGCTACGGAGCGCTGACCTATAACGGAGAGGTGGATGCCGTGGGAGGTGTAGTCATGATGCTGAAAGGAGAAAACAGCAATGAAGTGGTGAACCGTATCAAGGAAAAGCTACCAGTTATTCAGAAGTCCCTGCCGGAAGATGTGGTCATAGAGCCTTATTTAGACAGGACCGACCTGGTGGGCAGGGCCATTAAAACCGTTGAGAAGAACCTGATTGAAGGAGCCCTGATCGTGATATTCGTGCTGGTGATCTTTTTGGGCAACCTCAGGGCGGGGCTGATCGTAGCTTCTGCCATCCCCTTATCACTTCTTTTTGCCCTCGGCATGATGAACGTATTCGGAGTAAGCGCCAATTTAATGAGCCTCGGTGCCATAGATTTCGGGCTTATTGTAGACGGGGCGGTGATTGTGGTGGAAGCCACGCTTCATCACCTGGGTCTGCGGAGATCCACCCACCGGCTGACACAGGAGGAAATGGACAAGGAGGTATTTGAGTCAGCATCCAGGATCCGTACCAGTGCGGCCTTCGGTGAGATTATTATCCTGATCGTTTATATCCCTATCCTGACGCTGGTAGGAGTGGAAGGTAAAATGTTCGGCCCTATGGCGCAAACGGTAGGGTTTGCCATTTTCGGTGCCCTGATCCTGTCGTTGACCTACATCCCTATGATGTGCGCCCTTTTCCTGCCCAAAACCCCGCACCGCAATAAGACCTTCAGCGACCGGATGATCGGAAGGCTGCAGGCCCTGTATCAGCCTCTTCTGCAGAAGGCCATTCAATTTAAATATTTCATTGCAGCAGTCACCGCAGGTATCTTTGCATTTTCTGTATTCTTATTCAGCAGAATGGGAGGTGAGTTTATCCCCCAGCTGCAGGAGGGCGACTTCGCCTTTCATTGCATCCTTCCCCAGGGAAGCTCGCTGGAGCAGAGTATTGAAACCTCCATGCAGGCTTCACGGATAATTAAAAAATTTGAGGAAGTCAGAATGGTGGTCGGCAAGACCGGAGCAGCGGAGGTACCCACTGACCCTATGCCCCCTGAAGCGACCGATTTAATGGTGGTTCTGAAACCTCAGAGTGAATGGAAGTCCGGCAGAAATTACAATGAACTCGGTGACGCCATCATGAAAGAGCTGGAAGTGATACCGGGTGTTTTCTTTGAAAAAAATCAACCTATCCAGATGCGGTTCAATGAGCTGATGACGGGTATCCGCCAGGATGTGGCCGTTAAAATTTTCGGAGAAAACCTCGACTCCCTCATCGCCTATGCCGGGCAGGTGGCAGAGGTCATCCGGGCGGTGGAAGGCACCACCGCACCGCAGATTGAGCGGGTGAGTGGCTTACCCCAGATTAATATAGAATATGACAGGACGAGGATTGCCAACTATGGCCTCACCGTTAAAGATGTAAACGACGTGGTCAGCACCGCTTTTGCCGGCAGAAGTACGGGGCAGGTATATGAAAATGAACGAAGGTTTGACCTGGTGGTCAGGCTCGACAGCACCTACAGAAGCAGCATAGAAGACGTACGGAACCTGGTCATCCCCACCAACACGGGAATTCAGATCCCGTTATCGCAGGTGGCTGACATCGGCTATAAGCTTGGGCCGGCCCAGATCAGCCGCGAAGCGGGAAAGCGAAGAATCGTCATTGGCTTTAATGTATCGGGAAGAGATGTACAGGGAGTGGTCAGTGATATTCAGAAAGCGCTGGCACAGCAGGTGAAGCTGCCCTCAGGCTATTATTTCACCTATGGCGGCCAGTTTGAAAATCTGCAGGAGGCCAGCGGGCGGCTAATGGTAGCGGTGCCCGTATCCCTGCTCCTGATTTTCATGCTGCTGTACTTCACTTTTCACTCCTTTAAGCAGGCTGTCCTTATTTTTACGGCAATCCCTATGAGCGCTATCGGGGGAATTTTCGCCCTGATGCTCCGCGATATGCCTTTCAGCATCAGTGCCGGAATCGGATTCATCGCCCTGTTCGGAGTAGCTGTTCTGAACGGCATTGTATTGATAGGCACCTTCAACCAGCTGGAAAAGGATGGCATTACCGATGTACTCAAAAGGGTAAAGGAAGGCACGCTTATACGGTTGCGCCCCGTACTGATGACGGCAGCAGTGGCCTCCCTGGGCTTCCTTCCTATGGCCATCAGTACCAGCGCAGGAGCTGAAGTTCAGAAACCCCTTGCTACCGTCGTCATTGGCGGATTGGTGACCGCTACCTTCCTGACCCTCTTCGTACTGCCCCTGCTTTATATTCTTTTCAATACAAAACTCCATTTCCGGCAGCCGGGCAACACATTCCGGGTGCTCATTCTGGCATTCCTGCTACTGAATGCAGCAGGAAGCCGGGCCCAGACCAGGATCTCCGTCCGGTCGGCCATTGATACGGCATTAAGTAACAATAAACAGTATGCCGTCAATAACGCAGAAATAGAAAGCGCAGGCCTGAATGTGAAAACCGCCTGGGAAATTCCTAAAACAGCCGTGTTTGTGGAGAATGAAGACTACCGGCCTTCAGATAATACCGGAATCATGAAGATAGGCATAACGCAGGGCATAGCCTGGCCGGGGCTCTACAGTGCACGGAAAAAATACATGGATGAGCAGCTCCGGTATGCCCGGCTGAATACCGGCCTTCTCAATGCTCAAATCAAAAGAGAGGTGAGAGTCGCCTACTATCAGCTATGGTACCTCCAGGACAAGCAACTGCTGTTTCAGCGTTTAGACAGCCTGTATACCGATTTGCTGAAAGCCACAGACCTCCGGGTGAAAACCGGAGATGTGGCCGCACTGGACAGGATCGCAGCCGAGGCCCGGCTGAGAGAATTGCAGGCGCAGCTGGAGCAAAACAAAAAAGATATGGTGATACAGCAGCAACTAATGATGATGCTCCTCAATAAAAATGAATGGATGCTTCCGGTAAATGAAGCGCTGGGTAAGGTAGAAGTCAATGGGTGGGAAGCACCCGGAAACCACCCGCTGTTAGAATTGCAGCAGCAGAATGTGAACATTGCCGAGTCGGGCATTGCGGTACAGAAAAATACCAACAAGCCGGAATTTTCCGGAAGGTTTTTCTCCCAGGCACTTTGGGGGGCAAAAGATCCGTTCAGCGGGTTTTCCGTATCTGCCTCTATCCCCATCTTCGGAACGGGCGCTTATAAAAACCGGGTAAAGGCTGCTGTTGCCGGCAAAATGGTGCAGCAGCAAATGCTGGAATACCAGACCCAGGAACTCCTTACCCAAAAGCTGAACCTTGCTTCGGATATTGAAAAAAACCGGGCTTTATTAAAGTACTATGAAGAAACCGGGTTGCTCCAGGCCGAAGCCATTATCCGGGCAGCTACCTCAGGGTATGCTGCCGGTGACCTGTCTTTTGCCGAGCTGAGCCAGTTTATGAGCCAGGCCATCAGTATCCGGCAGAATTACCTGGATGTGCTGAACCTTTATAACCAGTCGGCTATCCAATTCAATTATTTCAATAATAACTAGAGGGCTGGGGTGTGAGCCATGAACGGTTGTACTTCGAACTCACTACCCGCAACCCCGAACTGATTTACCTATGAAAATTCTTGCAAAGACAATATCAGCATTTATGCTTATGACCCTCCTCAATGGCTGTGGTGCGAAACCTTCGGGAAGCAATACTCCCGGAGAGCACCGGGAAGACCCGGGGCACGAAGAAGAAACGGTAACCTCGCTTACGGAAGAGCAGGTCAAAGCCGTAGGGATTACTTTCGGAAACATTGAACAGAAAGATTTAACTGCTGTAATTAAAGCCAACGGCATTCTCCGGGTTCCCAATCTTAACAGGGCTACCATTACTTCACTTTACGGCGGTATCATTCAGTCGTTACAGATAGAGCTGGGCGATTACGTTAAAAAAGGCCAGGTGATTGCCACCATTGCCAATCCCCAGTTCATCCAGCTGCAGGAGGAATACATTACCCTCGATTCAAGAATCACCCTGGCCGAACAGGAATTGCAGCGCCAGGTTCAGCTGAATGAGGGGAATGCCGGAGCGAAGAAAAATCTCCAGGCCGCCACCTCCGAGATAAATACATTAAGGACCCGGAAGTCGTCTCTCGGCAAACAAATCCAGATGATGGGCATTCACCCGGCTTCGTTGAACAATAACAACCTTCAGAGCTCATTGGTGATTACCAGTCCCATCAGCGGAACGGTCAGTAACATTTTTGCCCAGCTGGGAAGTTACACTGACGTCTCTTCGCCGGTAGCCGAAGTGGTGGACAATAATTCATTGCACCTGGATTTACAGGTATTTGAAAGGGACCTGCCCAAAATCAAAGTAGGACAAACCATCCATTTCATGATAACCAATAACCCGGTAGAGACCTATACCGCGAAAGTGTATTCCATAGGTTCTACATTTGAAAATGCCAGTAAGACCATAGCCGTGCATAGTTCGGTAGTGGCAAAAAAATCCGGCCTTATAGACGGCATGAATATTACCGGAACGGTCAACCTGGCCCATGTGACCTCTATGGCGGTGCCTGATGAGGCCATTGTAGAAGCCGACGGCAAATACTACATTTTTGTTCAGACAAGCAGAGCCGCTGCGGAGGATAAGGATGACCACGGGCATGCACATGATGAAGCAGGACATGATCACGCTCCCGGGCAGGAAGCACCCGGGCCCGCCCAAGGGCAGGCCGGAACGGTGAGTTTCGAGAAAACAGAGGTCATAAAGGGCGTTTCTGACATGGGTTATACGGCCATCACACCGGTACGTGAGATCTCTCCGGTGGCAAAGATTGTAACCAGGGGAGCCTTTTTCATTTATGCAAAGCTAAGTAATACAGGCGGGCACAATCATTGACTCTGTCCGGGTACGGGAGAGTCTTTTTGCTCTCCCGTTAAAAATCAAAATTAAATCTATTAATTCTATAGATTATATATATTAATACTTGTATATTTGCGCAGACCATCTCTTAAAACCTGTAACCGGATCAATATCACCGGCCCTGACCCTGCCTTACAGCCCGGCATAAGGCAACCTGGTCTGTACCGGTCACGTACCGGCTTATCCGAAATGATCTCTGTTCGTAACATATCGAAAACATTTAACGGCGCTTTCAAGGCGCTGGATAATATCAGCCTGGAAGTAAAAGAAGGGGATATTGTCGGAATCATAGGCCGTTCGGGAGCCGGAAAAAGCACCCTTATCAGGACCGTTAACCTGCTGGAAAAGCCGGATACCGGCCAGATCATCATTAATGGAAAAATATTCACTTCCCTTTCTTCTGAAAGACTGGCCGAAGAGCGCAAAAAGATAGGAATGATTTTTCAGCATTTTAATCTCCTGTCTTCCCGCACTGTCTTCGGAAACGTGGCCTTTCCCCTGGAGCTTGACAGACATCCCAAAGCTGCAATCGCACAAAAAGTTACAGAGCTGCTCGAGCTGGTGGGCCTGGCGGAAAAAGCTGACGAATACCCGAAAAGCCTGTCTGGCGGGCAGAAGCAGAGAGTGGCTATTGCACGGGCGCTGGCCAATGACCCCTATGTACTGTTATGTGACGAGGCCACCAGCGCGCTGGATCCGGCCACCACGCAGGCTATACTGCAATTGCTGAGAGACATCAACACCAGGCTGAAAATCACTATTTTGCTGATCACCCATGAAATGGAGGTCATCAAAGCCATTTGTAATCATGTAGCTGTGATAGACCACGGAAAACTGGTGGCCCGGGGCACCCTGTCAGAACTGGTACAAGACGATATACCGATCATCAAACAATTTCTAAAAACAGAAACTATGACTTTACCGCAAGAAATTTACAACCGGTTAGGAAATACCTATTCCGAAGGCTTATTTCCTATTGTAGAAGTAGAACTCAACGGCACCATTTCTTTTGAGCGCCTGATAGATGCCATTCATTCCCAGCTTAAAATCCCCTACCGGCTGCTCAGGGCAGACATTGAGTTTCTGGGAAAAGGAAATTTCGGTAAACTACTGCTTGAGCTCAGGGCTGATAAAGAAAACACTGACAAAGCGATCCGGTACCTGGACCGGAAGAATATCAAAAATACTGTGAAGGGATATGCCTGACTCCACTCTGCTGCTGCTGTTGAAAGGGCTCCGGGAAACCATTTTTATGACTTTTGCCTCCGGCTTCTTCGGGTTCCTGATCGGGCTTCCCACCGGTATATTCCTGTATCTCACACAGCCCGGTCAGCTGATGGAAAACAAGTGGCATTATCGTATACTTTCCGTGGTGGTCAATGTATTCCGCTCCGTTCCCTTCATTATACTCATTGTCTGGATGATTCCGTTTACCCGGGTTCTGGCGGGTACCTCCATCGGGGTGACTGCCGCCCTGGTGCCTCTCAGCACCGGGGTGGCGCCGTTCATTGCACGCCTGGTAGAAAACAGCCTGCTTGAAGTGCCGGCGGGACTGGTAGAAACCGCCCGCAGCATGGGGGCCCGGCCCTTGCAGATCATCACCAAAGTATTGCTTCCCGAGGCTCTTCCTTCCCTGATCAACCATATGACTGTTACCCTGATCACCCTGGTAGGCTACTCGGCGATGGGAGGCGCTGTAGGCGCCGGCGGACTCGGGCAGATCGGGTATCAGTACGGCTACATTGGTTATGATGCCCTGATCATGAACACCGTGCTGGGCCTCCTGGTGATCCTTGTTTTCAGTATACAGTTTGCCGGAAACCGGCTTTCAAAAAAATTTAACCACCGATAATTATGCTAAAAAATATAAAAACGCTCAGTATAGCCGCCCTGTTTCTGCTTGGCGCATGTTCTTCCGGAAATGACAACCCGAACTCTCTTAAAGTGGGGATCACCTCAGGGCCAGAACGTGAAATAGCAGAAACCGCGCGGAAAGTAGCCAGGCAAAAATACGACCTGGATGTAGAACTGGTTATATTCAATGAATATGTATTGCCCAATGAGGCACTTCACCAGGGAGATATTGACCTGAATGCTTTTCAGCATATTCCTTACCTGGAAGAGCAGTCCAGGCAACGGGGATATAAGCTGGCCGTGGCAGGCAAAACCTTTGTGTATCCCATAGTAGCGTATTCCAAAAAAATATCCTCTCTGAAAGAGCTGCAAAACGGCAGCACCGTAGTGATTCCCAACGATCCTGCCAACGGCGGGCGGGCTCTCCTTTTATTTCAGAAAAAAGGGCTGCTGAAGCTGAAAGACGGCGTAGGGCTGCTTCCCGGAATCACTGACATTACAGACAATCCGAAAAAACTGAATTTCCTTGAAATTGAAGCTCCCCAACTACCGAGGGTTTTAGACGACAACAATGTGGTGATTGCCGTGATCAACAGTAATTTTGCTGCCCAGGCCGGCCTCGACGTAGAAAAATACGGTATACTGAAAGAAGATAAAAACTCACCCTATGTCAATGTGATTGTTTCCCGCGAGGATAATAAGGACGAAGAGAAAGTAAAAAACTTTGTAAAAGCATATCAGTCCGGAGAAGTGGAAGCCGCAGCTTTCAAAGCCTTTAAAGGCGGTGCTGTGAAAGGATGGTAATCACCTGCTCTTCAAAAAAATTTCCCGGGCTCAACGAGTCCGGGAATTTTGCTATTTAACCTATTTCACACATATGAACTTTGCGATGAGAACGGCGGGCTTTTGCACACCGGGATAATGATGACCCCACCAAACGGTGAGGTCATGCATGGCGTTCCAACAATCGTACAATACAGACAAAATCATTTACAGCAGCTTATTGGTAGCAATCTCTGCGTTAGACAAAGGGAAAATATAGTTTTCATCCCGCGGGTCTATACGCTCAGCCGACAGAGACGCACTGCCTTTGGCCGGTATGGGCAAAAGGTTCCGGAGCAGATCATTCGACCGGAACCCCTCCCCTAACAATTCAATCCGGCGCTCTTTCAAAATCGTATTTAGCACTGCTTCAGAAGTAGCCAGGGACCCCTCCGGGAAAACAAACGATGCATCAGAGCGGCCGTGAACAGCCTTCAGAAGCAGGGCGGAAAGCCGGGTATCTCCTTTTCTTGCCAGCGCCTCGGCATAGTTAAGCAGTACTTCCGGGTACCGGATGACCGGTATATAGTTCAGAAACGGAGCGGTAGCACCGTATTTAGCCAAAAAAGCTCTTCCCCCCGTTACTCTCAGCCACGCTCTCCGCAGGTCGGAAACTCCCCACTGGGCATCTCCGTAGACCCCTTCAGGATTCAGGTAATATTCGGAGTTTGTATTATAGATGTAGGCAATGGAAGACTGCCCCCCGTAATTATCCAGGTTAGTAAACGGAATGGAGAAAACAGACTCGGTTGTGGTAAAATTACCCGCAAAAATCTGTACCACATCCTGCAGCTGATGATTTACGCCGGTAGTGGCCGAAAATGGCGCGGAGGTCTGAGGCACAATCTTTTTTGCTTCCTCAATTACTTTATCCCAATTGTTCTGATTCAGATAAACTCTTGTTTTTAAGGCAATAGCCGTGTTTTTATGTGCCCGCGTAGTGTTTAAAAGGGCGTTGCCATGGCTTTGGGGCAGACCGGCCTCCGCATCATCCAGGTCTTTAAGAACCTGTCCGTATACTTCAGCCACCGTACTTCTGGCAAGATCATTGTTGGCCGGGGTGGTTTCGGCAAGCAGGCGTAAAGGCAGGCCGGGAGAAGCCCCGTTGTTTTCATTATAGGGCCGGGCATATACGGTTACGAGGCTGTAATAGGTCAATGCCCTCAGGAACTTGGCTTCTGCAATATATTGGAGTTCCAGTGAAGCATCGATCTTCCCGGTATTTTTCTGCAGACCGTCGATCAGGATGTTCGCCTGGTTAATAGTGGTATAACCTGCTGACCAGAGATTAATAATATCATTAGATCCGGGGGCATAGGAGTTATTCCAGCTTTCATACCCGGTAAAGGTGTTTCCCGTGATATTGATAAAATCTTCTCCCCTCACATCGGTATAAAGTAAATACCTTCCCCCGTAAAAGCTTGAGCTCTTCAGCGCTTTGTACACGCCGTTCACCAGGCCGAGAATACGCTCCGGAGTGTCAAAAACATCTGCCGAGCTCAGCTGGGTGGGAGGAACCGTGTTAAGAAGCTGGTCCTGGTCACATGAAGTAAAAGATAAGATCAGAAGGAGTCCGCTCAGAATATATTTATTTTTCATGATAGGTAAGTGTTAAATGATTAAAAGCCCAGGTTAAGTCCGAAGGTAAAAGTACGTGCCTGCCCGATGGAATTAAGCTCCACCCCGGGGGAAGTATTCGAGTTACTGTTCGAGGAAGACTCCGGGTCAAGTCCTGAATAGCGCGTCCACAGAAAAGCGTTGGAAACCTGTGTATACAGGCGGACAGAACCTATTCCGGAACCTTCCAGGATGCCCGGGGGCAGCCTGTAGCCAAAGCTTATGTTCTGAAGCCGGAGAAAATCACCTTTCTCCACATTGGTGGATACCGGACCGCTGTTGCCGTTTGACAGCTGATCGTTATATACCAGCCTGGGCACATGGGTGATGTCTCCCGGTTTCTGCCAGCGGCTCAGAATTTCGGTACTGTTATTAAAATAGCGCTGATCAAGCAGTGTGGCCCGGGTTCCGTTCATAATATAATTGCCGCCGGCAAAGGTGAAGTTAAAGCCCAGGTCAAAATTATACCAGGTAAATGAGTTGCTGAACCCGCCAAACCATTTGGGCAGAGCATTTCCAAGAATCTGGTAATCAGCCGCCGTGATAGCCGGTGCCTCTGTTCCGTCGAGGTACGACCACCGGTAATCTCCTGCTCCCGCCACATGGGTGAACTGTACTTTCTTCCCGTCCTTGTTAATAAACACGACACGCCCGTTATCGGGATTGACCCCGTCTACCACGGCTCCGTACAGGCTGCCTACCGAATGCCCCACGCGCGTCACGTTAAAAGCATTGGCCGCCACGTGTGTGGTTCCGATAATATCGGCATTACCTTCGGCAAGGGCGGTTACCTTATTGGTCACTGAAGTAAAGTTCAGGCCGGCGCTCCATGAAAAATTATCCTTCCGGATAAGCCCTGCATTAATTCCCAGTTCCAGCCCCCGGTTATACAATGACCCCACGTTGGCCAGAATGGCATCTCCCGGAATTCCTTTGGACGGTGCCTGCGGGGCATTCAGGATCAGGCCGTTCACGTCATTGTTAAACCAGGTAATTTCCGCCTGAATCCTGTTATTCCAGAAACCCAGTTCCGCTCCGATGTTGGTTTGATTGCTGGTTTCCCAGGCCAGATCAGGGTTACCCGCCTGGCTCAGCGCCCAGGTAGGGGCACTTCCGTAAAGCGATGCCCCGTAAAGTTCCAGTGAGCCGTAGGCATTATTCAGGTTGCCGTTTCCTACCCTTCCCCAGCTGGCTTTCAGCTTAGCCGAACTCAGGATACTGCGGACAGAAGAATTTTTGAAGAATTCTTCTTCCGAAACCAGCCAGCCGGCAGAAGCCCCCCCGAAGTCGCCGAATTTAAAATTAACACCCAGGGGCGAGCTTCCGTCTCTGCGGTAGTTAAGCGTAAAGAAATAGCGATCGGCGTAATCATAATTGATACGCCCGAAATAGGACACATAAGCCCGTTCATTGATGAAGTTCCCGGTAGGAGTAATGTTTCCCCAGGTGCCCTGGTAATCTTCAAAATAACTGTCTGCGGCCTGGGTTACCGATGCCCCCCAGCCGGAATTGCTGAACTTCTGCACATCATAGCCGGCCAGGCCCGAAATATGATTTTTAGCCAGCCGGGTATCGTAATTCAGGGTGGTGGTCCAGTTCCAGTTATTTCGGAGCGCTGAAATATTGTAAGCATTTCCGCCCGTAGTGGTGGATGAGCTGCCTGTTTTGGAGCTGTTAAACCCGATATTCTCTGTTTTCAGGCGGTCAACAGAATAGGTGGTGGTCAGGTCCAGTCCCTTCAGCAGGCGGAAGGTAGCCCCCAGGTTACCCAGCACCCGGTCATTTTCAGAGGTATATTCTGACAACTCAAAGAGAGCGAGGGGGTTATAGTATGAGCTTACAATCTTATTGTTGCCGTTCCCGATCTGTCCGGTGGGAGTCACATTCCAGCTTCCGTCAGCGTTAAACGGAGAGACGTTGGGCGGCAATATAAACGACATCCTGGCCGCACCAATGATCAGCTGGGCGTTATTGGGCAGGGAACCCGAGTTGGGCGACTGGTTAAACGTATTGTTATAGCTGAAATTGCCCCGCAGCTTCAGCCACCCATTCACCTTATGGTCTATGTTAAAACGGATACCGTTTCGTTTGAAATCATTATCCACCAAAAATCCTTTCTGATCAGAATAGTTGGCAGAGAAGTAATAGCTGGTATTTTGGGTTCCGCCGGAAATGTTGACCCCATGATTATGAGAAACCCCGGTTCTATAAATATAATCATACCAGCGGGTATCTACCGGGGAGCCGTCAGGATTCTGATCTGCGAAAAACTGCTCATAATTTTCGGCAGATGCTCCGGCTAATAACCGGGAATTAAGCACTGATTCATTCTTGATAGCAATAAACTCTTCCGCATTAAGCACTTCCGGCAACCTGACGGCATTTGAAATACCTACCCAGCCTTCATAACCTACCCTTACACGCCCCTCCTTTCCTCTTTTCGTTGTAATCAAAAGAACTCCGGCCGCGGCCCTTGAGCCGTAAATGGCTGTGGAAGCCGCGTCTTTAAGAATATCAATCGACTCAATATCAGCCGGGTTAATATCGCCCAGGGGGTTATTAGGCACATTCGAATCAGCCGAGATATTTCCTGTATTGACAGGCACGCCGTCTACTACAATTAAGGGATAAGAGCTGAGTGAAATGGAATTTACTCCCCGGATACGGATCACCGGCGGGTTATTCAGAACACCGTTAGGCTGGGCAATGCTCACACCGGCGGCTTTTCCCTGAAGCGCCTGGTCAAAGCTCTGAACGGGTTGTTCCTTTATCAGATCGCCTTTGATCTGAACGGCAGAACCGGTAAATTCATTTCGGGTTTGTGTTCCGTAACCTACTACGATCAGCTCGTCCAGGTTCCGGCTGTCTTCTTCCAGCTCCACCAGCAGCTGCCCGTCATGGTCAGACTGCACTGTTACTTCCCGGGTCACATAACCGATGCTTGTAAAAACTACCGTAACCGCGCCGGCCGGCACCTGAAGCGTAAAGCTCCCGTTCCCGTCAGTTATTGCCCCCTGCGTGGTTCCCTTCACCAATACCGAAACTCCGGCAAGCGCTTCGCCCGTATTTTTGTCTTTTACGAAGCCCGATATCGACCGGTTGGCCCAGGCGTCTGAAGCAAAGAAAAGTACAAGAATAATGATTTTTCGAAACAGATAGATTTCTTTCATAATTATTAATATATTTAATCTATAGATTTTATATAGTATTCAAACCTACCTGGTTTTTGTTTTTCAAGTCAAGCACTTCACCAAAATATTTCGTTAAATATCCGAATTATTTAATAATACCTTTATATAATTATATCCTGTCTGCATTCGTCCGATTCATATACCTTCTTTCATAGATTAAGCCCATTTTCCGGCATTTACACAAAAGAATATTTGTAAGAATATAAAATCTATAGATTTAATAGGATAATAGAAAAGACTTCCTATATTTGCCCTGAATTTCTCTAAAACCAAACGGAGATTCCGGCGGGTATATCCTCCAGGGATGCTGGGGGCCGCGGCAGTCAAAGGTATCAGACAGAGCATAGCATTAACCCCCCTTTACAAAACATGAAAATTACAGAAACGACCATTTACTACGAAATAGTTATTCTATTAACGGCTTTCAGTCTGGCCGAATATATTGGCGGGGTGTTTAAAAGTAAAAAGTGGAATAAAAACGAATGGCACATCACGGTGGCCGGCTTACTGATGTCAAGCGTTATTACCCGCCCTTTAAGCTTCATATTCACCACTTATGTACTCCAGTATTTCTTTCCTGTCTATAGCAATTACTTTGAGGGTGTAAACTTCTGGCTGGGGCTTCTTATTGTCACTCTCCTTGAAGACTTTACCCAATACTGGTGGCACCGGGCTGCCCACACCTGTGAATGGCTGTGGAAGGGACACCGCGTTCACCACTCTGCCCCCGAAATGAGCGTGCTTCTCTCCGCACGTAATTCCTGGGTATATCTGCTGATCTTTCCCTCCCGGCTGGTATCGGCCACACTGATCTTCCTGGGCTTCGGCGAGGCATTTCTGGTGGGTTATTTTCTCAAACTGCTCATCGGGATAGCCTCGCACTCGCCCTATCCATGGGATAAACCCCTCTACAAGATCAAATGGCTTCATCCTGTGATGTGGGTAATAGAACGGCTGATCTCTACTCCTGCCACTCATCATGCCCATCATGCAGCTCATGACCGTGACGGCGTGGGGGTCATCAACGGCAATTACGGGAATATGTATTTTATATGGGATGTAATTTTCGGAACGGCCCATATCACCCGTAAATATCCTGAGCAATACGGCCTCGAAGAATACCACCAGGAGCCCTGGTATGTGCAACTGGGTTACCCTGTTTTCAAATCCAGGGATAACCGGAGCGAAATGTCGAAATAAATAATTCTTAACTATCTCTTCCTATGGCAAATTACCCGGAATGTCCTGTAGATCTCACCAAAGCAGATGAGACCCGCGCGCGTATTACCGCATTTTTTGTAGTGATCCTGACCAGTCTGTTTGTCATTACGGGGCTATGGCCCATCCCCTGCTTCCTGGTCATTGATTTTGCTGTCCGTTCTTCCCGTTACGGTAAGGAAAGTCCATTGGCCCGGATCAGTAATATACTGGCTTCTCTTTTGGAGCTCCCTTCCAGGCCCGTTGACCGTGGCCCCAAGGTTTTTGCAGCAAGAATAGGCCTGATACTGAGCACGGCCCTGTTGCTTTCCTCCCTTTACGGATATAGCAGCCTGAGCCGCGGGCTTGCTGCTGTGCTCCTGTTCTTTGCTTTTCTGGAATCATTCTGGGGCTTTTGCGCTGCCTGTTATATCTATCCTTACTGGAAAGGTTTTATACAATCATTTTCCCGAAAGTAAAATGAAGCTGGATCTGCTGGTAATAGCCGCCCATCCCGATGATGCGGAAGTGGCCGTAGGGGGAACCCTGATCAAACACATAAAAGAAGGCAGGAAAGCCGGCATTATCGATCTTACCTGCGGAGAGCTGGGCACAAGGGGTAACGCAGACATCCGGTTAACTGAGTCGGAAGAAGCTTCCCGCGTCTTAGGTCTTCACCACCGGTCTAACCTGAATTTAAAAGATTGTTTTTTTCAGATAACGGAAGAAAATATTATCAAAGTAATACAGGTAATCCGTAAATTCAGACCTGAAATAGTGATTGCAAATCCTCCGGCAGACCGGCACCCCGACCACGGAAGGGCATCAGACCTGGTTAAAGAGGCCGTATTTATGAGTCCTATGTCCGGAATACGCACCACAGATACTATGGGAAACAACCAGCAACCCTGGAAGGTAAAGAAACTTTTTTATTACATCCAGGACGCCTGGCTTGAGCCCGACATCTATCTGGACATTACTCCTTTCTACCTGCAGAAGGAAGAGGCTTTCCGTACGTACCGGAGCCAGTTCTATAACCCGGTCAGTACAGAGCCGGAAACGCCGATCTCCACCCCGGCCTACTTTGGCCAGGTAAAAACCAGGAACGGGGAGTGGGGGAGAAGAATAGGAGTAGAATTTGCCGAAGGTCTATTAACAGACAGGCCCCCCGGTCTGAAGAGCTTATTTGATATTTTTTAACATTAAACCGATAAACGCTTCACTTATGAAAAAGTACAGCCTGATCATTGCCCTTGCGGCATGCACCTCTTACGGCAACCTGGCTGCCCAGGAAACCGTATCTGTCAGCGGAAAGCTGAAAAATTCTTCCGGCAAAAAAGTCTATCTTCAGGCATTCCGGAATAAAATTTTCTATACGATCGACTCGGCAGCCGTTGATTCAGGGGAGTTCCGTCTTCAGAGCACACTCAGGTTACCGGAAGTTTATGGTCTCACCCTGGATGAAAAGAGCGCACCTGTTTTTCTTTTTCTTGACCCGGGTGATCAAAACGTAAATGTAGATCTTGACAGCACGTCCTATTACAGGAATACAAAATTTACTGGCTCCGGCGCACAGAATGTATTTGAAAAGTACAAAGCCGCCGGCAGGGACCTGAAAATAGAAGATTTCATTAAAGAAAATCCAAATTCCATTGTATCCGCCTATGTATTGTACAGGAACTATGCCTACCGGCTCGAACCGGAGGAGATCAGGCGTAATATCGGTCTGCTGAATCCTGCGCTTCAGAATTCAGAATATGTAAAAAACCTCCATACCTACCTTTCCACCCTGGAAAAAGTGAAGATCGGTCAGCCGGCTCCCGACTTTGTTTTAAATGACACGGAAGGCCAAGCGGTCAGGTTCTCTGACCATTTCGGGAAATACATACTCCTGGATTTCTGGGCTGCCTGGTGCGGACCCTGCCGGAAAGAAAATCCCAACGTGGTCCGGGCCTACACTACATACAAAGACCTCGGTTTTGAGGTATTTGCCGTGTCGCTTGACAGAACCCGGGAGGCCTGGATAAAGGCCATTGAAAAAGACGGACTGACCTGGACGCAGGTTTCGGATCTGAAGTACTGGCACAGTGAGGCCGCTGCCTTGTATGGCGTGCGCGCCATACCGGCCAATTTCCTGATCAGCCCTGAAGGACATATTATTGCCAAAAACCTGAAAGGCCAGGAACTTCACGATAAGCTGGAAGAAGTTCTGAAGAGCAGCAGCGGCAAGTAATTTCTATTGCTACCTCAAAAGGGGCTGTCTCTGCAGGAGCAGCCCCTTTTTGCCGGCGAAGAGGCTTGGTGACGGCCGCTGCAGAAACCGGTACTGCAGCAGCTTCCTGAGAAAATAGCGGATCTAAGTTCCGACGGCTTTCGTATGCGTTCTGCTTAATGAGTGCCTCCGGCCTCATCCTGAGGCTGTACGATCAGCCCCTGTATATCTTCTTTTAAGTACGGCACCTTCCGGTATCCTGCCGGCAATTATTTTTCTTCGGACGTTTCTCACGCCTTAACCGCATGTGTTTTTCAACTTATCGAGTGCCTCAGCCTCAACTTCCGGTGGTGCGGACAACCTCCATTCTAACTAATCCAGCATTTCTTTAATTACTCTTCCATGAGCATAATGTTGGCTAATTTTGCCTTGTAGGCAATCTTGGATTTAAGCCCGTAATAGCTCCAGTTCCGTAGTAGCACCGGATTTTCCCTTGCCACTTCTTCCTTGTACGACTGGTTCACCAGGAGTATGGTGCCTGCCCCTGCTTTGACGCAATGATCTATCAGTTTACGGCTGTAAAGATGGAGACGGGACTCAATATAATTTTTCTCTTTTTCACTGTAATTCTCCAGGCTTTTCAGCTTCTTTTTCCTTCCTCTCCCGCCCTTGTTCCAGGTAGCGGCGATCTGCAGGCGGCGGCGGGCAGCCTGTATAGACAGCCGGCGGTACAAAAACTCCTCCTTATTCCCGATCTGAAATTCTTCCCGCCCGATCTTCACCACCAGCGGGTACTCCATGGAAAGCGAGACTTCCGCAATAAGCGACAGATCCGGCCGGCTGGATTGCTTCTCTGCTTCCAGGCTGGCCAGCAGGTAGATTCTGTTGTTTTTGATCTGTATAGCGCTCTGCCGGAGGGGAAGCTCGCCACTGACTATCCTGCGAAGCATCTGGCGGCTACCGGAGCGGTCACGCCCGAGGTAAGTCCTGAAGGGTATTTTAAACAGCGAGAAGGTGAAATTCTTCCCGTCTTCCTCTTCCCGCAAAATGATATCCCGGCTGCTGAAAGGAATAGGAATATCTTTCCTGAAATTAGGGATCGACTTCTCCCCTTTCCAGTAGAGATCCCGGTTGCTCCGGTAAGTCCTGTACACCGCCTGGTTCAGGTTACTCAGCGTGGAAGAAGGCAGATGCTTCAGGAAATGGGCGCTGAGTGTACGGTAAACCGAGTTCATATGGGAAGTGGTCAGTATACCGTCTTCATCTTTGGAGGCATCTGCCAGCTTTACCCGGGTCTCATCGGTCAGATAGATCAGGTCCTTCAGCCTGTCCTGCAGGAACAGGTGGGTATAAATCATGTTGGCCGCCCTGCAGGTCATGCGCTGATAGGCATATATGCGGTCATAATATTCTTTTAATGCATCCTTATCCCTGCAGTTGATAACCAGCTGGATTTTTCTTGTGAGGATTATTCTTTCCATATTTATTTTTAATAATGGTGAATGCCTGGATAAAAAGCGTTCTTACTTTTTCGGGGGGTAACCGGAGGGCCGTTGCAATCTCCTCAAAAGAGTTGCCCAACTCATACCGGAGCCTCAGAATATCGGCCTGTTCCGGGCTCAGCTGCCCGTCTATCCGGAAAGTATGTGTGCGGATCACCTGCGATAACTTCCGGCTGTCGGCCAGGAGACTTTTCAGCCGTTCAAGGCAATTGTTTACCCGTTGCGCCACCTCGTATTCCCGGATGCCGCCGAGGTAGCAGGCAATACGTTCAAAGTTAAAGTCAAACTTCAGGCAAAGCCGGATAAACAGCTGCTGCTCCCGGTCAAGGTGGGGCAGCAGGCGGTTCAGCGACTCCAGACGCTCGGTGTCTTCCTCATCCGGCTCCTCTATTTCCAGTGCAGGCGCCTCCTGCCAGTCCTCTGAACCGGCGGACAGCAGGCTTTCCGGGTCCTCATAGTCGAAAAACCACAGCAGCTTACGGCGAAACTGGTTGCTCCGTTTCCGGTGGTAGGCTTTTCCCGCCTCCTGTACCTGGCCGTTCATAAACCGGTGCAGGTGCGGTATATCTTCAATGCTCTCCCGGAAGATCCACAGCCGTAGAAATGCTTCCTGGGCAATGCAGTGGGCATCCAGGTCCTCACGGATATAGCGATAGGCCCTGTAAGCGTACCACCGGTAAAAACGGCCGTAAAAATAGCTCAGTCCGGCCTCATCTCCTTTCTTAAGCTTATCAAAATAGGTATTTTCCGCAATGTTGAAATTGATCATGTTATGTAAGGGTTCAGTAAATGCACAGGGAAGCCACGCTCCTGTCTGGCCACTCAGAATACTTCAGAAAAAACGGTCACTTGCTGCTTCCGGTCCGCACCTTCGCTTCAATCAGATCGATTAACTGGTAAATAAGTTTTACTTCACCGGCCAGTTTCCCGGTAAGGTCTTTCACTTCTACCACTTTCAATATTCCTAAAAGGGCGTCACGGTATGTGGCAGGATCATTCAATAGGATGTCAATCTGCATAAGTTGTCTTGTGATTTTAGATTAATATCGATTTTCCGTATAAACATATCGAATATAAGTATAAATACCAAATATTCGTATCGTATTCTAATATATTTATATCGATTAACCTGAATACAATGAGTAACAAGAACCACAGGACAAGTTTTGGAAGATATCTTGACAATAAAGCCATCAACCAGGCCGCATTGTCCCGCGCAACGGGAATCCGGCCCAACCGCATAAGTGAGTTCGCCTCAAAAGACTGCCTGAAAATGAGAGCCGATGAAATTTACATTTTAGCTAAAGCCATCAATGAAGATCCCTGCCGGTTGCTGGAATACATCTGCAGAGATATGAAGCTCCGGAGACACTCCCCCTGACACAGCGTCCGCCGGTAATGGTTCTCCCCGTTTGAGTTGAAATGCATTTTGTAGTTTCATGATGAAAGTTATTTGAAGAATAGATATGTTACAAAAAAAGGGCATTTCAGCAGGATAATCCAGTTACGGAAGGGATATTCTAGTAAATTTACGGGATAAATTACCTAACTTTACGGGCAACTGATTTTATCAAAAAAAGAACTAAGTTTGAACAGCTTAACCGGACAGATTTATGGAACCTAAGATTCATGAAGGAAGGAATGTAAAGCGATTTCGCGAGATGTTGGGTATTAAACAGGAAGCGCTTGCCCACGAGCTGGGGGAAGACTGGAACCAGAAAAAGGTTTCCCTGATGGAACAGAAGGAGGTTCTGGAACCCGAAGTGCTTTATAAGGTTTCCCAGGCCCTGAAAATACCGGATGTTGCCATTAAAAATTTTGATGAGGAAAAGGCGATCACCATTATTGCCAACACCGTCAACAACAACGATCACGCCACAGGAAATGCCCTGTTCAGTTATTATCCCACTATCAACCCTCTGGAAAAGATGGTACAGCTTCACGAAGAGAAAATCGAACTTTATGAGCGGATGTTACGCGAGAAAGACGAAATGATGTTCCGGCTGGAAAAACTGATCGGGCAAAGCCCTGGTCCCGCCCGATAAAGAAGGTAAAAGTTGGCCACGAATGTACGAATTTAATAAAGGAAATCTTACATCCGTGGCGTTAATTTCTAAAACAAGCTGATCACTAAAAACACGTCTGAAAACTCAGTTTCATCACGGGTTCTCCAGCCTTACTGTTCCTTATAATGTCGGCAATATGCCCCGGAATCTTAAATAATTTCTGCTTCTGCAGAAAGCGGCCTTTAACCCATTTTATTTCTTCAACCGGCTAATCTCTCCCCTCTGATCTGTTACTTCACTGTACTTATCTTACCGATAAATTACATGCCCATTATTCCTAATATTAAAAGAAGCAACACTGCAATAATTCCTACTTTTTCTTTCATAACTATATTATTTGTTTTTTGGCTCTAGGATAACACACTTAAATTCGATTCTAAATTATAACAATAATTTTTAATACCATCTATAAAAAGCAGCATTTTTATTTAACGGTACCGGACTTCCGTTGCCTCTGTCCGATGATATCCGTAAGAAAATGCACGTTGAAACTCTCATCTCTGCTGATTTTACTCTTTTCCGGGTCACTAATTCAGCAAATATTGAATAATGCTCCGTATTTTTTAATATTTTCGCCTTTCTTAACCCAATAACAGTCACCTATGAGAAAACTATTACTCCTGGCAGGAGTCTTCCTGCAGCTGAGTGCCGCTGCCCAGGATAAAAAACCTGTTGCCGTAAAGGCCAATTATGACCTTGCCTCCCAATTCTCCCCCTCAAAACTCAGAACCAAAATCTTCTCTACGGAGGTCAGGCCCAACTGGATCAATCATTCCGACCGCTTCTGGTATGAGTACCAGACTTCGGCAGGAAAACGCTGGTACCTGGTAGATCCGGCGGCCCGTTCAAAGCAACCGCTTTTTGACAATGCCGACCTGGCCCGCCAGATCACGCGCATTGTAAAGAACCCATTTGATGCCCAGCACCTGGAAATTGATAACCTGGAATTCACGGATGACGAGAAACGGATCCGGTTTGAAGTAAAAAGCACAAAAGACACCCTGAAGTCCAAAGAGGAAATCGCCAAGCTGAAAGTAAAGTCCGATACCTTGAAGAAGAAAGTGTTTTTCCTGGAATATGACCTGGCCACCCGGCAGGTAAAAGAGCTGGCCGATTCCCTGAAGGAAAAAGCAAGGCCTGCCTGGGCATCTTATTCGCCTGACACCATGCGGGTATTCTTTGCCCGGAATTACAACCTGTACTGGATGGACCGCGCTAACTTTGAAAAGGCTATCAAAGACGAAAAAGACAGCACCATTACAGAGCACCAGATCACGCGCGACGGCGTGCAGTATTACGCTTGGGGTGGCGACCAGTACAGCACCACCACCGGCGATGAAAAAGAAGACGAAGAGCTGAAAAAACGAAAGGGCGTACGGCTGAGCTGGTCACCTGACGGAAAGCATTTTGTGGTGAGCCGGAAAGATAACCGCCACCTTAGCCCGCTGTGGGTAATCAATAACGTAGGAGGCAAAAGACCTACCCTCGAAACCTATAAGTACCAGATCCCGGGGGAAACCGACTCCACCGAAGTGGAGCTTCACCTCTTTGATGCCCAGAAGCTCACTTCAAAACAGATCGCTGTACCGGCATTCAAGAATCAGACCCTCGGCATCTTCTGGAAGGAAAGGGACAAATCGAGCTACACCGGAAAACACTATATCAGCTACTGGCTGGGAGATAATAATGAGTTTTACATCAGCCGTTCAAGCCGTGACCTGAAACGCATCGATATCGTGGCGGTAAACATTGACGGCACCGTGAGAAATGTAGTCAGCGAGCGTTCTAATGTATATCTCGACGTGCAGCGGCCCTACCTCATCAATAACGGCCAGCAGTTTATTCACTGGTCGCAGCGCGACGGCTGGGGGCATTATTACCTTTATAACCGTAACGGCACACTGGTGCGGCAGCTGACCAGCGGTGAGTATAACTGTGAAAGCATCACCGGGTATGATCCGAAAACCCAGACCATCACCTTCACTGCAAACGGCAAAGAAGCCGGCGAAGATCCTTATTACCTGCATCACTACGCGCTCAGTCTTAACGGCGGCGAACCTAAGCTACTGAACAAAGGGGATTTTGACCACCAGGTTTCCGCCAGCGAGAGCGGCCGCTTCTTTGTGAATAATTCTTCACGGGTAAACACCATACCGGTATCTGAACTGTATGATTCAAAGGGAACACTCCTCCTGAAGCTGGAAGAGGCCGACCTCTCGCAGCTGTTTGCAACCGGGTATAAATTCCCCGAGCCCTTCAAGGTAAAAGCCGGCGACGGGATCACCGATCTGTACGGCGTGATGTATAAGCCTTTTGATTTTGATTCCACGAAGGTATACCCGATTATAGAGTATGTATACCCCGGCCCGCAGACTGAAGCGGTAAATAAGGCTTTCGGGCGCAGCATGGACCGCACCGACCGCCTGGCGCAACTGGGTTTTGTGGTGGTGACCATTGGTAATCGCGGCGGCCATCCCGCCCGCTCAAAATGGTATCATACTTATGGCTACGGTAACCTGCGCGACTACGGCCTGGAAGACAAAAAAGTGGCGATCGAGCAACTGGCGGCGCGCCATCGTTTCATTGATGCCGACCGCGTGGGTATCCATGGGCATTCAGGCGGTGGCTTTATGTCTACAGCCGCCATGCTGGTATATCCCGATTTCTTTAAAGTGGCTGTATCCAGCGCCGGAAATCATGAAAACAATATCTATAACCGCTGGTGGAGCGAACGCCACCACGGCGTAACGGAAAAGGTCAGCCCCAAAGGAGACACCACCTTCTCCTACCTGATTGAGAAAAATACCGAGCTGGCCAAAAACCTGAAAGGAAAGCTGATGCTGTCTACCGGTGATATTGACAATAACGTTCACCCGGCCAACACCATCCGTATGGCGGAAGCCCTGATCAAAGCCAATAAGCGCTTTGAATTTGTTATACTGCCGGGCCAGCGACACGGTTTCGGAAACATGACCGAATACTTCTTCTGGAAAATGGCGGATTATTTCACTGAACACCTGCTGGGAAATTCACAAAATGACGAAGCAGACATCAGGGAAATTAACCGGGATGTACCGCTGAAGCGGTAAAAAAATCTCACCCATCACATGGATTTGCACGGATTTTCAGATTTCATCTGTACTGACCTGTGCGATTCTTCCTGGAAACCATAAAAATAATCCGGCCACAGATGCACAGATAGATATTTGAATATCTGTGCATCTGTGGCCATTAACGTATCAGGTGCACGTATTTCGCTAAACAGCCCTCATTTTCTGCACTTTGCAGGTATTTCCCCCGCATAGCCGTACCGTTCAATAAAAATACAGGTAAAACATTGGGTAATTATAAGTTTAATCCTTTTTTCGTTAAAAACCTTACAACTATGCGATTAAATTACCTTATCTCCCTCCTTATTTTAATTTTCACCGTTTCCTGTGAAGCAAATCCTCTTCAGACCCTTGAAGACCCCTTGAGCATTGAGCGCGCAAAGAAGACCTATGAGAAAATGTTCAGCGGCTTAAGAACTGCCAAAAGCAGGCAGGGTGACTATAAACTGTTCTGGGAAAGAGGCTGGTATTATGAGCTGGCACAAGGGAAAGTGCTTTATATCCCGCTTCAGTATATGCAACCCGGTTTTCTGACCTATGAAAAAGGCGAAAAAATAAACACCAGCCTGATGAGCCACCTGATGGTTCAGGCCGATGAAAGAGGCAACCTGGCTTTCAATATCATCCGGTCGGTACCTGACCAGGAACAGGTATCAGCGGGCAGGCATTATATCAAAAGCGCCCCGTTCTCCGGAATTATATTCATAGACGATATGGACGGCAACCTGGCAGAGGGCTTTGTGTATAAGGAAGGGAATTTAAAAGGGAAAATAATTACCTCTCCTGAAAATGCCAAAGTAAATACCACGTATGAAGTATGTTAAACTGGGAGTATTACAGCTGCCCAAGTCAACAGAACCGGGTGCAGGCCGGCCAGAATCTCTCCGGCTGCACACTGGTAAGCACTGAGTCTATGTGCTATTATGTTTCAGACGAAAATGTGGGTGATCCGGGTCATGGCGGCGGCGGCGCAGGAAATAATGCCAGCCTGGCAACTGACGTTATCAATAACTTTTCAGATTCCTGCTTCACAGCGGTTCTGAATAAAATTGCTGCCAACTCTCTTAATAATGCCCTAAGCAATATTCTGAACAATTTTTATGTTGGACAGAACGCAGAGTTGTATTTTAATAACAGTGATATTGGGCTCAGTTCGGTAGATGCTGACGCTGCAATTCTTAACCTGCCGTATAACAGGTTTCAAATTACCCTAAATGAATCAGCCATGGTGGGTGCATCCCAGGAATACATAGCCGCCACCATCTTGCACGAAGTAGTTCATACCTATTTTAATATGTCAGGAATCAGCACGGGTAATGAACTAGCCCAGCACCAGATGATGACCAAGTATATAGAGCCCATGTCAGAGTTAATACACTACCTGTTTAAAGATCTTAGCTATGAAGAAGCAGATGCTTTGGCCTGGGGAGGTTTGGGTAAAACAGACGTCTGGTCTACGCTCACCCCTGCCCAGCAAAATTCTATTAATAGCATCAATCAATATTACAAAAATGTTAACGGAACGAGAGCCAATGCACCGGGTACCAAATGCAATTAAGCTGGCCTGTTTCTTATGCCTGTTCTCACCTTTGGCAAAAGCCCAGGTGGAGGTACCCGTGCTCATAGACGGGCAAAGTCCTCAGGTTGTATTACAGGAAAAATTTATCAGACGAACCAGTGGCTTCCGGATCTTCCGGTTCCGGGTGAGGCAAGACGGCAGCGTAGACAGTATAAAGATCACCAGCCGGTTTATTTCCCTAAATGAGGAAGAATTTAAACGCCGGGCAGATTCTGCTGATTATGCCGGCATCAGCCGGTTTAAATTCAAGCCTTTAAAAAAAGACACCTGGGTACAATGTAAAGTCTACACCTCATACTTTAACAACCGCGTAGGAGACCCATGGAGCAGTGAGAAGACCACGGAATACTATTTCAGCACCTTTAATTATGGATATTTTGAGCTCATTAAAAGCGAAATAGACACCTATTTCCGTGATGAAAAAACCGGGAAGGAGTTGGAATACATTATCCGGAACGGATGGGTGATTTTCGCCCCTACCCATTTGATAGCAATAACCTGAGAATGATGCTTATGCTACTGATCCGAAATATCATGAAAACAGCGGCGTTCTTCCTGCTGTTATCTTTTCCCTTAAGGGCCCAGGTAGAGGTACCCGTGCTCATTAACGGTCAAAGCCCTCAGGTTGTACTACATGAAAAATTCAAACACGGAGTAAGCGGCTTCCGGATCTTCCAGTTCCGGGTAAAGCAGGACGGCAGCGTAGACAGTATAAAGATCACTAGCAGGTTCATGGCCCGAAACGAGGAAGAATTTAAACGCCGGATAGATTCAACAGACTCTACCGGCATCAGCAGGTTTAAATTCAAGCCTTTGAAAAAAGACATTTGGGTGCAATGCAAAGTGTACACTTCTTTTTACAATAACCGAACCGGAGATGTTCTAAATTATGAAGAGACGGCGGATCACTTCAGGACATTCAACTATGGCTATTCTGAGCTCATTAAAAACGAAACAGACACCTATTTCCGGGATGAAAAAACAGGAAAAGAATTGGAATATATTGTCCGAAACAGATGGGTGATTTTCGCCCCTACGCATTTGATCGGGACAACCTGAGTACAGCTCTCACCCTCATAATAAAATTCAGCCGGGTTCATGGTGATCCCGCTGCTGATAGGGTAAAAAAACTCACATATAGCATAGATAAAACGTACAAACATGTGCGACTCCACCTGATAACCACAAAAATAATCCGGCCACAGATGCAAAGATATTCCAATATCTATCTGTGCATCTGTGGCCATTAAAATAGACTCCGGCATCACCCCCTCAGTCTATATCCTGGCAAGAAAACCTAGCCCAGCAATTCCACTGCTTTCTGAATCCTGCGCACCGTTTCTTCCCGCCCCAGAATTTCCATGATCAGCATCAGGTCCGGCCCTTTGCCTTCACCCGTTACCGCCAGGCGCAGCGCCTGCATCACCTTTCCGGGCTTGATCCCGGCCGCTTCCAGCGCTCCGAAAATAGCATCATGAATAGCCTGAGAACTAAAATTCTCCAGGCCGCTAAGTGCCCCGCTGATCACGGGCATGGCTCCCCGGGCCAGTTCATCCCATTTTTTAGCCGCTACCTCTTCGTCATATTTCTCCGGCGCGGTAAAAAGGAAAGATACGCCCGCTTTCATTTCCTTCACAAAATCTACCCGGTCTTTCATCAGCTCCACGATCTTAGCTGAAAGGGCAGCATTGCCGATCTGTTCATCCAGCTCGGCCGCCAGCACCGCATTATCTTTCTTTCTGAGGTATTGCTGGTTAAACCATCTGGCCTTATTCACATCAAAACGGGCCCCGGCTTTCTGAATATTATGAATATCAAACAGATCCACCAGCTCTTCCCCGCTCATCAGCTCCTGGTCGTTGCCCGGGTTCCATCCCAGCAGCGCCAGGAAGTTCATCACCGCTTCCGGGTAATACCCGTCTTCACGGAAACCCCTGGACACCTCGCCGCTCACCGGATCTTTCCACTCCAGCGGAAACACCGGGAAGTCACCCAGCAGCCCGTCACGTTTGCTGAGCTTTCCGTTTCCTTCCGGCTTTAAAAGCAGGGGCAGATGGGCAAACTCGGGAGCCTGCCAGCCAAACGCCTTATACAACAGGATATGTAAAGGCGCAGAAGGCAGCCATTCCTCTCCACGAATCACATGGGTAATCTCCATGAGATGATCATCTACAATGTTCGCCAGGTGATAGGTGGGCATCCCGTCAGATTTCATCAGGATCTTGTCATCAATGGTGGAAGAGTGCACCGAGACCCATCCTCTTACCAGGTCTTTAAAACGAACCTCGTCTTTCAACGGTACCTTCAGCCGGATAACATAAGGTTCTCCCGCTTCGATCCTCGCCTTAACTTCATCAGCCGGAAGCGTAATGGAATTCTTCATCTTCATCCGGGTAAAGGCGTTATAGGAAATATTATCCACTTTCGCTTCTTCCAGCTCTTTACGCATCAGGTCCAGTTCTTCCGGCGCATCAAAGGCGTAATACGCCTGTCCTTTCTCCAGCAGCTCCTGCGCATAACGGGCATAGATATCCTTTCTTTCCGACTGCACATAGGGGCCCAGCTCACCGCCGGCACCTACTCCCTCATCAATGGTAATTCCTATCCATTTCAGAGCCTCCAGGATGTAGTCCTGCGCCCCCGGAACCAGGCGGGTCTGATCTGTATCTTCTATACGAAGCAGCATTTTTCCACCCGTTTTACGGGCAAAAAGATAATTATACAAAGCCGTACGAACCCCGCCGATGTGCAGCGGCCCCGTAGGACTGGGAGCAAATCTTACTCTTACACTCATAATCATTTTTTCAAACAAACCGCAAAATTAAGGGTTATTACGATAGATCGCTTTTCCGGATCACTAAAAAAAGGGAACTTCCGAAAGGGGCGCTCTTTAAAAGCCCTCTTTCCAGGGTACAAATCCGGTAAAGCAGGCGGTTGACGGGCTCCGGAGGCAGGGATACATCCGACCGCACTTCCCCGGCCTTCACCCGGCCCATCTTTAACTGAAGCTTCTGAAACAGCCTTACCCCCAGGATCAGGGGCGACAAAAATAACGACCAGTAGGTAGCTTTCACGATCCGGAAACCGGGAACATTTGTCAGGAAGTCATCAAAATCAGCTCTTACAAAACGTCGCTTGCTCCCTACTGCAATATCATGGATACCACCAAAAACCGAAAAGGCATTGTTATTGGTGATAAAAATCCCGCCCGGCTTCAATGCCCGGTAAATGCCGTGAAGGGCATCCAGCAATTCCGGGTTATCCAATTGGTATAATACATCATCTGAGATCACTACATCAAAAGATTGCGGCGGATAATCGGGGTGCGTGATATTCTTCCGGCTTACCGGCAGGCCACGGCTTTTTGAAAATTCTACCGCATGCTCATTGTAGTCAAAGCCTTCCATATCCCGGATTCCCTCTGCCCGGAGCCGGGTAAGCAGGCCGCCTGTTCCGCAGCCGGCATCCAGTATTTTCAGGCTCCTGTAGTCGGCTGAATACGATTTTATCTCCTCCATCACCCTGTCGTGAAGGGTTCTGTACCACCACATCCGGTCTTCCACCTCAAACATGGCCTGGTATTCCTGGTAATTAATGAGCACCTAGATACTGTTTTCGTTATTGATCACCTGGATTTCGGGCTTATGGTATACGGTGGAATTGGGGGGAACACTTTTGGTCAGCCACACATTTCCGCCAATCACACTGTTCTCCCCGATGATCGTCTTGCCTCCCAGCAGAGTAGCCCCCGCATAAATGATCACGTTATCTTCTACCGTAGGATGCCGCTTGGTATTGGCCATGTATTTTTCCACAAACAGCGCCCCGAGGGTTACCCCCTGGTAGATTTTTACGTTTTTCCCGATCTCCGTGGTCTCCCCGATCACCACACCGGTGCCATGGTCAATGTAAAAATGCTCTCCGATCTGCGCGCCGGGGTGAATGTCTATCCCTGTGCGCGAATGCGCATACTCAGTAAGTATACGCGGAATATAGCTGATCTCCAGCCGGTACAGGATATGCGCCAGCCGGTAAAAGAAGATAGCGAAAAAACCGGGGTAAACCCGTATAATCTCAAATTTGGAGCGGGCGGCCGGATCTCCGTTCAGAATAGACTCGAGGTCGGTGGAAAGAAGCCGGTACAGCTCCGGGATCTCCTTCACAAAAACCGCCGCTTTTTCTTCCGCACCGCAGCCCCTGCACTCGGCAGTAGCCTCCAGGATGGACCTGAGCTCATCACCGATATTCCAGAATTCCCCTTCCACTTCATCTACGCTTCTGAAAAAATCTTTGCTCCGCTCCGGAAATAGCAGGTTAAATACTTTCAGCGCCCAGCCGGTAATGGTTTTTGAGGGCGGAATATCCGGCACATTCTGGTGCTTTTCAAATAAATAGTGTATAAATTCTTTTTTCATCATTTTCAGCTCAGTCTTCGTTGAATCAGCGTGGAAACCAGGGAATAAAACACATCCGGCTTGAGAGTTCTCCAGTTTTCCATCTGCAGGGTACCGCCAAGGTGCATATAATAATCCAGCTTATACTTTTCAATTTCCTCTATTACAAATTTACGCAGATTCAGCAGCGCTATCCAGCCGTCTTCCACATCTTCAAACCACTCTTGGTAATAATCATCCTCCCCGCCATGAAACTGGAACAGGTTCTCCCCGATCAGGATAAATTGCCGGATTCCGTTTTTCAGAAGCTTATCGATCACCCCCCGCTTCAGGTACATGATATCGTTATGCAGGGTATCGTTCCATTCGCCTAAAAGCTCAATCACCGCATATTTGAGCGGGTAATTTACCATTAAAAGTTTTACATACAGCGTTTCCGAACCGATAAAGTCCCAGTCAGGATGAATAACATACCCGTAAACTGCATTTTCATAGGTAGCCGCCTGCTCTTTCCCGTAAAAAGGGCTCCTCTTATCTTCGTAAGGAAGATAATACCGGCTCCAATTATAAAAAGGTTCTATTTCGTGCATTTCGAGAGGTTTTAAACTAAATTTGCATCAATGCAGAAAGTTCAATACAAATATAGGACTGAATATTTAACGGATTCCGAACCGCTGAAATTTAAAGAAGAAGATCTGGCGGAAGAGGAGATGATTCTTAACCTGGGACCCCAGCATCCCTCCACCCACGGTGTGCTCCGGCTGGAACTTGTTACTGACGGCGAGCTGGTTCGCGAAGTAGTTCCGCACCTGGGTTATCTGCACCGCTGCTTCGAAAAACATGCGGAATCTCTTCCCTTCAACCAGGTAATTCCTTACGTGGACCGCCTCGACTACCTCGCCTCCATGAATTCCGAACACGCCTATGCCATGGGCGTGGAAAAGATGCTGGGAATTGAGGGTACCTTTCCTAAACGCATTGAATACATCCGGGTATTAGTGGCCGAACTGAACCGTCTTGCTTCTCATTTTATCGCCATAGGCACGTATGCCATTGATATAGGGGCACAAACCCCCTTTCTCTGGCTTTTCCGTGACAGAGAAACTATCCTGCGCATGTTAGAATGGGTTTCCGGCGGACGCTTGCTCTATAACTACATCTGGATCGGGGGGCTTTTTTATGACCTTCCCATAGGATTTGAAGACAAATGCCGGGAGTTTGCAGCCTATATCCGGCCGAAGCTTGCCGAGCTGAAGCAGATCATTATCGACAACCATATTTTCATCCACCGTACAGCCAATGTGGGCGTACTACCTCTCGATCTGGCCATCAATTATGGCTGCAGCGGCCCTGTGCTCCGGGGATCCGGCCTGAAATATGATCTCCGGAAAACCGACGCCTATTCCGTATATCCCGAACTGGAATTTGATATTCCGGTGGGAAAGGGAACCATGGGCCGGACCGGCGACTGCTGGGACCGGAACTATGTGCGGTTGCTGGAATGCCATGAGTCGCTGCGGATCATTGATCAATGCCTGGAAAAGCTGGCCAAAGAGCATAAACGGACCCCTGATTTTGATCCGCAGGCCTATGTACCCAAAAAAATCCGGCCGAAAGAAACCGATTTCTATATACGGGCGGAAAATCCGAAGGGAGAGCTGGGCTTTTTTTTCCGTACCGACGGCCGGAGCGATATACCTGTACGCGTAAAATGCCGTGCCTGCTCTTTCCATAACCTCTCTGTTCTCCCGGCCATTTCCAAAGGAGTTTTGATGGCTGATCTGATCGCCATTATCGGGTCGCTTGACCTGGTGATGGGGGAGGTCGACAGGTAGAATTGACCAATATGAAGCCCCTGACGGGGTTAATCCTCTTTCCTCCCGACTTAAAGCTCCCGGGAATAAATACGGCATTTACTCTCCGATGCAGCCCCACTCCTCTACTCCGCCAGGAGTATAATACCGGAGAAGATAAGCATCCCTCCACCTGCTTTACCGCAGGGGTTTACTATAAAAATAATGAAATCCCTACTCCAGCTCCCATACACTGGGGTGGTTGCTGTTCCGGATAGTTTTGCGCACTTCCATCCAGAAAGCCAGGATCAGGTAAACAATAACAGGAGAGCCCAGGGTAAAAAACGAAGCGTAGATAAAATACTTCCGTATGGTAGAAGCCGAAAAATTCAGTTTTTGTCCTATCCTGGTACAAACCCCGAAAAGATTACTTTCCAATAAATATTTGAGCTTATCCATAAATAACTAATCCAAAAACAGTCACAAATTTCAGTATAATTCCTGAAACAAAAACAAAATATTTGTTAATTTTTCAATAATGAATTCCGAATATGGAATTGTAAATGGTTTAATGCTCAATTGTAAATGCTGAGTAATGAATTATTAATTGTGAATGGTAAATGAATATGGACAACCCCTCATTCACAATTTACCATTCACAATTAAGCATTAACCCATTCAGCATTCTTTATTCACCCTTCCTGTGCAACACCGTATTTTCCGGCTTTCCGCCCAGCTTGTACGGATAATCCGTATTGTAATGCAGCCCGCGCGACTCCTTCCGTTTTTTAGCCGACTGGATCACCATCTGGGCGCAGAGAATCAGGTTTCTCAGCTCGCAGAGTTTAACCGAGAGCTTGGTTTTGCGGTAAAACTCTTCGGTTTCATCCTTCAGCATCCGCATACGGGTTTCTGCGCGGTCCAGCCTGAAATCCGAACGCACGATCCCCACGTAATCAGACATCATTTTCTGCAGCTCACGGGTATTATGCGATACGAGGATTTCTTCATTCGACTGAACCGTACCGAATTCATTCCAGTCGGGCACCCTGCTCTCATACTCCAGCGAATCAATCACTTCCAGGGCGTTGACAGCGATACGGTTGGCAAAAACGGCCGCTTCCAGCAGGGAGTTGGAAGCCAGGCGGTTAGCGCCGTGTAATCCGGTAGAAGAGCACTCCCCGCAGGCATACAGATTTTTAACAGACGTACGGCCGAATTCATCTACCCTTATCCCTCCGCACAGGTAATGGGCCGCCGGGGTAACCGGGATATAATCCTTACTGATATCAATTCCTATGCTCAGGCATTTCTCATAAATATTGGGGAAGTGCTGGAGAATAAATTCTTTCGGCTTATGGGTAATATCCAGCCACACGTGCTCTTCTCCTGATTTTTTCATTTCGGCGTCGATAGAGCGGGCCACAATATCCCGCGGTGCCAGTGAACCCCGTTCATCGTAATCATACATGAACTCCCGGCCGTTCCTGTCCCGCAAAACACCGCCTTCTCCCCTTACCGCTTCCGTAATCAGGAAGCTGGGGAAAGTTCCGGGGTTGTACAGTGAAGTAGGGTGAAACTGGATCATCTCCATGTCGCGTACATGGCCGCCGGCCCGGTATACCATAGCGATGCCGTCGCCGGTGGCGATCACGGGGTTGGTTGTGGAAGAGTAGATCTGCCCCGCCCCGCCTGAAGCCATCACAGTTACTTTTGACAAAATGGTCTCCACCTCCAGGGTGTTCACATTCAGCGCATACACCCCGTAGCTTTCTACATGGCCGTTCGATTTCTCGCCCAGGTGGTGCTGGGTAATTACTTCTACCGCAAAATAATGCGTCAGGATTTCAATATTGGGCTGCCTGGATACCTGCTCCAGCAGCGCCCTCTCAATTTCCCAGCCTGTTATATCCTTATAATGGAGAATGCGGTTTTCGGAATGCCCTCCTTCGCGGGTGAGGTTATATTCCCCGGTTTCCATCTTATCGAAATTGGTACCATAGTCAATCAGTTCCTGAATCCGGTCGGGTCCTTCGGAAACCACGATTTCCACAATGTCCTTATCGCACAGGCCATCACCGGCAATGAGCGTATCCTGGATATGCTTTTCAAATGAATCGGTTACCGGGTCAAAAACCGTGGCTATCCCGCCCTGCGCATATTTGGTATTGGTTTCATCGGCATTTACCTTGGTAAGGATCAGCACCTTACCTTTACGGGCGGCCTTCAATGCAAAACTAAGGCCGGCAATGCCCGAACCGATTACTAAAAAATCAACTTTTCTCATAACTACATCATTAAACCAGTCCCTCCCGAAGCAGATCATGGAGGTGAACAAATCCCAGAACTTTCCCGTTATCTTCCACCACCAGCTGCGTGATACTTAACTCCTGCATTTTATTGAGTGCATTTACCGCGAATTCATCCCTGGAGATCACCTTGGGAGTTCTGTTCATCAAATCTATGGCTTTTAGTGCAAAAATATCCTTCCCTTCCCTTAATTTTCTCCGCAGGTCACCATCCGTAATAATCCCTGTCAGCTGTTGCTCCCGGTTAACCACGGCAGTAGTACCCAGGCGCTTGGAGGTCATTTCCAGGATGACCTCTTCCATTTCTGCCTGCTCGCCCACTACCGGCACCTCGTTATGAGGATAAAGGTCGGAAACTTTAAGATAAAGCTTTTTACCTAGCGCCCCGCCGGGGTGATAACGGGCAAAATCGCGGTTGTTAAAACCACGGGCTTCCAGCAGACAGATGGCCAGGGCATCGCCCAGGGCCAGGGATACCGTAGTGGAAGTGGTGGGAGCCAGGTTCATGGGACAGGCCTCCTGATCTACGTGCGCATTCAGCACATAATCTGAATTTTTTGCCAGGAATGAACCGGTATCCGAAACCAGGGAGATCAGCCGGTTAGGCAGGCGCCGGATCAGGGGCACCAGTACTTTCAGCTCGGGGGTATTCCCGCTTTTGGAAAGAATCACGATAACATCTTCATCGTCAATAATGCCCAGGTCACCATGAACGGCATCTGTAGCATGCATGAAAACCGCTTTCTGGCCGGTAGAATTCAAAGTGGCCGATATTTTCTGCGCAATGATCGCACTTTTACCGATACCCGAAAGGACCACCTTCCCCCTCGACTTCAGAATTACATTCACCACCTCCTCAAAACCGGAGTCAATTGTATTTATCAAAGATTTAATAGCCTCCGATTCATCCAGTAAAACTTTTTTGGCGGTATCAATTATATTTTTTTCTACTTTCGTCTCCACTTTTTTCAGAGCTCATTTTGGGGTACAAAATTAGCTTCAGAAATCCGAAAACTGTTCACAAATAATATTTTTCAGAGAATTTATTTGTGAAGAGTTATTTTTAGTAAATTAGCCATACTTTAACAGATATCGAATAAAAGTCATACGGGTATATGATTTCAGAATCAGTAGAACAAAGATTGAAGCAGAACTTAAAAGAAATTTTCGGCTTCGATAACTTTAGAGGTGAACAGGAAAAAATTATTAAGAGTGTGGTCTCCGGGAAGAACACCTTTGTGATCATGCCCACAGGTGCAGGAAAGTCACTTTGCTACCAGCTTCCGGCCACCGTTCTTGAAGGAACGGCCATCGTTATATCGCCGCTGATCGCACTGATGAAAAACCAGGTGGATCAGCTTTCAGCCTACGGTGTTAACGCCCAGTTTCTGAACAGTACCCTGAACAAGTCAGAAATGAACAGGGTAAAGAACGATGTGATCAACGGCGTATGCAAGCTGCTGTACATTGCTCCCGAATCACTGACCAAGGAAGACAACCTGGAATTCCTGAAAAAGGCCAGCATATCATTCGTAGCTGTAGATGAAGCCCACTGTATCTCCGAATGGGGGCATGATTTCAGGCCCGAATACCGGAAGATCAAAGACATCATAGAGAATATTGACAACAGCCTTCCCATTATTGCGCTGACAGCCACGGCTACGCCCAAGGTGCAGCTCGATATCAAGAAGAGCCTGAACATGGATGATTCCGTCATCTTCAAGACCTCCTTTAACCGGGCTAACCTGTATTACGAGGTACGGCCGAAGCAGAATGCCAAAAAACAGCTGATCAAATTTGTTTCGCTGAATAAAGGGAAATCAGGGATCGTATATTGCCTCAGCCGTAAGAAAGTGGAGGAGATTGCCGAGTTGCTGAATGTAAACGGGTTCAAGGCCCTGCCGTATCATGCCGGCCTGGATTCTGACATCCGCATGAAGAACCAGGACGCCTTCCTGAATGAAAACTGTGATATTGTAGTGGCTACCATTGCGTTCGGGATGGGAATCGACAAGCCGGATGTGCGTTTCGTGGTGCATTACGATGCACCCAAGTCGCTGGAAGGTTACTACCAGGAAACCGGCCGGGGCGGAAGAGACGGCCTTGACGGCACCTGCCTGATGTTTTATGCGCTGGATGACATTACCAAGCTTGAGAAATTCAATAAAGACAAAAATGTAACCGAAAGAGATAACGCCAAGGCGCTTCTCATGGAAATGGTGGCTTACTCCTCTCTGGGGGTTTGCCGGCGGAGGCAGCTCCTCTCCTATTTCGGTGAGCAGATGGAAAAAGACTGCGGTTTCTGCGATAACTGTAAAAAGCCTACCAAAACTTTCAAAGGCAAGGAAGAAGTGGAGCTGGTGATCAACACGATTCTCAGAACCGAGCAGCGTTTTTCGGCCAACCACATTGCCGATATACTTACCGGCAACACCAAAGACAACCCGGCCATCCTCAGCTACGAGCATGACAAGCTGGAATATTTCGGCAAAGGGCTGAAATATTTTGACCTGGAAGATAAGTTTGAAGACGAGGAAGAAGAGGAAGACGAAGACACCATCGTGGTAAACAGGAAGCCCAAAGCGGATGTCAACGCCGACGGCCGGCTTTCTGCTTCTGACAAATGGGTGTCTATTATCCGGCAGCTGATGGTGTTCGGTTACCTGGAAAAAGACATTGATAACTACGGTGTCATCAAAGTCTCTAAAAAAGGGCAGGAATACCTGAATGACCCGTACAGCATCACTTTTCATGAAGATCACGACCTGAATGAAACCGAAGGAAGCGGTGAAGATGAACTGCAGCAAACCCCGGGCAATGCCAGCGGATCAGGCGCCTCCGACCAGGCCCTGCTGGAACTGCTGAAATCGCTCCGGAAAAAGATAGCCAAAGAGAAAAATGTACCTCCTTACGTGGTCTTCCAGGATCCTTCCCTGGAGGAAATGGCCACCACCTATCCCTCCAATGCCAATGAGCTGGCACAGGTGAACGGCGTAGGCATGGGCAAGGTGCAAAAATTCGGCAAGCCTTTCCTGGACCTCATCAACAAGTACGTGGAAGATAATGAGATCGAGACCACGCACGACCTGATGGTGAAAACCACGGTAAACAAGTCAAAGACCAAGATCTTTATCATTCAGCAGATCGACCGGAAAATAGACCTGGAGGATATAGCGGAAGCCAAGGAAATGTCAGCAGAAGAGATCATCTCTGAAATTGAAAGCATTTGTTTCTCCGGCACCAAACTTAATCTCGACTACTACATTAACCAGGTGATCGACAAAGAGAAGCAGCAGGATATTTACGAGTATTTTATGACCTCTTCTTCTGATGATATCCGGTCGGCCCTGAAAGAATTTGAAGATTACGAGGAGGAAGTTACCGAAGAAGAGCTCCGGCTGATGCGGATCAAGTTTATTTCGGAAATGGCGAACTAAAGGGGAAGTTGCCTAAGAAGCAGGAATAGCATCTAATAATCATCGTTCTCACGCGCACCCGGCTTTGCTCAATGTGACAAATGGCAATCGGCCCTGTCAGTTCGAGCACAAACGAGCACGTGAGAGCGATGTTTGCGAACGAAGTTCTCGGGAACCGGGCCTGCACATCCCCACCTGTAAAATTAAATCACCCCCAGATTTTCGTACCCTCGGTACAGTTCTTACACATCTCAATATTCTTGCGGCCACCGATCAGGCTGTGCCGGAATCCTTTATAGGTATCTGAATACCACACCTCCCGGAAGCTTTTTTCCGAAACATTTCCCATGCGGTATTCGGCATCCTTATCAAAGCAGCAGGGTACCACGATGCCGTCCCAGGTGATGACAGCAGAATGCCACATTTTCCAGCAATGATCGATCAGCCGGTTCTTGATGCTCCATTTTCCGTCGGCCTCTTTGCGGTACCTTGAATAGTGATCATTTTCAGGGATCAGATCAGAACCTTCTTCATAGTCATAAATCTGGGCCGTTTTGAAACGCAGTTCATCTACTCCCAGTTCACGGGCCAGACGCCGCACATCGGCCATCTGGTGCTCATTGGGCTTGACTACCAGGAACTGAAATATTACATGGGGCGTGGCTGAATTGAGCTCTTTCTTTGCCCGCAGAATATTCCGGGTGCCCTCCAGTACCTTATCCAGCTTTCCGCCTACACGGTATTGCTGGTAAACCTCCTGGGTGGTACCGTCAATGGAGACAATCAGGCGATCGAGCCCTGAACGCACGGTTGCCAGTGCATTTTCGTAATTCAGGTAATGGGCATTGGTGGAAGTAGAGGTATATATCCCCTTTTCCGTAGCCATTTTTACCATCTGCAGAAAATCCTTATGCAGGTAGGGCTCTCCCTGGAAATAAAAGGTCAGGTAAAGCAGCGTGTCTCCTATCTCGCCCATCAGCTTCTCAAACATCTCTTTCCGCAGCATTCCCGTAGGCCGGGTAAACGACCGCAGTCCGCTGGGGCACTCAGGACAACGGAGATTACAGGAAGTGGTGGGCTCTACCGCCAGCGCTACCGGCATATAGTGGTTAACCGGTGAACGGGTGATCCGGGAAGACGCAAAAGAGAACACCAGACCCAATGCGTTCCGGATCCGCTTAAAAGTGAGCTTCGAAAGAAAATTAAGATTATCTCTCCACATTCAGCTGCTTATAATAATTAATCAGTCTTTCATCCTTTTCTGTCTGTACAGCTTCAGAAAATGCTTTTGCCGCTTCATCAGACAGGTCTTTTAGCGCATAAAGTACCCGCACGGCACTCATGCGCGCAAACCACACCGCTTCGTGAATTGCCGTATCCTTTATAAAGGGCAGCGCCATCTGCAGCTCCTCCGGCTCGCTGATGACCAGGTAAGAGGCCAGCAGGCCCATGTATTGATAGAGGTCCATTCCTTCCATCAGCCGCATCCGGTCTATCATCCACTGTGCTTTATCCCGCTGCTCTGTAGTGACAAAATAGTTGGCAATCACACCAAAGATCTGCCCGTCATTTACATGCTCATATGACGCCACCAGGCTGTCTGCTTCAGGAACCTGGTTTCCCAGCAGGATTTCCAGCGCGGCAGCCCGTACCGAATAGGAAGTATCGGTCATGGCCTTGCGGGCCAGTTCCACATGCAGAGGGTTCTGGAAGTTCCTGACCGACAGCAGGGCGTCAGCCCGGACATTGGAGACCGGGTCACCTGTAATGGCTTTTTCCAGGGCTTTCTCCACCTGCAAAAAGTCATCCCCGTCATAATCACTGAATCGCTGAACCGCCATCTGACGGATCCGCCAGAACCTGTCGTCGAGAGCCTTAAAAAGCAACTCCCTGATTTTCTTATCGCCCAGGGGCTCTTCCTCTCCTGCGCTGTACATGGCCAGCTCCAGGGCCGCTATGCGTGCGTAGGCTTCCGGAGAGGCTACATACTGGTGAACCAGCTCATCTACCGTGCGGTCGTCCTGTATTACTCCCAGGAAATAACCGTCTGCATTGGGAATATAATTTTCCAGGCTCCCTTTAAAAGGCAGTTGAAAAGTTTCGGCAGCACGGGTAAGCACCAGCACGGTGTCTTTTGTTCCTTCGCTGCTGATGAGCCGTACCGGCAGGCCGATGCGGAATACCCCGTTCCCCAGCGAATCGGTCACCTGCTCGGCCGTTAGCTGAAGCACATGGTCTTTCACAGTACGGCTTAAACGCACCACCGGGTGGGCAGCACCTTTGAACCATTGATCAAAAAACCATTTCAGGTCCCTGCCGGTCACTTTTTCAAAAGCTATACGGAGGTCTTCTACTTCCGCCGTCTGAAAGGCATGGGTTTTCAGGTAAAGGTTCAGGGCTGTAAAGAAAGCCTTGTCGCCCACTTCCATGCGTAAAGTATGCAGCACACGCCCGCCTTTCTGATAGGAATGGGCATCAAACATATCTTCGCTGCTTTGGTAATTAAAACGGATCAGCGGCACCCGCTTTTCCTCAGCCTCGCCCAGGTAACTCTGCAGATCGGTCAGGTAAACAAAATCACCTTCCTCTTTCCCGTACTTATGCGTTGCCCATAAAAATTCCGAATAATTGGCGAAGGCCTCATTCAACGGAAGCTGGGCCCATGATTCACAGGTTACATAATTACCAAACCAGTGATGAAACAGCTCATGCGCTATAACGGCATCGTCATGCCCGTCTGCCAGCTGATGGTTATTTTTGAGTACAGACCGGGCATGCGTGGTGGCTGTGGTATTCTCCATGGCGCCGGAAATGAACTTCCGGATGGGCACCTGGGCGTATTTCTGCCAAGGGAAGGGCACGCCCAGCAGCTCCTCGAACCAGGTGATCATTTCAGGGGTACGTCCGAAAATGCCTTCTGCAAAGGGCGCATATTCAGGTTCCATATAGTAGCTCACCTCAAAACGCCTGAAGTTTTTATCGGTCACTTTCACAAAATCACCGGCGGCCATCATGGTCAGGTAAACGGCATGCGGAAGATGCTGCGACCAATGGTCGGTTTTCAGGCCGTTTCCTTTATCTTTACTTGATACCAGTACGCCGTTAGACAGGGTGGTATATTTTTTCTCCAGTGTGATGTAAATATCCTGGGTATGATTCTGGTTCGGACTGTCTAATGTCGGAAACCACGCACTGTTGCACTGGGTCTCGCCCTGTGTCCAGAACTGGGTGGGAAGCCCCCTGATCTTTCCGTCAGGATTAATAAAGAACAGCCCTTTTTCACTTTTGTTTTCCTCCCCCTCTTCCTCCCTGATCTTCTCGGGTTGGGCCAGGTACTCCACCTCAATACGCAGGGTATCTTCTGCGCTGTATTCCCTGTCAAGGCTTATCGAGAGATACCGGTGATCACTGGTATATTTCAACGCCTGCCTGTCTGAAACCACAGAACGGACCACCATCTCTCTTGCATTCAGAACAAGCGTTTTCTGGGGATAAAAATAGGGCCTCAGGGTCAGTATTGCCCTGCCTTCCAGGGTCTGATCCGACCACCGGGGCTGAACATGGAGTTCGGTATGAACCAGGTCAAACTTCAGTTCTTCCGAGGTACGCTCCTGGGCGACCCCAGGTAAGCACGCAAAGAGTATAAAAAATAGTTTCTTCATTACGATATCCAAAAGTTCCGAGTTCTTAGTTCCGGGAAGATAATTGTGACTGGTACCTTGTCAATTGTCAGTTCTCCTTCCGTTCAACATATAATTTGCCGCTTTCGATGCCGGGATAAAAGAAGCCAGCAGGGTAATCACCAGGATTCCGGCTACCGAAAACAGCACATCGCTGCTCATCACCCTTACCGGGTAGGCCGTGGTAATGGCGTGGTCCATTCCCAGTCCCACCAGCCCGAAACGGATCTGCAGCCAGCAGACACTCAGGCCCAGAATCAGCCCGAAGGTAATGCCTACCCCCGATATGATAAATCCCTCCGCGAAAAAAATCCTTCGCACCAGGCTTTTATCCGCCCCTATGGCTGACAGCGTGGCTATATCATCTTTTTTATCCAGCACCAGCATACTTAGCGCATAAAAAATATTAAACGCGGCAATGCCCACTACAAAAAAAAGCCCGATAAAAATAAACAGCTTTTCTATCCGGATAGCTTTCAGCAAAGAAGCATTTTGTTCGTCCCTGTCACGGATGACCAGCCCCTGCGGCAACAGCTTGGCGATGGCGGCCTTTACCTTCCGAGCGTCCGCTTCCGGACGGAGGGTAATTTCCAGGGCCGTTCTGCGCCCGGGATAATCATTCAGCTCTTCCATCACCTCTAAGGGAAGGTAGACAAAATTATCATAATGTTGCTCCAGAATAAAAACTCCGGAGATTTCGAGTGAAAGCCGGTTGATGTTTTCGTCCGGATTAAGCACGTTAAGCTTCTGGTTTTTGGGATAAAGTATTTCAAGAGGGCGAAAAAAATCATTGACAGTCAGCTGCAGGCTGTTATACACTGCTGCCCCGATAAACGCGGCCGGCCTGTCACCGACATATACGCTCATTTCGCCGCCGGCCAGCGACTTCCGGAATTCCGCATTGCGCGTAAAAGTGCTGTCTACCCCTTTGACATCTACCACCGACTGGGCCTTTTCATTTTTGGCCAGTGCCTTATCCTGGTAAACCTGCGTACAGAAATCTACCCCTTCCGTAGCGGAAATAGAACTCAGCAGATCCGCTTCAGGCAGAAAGCTTTTGGCCGAAACCGCCGTTATTTTCAGGTCCGGATCAAACGACCGGAAAATCTGACGGTTCAGGTCTTCCAGCCCGTTAAACACCGAAAGGATAATGATCAGCGCTGAAAGCCCGATTCCCACACCCAGCATGGAGATAATTGAAATGAAGTTAATGAAACTTCGTTTTTTCCTGGAAAGGAAATACTTTCGCGCTATAAAAAAAGGGAGATTCATCAATCTTGCTCTTCCTCTGCCGGCGGAATATGAATATTGGCAAAGAGTTGCTCTATCTTCTGCGCATATTCGGCGGTATCGTCAATAAAAAAACTGAAATTGGGGATAATACGTAACTGCTTGCCGGCCATTGCACCGAACAGCCCCCGGATTTTTTTGGTACTCTCCTTTATCTCGTCCAGTATGGACTCCCGGTTATGTGTCTTCAGAAAGCTCAGGTATACCTTGGCCACACTCAGATCGGGAGAGACCTTCACATCTGTGATGGTGACAAAATTACCGGCAAACAAACCTCTGAATTCTCTTTGGAATATATCTCCGAGATCCTTCTGGATCAACCGTCCCACCTGCCTTTGCCGCTTACTTTCCATATTCATTTATGATACTGTAACTTCTCAACCCTCCATTCCTTCTGGTTTTCAAGCAGTTAAGACACTCTATAGCAGAAAATGGCGGTGATGTGCTTTAATTTACAAATATCCGGCTATTTTTTGGTATAAGCATGAAAGGAAACATATTTTTGCATAAAAATGCCGAATATCCCTTGTTAACATTCTTCAGAATCTATTCCGTCTTTCAGATCCTGTCCATTCTGATCATCATTGTGGCCATACGGTTACTGTTTTTTACCCCCCAGCTGCCCTTGCTGTCGAATGAGCTGGAATGGATGCTGATCGGCCGAAAACTGAACGAGGATCTTTTCCTGTATAACGAGGTGCTCACACAGGTAGCGCCGTTATCGTCTTACTTCTACCAGCTGATCGATGCCACCTTCGGACACAGTCAGCTCATTTATGAGGTGATTGCTGCAGCCGTGGTTTATCTGCAGGCGCTTTTGTTTAACTTCATGATCAGCAAGCGTAACCTGTTCAATGAGCGTAATTATATAGGCGCATTGCTGTATGTGGTGCTGATGAGCGTTTCATTTGACCTGATGAAGCTCTCTCCGTCCCTGCTGGCCAACACCTTCGTGCTGCTGGGAGTAAATGCCGTATTAAGCCAGATTGAAAAACGTGACGGCGTGGGCGATGATGTCTTTGAAACCGGCTTATTTCTGGGGCTGGCCACCCTCTTCCATCATCCCTCTTTCATTTTCATATTCTGGGCCATCCTGACGCTCTTTTTATATACAGGGATCAATATCCGCCAGGCTTTTATGGTGATCCTGGCGTTCATCCTTCCGGTATTTTTCATGTACATCTTTTTCTATTTCAATGACAAGGGTGCCGATTTTACCGCGGTATGGCTCCTGAACCTGAATAACTTTGTCAGGCTTACCCTGCTGAATATCCGGGATATCCTGATCGTCTATACCCTGCCGGTCATGCTGTCGCTGCTGGGTGTGGCCAAGGTACTGCGGGGGCAGCGCTATAACAGCTTCCAGAACCGCTCGCACCAGGCCCTGCTGATCCTGGGAATCTTTGCGCTGATTGCATTCCTGCTTTCAGGGAAATACCTGCCTTCCAACCTGGTTTATTTTATCATTCCGCTGGCTTTCTATTGCGCCGGTTTTTTTGTTCATTCCAAAAAGCTTTTTGTACCGGAACTGATCTTCCTGCTTTTTTTCAGTACGGTTGTCCTGATCTCCTACCTGGGAGCCAAGAATATTTTCGGGGTATCTGCCCGGCTGCTGGCCGACTACCGCGTCAGGGAGGCTTCCTCGGAAATGAGTTACGGGAATAAAAGGATATTTATCACCGGCCGGAATATTGATGCCTACCGTACCCATGACATGGCTACGGGTTACCTCAGCTGGAACCTCGCCCGGCGTGATTTTGAAAACCCTGACAACTACCTGAGTATTTCCAATATTTACAATAACTTCACCAAAGATATGCCGGAAGTGATCATCGATGAAGAAGAGGTCATGCCGAAGGTATTTGAGCACATCCCCGCGCTGGCCGGCCGGTACAAAAAAACGGCAAAGAACAGGTATGAGTTGAAAGCTCCGAGTTGAGAGTTCCGGGTATTGATTCGGAACTCACTACCCGGAACTATAAAAAACCGCCCCCCGCATTTGCCTTAAACAAACACAGAGGGCAGCGTGTCAGCAATTTGCAATTCATTAATACACCCAGCCTTTTGTAGGAGTAAGATTGGGATTTAATTCGATCTCAGCTTTCGGCACAGGCCAGGTATACCAGTGGTCACCTATCCACTCATAAGTGGTTCCGCCCGTACTTTCTGTTCCTCCCCAGGCGTGCTGGGCCACTTTCTGGTCAAACTTGGTCTCTTTCAGCGTTCTCCATCTCATTTCATCAAAGAAGTTGACCCCTTCGCCGATTAATTCGCGCCGGCGTTCATCTCTTACATAGTTTCTTGCCGCAGCCTGGCTGGTAAAAGAAGATGCCATGGTAGGAACACCCGCCCGGTCTCTCACCTGCTTTACTTTTTGCATTGCTCCGTTCAGGTCTCCCAGCTCCACAAGCGCTTCCGCCCACATGAGCAATACATCACCATACCGGATAATTGGCTCATCTACCGGGTTCTGCTCACGACGGTTATACTCAAGGCCTTCTCCTACGAACTTCCGGTTAATATACTTGAATTCAGCCTGTGCGTTACACGTTCCGGAGGTGTAATAGTTGTCAGGCAGGTTCTTGTTCAGGTTAGGTTCCGCATTGGCCTGGTCAGAGTAATACTTGCCGGTTACCGGGAATCTGTAGGTGTACATGCCTTCCGCCGATGAATTGCTGTTTACCCCTTTAAAGTTGGCGTAAGGAGTAACCACATTAAGTTCCAGCCTCGGGTCCCTGCTGGAAAAAGCCTTCCGTAGGCGGGCTTCATTTCCTTCTGCCAGATACAGGCCTTTTGCGCCGGCATTCAGGTTATTCAGCTGAGAGTTTATTGCAGTGGTTATCGTAGAATGAACCTCAACGCCGTCTACCTTCTGATCCCGTAAAAAGTACACTTTCCGGTTGGGCGTTCCCAGGGCGCTTACGGTTTCCCACTCAGGAAGATAGTCTGACCATTTAAACGGCCGGACCGTGTTATCGTCTACCACCACCTCGTAAAGATCCACCATTGCCGGGGCTACCTGAAGGTCAGTCCAGCAGCCGCGCGAGTCTTTGGAACCCTGCTGAAACGCCCCGAAAAATTTCTGGAGGGCCGTTCCGTAGCCGGTAGGTTCCTCAATGTACTGAACGCTCAGGATCATTTCCTCACAGGTCTCATTCTGAATTTTAAAGAGCTCCTTGTAGTTGGGGAACAGCTTATAACCGGCCTCTCCCACTTTGGCAAAGTCTGCCGCGGCTTTCTCATACTCCCTGGTCATCAGGTAAGCCTTTCCCCTCAAGGCATAGGCGGCTCCTTTGCTTGCTCTTCCCTCGCCCCTGATCTGGTTATCGGGGAGTGACGGCTCATTGATGGCATCCGTCAGGTCTTTCTCAATAAGTGCCCATACTTCTGCCTCCGAGCTCTGGCCCTTATTTCCGTCTGCCGGGTCTACCGGCTCGGTATAGATCGGCACTCCCTGTCCGTTACTCCCGAATAACTCATTCAAACGCATATAAAAGAACGCACGAAGCACTTTACATTCTGCCACCAGGCGGTTTTTCTTCGCTTCATTGACAGGTGCTTTAGGGATATTCAGGATGGCGTCATTGGCCCGGTGGACACCGTCATAGCACCATTTCCAATAATGCATAAAATGGGCATTGCTCGGGTTAACAGCACTGCTGAAGAGATTCCCCAGGTTATATTCCCCCTGCCCGGTCATTCCCAGCGCTTCAAATCCGTAATAGCCGATCACTCCGCCTGAACCGATAAGGCCGTCACTTTTTACGGGCCTCTGCAGGGAATAGTACACCCCTATTACGCCCTGATCAACCAGGTTTTCAGTAGTCCACATGGTACCCGATGTTACCGTATTGGTAGGGACCGTGTCCAGCATACCGGTACAGGAAGACATCGCATTTAGCAATAATGCCGATGTGAGTATATATAAAATCTTTTTCATTACTTATTGTTTATAAATATTCCTGATTAAAATGTAAGCGTTAATCCTCCTGAGTAAAGTTTCGAAATAGGGTACACGATCAGCCCGGAGCCCAGTTCGGGATCCACCCCTTCAAAGTTCTTGTCCTTTATGGTCAGCAGGTTTTCACCGGCAAAGAATACTCTCAGGTTACTGATCCTGGCAGACCTGATCCATTTCTGGGGAAGGGTATAACCCACCTGCAGCGACTTCAGCTTCAGGAACGAAGAATTGTAGAGGTAAAATGTGTTATCCTGCATAATGGACGAAGCCGAAAGCAAACGCGGATATTTGGCATTTATACTGGCATTGGGATCCGTTGCCGGATCGTAACCCTCATAATTGGTATGGGCCTGAACAGCATCATAGAAATAATATTTGGTCCAGGAGTCAGCCGGTACAATGTCTCCCGTATTGGATATTATTGAACCGTTAGCTCCCCTGTCATTGATGTAATGGTAAGACCCGAGCCGTCCGCTGAAGAGTGTGTTTATATCAAATCCTTTCCATGCAGCGGTTAAGTTCATCCCGAAAGTAAATTTCGGAGTCTGTGATTTCCCGGTAAATTCGCGGTCATCATCATTCCCGTATTTTCCGTCTCCGTTTACGTCCGCCATGATCATTTGTCCGTACCAGATATTGGCTGCTCCTGATCCCACCGTATTATTGTTAAAGGAATAGCCTGCCGCAATCATGGATTTCACCCATTCCAGGTCAGCCTTTGTACGGATCATTCCGTCTTTAGGCCCTCCGGCCGGGTTAATGCTTCCGTCAGAGTTCCTGTAGGTTCCGTCTCCCGAATAGGGCCTTCTCAAAAACCACTCGTCTATCATGTGGCCCTCTACCCGTCTCGTATTTCCCCCGGTAGATACATCTGCCAGGTTGGTATATCTCCATGTGGGATTACCCCAGATATCCGGGGTACTTGCATCCTGTGCGTAATTCAGTGTTCCTTTGAAACCGGTTACCCTATTGGAGTTATAGTTGACGTTGAAGTTGACCCCATACCTGAAATCTCTTACTTTATCATTCCAGCCTATCGTTACATCCACCCCTTTGTTCCCCAGTGAGGCGGTGTTAGACATAGGAGCCGAGATATTTCCCATGGTGTTGTAGATGATCGCCGCAGTCAGGATATCCGAGGTTTTCCTGTAGTACAAATCGATCTCAGTATTTAAACGGTTTTTAAGGAACGCGGCTTCCAGCCCGAAATTATAGGTGGTCAGCTTTTCCCAGGAGAGCCCCAGGTTCTGAATCGTGCTCTGGATAACCCCGTTGGCTACCTGCTGGTTAAATACATTGTTTACCTGTTTATAGAGTGTTTGCCAGTCATAGTTACCGCTTACCGTATTTCCCAAAGTACCGTAGGAGGCTTTCAGCTTCAAATACTCAATGGCGTTCAGCGATGACTTAAAGAAGGGTTCATTGCTTACTACCCAGCCGGCAGATACCGAGGGAAACCAGCCGGCCCGGTTACCGGGTGCAAATTTTGAGGAAGCATCCTGGCGAAGGTTGGCCTCAAACAGGTATTTACCGTCAAAGGCATAGTTTAAACGGCCAAAATAAGAAAGCATGGCATATTCCTGTTTCGCATTTCCTCCTATAGATTCCATGGTGGCGCCTGAAGTGATATCCGTAATGGTCCAGTCCATCAGTCCTCTTTTAGAGGCTGAAAAACCACTGTATTTGTTATAATACTGCTCAAAACCTAACAAGCCGCCGAAATCATGCTTTCCAAAGCTGTTGTTATAACGTAGCAGGAGGTTATTTGTATAGCTCATAGAGTTATAAGAATACCGGTAAGTAGTGGCCTGCTCCAGGTTACCGATAGATTCTTTCGGCGTTTCGAAACTTTCCCTGAAGCTGTACTTCGGCAGGTTCTGGCTATAGTTCTCATCTTCCCGGGCATATTCATTATAATTGAACCGGGCCTCAAAATTCAAGCCTTTCAGGATATCCACATTGGCAAACCAGGTAGTATTCAGACGGGTGAACTCATTTTGTCCGCCATTGGCGGCCACCTGCTGCAGTATATTGTCTTTCTGGGTGGTATTCGGGTCTTCACTGGCCCCGTACTTACCATTATAAATGGGGGTAATTCCCGGAAATGCCTGCAGCAAATAGGTCATGGATGTGCTGCCCGGGTCTTTAAACTCCTTCGTGGCATACGTCTGGGTTCCGAAATTGATCCGGTCGGCGATCCTGGTTTCCAGGTTCACGCGGGCGTTATAACGCTCCATGCCCGTATTATTCAGGGTACCGGGGTTATTCTGATATCCGATCGACATCATGTAGTTCGAATTGGTACTCCCGCCCGTAAGTGAAAGACCGTATCTTTGATAGACGTCCGGCTGAAAGAGAACCTGGGCCCAGTCTGTATTGGGATATGCAAGGCTGTTAGGAATGGTCTGACCGGTTACCGGGTTGGTATAGGTGCCGTTCGGGTTGGCATTGGCTGCTCTCCATTCTGCTATGGTGGCGAGGTCATAATCCGGTGAAGTAGACGTAGGGTTTGCATTTTGCTTGGCTATATTATGCAGCTCCATAAAATCGGCCGTACTTGACATAAACTTAAGATCAGTCACCGCCTGCGAATGCGCGAAGAGGCTGTTAAAAGTAATTCTCGGATCTGCTCCTTTTTTCCCTTTTTTGGTGGTGATCAAAATCACGCCGTTAGCCGCTCTCGAACCATAAATTGCGGCAGAAGCTGCATCTTTTAATACGGTGACACTTTCAATATCATCTGTATTGACCGGTACCATATCTGCAATTACCCCATCTACCAGTATCAAAGGGCTGCTGTTATTAAATGAGCCTATTCCCCTGATCCGGATAGCCACGCTTTCACTTCCCGGGTTACCGCTGCCTTGGGTAACTACAACCCCCGGGGCTGTACCGGCCAGCGCTGTAGCCATGTTCATCACCGGCCGGTTGGCGATCTTATCTGCTCCCACCGTTGAAACCGAGCCGGTCAGGTTAGCTTTTTTAACGGTGCCATATCCCACCACCACCACATCGTCCAGCAGGAGAGATGCGCTGGTCAGAACTATTTTATAGTCATTTGTATTGGGATTCAGCTGAACCTGCTGCTTTTCAAACCCAATAAAAGAAATCTCCAGAATACCATTTGCAGGCGCTGAATTGATTGTAAACTTTCCGTCCGCGTCTGTAGACACACCTATTGTGGTGTTCATAACCACCACCGAAGCCCCCGGTACCGGCTCTCCGTTACTTTCTGTTACCGTACCGGTGATTGTCCTTGACTGCCCCGATCCCGCCAGGGGGAGAAGAAACAGAAGCAGGGCAACCAGCCGGCCATACTTTGAAAGATTTTTTCGAGTAAAATTTTTTCTCATAGTTTTTAATTGAATTAAATAGTTAATCGGAATTGCATCCATTTGCAGCTCATTTGCCGATCGTTTAAGTACGAGTTTGAATGTATTCCAAAAATATAGGGGGGTAATTTCGGAGCCGGTGAAAATCTTAAATAAAAGAAAGAAAATCTTAAATATTTTATAAAAAGACCTTTTTACAGAGATTACAAGAATTCATAAAATACTTATATGCAGTGAATTACATAAAACAAGATAAAACCGTACGTTCATAACAGATTTCCCGGGCGGTATGGTTTACAGGGCCGGTCAGGTACAGGAAAACCTGTCCCGAAGCCTGAGCACCGGTGAACAAAAGGGAAAATGCATTTTAAAGGATACCTGCAGCAGGGCAGGGCATTAGCTCCGGCCTGTAGAAGTAGCAGCCGTAAAGTCGCTCGGCGCCACGCCAAAATATTTTTTGAACTCCTTAGTGAAGTATTTCCTGTCATTATACCCAACGGCACCGGCCACTTCACTGATATTTATTTCTTTCTGAACGAGAAGCTCGGCCGCTTTTCTGAACCGGTGAACTTTCACCACCTCATTGACCGACATACTAGTTAATGCCCGTACCTTCTTATACAGCACGGGGACGCTCATACCGATTTCCCTCGCCAGTTTTTCCACTCCGAAATCCACGTTATCCATATGCTCGTCGATGATGCGGGTTACTTTTTCCAGAAAAATATCGTCAAGGGAAGCGCCTGCCGGCTCTGTCCCGGTCCGGGTAAGATTCAGACGGGTGAGTTCCTGGGTTGTTTTCTGCCGGATACGGTCGCGGGCAGTAAGCAGATTCCGTACACTCAGACTCAGCACCCGCGTGCTGAAGGGCTTGGTGAGGTACAGGTCAGCTCCATGCCGGAGTCCTTCGATCTGCTCATTCTGGGTTGTCCTGGCGGTGAGCAGTATCACCGGAATATGACTGGTACGTTCATCGGTTTTTATTTTTTCACACAGCTGATTACCGTCCATTTCCGGCATCATTACATCCGAGATCACCAGCTCCGGAATCTCCGTTATGGCTGTCTCCCAGCCTTCCTGTCCGTTTTCAGCCGTAATAACCCGGTAAGAAGGCGGGAAACACGCTGCGATCAGCTGCCGGAGTTCAGGATTATCCTCTACTACCAGCAGCGTGCCTTTATTCCGGACACCTGTTTCAGTTGCACCGGTGATTTCCCGGATCTCCTCCACTTCAGGATCATGAATTTCCGGAGCCGCCTGCTGCACAAGCGGAATGTCCGCATTTTTCGGCAATACCACTGTAAACACGGTTTTGCCCTCTCTTCCCTCTGCCGCCGGAATGCTTTCTACCGAGATATGGCCCTTATGCAGTTCTGTAATATTCCTGGAAAGAGCCAGGCCTATCCCGTATCCTGTATTCTGCATACCGTGGTCAGCTACCTGGAAAAAATTGGTGAACAGCCTGGAAAGAAACTGCGGGGCAATTCCCCGTCCGTTGTCAGTTACCCGGATAGCCACATCATCATTACGGGCCTCGGCAGACAGCTCTATCCTGCCGTTTTCAGGTGTAAATTTGATAGCGTTGGCCAGGAGGTTGAAAAACACCTTTTCCAGTTGCTTTTCATCAAAATTCACGTCAATAACCTCTTTGTTATGAACAAAGGTCATGTCAATATGGGAAGCCAGGGCTGTCTCCCGGAACGACAGCCAGATTTCCCGGAGAAAGGGCACCAGGTTCTGCCTGCGGGGAAACAGCTGCAGGTGATTGGTCTCCGCTTTCCGAAAATCCATCAGCTCGCGTACCAGGTTAAGCAGGCGGTTTGTATTGGCCCTGACCTGCGAAAGCTGCTGGTGTACGAAATGGCCCGACGGGCTTTCACCGAGCAGCCGCTCTACCGGTACCATGATCAGCGTAAGGTGGGTCCGTATTTCATGCGAAGCATTGGTAAAGAAATTGAGCTTGGCCTGGTGCAGTTCATCTTCCTTTTTAAGCAGTTCCTGCAGGAAAAAGAAGCGGGCGATCAGGAATACGATTCCCCCCGCCAGCAGAATATAGAAGCAATACGCCCACCATGTCAGCCAGAAAGGCGGTTTTATCGTGATTTCAAGGGTTTTTACATCGCTCCATACGCCGTCATTGTTAGCTCCCTTTACCAGGAACAGGTAAGATCCGGCAGGGAGATTGGTATAGGTGACAGATGCTTCCGAAGTCTCCTTCCAGGTTTTGTCATAATCTTCCAGGCGGTACTGGTACCGGTTTTTTTCACTTTTAATATAATTCAGTAAAGCAAAATCAACGGTAAACGTATTCTGCTTATACGTCATGCTTACTTCCGCCTGCCGTGTAATATCTTTTTCCGGGAGTTCGCGTCCTTCTTCTCCGCTGTGTAATCTGAGGCGGGTAAAAACCAGGGGGGCCTTATGCGGGTTATTCCTGATCTCATCCGGCCGGAAATACGTTATCCCGTTGTATCCGCCAAAGTAAAAGCTACCGTCAGACGACCTGAAATAGGAGTTATAATTGAACTCATTTCCGGCTATTCCGTCATTCTGGCTATATACCCTGTAGATACTTGTTTCAGGAAAGAAGTGAACAAGCCCTTTGCTTGTGCTTAACCACAGGTCTTCTTTCTCTCCGCAGAGGATACCCACAATATTCACCGATTTGAAAAAAGAGCCGGTGAATTTTGTAAACTCCTTCCCGTTCAGCTTTACTACTCCGTTATTCCAGGTCCCGCCCCAGAGCTCGCCCCTGTTGTTCTCTGCAAAACAGTTGACCACCAATGTGGTATCTGCTACCCTTATTCGACCGTTTTCTATCCGTCCCACTCCCGTAGTTCCGAATGCCCATACGGTGTTCCTGGAATCTTTAAAAAGATACTTATAAGGTGTTGTGCCTGCCGGTATATTTACCTCCCGGCCGTTGGTCAGCTCCCTCCCCTTCCTCCTGAATACACGGAGTGCCGTATTGGTGGCGACCCAGAAATTCCCCAAACCGTCGTCGCTCACAGAGGTGACCTCGTTGATGATCTTTTCACCCGGCGGGTCAACCAGGTACCCGGCAAAGCTTTTCCCATCCGGCAACAATACGCTCAGCCCGCCACCATGCGTGCCTACCCAGACGTTCCCGTCAGTATCCCGGTAAATCATTTTGATCAGATTAGACCGGAGAGAGGAAGCATTTTGCGGCTCATCCTTATAATAGCTGAAACTACGGGTTGCCCGGTTAAAATAATTTACTCCGCCGCCTTCCGTACCTATCCACAGGTTCCCTTTTCCGTCATCAACCATGCTGCTTACCACATTGTTGCTGATGCTGTTTTTCCGGTTATCTTCCCTGATAACTGAAAAAACGGTATGGTAGGCATAACTGATATTTACTCCTCCGAAGTACGTCCCCACCCACATGGAGCCCGCATTATCCTTCAGAATCGCAAATACGGAATTCTGGCTCAGGCTTGTTTCATCCCCGGGTATCCGGACCACTTTTTCAAATGTTCTGCGCAGCGGATTAAGTACGCTGATCCCTTCCTGCGTACCTATCCAGAGATTTCCGCCGCCGTCAGCTGTAATGCACCGGATATGATCATTCACCAGGCCTGCAGAGGCATTATAATTTGTAAAAGTTTTCGTAACAGGATCAAACGAGCAAAGACCGCGGTTTTGTGTTCCTATCCAGATGATATGCCGCTTATCTTCAATGATGGAGGTTACGAGGTTGTCCCTTTTCTCACTGAAAGGCCTGAAATACGCTACCCTGTAGTCCCGTCCGGAGAGCTCAAGACAGTTCAGTCCCTCATCTGTTCCTATCCACATCTGTCCCCTGCTGTCCTCAAAGATCCCTTTGACGATATTTCCTGAAATTTTATTCCGGAAAGAAGTAATTTTATTCCCCCCGGAAACCGTAAAAAGGCCGTTTTGAGTCCCTACCCAGAGAATTCCTTTCGAATCTTCATAAATACTGTACCCGTTCGTCAGATTCCTCTTTGATCCTACCCGTTCAAAAGTATCCGTTTCCCGGTTATACCTGTCAAGCCCTGCAGAAGTACCTGCCCAAAGGGTTCCGTCAGAAGAGGTATAGAGTGAGTTTATATGTTCGCTGGAAATAGTGGAGGTGTCGTTTGCATCATGCCGGTACACTTTAAACCGCCTGCCGTCATACCGGCACAGGCCGGCAGTGGTACCTATCCACATAAAGCCGGTACTGTCCTGGGCAATAGAAATAACGCTGTAGTTAGGCAGGCCGTCAGACACAGAGAAATGCCGGAAGAGTTTCTGTTGGGAAACTGCAGCGGGTACTCCCGCAAACAAACAGCAAAACATCAGGCAGGGCAGAAAACGAAACATCCAAATAACCACATTTTAACAAAAATTAATACAAAATTAACCCTCAAATCCGAAAGGTCAACCTGGTGACCATTTTTAAGAAATACTTAATATTCTCACTATGAATACATTAAAAAAATATTTAAAATAACACCCCTATAAATTTAAGAAATTCTCCATATAATAGTACTGTATAGACTTAACATTGTATTCTAAATCAGCCGAGCAGACCTCTTTCTTTACATCCAATTGAAGCAAACACCCGCACTCTCCGGAGCCGGGCTAATCCAAAATCTAGATCATGTATAAAAAATTCCCTGTCTTATTTTTAGTACTTCTGGCTGCCTGTACAGCCACCCGGCAGCTTCCTGCAGATAATTTTGCAAAAGACAACCTGGCCTATGCCGAACAAATGCTTTCCGCTCAGCTGCAGGAAGCCAACAAAACTTTTTCTGCCGAAAAGGGGTCTTTCCCGCGTACCTCCAATAAGTCGGGTGCACTGGCCTCTACTTCCATGTACGACTGGACCCCCGGTTTTTTCCCCGGCAGTCTCTGGTTTCTGTACGATAACTCAAAAAATGAGCATCTGAAAGCCGAGGCCGTCAAATGGACGGAGAAGCTAAAACCGCTGGAGCACTTCACCGGCCACCATGACCTGGGCTTCATGATGTACTGCAGCTACGGCAATGCCTACCGCTTTACCGGGAATGAAGCCTACAAAAAGATACTGATCAATGCGGCTAAAGCGCTGAGCACGCGTTTTGACCCGGTCACCGGCTCTATTAAATCCTGGAATACCTTCAAAAGCTGGCATGGCAATACAACGTATGATTTCCCGGTGATCATTGACAATATGATGAACCTGGAGATGCTGTTTTTCGCCTCAAAGATAAGCGGTGATACCACTTTCCGGCACGTGGCGCTTACTCATGCCCTCACCACCCTGAAAAACCATTTCCGGCCCGATTACAGCTCGTACCATGTGGTATGCTACGATTCCCGGACCGGTGAGGTTACAGCCCGTGAAACAGCTCAGGGATACGCCGATAATTCTACCTGGTCAAGAGGGCAGGCCTGGGCTATTTACGGCTTTACCCTGTGCTACCGTGAAACGGGAGATCCCCGTTTCCTGGAAATGGCGAAAGGACTGGCCGGTTATTATCTCAAAAACCTTCCGGCTGACGGGGTACCTGCCTGGGACTTTAACGCCAATCAAAAAGGCTACCAGCCTGGTAAAAACTCCTATGCCAACAAGATCAGTACCCCGTACCGCGATGCTTCCGCGGCAGCTATTACGGCATCTGCCCTGCTCGAGCTCAGTACGTTCACGGAAGGCTCTACCTCACGAAATTACCGGGAAGCCGCTGTAAAAATGCTGGTATCACTGAGCAATGATACCTACCGTGCCCAACCCGGCACCAATGCCGGTTTTATCATTAAGCATTGCGTAGGCAGCATCCCTCACCAGACGGAGATCGATGTCCCCCTGGTGTACGCCGATTATTATTATATTGAAGCCCTGCACCGGTACCGCAGGCTGCTGGCAGGCAAGGGCATTTCCGAAAAATAACAGAATAGTCTTTCAGGTAAAGCCGTTTTCCGGCAAAACCGGCCCGCCACGAAAACAGAAAACCCCAAAAGCATGAAGAAATTCGTAATTATCCTGCTCCTGCTAAGTACGGGAGCGCTTTCCGCCCAAACCACCACAGGTGCCCAGGACCGCGCCTACTGGGTAAAAGCACTGCATAAGATTGCATGGCCGGTGGTTGACAATCTTTCCAGGGAAACCCTCCGGCAGAACATGCCGCTGGAACAGGGGCCGGAATATTACCTGGATGCCGGTAAGGTGTCGCATCTTGAAGCCGTAGGTCGTTGCCTGGCGGGGCTGGCCCCCTGGCTGGAATTACCGGATGACAACACCGAAGAAGGCCGGTTAAGGATGAAATATAAAGCCGCTCTCGTGAAAGGCCTGACCCACGCGGTAGATCCTGGCAGCAAAGATTACCTGAACTTCAGGGAAGGTAACCAGCCCATCGTAGATGCGTCATACCTGGCCCAGGCATTTATGCGGGCGCCGAAAGCGCTGTGGGAGCCGTTGGATACGGTCACCAAACAAAGGTACGTTACCGAATTTAAATCCCAGCGGAACCGAAGCGGGGCCTACAATAACTGGCTCCTCTTTTCCGGTATTATTGAAGGTTTTCTGCGCTCTGTGGGCGAAGAGTTCGACCCGGTGCGGGTAGACTACGCCCTTAACAAAATGAAAGAATGGTACACCGGTGACAGCTGGTATACCGACGGCGAGAAATTCAGCATGGATTATTATAATTCCTATGTCATCCATTCCATGCTGGTAGACCTCCTGGAAACCTTAAAAACCCGGCCAGCCGGAAATTACCGGCAGAAAAGCTACAATACGACCGAAGCTTATGAGCAGGCGATAAAAAGAATGATCCGTCATGCAGAATTCCTTGAACGTATTATTGCCCCTGACGGTACATATCCGGCCTTTGGCCGCTCTGTAACTTACCGCACTGCAGCCTTTCAGGCATTAGGTCATACGGCCCTGCTGCATAAGCTTCCGGAATGGGTGAGTCCTGCTCAGGTGCGCTGCGCACTTACGCAGGTATTTTACAATATGTATGACGGAAACCAGAATTTTGATGCCCAAGGCTGGCTGGTGCTGGGCTTTAACGGACATCAGCCCATGATGGCCGACCAATACACTTCCACAGGCAGCCTGTACATTGCCACGCTGGGCTTTCTGCCCCTGGGCTTACCGGCAGCAGATCCGTTCTGGACAGCTCCTGCCGCCGACTGGACGGCCAAAAAAGCATGGAGCGGCAAGCCGGTTAAGAAAGATTATAAGGTGGAATACTAAATAGTGAACAGTTAAGGAACATTTAATAAGCAGATAGTATAACTGTTCACTTTTAGTTTTTCACTTAAAAGACTAGTTGAAATGCAATGCTAAATCCCGCAACTCTTAACGGAACAGAAGCAGCGCCATTACCAGGGTCACCACAATATTAAATGCCTGCGCTCCCAGAAACACAAAAAGCGGTTTTTTATTGGATTGGGCAAAAAGCTCCCGGAAATTGGTCTCAAGACCGATGCTGACAAAAGCCAGCGCAAACCAGATTCCCTGGATACTTTTGATCACCGGCTTCACTTCGCTTACCTTTTCCGGTGACAATACAAATGAAAATAAGAGCGATGCCGCCACAAAGCCGATCACAAACTTCGGAAAGCGCTCCCAGATCAGGCCTAAAGTAGGCTTTTCAGCCGTTTGCTGTGCCTGGTTAACCGACCAGTAAATGCTGATGGCGAAGGCTGCCAGCCCCAGCAGCACGTTTTGCGAAAATTTAATAATAGTGCTGATCTCCAGGGCTTCATCTCCAACCAGTGAGCCCGAGGCTACCACCGCCCCGGTGGTGTCTATGCTCCCCCCCAGCCAGGCCCCCGTTACCGCCTGGGAAAGCCCCATCCAGTTGGCCATATAGGGCATAAAAATCATCATGGGTACCGCAGTAATCAGTACCATGGAAATCACATAAGAAAGCTTTTTAGAATCGCCTTTGATAGCTCCCGAAGTAGCTATGGCGGCAGAGACTCCGCAAATAGAGACCGCACTGCTGATCATCATCGACATTTCCTGGTCAATGCCCGTACGCCTGCATAGCCAGAAGGCAAAATACCAGACCGATATCACCACCACCAGGGCCTGAACCAGTCCCAGCATCCCTGCCCGCAGTATCTCTGAAAAGATGATGGAAGTACCCAGAAGCACCAGTCCTATCTTGACAAAAAGCTCGCTCTGAAGGCTCTCCTTCAGCCAGTCCGGCACTCCCCACAGGTTATTGATCAGCAAGCCGATGGCCAGGCTGAAAATTACGGTTTCCAGGTTATACTCCTGTACGGTTTCATTTCCGGCCAGAATCTGGGCTACAATGGAAAGAACGAAAAGCGCCAGGAATCCGGCCAGAAAGCGAAGCGGCTTTTTCCCGGTAAGAAATGCGGCAAAGGTACCGGCGGCACCCACCAGACCTAGCTGTACAAGAATCTTCACCAGATTCTCCTGCGCCAGAATATGTCCGGATATCTCGGAAAAATACATCCATTTAAAGGCGGGGCTCTGAAAACTGAATCCAGCGAGAACTACTCCTATCAATAAAAAACCGGTAATTACCACTACCCAGTCTTCCGAAATACTTTTACTTTTTTCTGTCATTTATGGTCCAGGTCTTTTCTGCCTCAATAATACGGAGAATCAAATTTATATCTATGCAAACTTTACAATTTTATATAATTTCTTCGTATCTTTACACCGGTTTAATGATTATGTAGGAACGGGTATCCTGATTCAGGTTATTTGTTTCAAAAAAATTCAAAAAAGAGGAGTGCTCCTGTACTCCTCATTTTTTTAAGGGCTATGAAATTCCGCTTTATATTTATTTTCTTCCTTTTTTCCGGCTGCCAGAATTCAACCGGAACCGACAGGGTTCTGAAATACTTTGATTCAAAAACATGGGTAGAGGGCCTGGTTGCTGACGCAGAGACCACGCGGCCCGGAGTGGAAAAGACCTGGACCTATGATCACCAGACAGAGAAAAAAGAGATACAGGACATTGACTGGAATAAAGAGCTTAAGCTTTTTCTCGATGCCGACCTGAATAAAAGCTCTTTTGTAAGCAGCTATGATTCAGTGAAGGAAGAATATCGTACGGTTTATTTTCTTAAGCCCGGCGAAAACCTTCCGGTCAAAGAGTTCAGTGTGGATTTTGATTCTCTGCACGTTCCCATAAAAATAAGCAGCACCCGGCAATCCGAAAATTATTTTTTCTCCACGGGCTCACAGATCAGCCTTTCCGCCCAGGACGGGAGAATCTCGGAATACGAGATACAATCCGTTCAGAAGCTCTTATGGTTTTCACCTGACTCAAGCATTGTTTCAGGAAAAGTAATACCGGGGGAGGAAGTGAAAAGATAAAAGTTTAAAGTCAAGGAGCATTCTAAAAATATACTACCTTAACTTTAAACTTTTATCTCGCTTACCAGGTCAATCTTCTCTTCTTCCCAGAAACATCATCACAAAATACATCAGGTTGGCCATAGCGGCAGCGGCACCTACCACATAGGTCATAGCAGCCCATTTCAAAGCGTCTTTGGCCATGGCATGCTCACGCTGGGAAACTACATTACGGTTCTCCATCCAGTTCAGCGCCCGCTTGCTGGCATCAAATTCTACCGGCAGGGTAATCAGTGCAAACAGCGCCAAAGCCAGGTTGGCTCCGATCAGAACCAGCAGAAGCATGTTCCCCGTGGGGTTATTCTGGGAAAGCAGGGCTATCCCCCCGAACATCAGGAACATATTGGCCATTCCCATGATCCGTGAGGCAATATTTACCGCAGGAACCATGGCTGAACGCATTTTCAACGCGGCGTAAGCCGTGGCATGCTGAACAGCATGGCCCACTTCGTGAGCTGCTACTGCAGCCGAGGCGGCGCTCCGGCCATGATACACATCAGAGCTCAGGTTCACTGTTTTGTCCAGCGGATTGTAGTGGTCGGTCAAACGGCCGTCTACCTGTGTGATCTTTACGTCATATATTCCGTTATCATTGAGCATTTTTCGGGCTATTTCTTCGCCACTGAGCCCGTTAGACAGCCCGATTTGCGAATACTGGTTGAACTTACTCTTCAAACGGCTGGAAACCAGTGAGCCGATCACCATAAAAACAACACCAATAATTATTAATCCGATCATCTTTTAAAATTTAGATTTTTTTAATTACTCTTATAACAAAACATAAATATACAGGGTTTCGCCGGAGCAAAAAAACGGTATGGACGGTTGAAATGAACCATATAAGGCGAGCAAAGTAAAAAAGAAATTAAAAGTGAAAAGATATTAGTGAAAAGTGAAGGATTATTCTTCCTATTAAATACGGAGTGTTCCTTTACTATTCACCCTAAAGCCTCTCAAGATCTTTCCAGTCAATCTCCGGTGCCCTGTTCCCTGCAGCCCGCTCAAAAGAGGTGTCATATGCCACATTAGGAGAGAAAAACCCGCAATTGGCCAGGTAAAACCTGCCGTCTTTTACGCCTGCGGCGTAATCTGTCCGGTTTCCTTTCCGGGCCGTAGCATCGGCCGTGTATTTTGCACGGGTCAGCTCTGTCCATTTCCCCTGTGTATCACACACCCACTGATTGGAAAATGCCACTTCGCGGCGGATATGGCCCGTACCCGTAACAAAATTTTCCAGGAAAGAGTGGAAACGTTTGGCATAGGTAACGGTAACGGGTCTCCTGAAAGATGCTATAAGCTCCCATTTCCCGTTTTCCGGGGCCAGAAAATACGCTGTATATTCCGTGCTTCCCTGTACAGATGACGGCTCTATCCGTGTCAGGAAGCGGTAGGTATTCCCTGTCTTCCAGCTAAACCGTTTATAACTCTGCCCTCCGCTGCCTTCATTACCGAATTCTCCCGTATGCACCTCTTCCCCTTTTTTCAGCAAAACAATGCGCTGGTCGTCGGGAATGCTTTTCGGGTCATCGGTATTGAAAGGGCTCCACACCGAAAATAATATCCTTCTTTCTGTGGCCGAGTTCACCTGAATACCGAAATACCCTTCACCAAAGCCATTGGCCATATAGTAACTCCCATGGACATCATTGCCCTCCGGAACCGTTATCTCGTTGTAGATCCAGCGGATATCGCGATCTTCAGGCATCTCGTAACGCAAATGAACCGAAGGCCCTCTTCTTCCCCAGTAGAAGTCATCTTTCACATAGGTGATTCCCCCGGCCAGTGCCTCCCCTTCTACCAGCAGATCACTTATGTCTGCTTCTCCTTTACTTTGGAGGATTACCTTCTGGTATCCGGGATTTTTCACCTTAAAAGTTCCCACCGTGATCCTGGCAGCCTCCTGTCCGTTAATCTTCGCCGTGCGGGTTTCGCCGTTCAGGGTCACCGATACCTCTGCATTGCCTCCGGCTGTAAGCCCCAGCTGAATAGTCCCCGTGGCATTGGTACTGAAGAATATACAGGCTTCACCATCGGCCGCGGTGAATCCTTTCAGGCCTTCACTACCAAATTTCTGCTGGCCTTGTGCCGAAGGGTGACAAAACCATCCGTTACCCTGCAAAGGAACAGCCTCCCAGCCAGCCAGAGGCGGCACTATCTCCGGGGCATCATCCGGAGCTTTGCAGAAAGAAACAAAAAGCGGGATCCATAAAAACAAGTTCATCTTTTTCAAGTTTAGAAATATTATCATTTATCAGGGCCTGATCCGCTCAAAGCTATTTCGCCACCTGGCGCGCCAGCCATAAAAATTCATCCACAAAAGTATTGACAGGTTTCTGGAAATCGGCATCCAGCAGGTGACCTTCCCGGTCAAATTTCTTGTCCGCGTGCGGCGTGATCAGCAGCTGCGGACTCAGAATACCGAAAAATGCGGCTACCATCTGGATCAGCTGCTGGGCAGACCTCATGGCACCCAGGGCACCGTCGGTACCTGTTGCTATGCCGAACACTTTACGGCTCTGCTTCGGAAAATGATCCAGCAGGTTTTTCAATGCCGGAGAATACCCCCCGTTGTATTCAGGAGAAACCAGGATAAAGGCTTCAGCAGAAAAAATTCGCCGGCCAAGCTCCGCGAATTCAGAAGGAACTTTCTCCTGACGGGTCCATACCTCCTGTACAAACGGCAGGGCATAGTCCCTGACATCAATTAAACCCGGTTCTATCCCTTCTTTCTCCTGCAGCACCCGGTGCAGATGTCTGGCTATACGAAAAGTTATGCTGGCCTGGCGGGGGCTACCCGAAATAATTTCAATTTTCATACGTCTTAAATTTCAGCTCTGGGCTATTTCAAATCATTGTTATTCTTCGGACCTGGTTCTTAACACATCCTTCAGAAAACACAAAGATCATATATTTTCTGCGGGAGATAAACTTAATTTCCGGCTGTACGGTCAATAATATCTTTTGAGATTTCCGTAAAATACCCGCCGTTCTGGTAACCGTACCATGACATCGTCACCGTTTCATAATGGCCCGAATCATACAGCTTATCGGCCGTAATATAACCGATATATCCTCCGTTAAAGCTGGTAACAATAAGATTCAGCCCCTTTTTACGCGCGTACTCATCCAGTTCCACCATAATTTCCCCTGAAAAGTCTGCCGGCATGCCCAATACCAGGGTATTTCCCACCCGGGTCACTTTTATATACGCCTTATAATCCCCGAAAAAACGTTTGAACACCCAGGGGCGCAAGGCCAGATGACGGGTAAGCCGGGCTGTAGGCTCGGGTAAAGGCACCGGAACAAGGACAGATACCAGCGTATCTCCAAGAGGGATCTCTTTGCGCTGATTAAAATGATGCAGCACACTCAGGCCCAGGTTACGCACCTCATCAAACTCGGTCTCCCCCCTTTCCACCGGGCCCATTCCGGCTACGGCCCCCGCCATGTAAAGTCCGAATGACGGCTGCAGGGAATCTACCAGAATACCCGAATAATCCCTGGACAATTGCAGATTACGGTCACTCAGGGTAGTGCTGTGGGCAGAATAAGTGATCAGGTGAGCCTTTTCACCGGACTGCTTCGCAAAACTCAATGCCCTCACCTCTTTGTCCCTTACCCCGCCGGGAAGGTTGATCCGGTACCTTACGTCCTCATCGTCTATTACTTCGGAATAAGTCACACTCCCGCTGCTGAGATCATCCACAGAGGCTTCTATGGCCCGGCAAAACCGCCCGGCCAGCAGCTCCACCACTTCGGGATCATATTTTCCGCCGAAAAGCTCCCCGGTGAGGGTACTTTCCCAGCCGCCGATACTGCTGTGGCTGTGCGTAGCGGAAAAGTGAATGTCCTTTAAGGCGATGCCCTGCTTCTGAAGCTTCTTCTCCACAGCCTGAACTACACGCGGCGGAATAAAAAGTAAATCGGCAGACACAAAAAATACCAGTCCGCCCCCGATTTCCAAAGCCACAGAACGCACGTATACCGAATCATGCACCGACTCATAATGCCGGCCCCGGCGCTTGCCGTAACCGGCCAGAGGTACGGGCCGGGAAGGAGTGATGTTCTGAATGGCCCATCCTACGCGGCAGGGTCCCGTCTGTACGGGAAGACCCAAAACCTGGTCTTTCCATTTTTTATAGTGAGAAGTTTCCGTATAGGGAGTCCGGTCTATCCATTCTACCATTGCAAAAAGCAAGACGATCAGCACGCCCAGGACAGCCAAAACATATTTTATAATTTTTCTCATATCCCAAATTTTAGACTTATCTAAGAAAGAATTGCAATAGAAAACAAAACCATTCTATCCAACAAATTGCATTAAACTAAATATCAGTATATTATAAAAATCACATATTAAATAATTAATAAAAAATTTTAATTATTGCCACAACAATCATTACTATGATTTTTATATAAATTTGCACAAAACAAATACTTCATCAATAAAATCAACCAGGATGAAGGGGCCTTTGATCCGCCAAAATTGCGGATTAAAGGCCTCAAATCCTAATTAAATCATCAGGCAACATGAACATTCGCAAAAATCTTCCGCCCGAAGAACTCAAGCAGGAATCTCTCCGTCTCGGCCTGGCAGGCCTCAGTCAATCGGGCGCTCTGGTCATCAGCACCGGGAAATTTACGGGAAGGAGTCCGAAAGACAAGTTTTTTGTCCGGGAAAAAGATTCGGCCCCCGCCATCGACTGGAACGACTTCAACCTCCCGATAGAAGACGGGTATTTTCAGCAGCTGAAGAAAGATCTTCTTCATTACCTGGATCGGAAAGAAGAAGTATGGATGCAGGAAGTTTATGCCGGGGCGGACCCTGAATACCGGATAGCGGTTACCTGCATCAATGAATGGCCTGACAGCAGCCTTTTTGTCTGCAACATGTTTATTCGCCCTGAGGAGGAAGAGGACTTCGTTTCGGAATGGACCCTTATCCAGGCGCCGGGCTTCCGTGCCAACCCGGAGATCCATGGTACCCGTCAGGAGAATTTTGCAGTGATCTCACTTGCAGAAAAAACAATACTGATTGGTGGTACTGGGTACACGGGCGAGATCAAAAAAGGTGTATTTACCGTCATGAATTACCTGCTGCCCAAAGAAAGAAACGTACTGACCATGCATTGCAGCGCTAACCAGGGGGCAGCAGGAGATGTAGCCCTGTTTTTTGGCCTCAGCGGAACCGGCAAGACCACCCTCAGCGCTGACCCCGAACGCAGCCTGATCGGTGACGATGAGCATGCCTGGACCGACACCGGCATTTTCAATATTGAAGGAGGCTGCTATGCCAAGGTAATAGATCTTTCGCCTGAAAAAGAGCCCCAGATCTATAATGCCATAAGAGACCATGCGCTGGTGGAGAACGTTACCTTTTTTGAAGGAAGTGACCGGATCAATTATGCCGATCGCTCGGTGACCGAGAATACACGGGTGAGCTACCCCCTTGAATACATTACCAATGCCGTCATCCCGTCAGCAGCCGGGCATCCCCGCCATATTTTTTTCCTGACCTGTGATGCCTTCGGTGTGCTCCCCCCGTTGAGCCGACTTTCTCCTGAACAGGCCATGTTCTATTTCCTGAGCGGTTACACCGCCCGGATAGCCGGCACAGAAGAGGGGGTAAAAGAGCCCCGACCTACCTTCAGTACCTGCTTCGGTGCCCCTTTCCTGCCTTTGGCACCGCAGGTATACGCTGAAATGCTGAAAGAGAAGATTAACCAGGGCAACGTCAGTGTCTGGATGGTAAATACCGGCTGGACAGGCGGCGGGTACGGTGTAGGTGAACGGATCCGTCTGAGCTACACACGGGCCATGATCAAAGCTGTTCTGAACGGCAGCCTGAACAATGTCATCACCCATAAACACCCCGTTTTTGATCTGGATATGCCCCTTTCGTGCCCGGGAGTACCTTCTACGCTCCTGAATCCGGCCAACACCTGGACGGACAAGGCGTTGTATGAAGCGGAAAGCAAAAAACTGGCGGAGTTGTTTGAGCAGAATGTAGCCGTGCTAAATGTGTAGCTTCAGATACCCTTTCCGGCGGTCCCGAATCTACCCGCAGGGACAAATGCCTTGTCTCTAACTCAGCTTATCCAAAATAAGCTCAGCAACAGCCAGGTCTTCCGGTGTGGTGATCTTGATATTGGAGTAACTGCCTTCTATCAGGTGAATGGCATGCCCGCTGTGTTCCACAACGGATGCGTCATCGGTAAAATGTTCATTATACGGCACGTCAAAGGCCTTACGCAGCACTGACAGGCGGAAGGTCTGCGGCGTCTGGATCAGCTTGACCGTTCTCCGGTCCAGCGCCCGGTTTTCGTCGCCTTCCGCCAGCCGTACAGAATCTTTGCTGTCTACATACGTCACCACGGCCCCGAAACGCTCTGCGGCTACAAAAGAGTTCAGCAGGATATTCAGGGTAACGAAAGGGCGGACTCCGTCGTGAATAGCTATCAATGCGTGGCCATCGTCTTCAATAACTGCCAAAGCATTTTTTACGGAGTGAAAACGGGTCTCCCCGCCCTTAACAAGGGTAACGGGAGCATCTCCAGGAAGGTATTTGCGCGCTATGGGTTCCCAATACGAAAGCCCCTCTTCTGAAAGAGCCAGGACAATCTCGCAGCCGCTGATATCCAGGAATTTCTCCAGGGTATGAACAAGAACCGGCTTTTCTTTAAGCCGGAGAAACTGCTTGGGAATCTCTCCTCCCATACGGCTGCCGGTGCCGCTGGCTACGATGATGGCAATTTTACGGGTCATATTTATTCCGGAGAGATCGTAGTGGTGAGTGCCGAGTAGTGAGTGCGGGAGGAGCTATCACTCGAAACTCACCACTCGGAATCAAATACTCATATAATTAACATTGCGTCACCGTAGGTATAAAACTTATATTTTTCCTTGATCGCTACCTGGTAAGCTTCGATCACGGTTTCATAACCACCGAAGGCACAGGTGGTCATCAGCAGAATTGACTCCGGCAAATGGAAATTGGTCAGCAGCGCATTGGCTATTTTAAAATCAAAAGGCGGGAAGATAAACTTATCCGTCCAGGAGTTTTCCAGGGGCTTTAAGCGGTTATTGGCAGAAACAGATGACTCCATCGCCCGCAGGGAAGTGCTGCCGATGGCACAAACGCGCTTGTTCTCATCCAGTGCCCGGTTAACCACATCACAGGTTTTCTCCGGAATAGAGAAATTCTCGGAATCCGTCTTATGTTTGGTCAGATCTTCCACTTCCACCTGGCGGAATGTTCCGATACCGATATGCAGGGTCAGCGGCACAAAATCCACGCCGTTGATCTCCATTTTACGCACAATATTCTTCGTAAAGTGCATTCCCGCTATAGGAGCAGCCACAGCGCCTTCATTGGCAGCAAAGATGGTCTGGAAACGTTCTTCGTCATGGTCGGCCACTTCCCGCTGAAGAATATCCTTGGGAATCGGGGTTTCTCCCAGCTGGTAGATTGCCGCCATCATTTCTTCGTGATTTCCGTCAAAGAGAAAACGGATGGTCCGCCCTCTGGAAGTGGTGTTGTCAATCACTTCGGCCACCAGGTCGCTGTCACCGAAATATAACTTATTTCCAACCCGGATCTTACGGGCCGGATCTACCAGCACATCCCAAAGCCGCATTTCGCGGTTGAGTTCACGAAGCAGGAACACTTCAATTTTAGCTCCGGTCTTCTCTTTGGATCCGTATAGCCGTGCGGGGAATACTTTGGTATCGTTGGCCACCATTACGTCGCCGTCGCCGAAGTAATCTATGATATCCGTAAATTTCTTGTGTTCAATTTTGCCTGATTTTCTGTGCAGCACCATCATCCGGGCGCCGTCCCGGTCTTCGTATGGATGTTGTGCGATCAGACTGCTTGGGAGATCAAATTTAAACGATGATAATTTCATTAGAAGCGATTAATAGAGCTGCCGGATGCCCTGACATACAGCTCTTTTTGTTCAAAATAAACGCAAAAGTACAAAATTGAAACAGGGGTTGTCAAGTAAATGCTTAAATATTGTGTTCAAAGCATTTAGCCCTATTGGTTTTTGATGTATATTTCTCCCTGCAGGTAAGCCATGGCATCGCCCCCGATCAGTACCCGGTCACCCCTGTACTCTCCGGTCACCCTTCCGCCTCTTTCCGAAATCTGCTCTGCTTCAAAAACGGTTTTATTCAGTTCATTTGCCCAATAGGGAAACAGCTTGGTAAAGGAAGAGCCGGTCACGGGATCTTCGTTGATTCCCAAACCCGGAGCAAAAAAACGGGAAACAAAGTCCACCTTATTTCCCGGTGCCGTAACTATGAGCCCGCGGGCTTTCAGCCTGGTCAGTGCGTTGAAGTCAGGACGGATGCGCCGGATCTCTTCTTCCGAGCTGAAAACCGCCATAATGTCCTCATTGGCTTTCAATACTTTCCGCGGGCTTACGCCCAGCACTTTCTGGAACGGGAAGTCATATTCTTTCTCCACCGGCATAAAGGCCGGGAAATCAAGATAATAAATGCCGTCTTTTTTCACAAACTCCAGATCGCCGCTATTGGATTCAAACAGGATCCGGTCTTCGGGATGTCCCATGTATTCGGTAAGCACATAGCCACTGGCCAGCGTGGCATGACCGCAGAGAGGCACTTCTACTTCCGGCGTAAACCAACGGATGTAAAATCCGCGAACGGTTTTAACGAAAAAAGCTGTCTCTGACAGCCCGTTCTGGTTAGCGATCTTCTGCATCAAATTATCCGAGATCCAAAAGTCCAGGGGAACTACTCCCGCCGGATTACCTTTAAAATCTTCCGAGCTGAAAGAATTGATGTGAAAAATCTTTAACGCAATCATTTTCTGAGGTTGTTTAATGATGATAAGGTTAATACAAGAAAAACAAGGGCAACACTCACAAACCAGATAACATCCCGGCTGTCAATAATACCCTTCCCAAGAGAATTATAATGAAAACTGAGACCCAGATACGACAATATATACTGAGTTACGCCTGAAAACAGCCCGGAAAACTGTTCTAATCCTGCAAACAGGATGTAGCATACCACAGCCGTGAGCAGGAAAGCCACCACCTGGTTTCGCGTAACCGAAGACAGGAACAGCCCTGCCGCAGCATATACCGCTGCCAGCAACATCAGGCCAAAGTAGGAACCCGCCACCGCAGCAGAATCAATATTCCCTTCGGGGTTTCCCAGCTTATACAGGCTGATATAATAAATCAGCGTGGGCACCAGGGCCAATACGATGATAAAGATACACGATAAATACTTACCACCGATAACGGCTGACAGTGAAACCGGCCGGGTCAGCAGAAACTCGATGGTCCCTGACCTCAGCTCTTCAGAGAACATCCGCATGGTAATGGCCGGAACAAAAAACAGGAGTATGTAAGGGCACAGCTGAAAAAAGCTGTCCATTTCCGCATAACCGTAATCCAGGATATTGGTTTCGGGATACAGCCAGAACAAAAGTCCGTTCAGTAGTAAAAATACCCCGATGACAATATAGGCGATCAGCGAATTAAAAAATGTAGAAACTTCTTTCCTAAAGATACTCCACATATTTATTCAAACACGGGCTGGTTTTTTTTCATAATAGCCGCCATGATCAGCGAGCAGATAAATCCGACAAAAGCAATTGAAAAGATCATGATCACGGGGGTCAGCGGGCCGTTCATCCAGGGCTTGGCGGTCTCCAGAGCCTGCTCTATCATTTCAGGAGACATCCCCGCCTTTTCATACTGCATTTCGACGATCTCCAGCTGCTTTTCAATAATACCCGGATCAATAAGCCTCTTATAAACAAAGTCATAGCCGGAAACCAGCACTCCGCCGGTAACAAACAGCAGCATACCCAGACCCAGGCCCTGTCCGAATTTCATGAAACCGCCGTTCAGATCGCGAAACTCCTTAAAGGCCAGGTAGAGTATCCCGAACGACAGCACAATGGAAACCACCGAGTTGATCCACTGATGGGATAAAAGATTAAAGGTATAGATAATGGTATTCACTACTATACTCAACAAACCGTAGATCAGTCCCCATTTCAGGGCAATTCTTGCTGTAGATACTTTTTCCATATTTATGAAGTTTTAACTTTACGTAATGCCATACAAAAAAGGCCTATCGGGAAAATTGCCCAAAAAGAGGCTATTAATCTGTCAAATATAACAGAAGATGTTGTACTGTTCTTCAGAGAGTCCAGCATCTTTTCAAAAGCTTCATCCGACATGATCTCTTTTTTGGCAGGCCGGTCTTCGATCAGAAACGATACACTTTCCGAAATCCAGGTGGTAAAAGGCCGCATATCCACGATTTCCAGGAAAGCAAGAAGCAGCAGGCCGCTAAGCAACGCAGCCAGGAGATTTCCCAGCAGGCCTATCGTGAAACCTTCGTAAAAATGAAGATACCCCTGGTTTTGCCGCTTAAAATACCAGATACCAAACAACACCACAATTACCTGCAGGCCGAGAGGAGCTGTTTTATTGCCCAGCGGGTTCTCAATGGTGAAGTACATTAAAAGAAAAAAAAGGAAGTAAAGCGCCCCGGCCAGCAGTCCGTAAAACAGAGATATGTTTAAAACTCTTCGCATTTAATCCAGCACTTTAAAAAATCCGTTGTTTACAACAGCCTTGGCCCGGCCCTTCAGTTCACGGCCCAAAAAAGGAGAATTTTTTCCTTTGGAACGGATAATGGCTTCCGAGAAGGTGTATTGTTCATCTATAGAAAACAGGGTCAGGTCGGCGGGCTGCCCCTGGTCTACGGGGTGTATGTCCAGGCGGAAGATCTTCCGCGGGTTGTAAACCAGCTTTTCGAGAACTCCTTCCACTCCCCCTTGCCCGAGAGCCACCGGAAATACGGTCTGCAGCCCGATAGCCCCAAACTCAGCGGCATCAAATTCAAGGGTTTTATGCTCTTCATCCCATGAATTATGGTCTGAAACAATCATGTCAATGGTCCCGTCGTCCAGGCCGGCCTTCAGCGCCGCAATATCTTCTTCAGAACGGAACGGCGGATACACTTTCAGGTGGGTGTCGAATCCCATCAGGTCTTCTTCCGTGAATACCAGGTGATGGGCAGCGATATCACAGGAAACGGGCAGGCCTTTTTTCCGGGCATCCCTGATAAGCTCTACCGCCCCGTGGGTAGAAATCGTGGAGAAATGAAGAATAGGCTTTTCTGATTTTACCCCGCTGTATTCCAGCAGCTTGAGGTTCCGCATGATCATCAGCTCCTCGCCTGCCGAAGGAATTCCCTTCATGCCCAGTAAGGTGCTGGTAACGCCTTCATGCATCTGCCCGTACATGCTTAAGTAACGATCTTCTGACTTCACCACCAGCACGGTATCCAGCGGTTCGAGGTATTGGAGGGTTTTGAGAAATATATCCGAGTTCTGAATCGCTTCCCTTCCGTCAGAAAAGCCTGCTGCTCCACCTGTTTTCAGATCAATCATGTCGGTAAAGTCTTCCCCTTTGCAGTTCCGTGTTACTGCAGCCAGGTTCAGCAGCTGTACCGCGTTGCGGCTGTTGAAACGGGTAAAATAGCTGATGGCTTCCTTGCTCTGTACCACAGGCTGCGTATTGGGAAAACCCAGCACCTGTGTAAAGCCGCCGTAAGCAGCTGCTTCACTCACTGATTCCAGATCATCCAGCCATTCGTAGCCCGGATCCTTGAAATGGGTGCCGCCATCGACCCACCCGGGGGAGACCATCATTCCGGAGGCCTCAAAAACTTTGGAATTACCGGCTGCCAAAGGGTTTCCGGACAATTCCGTTATGAGCCCCCTTTCAATCCGGAGGCTAACGGTTTTCCCGTTATGGGAAGAATTTTTATCTGCAACTTTAACGTTCTGTATTACCAGGCTCATTTGTGATATAAAAAAATAGCCCAATCATGGGCTACCTGTTATTTTAGTCTTTATAACTCATAATCAATGCCCCACCGATTCCCTGTATGCATCTGCATCCATCAGTCCGTCCACATCTGTAACATTGTCTACTTTGAGCTTAATGATCCAGCCCTCCCCGAAAGGGTCGTTATTGATGAGTTCAGGCTCATCGGTCAGTCTTTCATTTACTTCCAGTACCTGCCCGCTTACCGGCAGATACAGATCAGAAACGGTCTTCACTGCTTCCACCGTACCAAAGACCTCATTTTTGGCGAGCGACTCACCCACGGTCTCTACTTCTACAAAGACGATATCCCCCAGCTCACTCTGAGCAAAATCAGTAATACCAATGGTAGCAACGTCTCCTTCAAGGCTGATCCATTCGTGTTCTTCGGTGTATTTGATTCCTTCTGGAAAATTCATAAATATTTGATGTATTTTGGCTGCAATGTTAGGCAAAAAAGTTAAAACTTAAAAGTGAAAAGTGAAAAGTTGCGGAAATCGTGGGGCGCCCCCGCCTTCTTTTTCTGAACCATATAAGGCTATAAGTCATACCAGAAATTAAAACCTTAACGGATATAACTTATATGCGTTATGTAGTTAACAAAACGCTCAGTTCAGCAGGTATTTCCTTCTGAGGGGATTGATCTTATATTTCTTCCGCACCGTAAAGCTTTCCGGGTGCATCTGCCCAAACTCCTGCTCCCACTCACGGAACAACTCCGGTTCAGCTGCTTTCAGGCGGCCGGCATCAATTTTCTTCGCTATGAGATATTCTGTAAACGTCACTCTACCGATTCAATAAATTTTTTATATCCAAAATACGGGATGAAACTGGTGTATCTCCGGGAGCTCAATACCACAAAAAGAATAAACAGGGCAATAAAAAAGCCCTGTATAAATACAATGAACAGGCCGGATATAACGCTGGTAGCCCAGCCCGGAGTAGCCTGGCCCAGCACAAATTTAAAATAAAGCACCACAAAAACCCCCACAACCGACGAAACGATCATTACTGCCGCGAACATCACGATCCGCACAGCGGTTACATCCAGAAATACCGATACCGCACTCATACCATGCAGCACCAGTGCGCTGAAGTTCATTTTCGACTTTCCGGCCAGGCGTACCCCCCTGTCGAGCGGCACGGAATCAAATGGCAGGCGTGACCGGATAATGGCTCCCGGGTAATTATTCCAGAGTTCAGACACATTGGCCAGCTTCTTAACCAGATGGGCCGGGATCAGGCTGTAGTTTCCGAAAGTAATGATATTTCCTGTCAGGAACTTAAAAACCAGCTTATATATTCGGTAAAAGAAACGAAACATAAAAGATTCCGTACGTTTCTTCCGTTGCGCAAAGATGATCTTGTCAGGCACTTCGACCGCCCGGGCCAGCAGGTCTTCAATGTGCTCGGGCTGATCCTCCCCGTCTGAGTCCATAACGATTACGATGTCGGCATCCCGGTTATCGGCAAAGTAGGAAAGACCGATAGCAATAGCCCGCTGATGTCCCTGGTTGCTGATCAGGTGGAGCACCTGCAGATCAAAATTTTTAAAGTCCGCCGCCTGGTAAGGAATACTTGAGCAGTCGTCAACTGCCAGATAGGAAATGCGGTAGCCTTTGTCTCTGTACAATTCATCGGTTCTGGTGATGAGCAGCTTAAGCGCTTCCCAATCATTAAAAACCGGCATGATGATCTTAATTTTCATTGATTAATATCTGTATTCCTCGCCTTTAAAATCAAAAATAAGCACTTTTTCTCCATTCTTCTTCTTGAGGTAAAGCTTTTCCCGTTCTTCGCGGTCTACCAACTGCGGGATTCTAAAGCTTTTATCCAAATAAAGATTGAGAAACTGTGCATCCTTATACGATATCTCCATGTCCTGGTGGAACCGTTCCTGGTATTTATCGCGGTAGGCCCCGGGTATGATAATCGTATCACCGGGCACAGCGCGGGATTCCAGCTCTTTTGCCACCTGCATATACGGGTTACTCACCCGTTCCGGTACAAACCAGGCGTTATACAGCGACCGGTCGGCAAAATAGTCTTCCAGTCCCTGCCGGATACTTCCGGCCTGTACCGCTACTGCAAAAACCATCCATACCAGGAATAGGAAACGGAAATCGGCCGCCCGCACCATTCCTACGGCTATAAGGATAACTACAAAAGGCGACGCATTGCCGATATACCGGTGGGTAAGGCTGGTGGTGTTGCCGTTGCTGAAGGCGTCATTCACCACAAAAAGAATGGGCAGCGTCAGCATCAGGAAACCGGCCAGCAACAATACAAATTGACCTTTTTCAGATTCATGCACATAGCTTTCCCGCAGGGCTTCCCAGGCAAAATACAGGATCAGGAAAATAACAGCCGATACCAGAATACCTGTTATGTAGGAAGCCTGCAGGGCCAGGATCAACAAAGCCAGCGCCACCGACCCGAACCGGATCCATGGGCGTTTCCTGTAATGTACCGCCACCATCACGGCAGCAAAAAACAAAAACGAACTCAGGAAAACCTTCACCCCTTTAATTCTTTCAAAGAGGCCGTGGCCCAGCACGCCGATATCATAATACAGGCTGATGGCTTTTTTGGCGATCAGGTCAGGGCTGGCTTTCTGAATGGTTCCGCTCAGCTCATCCGCCTCATTTTCTGCGATCTGCCTGTGTAATTCATTTTTTTCCTTCAGGAAATCCATGGCCGTGTATCCTCCCCCCCAGTTAAACCAGTAGAAAAGCAGGGCCGCGTTAAAAAGGGCTGCTCCGGCAAAGCCCCGCCACAAATGTGCTTTATTCCGCAGTGCCAGAAAGGCGATAACATGCACAAGAGGCACAAAAAAATTAATGTAATGGTTGAGCATGGCCAGCCCCGTGAGCAATGCATAAAGCACGAAATTCTTAGCCGAAGCCCCGTTCCGCACAATCCTTATAAAGTATTCGGTGCTGAGGGTGATCAGCAAAAAAGAAAGCGGGTAGCTGCGGGCTATGTGGCTCTGCGCCACATTCAGCGGATCTACGGCCAGCAGAAGGCCGGCCAGGAATGCCATACGGTAGCTTCCGAAATATTTAAGCACCATCAGGAAGAGCAGGAGGACCGTCAGCACATTAAAAATAGTACCGGGCAGGCGTACGGAAAAATCAGAATTCCCGAAAACCTTCATCCAGTAATGCAGCACCGCATTATGTACAATATGGGTTCCGAAGTCTGCGTGGGCAGTAGCATCCAGGTAATCCTGCAGTCCTTTTTCTTCCCAGAAATCAGCGGCCGTAAAGTAGTCTTTTTTAAAAGCGGCCTGATTGGCCCCTCCTACCCAGAAGCCGTTGGCATTCAGGAGAGTAAATTTCTCGTCGGTGATCAGCCCGCGCGAATCCAGCCTGTAAAGCCGGAGGCCCAAAGCAATGACAGCCAGGATGAAAAGTAAAATATATTTTCTCATAAATATCAGCGTTCCGCGGGTACTTTAAATTCTGAGTGAATAGTGCCGGATACTTAGTTTCCCGTGGGATTCTCCCTGTCACCCTGAGCCTGCCGAAGGACAGGCGCCGTACTTTTCTCCACGATATATCGGGGCCGGGCCTTTACTTCTTCGTAAATTTTCCCCACGTATTCTCCGATCAGCCCGATGGCCAGCATATTGCTGCCGTTAAAAAAGGCCATCATCAATAAGGTGGATGTCCAGCCGGCAGTAGTTACTCCCGCAAATTTGGTATAAAGAACATACACCGCGAGAAGAGCTGAGAGCACAAAACTGAAAGCCCCGAACCACAAAACGAACCGCATGGGCATGATGGAAAACGAGGTTACGCCGTTCCAGGCAAAAGTCAGCATTTTTTTCAGCGGGTATTTGGTCTCCCCGGCTTCCCTTTCGAGACGTTTGTAAAATACTTTGTCGTTTTTCAGGCCGATAGTAGGAATAATACCCCGTATAAACATATTGACCTCCCGGTAGTTTTCGAGCTCAGTCAGCACCCGGTTATCAATCAGGCGGAAGTCGGCGTGATTAAAGATGACCGGCACCTTCAGCCACAGCATCAGCTTATAAAAGGTTTCGGCTGTGAATTTTTTAAAAAATGTATCGCTGCTGCGGTCATCACGCACCCCGTACACCACCGAAGCGCCTTCCCGAAACTTTTCCAGCATGGGAATGATGGCATTTACGTCATCCTGTAGGTCAGCATCAATAGATATATAGCAGTCGAAAAGTCCTTTGTATTCAAAAAGCCCGGCCAGCAGGGCATTCTGGTGACCGAAATTCCGTGAAAGCTTCACTCCCAGCACCCTCGGGTTGGCCGCTGCCAGCGATTCAATGATGTCCCAGGTGGTATCCCGGCTTCCGTCGTTCACGTAGCAGATCCTGCTTTCGCCGCTGATCACATTGCTGCTGATCAGGGAGTCGTAGAAGGCATTCAGTTTTGCATCTGTTATGTGCAGAATAGCTTCTTCATTGTAACATGGCAGAACCAAAAGCAGTTTTGGGATCATATACCTTTTAAAATTTTAGCAAAAATATTACATTTTAGTGATAGTAAATTCAACCCTTCGGTTTTTCCTGCGGGCTTCTTCCGTAGAGTTCTTCTGCAGCGGGCGGTATTGTCCCCACGACTTCACCGCTATCCGGTCGGGTGAGATCTTTCCGTCTGCGGTCAGGTAATTTTTTACATTGTTGATTCTTTGCTCCGCCAGCTTGAAATTTAAAGCCGCATCGCCCTGGTTATCTGTGTGACCTTCAAGGAGAATCTCCATCGAGGGGTTTTCCATCATGATCTTCCGGATACGCTCCAGCTCCACAAAAGATTCTTCCCGCAATTCTGCCTTGCTCTGATCAAAATATACTTCCTTGAGCACCAGCTTTCTTCCTGTTTCCAGAACCAGATCCGCCACGCTGCCGGGCTCTTTTCCGGCATCTGCAGGGGTGAGCTCAGGTATCCCCTGCTTAGCCGCCGCTACCGTTGTTCCCGGCTTTTCCCTGACCGGGGCGGGAGGGTCTGCCTCCCTGCGGGCCACTTCATCCGCCCGCGGCATTTCCATTTCATATACTTCCTGCTGTTCGGTATATTCCCGGGTTTGCCGGAGATCTATTTCCTTGCGGAAAGGCGGGTAACCTTCCAGGCGTGCCGTCAGCATATAGCTGAAACCCGGCTGCAGAACAGTCCTGAAAAAGCCGGTCTCCTCATCCGAAATAAAGTCCACCTTATCCGCCTGCTTCTGCAGGGAAATCTCCGGCCGGATTTCCTTTTGCGTTACTTTATCCACAAACCTGAAATCCAGGATCATCACGGCTTCCGGCTTTATACCCGGAAATAATTTCACTTTAAACAGGTCATCCAGCCCCAATGAGTTCTTTGCAGAGCTGAAGTAGGCGTATTCTCCTGAGGCAGGTATAGAGATATAACCGTCAAACTGGGGACTGTTGATGTGCGGCCCGAGGTTGACCGGCTCACTCCAGTTAGTCCAGGTATCGTCAAGACGCGTGGTCATGAACAGGTCCATATCGCCATACCCCGGATGCCCGTTGGAATTGAAATAAAGGGTCTTGTTATCTGCCGCCAGAAAAGGCGAACCTTCATTTCCTGCGGTATTGATCACCGGGCCCAGATTAACCGGCTTGGAATAAGAATTTTCTCCTGTCCGGAAAGAAACATAGAGGTCTTTATCGCCGTAGGTCTCCTTTCTTACGAGGCCCATTACCAGGAACTGCTCGTCCGAGCTCATCGAAAATTCCGTTTCTTTCTTAGGCTTTCGGTCATTCTGGTTATAATAGCTCAGCGCCTCGAAATCTGCTATATTGAGCGGGCGCTTATTGGTCCATTTATTATTTTTGAGGCTGACCTTGGTCAGGCCGGCATCATATTTCCCCCGTGATACCTCCACATTCAGGGCGAAGATGCTTTTACCATCCATGGCAATGGTAGCGGCCGCATTTTTGGAGCTGTTATGGATCGAAGTGCTCATATTCCGGGCCGGCTCCCATTCCCCTGTCTTCGACAAAGAAGAAACCCATACGTCAAGGCTGGACTCGCGCGCGGCTTCGGCACTCTTATTGGGCGAAGTAAAGTTTTTGGGGTGATCCAGCCGTGTAAAATAAAGGTACCGGCCGTCAGGTGAAACCAGGGGGGCTACTTCGCTGTAGCGTGAATTCACTGCTGCGCCCAGGTTGATCTTCTCCAGGTCGGGCGGAAGCCCTTCGGCCACATTTACCTTCGCCACAAAGGGCTCACTGCTGCCGGAGATCCCGATGCAGTCATATTCTTTCGTACCCTTGTTCAGTGAATGTACGATCAGCAGCCGGATAGCCACAATTTCCTCTTCGGTCTCCGGGATGATTTCATTCCAGATGCCCGGTTTCCGGCGGGTATTGTTTCCTTTGTTTTCAAATAAGAGAATTTCGCGGTTGTCTTTGGTATAGCCGAATATCCGGCCTACGGCTCCCGGCCCTACGGTCTCGCCTACGATGACCTGCTTTACACGAATGGCCTTTTCAAATCCGACCTTGATATAATCTTCCCCGAAAGAAGTGCCCACGGGGCGCCAGCTACAGGCAGAGCTGACCGCCAGGGGCAATACGCTGGGGGGACCCAGCACCTGCACGGCCCGGTGCTTGGGAGAGAATTTCTCATCTACCGTTTCCGAAGATTTTTCCAATACTTTGGAGGCCCAGAGCACCTCCTGGGCGGAAGCTCGGGCCATACAGGTAAAAAAAACAACAAACAGTATAGTCGACTTTATCAAAATACAAGACTTAGATTCGAATATCCGGGAATTGCAGCTTCCTGAACCCCTTCAGACGGTGAAAAGAGGCGAAAGTTACTAATTTTATCCCTTAAATGAAACGAAAATGCGACAGGACAACGTATATCCTGTCGCATTCGTTTATTTATCCTGTATGCGTATGTATTTATTCCCCGGCCCTGGCCGGGTTTCATTTTTGCCGCGGTTCGGCCCGGTTCTCTCCCCCACATTCACCTCCGTTCACCCCGGACTGAAATCTCAGGGGTTATTTATGGGACGTCTCTACGGAACAGGGTCTACAGCGCAAATTCACTACTCGGAACTCACTACTCGGGCCCGCTCCCGGTCACAACGCCTTTACCGCTTCCGTCAGCTTCGGCAGCACTTCAAACACATCTCCCACAATGCCGTAATCGGCCGCTTTAAAGAAAGGCGCTTCCGGGTCCTTGTTAATTACCACGATTACCTTGGAGGAATTTACTCCCGCCAGGTGCTGGATAGCTCCGGAAATACCGCAGGCAATATAAAGGTTCGGCGCAACTTTCACGCCGGTTTGTCCTACGTGCTCATGATGCGGACGCCAGTCGAGGTCAGAAACCGGTTTGGAACAGGCCGTAGCCGCCCCCAGGGCTTCCGCCAGATCGAGAAGCGGCTGCCAGTGCTCAGGACCTTTCATACCCCTTCCACCGGACACCACAATGTCAGCTTCCGGAAGAGACACCGTTCCGGATGCCTTTTCCACCGACAATACTTTAGCACTGCCGTCTTCCGCTGCCGTGTTTATATTCAGCGTTTCTACCGGGGCAGACTGCTCTGTGGCAGTTACATCAATAACATTTTTCTTGATGGTCAGAATTTTGACATCACTGGTGATGGTGGTTTGGGCAAAGGCTTTCCCCGAAAAGATACTGCGGGTCACCGTAAAACCGGCTGAAATGTCCGGCAAAGCCGTCACATTACCGGCAAACCCGGCTTTCAGCGCTCCGGCGGTACGGGCCAGCACGGCATCTGCGAGGGCGGAGCGGGCCGCCACTACTATAGTAGCACCGGTGCTTTTCACCACTTCTGTTACTATCCTGGCATAAGCCATGATATTTTCCTCCTTTTTAACATAAAGTACCTTCGCCGCACCAAAATTCCCGGCTTTGGCCAATTCGGCTTCGCCGGCTTCTCCCACCGCCAGCACCGTAGCGCTGCCGCCTGTTTGCGAAGCTATTCCGGCCCCGTAAAAAATAGCCTCCTGCGAATTCTTTCTGATGCTGCCGTCTGCAAGTTCGGCAAATATTAAAACGGTCATGATTTCTTGATTTAATGGATTTTACAATACTTTGGCTTCGGTTTGCAGCAACCTGATCAGGGTCCCGGCCTCTTCTGCCGGGATCATCTTCACTGTCCCCTTGGCAGGCGGCAGTTCATACGAACGGATGCCGGTCAGCGATTCTGCAGACGGCGATACTACCGCCAGTGGCTTGGTTCTTGCCCCCATGATTCCCCTCATGCTCGGGATTTTCCATTCTGCAATAGGTTCCTGGCAGCCCAGAACGACGGGAAGGGAAGTTTCCAGCTTTTCCTTTCCCCCTTCGATCTCCTTGGATATCAACACCTTATTCCCTTCCACGTTCAGCTCCATAACAGGAGAGAAAGAAGGAATTCCCAACATTTCACCTACCATTCCGTGCACTACACCTGAATTATAATCGGTGGTTTCCCGGCCCATCAGGATCAGGTCAAAGCCTTTATCTTTGGCATAAGCCGCTATTTCAGCCGCCACAAAGTACGAATCTGAAGGCTCGGCATCAATCCGTACGGCATCATCCGCGCCGATAGCCAGGGCTTTCCGGATCTGCGGTTCGGCATCGGCCTTCCCCACATTCAATACCGTAACCGCCCCCCCCCCGGCTTCTTTAAGCTCCACCGCACGGGCAAGGGCGTAATCGTCATAAGGCCCGATGATATACTGAATTCCTGCTTTGGCGAACCGGGTATTCCCTTCCTCGAAAGCGATCCGGGAGGTGGTATCCGGCACACTCGATATACAAACCAAAATTTTCATAATTTTTGTGTAATTGTTGTACTTTTGAAATCGGATATACTTCGAAATTGTTATGCATGCATAACAATTACAAAACTACAGGTCAACTTCAAACAATGCAAGCGCAAAGAATAAAATATTTACAAGAAGAAATAGAAAATTTCCCGGAAGACCCTTTCAACTATTATGCACTGGCCCTGGAGTATGTTTCAAGCGCTCCCCGGGAGGCTGAGCAGCTTTTCGGAAAGCTCCTCAGCGACTTTCCCGACTATCTTCCGGTATACTACCAGGCGGCCAATTATCATTTTGAAAAAGGCGATTTCACCCAAGCCGGCGAATTGTTTAAGGCAGGCATCCTCCTGGCCGAAGAACAAAAAAACGAAAAAGCTCTCCGGGAGCTGAAGGGCAGCTATTCTATTTTTAAAGCAGAGACCGATGACGAATTTTAACCCGATAACTATCAAGACCGGTAACGGCACCCGCATACTTATTATCTACACCGGCGGCACGCTGGGAATGGTATTTGATGAACAGAAGAAGACCCTGGTCCCGTTCCGGTTTCATGATACCCTGCAAAAGCTGCCCGAGCTCAATCATCTTTCGCCGGCCATTCACCTGGTCTCTTTTGAAAAACCGATCGACTCGTCGGATGTAAATGCAGAGATCTACCTTACTCTTGCAGGAATTATAGAGAAGCATTATCATTCGTATGAAGGCTTTGTGATCATTCACGGTACCGACACCATGGCGTTCACCGCCTCTGCGCTCAGCTTCCTGATCCATAACCCGCATAAGCCCATCGTCTTTACCGGCGCCCAGCTCCCCATAGGTATTCCGCGGACGGATGCCCGTGAAAACCTGATCACCAGCATTGAGATAGCCGCAGCGCGAATGAACAACAAGGCGGTGGTTCCGGAGGTATGCATCTATTTTAACGGAAGGCTGCTGCGCGGAAACCGGGCCCGGAAACGGGAAAGCAGCCAGTTTGACGCCTTTGATTCGGAAAATTACCCTTACCTGGCGGAGATCGGGGTGTATATCGATTATAACTTCAGGCACATCCGTTACAGCGAAGGCGAGACCCGCTTTTACAATGTACTTTCCGACCAGGTGAGTGTACTCACGCTTTTTCCCGGCATCAGCCGGGAAATTCTGATCAAGCACCTCCTGCACGAATCTACCCAAGGGGTAATACTGCTCACGTACGGTTCAGGGAATGCGCCCTCAGCCGACTGGTTCATTGATACGCTCAGGCAGGGGATAGACAGCGGTAAGGCCGTTCTGAACATTACCCAATGCACGGGAGGCAAAGTGATGATGGGGAAATATGCCTCCAGTCAGCGCCTGAAAGATATTGGTGTCATTTCCGGTTCTGATATGACTTTGGAGGCATCTGTGGGAAAAATGATGTGGGGCCTGACACAGACCGGCACATCCCTCAAAGAAATTTTTGAACAAAATCTGGCAGGAGAGATTTCTTTACCTTAATTTTGCACTCCGGTTCACAGAGAGGTGTCCGAGTGGTTGAAGGAGCTACCCTGGAAAGGTAGTATACGGGTAACTGTATCGAGGGTTCGAATCCCTTCCTCTCTGCAATATCTACTGATTATCAGTAATATATAAATTAAGACCCTGAAAAAGCGCCCGATATGGACATTTTTCCGGGTCTTTTGCATTAATGCAAGTTGCAGGCAAATGGTCCGTTCCCCTTCGGTGAATTCGCCCCAAATGTGTAGAATAATGCTCCCTGACCGAAATACTATGGTAAGTATCTTACGGATTTCATTACAGGCTATGCTTTTGACAACTGTTGACGGCGGCTGATTTCTCTGGTCCGAAAACCATTTTCTCCGAAGAGTACAAAACATATACCATCACCCTTTAACGCATATACCGCAGCATATCCTGCCGGCTGTACCCTTTTGGTCAGGGAGAAGTGTATAAAAAATGACATACTTCGGGAAATAAAATCTACATTATTTCAAATAAGCGGTAGAATAACAGCGGGGTGATCTGAACAGAAATAGCGTAACAAAGCTTTTATCCTGCATGGCATGTATGTTACAGTTACCCTTATACAGAGCAGCGGCGGCTGTTAACTTTTAAAGAAACATGGCATGAAAGCAATCTGGACAGGAGCAATAGGCTTCGGGTTGGTCAATATTCCGGTTAAAATTTACAGTGCAACAGTGGACAGCAGGCCTGATTTTGATTTACTGGAAAGAAAAACGCTGGAGAAGATAAGGTACCAGAGGGTAAACGAAAATACCGGCAAAGAAGTGGACTGGAAGGATATTGTCAAGGGATACCACCTTAAAGACAGGTATATCGTTCTGGAAGAGGCCGATTTTGATGATGCAAGCCCTGAGAAAACAAAACTCATTCACCTGCAGTATTTTATTAATGAGGCAGAGATAGACAGCATTTATTTTGAAGCCCCGTATTACCTCCTGCCTCAGAAGGGAGGGGAAGCAGCCTATTCTCTCCTGTTCCAGGCTTTGAAAAAAACCAAAAAAGCAGGCTTCTCCACCTTTGTTATGCGGAATGCCGAAAATCTTGCCGTGGTAAGGCCCTATAAAGACCTGCTGCTTCTGAACCAGCTGCGGTTTCATGAAACTAGAAAACCTGCAGAAGAAATTCAGCCCGCCTTATCCCGGGTTTCGAAAGCTGAAATGGACATGGCTTTGCAGCTTATTGACCGCCATACAGCGGGTTTCCACATTGAAAGTTACAAAGATGAGTACAGCCGCGACCTCCTGAAAATTATCCGGGCCAAAGCCAAGGGAAAAAAGACGATCGTCCGGCCGTTGAGGCCTGCTGCAAAAAGGTGGTGATTGCGGGTTACACCCGGATAGAAGGAACCTCAAGACGCTTCAGCTCCCTGCTGCTGGGAGTTTTCAGGAACAGGAAGCTGCAGTATGCTGGAAAAGTAGGAACGGGATTTGATGAAACGGAACAGGTGCGGCTGCTAACCTTTTTCCGCCCTCTGGAAACCAAAATACCCCCCCCTTTAACAAAGTACCTAAAACCTACCTGAGGTTCTCTTCAAGGATGGAGATCAAATAAACCGGCGCATAAGCCTCACTCCCATTTTTTCGTATAGGGTCCGCCTGTTCCCGACCCTGAACCGGTGAAGCAGCTTCCGGGGCAGCAACGAAAACAGAACGGCTGTTCCCAGAAAAATATACAACCAGTGATCGGGCCCTGCCGTGGTCCAGAACCAGAGAACCGGCGCAAAAGCAAACAAGGTCCAGAAACCATTGAGCGTCTGATTTAATACCTGGATGTACGGAAATTTCGTTTTCATGGTTATCTGTTTAGTGGTCAGACATCTGCATCATTTTCACCCGTACGGATAGCACGCAGTATTTTCTTTAAATCTATGCCCTGTCCCAATACAGGCTTAAAGATATCGCCCTCTGAACGGATCCGGTCAAGGGCATTTTCAATCGTAAAATCAGACATCTTCAATCCTTTTTTTACTTCCTCCTGATACAGCGGCATAGATACGGTAGCCCCCGGGCGGGGCCGGAGTGAGTAGGGCGCAGCCAGTGTGGCAGCAGGCTTGTTCTGCAAGTAATCAATATAAATTTTCCCTTTCCTTTTGTCTGTCATACGTTCTATGCTTGTAAACGCAAGCCGGATGCTTACTTCCTGCACTACCCGTTTTGCCAGTAGCTGGGACTGCTCATAGGTATAGCGGTTCTTTAAAGGAATATAAATATGAATCCCCGTTGACCCGGAAGTTTTACTATAGAAATACACCCCGATATCCCGCAGCAGCTCAAAAATAGCCTGCGCCGTTTCTATTACCTGGTCAAAGGTGTTGCTTTTGTCCGGGTCAATGTCCAGCACGCACCAGGTGGGATAGTCGGCACGCTGAACGGTACTGTTCCACGGGTTAATTTCAATACACCCCAAATTCACCATGTAAAGCAGTGCTGCACGGTCATTACAGAGCATATAATTCTTGCGCTGCCCTTCTGCCGTATAGGGGTAGCGTTCCACCCATTCAGGAACTTTCCCTGTAATATCTTTCTGATAGAACCCTTCCTTACCTGCACCGTCCGGGAAACGGTGAAGAGACTGCGGCCTGTTTTTCAGATAAGGAAGTATGTATTTCGAAACAGAGTTATAATACTCCAGCATATCGCCTTTGGTATACCCTTCCTCCGGCCAGTAGACCTTATCAGGATGGGTCAGGGAAAGTTCTTTCCCGTTAATGCGGCGGACAAATTCTTTCACACCGGAAGGAACCAGGCGTTTCCCCGGATTTTGCCTGAGCCCTGCAGCCTTTTCTCCTGTTTTATCCTGCTTATTTCTCATAATCTTTTATCCCTTTTCAAATAATTTAACACATATTCTGCCCCTTAATGTGGGCAGTCCAATCATAAATCTCTCCGGCATTGCCTTCAATTATTTTTACAGAACAATTATAAAAGTTCATATAGCCGTTATCAAAAGAAAGGCTGACCCGCGGTACAACCGGTCTCTCTTCATTAATGCGGTATGATCCGAATAACATCAGATGTATCCTGACGGTAAAATCCCCGAAGCAAATCAAAAAATGTTTTCCCCAGGTTTTAAATTCAACGATCTTCCGATCTTTCATACGCAGTATATCCTCCCTGCTGTTACCTGATACAGCAAGAACCTTTCTGCCTTCAAAAGCTTCTGCCTGCTCTTTAAGAATAACTATGGATGGACCTTCCGGCATAATCAAATGGGGTAAAGGATACGGCTCCCGGCATCCGGCCGGTATTACGTTATCCGTTTCACCGGAAGACAGACAATAGCAATGCCATAATCGTGAAGTTACCGTTCTATAATGGTTCCTGCCGGTTCACAGCGGGGAATTTCCCCTGCCCGCTGCTCCGGGGAAACCGGCAGCTTTCCGGAAAACAGTTACGGTTTTTCCCCTAAGTGGGGATATTTTTACTCACTTTCTTTTACGGAACAGATCCTGAAAACAGGATTGGCCCGGTAAGCTGCCTCTCTTCCACCCATCTGAAAACCGGATTCCGACAGTATCCCACCGGCCACCTGAAAAGCATCGCAACACTTGAATTAAGCTACTAAATATAAGACCTTTATCAGACATAACACCCCTCTCTCACTCTTAGTTGCGGAAATGGCAAAGCCGCGCTTCATCCTCCCCGCTGCATAACACGGCCGAAAGTATGGCAATATATTTGCCTTTCTACACCAGCTGTAATTCCGGGGAGTTCTCCCGCAGAAAACCCCACTCACCTAAATACGTAATAATCATGGCAACTCAAACAGGAACAAAAAGCAGTACTGCAACCGGCGCCGGCCGCGCATCCGATCCCGCCTTAAAAGATCTGTTCATTGATGAGCTGAAAGATATCTATTGGGCAGAAAAGCATCTCACCAAAGCCCTACCCAAAATGCAGAAAGGGGCAACTTCCGGGGCACTGGCAGGGGCTATAGCAGAACACCTTGAAGTCACAAAAGTGCACGTTGAGCGTCTCGAAGAGGTTTTCAGCCTTTTAGGTGAAAAAGCCGTGGCTAAGAAGTGCGATGGTATGGGGGATTAACCAAAGAAGGGGAAACCGTAATGGAAGAAACCAAAAAGGGAAGCGCTACTCGGGATGTGGGGATTATCATTTCCGCACAAAAAGTAGAGCACTACGAGATATCGGCCTATGGCAGTCTCAGGCAGCTGGCCCTCACCCTTGGAGAAAAAAAGATTGCAAAAATCCTGGAGCAGACACTGAATGAAGAAAAAGAAGCGGATCAGTTGCTTTCCGGTATTGCAGAGAACGATATCAATTATGAAGCAGCAGAGGAATAAACAGCGGAAGAGATGATAAGTGTCCGCGGATTTGTTTCATAAGAGAGCGTTTAAACGATAAGCCCCGTTAGCTATGAAATTTTATATCGGTTGTTCAGGCTTTTATTATAAAGAATGGAAAAATATCTTTTACCCGGCCCGGTTACCTCCTAAAGACTGGTTCAGGTATTATTGTGCGCATTTCAACACTGTTGAGATCAATTCCACCTTTTACCGTACGCCTTCTTCTGCATCGCTCGAAAAAAGGTACCGGGATAGCCCGGAAGGTTTTCTTTTCTCCGTAAAAGCACCCCGGAACATTACCCATTTAAGCCGGTTCCGTATAACCCGGGGAGAAATTGACGCATTCTATCAGTTGATTTCGGCAGGTCTGCAGGAAAAGCTGGGAAACCC
>JBEBRR010000004.1:0-92362 GCA_040394735.1 Leadbetterella byssophila
TTGATATTGCCGGCAGCATCAGTACGGATACCGGGCTGAATGGCATTGAGTGTCCGGAAAGTTTTGTTGGCGCCGTAGGTAGTGACCCCGTTAGCGATCACATAGCTTCTGAAGTTGTAGACGGTGTTGAGGCTAAGCGAAGTTATATCGGCGGTAAATGTGCGGGGGAAGGCCGTTATGTTGCCGGTAGTGGCCCTCTTGGTGGTAACTGCCGTGGTAGGATTGGCCGTAGTGGCCCACACCATACCGTATTCGGTGATAGTATAGGTTCCTTTGCTTCGGACCGTTGCAGCCAGACGGGCAGAATTATGGGTAATGTTCGTGGCGGTATCCGTAGTAATTCCGGGCCGGATAATATCTGCTGTTTTGAAGGTTTGAGTAGGGCTGTAGACCGCTCCTGAAGGCAACAGGGCAAATGCCCGTACGTAATAACGGGTACTGCTTTTGAGCCCGGTAAGCGCCGTGCTTATTTCAATAGGAAGCGGAGTGGCAGGATCAATGGCTCCTTTGTTTATGGTAGTGTCGGTATCGGTGGCGGGCTTATCGTTGGTGCTGGAGATGACAAATCCATGTTCCGAGATGAGTTGATTCCCACTCTCGGTAATGCTGACAGACAGCCGGGCGGTAAAGATCGCTATGTCGCTTACGGCGACCTCCGAAAGAGCGGGCGGGATCTGCTTTTCGACCTCGTCTTTTTTGCAGGAATGGAGGATGATCAGCAGGCAGATCAGCAAAGTATTTTTGACCGAATTTATCATGGCGTTTGTCGATTGTTTTATTTCATGGCAGCTTGATTTTTTCCAGCTTAAAGGGATATTCCTTTACGGCCTGGGGGCTTTCAATGATGAGTTCAATTTTCATGCTGTTGGAGAGGGGCCCCTCGTCCAGGTGATAGGATATATGATATATTGCTACGGTATGTCCGTTGTTCAGACTCCGGCCTTCTGCGTTAAGAATCCGGATATCTCTTACCTGCGCCTCGGGATCGTAAAAGAGAAAGAACAGCTCGTTATCATTTCCAAAGTAGGGATCACCCAGCACGTTATCCAGTTCTGTGATGCTGTCTGCGGCCGGGCCGTATTCCTTTTTGAGCTTATCGAGCTGTTGCTTATAGACTTTCTCATTTTCTTTTTTTAAACTTTGCAGCTTTTTGCGATCTAAAATCACGATTACGATGCCGGAGTGTTTTCCTTTCAGGATATTGGTCCCCAATTTATCTACCGGTTTATCGATACTTATCAACCCTTTATTGGCCGTAGTGGGATTGAAATATTTCATTGTTCCTTCCAGTACTGAAATTTCAGTAGCGTTTCTTTCAGGTGAGTGGAGACGGAAATTAAGCAGGTTATATTCACTATAGTTGTCGTACGTGGATTCATCTGCGGGAATGGTGTTCCCCAGGTTGTCTACGGCCCGGGTGATGGTACCTGGTTTGAAGAGGCGACCGGGACCCGTCGCCAGCCCGTTGATTTCTATCCGAACCATCATAGAACCCGCAGGCGTCTCAATTATCCGGCTGCTTAACCGGTTATCCATGATCTCTGCGACTTCCGCACTCACTTTCTGAGCATGAGTGACTGAAATCATATCGCACATTACAAGCAGGTTTATTCCTCGGAAGCATGAGGGTATTTTTAAGGGGTTGATTCTCATGATTTTTATATTTATCAGTACAAAGTTGAGAAGTGGCAGGGTGTGGGTCAATAGCGAAAACGGGGGATATTTTAAGTAAACAGTAGATAAAAAAGCGATGTTCACATTGTTAGTTGTTAATTGTTCTTACTCCCGCTTCATTGCTTTTATCGCTTTCCGCTGCCTTTGAAGATACGGAGCGCAGGTAATAGAAATAGTGGCGGCCTTTGAGCGCTTTAGCATCGGTATAAGTGTCTTTGTCGCCTGCAAGGGTGGCCAGCTTTACGGGTTTTTGCCCGCGTTCATAGCGGTATACCGTGTATTGAAGTTCCTGGCCGGCTGCGGGCGTCTCCCAGGTAAGCTTTACTCCTTTTGGGGTGGGGTTGGCCATCAGTGAGGCGGGAGAAGAAGGTATCCGGCCCCGGAGGGTGGTAAATACGGGTGCGGAAGGAGCACTTTGCATGCCCAGGTAGGACAACGATACCACGGTGTAGCGATAGGTTTCGCCCTCCAGCAGAAGGGAGTCGGCATAGAAATTATTCGCACAGAAAAGGGTATCCGTGCTGTATTGGTTCTTCCCGGCGGGTCGCCGGCTCCTGAGGAGGCGGTAGCCGGTGACATACGCATCGTAGGCAGAGACGTCGTCCCAGGTAATCCAGGTTTTGCCGTCGGTGGTATTCAGATCCACTTCCATGGGTGGCTTGGGCACGGGGATGTTTTTCAGGGGCCGTGCGGATACGGTGTCGGAGAAGCGGCCTTCCACGAAGCTGGTCGACACGGCTTTGAGTGTATAATGATAGAATTTCCCGCCGTTTAAAGCAGGGGCGGTGTCGTGGAAGGAATAGACCAGGGTGGTGTCACGCACCGGGATCAGCCTGCTGATGAGCTCAAACGGCCCGCCGGTTTCAGCACGGTAAAGGTGAAACCCTTTGACCTCGTTTTCCCGGTTCTGCCAGCTGAGGGAAATCCCCTCCTTATTGCCGGTGGCGGTGACTTCCAGGGGAGGGAATAGCAACCGGCCACTTTTATAGGCTGTACTGTAGGTGATGCTCCTGCCGGGCTGGTTAAGGGTTTTGTATTCTACTTCAAAGTAGTAAAAATAGGGGGTAGCGGGTTGCAGACCCTCATCGGTGAAACGGGTTTGTGTGGGCGAGAGCTCAGCCACGGTCTCAAAGCCGTTTACGGAGTTAGTACTGCGGTAAAGCCGTAGCATTTTGATGAGGGGGGCGTGGGCCAGGGTCCAGGCCAGGGTGATGCTGCCTTTCAGGGAGTCGGGCTGCAGGCTGACGCGATCGGGCAGGGGTACCTGTACGGGATCGAGGGAGGCAACAGACAGGGTATCGGTGACAGGGCCGGTATTTCCGTAGGCGTCATAGCCCCGGATAAAATAGCGGTACAGGCGGTGGGGGGCTGCGGTGGTATCATAGAGGGTAAATTTCAGGGAGTCTTTTACGCTCCGGAAGGTCACGTCTGCTCGGATGTTTGTGAACTTCTCTTTTTCTTCACTTCGCCAGGCTTCGACCCACACGGGCTTGTGCTCTCCGGCGGCGTAAGCCGAAAGGCTCAGGGTTTTCCGGATACTATCATAGAAGTGCCCTTGGAGGTGGGCGGGCGCTACCGGCTCCGGGGCGTATTTCACTTCTTCTGACAGCAGGCTGTAGTTGTCGCCCACCCCGGAGATGCGGTATTGATAGACCTGGCCGGGAGTGACTTCGGTGTCGAGCCAGAGCAGGTTAAAGCCGGCCATGACGGGGATACTGAAGCCTATGTTTTTTAATACGCTGACCCTACCTGCCGCCCGCACTTTCCGCCAGATGCTGTCGGTTTTAAACACGGTGAGGTCTGGCGGGTAGGGGAGCCACTGCCCGGTGCGGGCCATGTTAATCCGGAAGGTCTCGGGCATGGTCACGGCTTCCAGCAGGGCCACCTGCTTAAAACCGGCCTCACCGCGGGTGCGGCGTTCTATGCGGTAGGCGCTGCGTTTTCCGCCGGCGATCTCATCACCGGCAATCACGAAGATCCCCTTGGCTCCGGGTCGGGCAGCCCGGTACGTGGGCTGCTGGGAGTAGGTAGGCAGGCTGACAAGGTACAGGATGAGGGCAGTGCAAAATGTTTTCATGTCTATATGTATATAAGTTCCGATCAAAATGAATTTGAACTGAGCGCCAGTTCAAAGCTGGAATTAGTATGGGTGACCAGCCCTACAGCATCCAGTCGTATGGTGCCCGATACTTCCTCTTTGACACAGGCACCGTCACAATCACTGTCACATGACGGCAACCCTACCGGCGAGAACCCGGCATAGGCGGTACCTGTAAGGGATATGTATCCACTCACTTCCAGGCTATAGTTACCGTTACTCCAATACGTTCCATCCATATTTACCCCGGCTTTCGCCTTTAGTTCTACTCCGGCACAGGCTAACCCCACGGATGCCCCCAGGCCAAATTCGGCATTTACAAATACGCTCATACCCATGGTGTAGGAGTTGCTGTTGCCGAAGTTGATGCCGAACCGCACATCGCCTCCTATAGTCACTTTCAGCCTTGCGCTGACTACGCCCAGGTCAATGTCAAAGTTCGGAATGAGCGGGAAGGGGATTTCCGCCCCCACTTCCATGAAGAAGCCGTTCAGGGCGTTGAGCTGTACGTAGCCTTTGGGCAGTTCGCCGTCCATATTCTGCGAATAGTAGCTGTACTCCCGTATGATATTTTCGATGGCCCCGCGCCGGTCGCTGACTTTATGCTCATAATTACCGAACAGCAGGAAGCCCTGGGCGTTTACGGTAGGGTTATTCATGGTCATCCGGGCAGCCGACAGGAAGTAGTACCCGTATTGGTCTACGGCAAACTCAATGTCAGCATTGACCTGCATGGCCTCCATATCGCCTGTATAGTTCAGCTGTCCCAGTAATCTGAAATTCTGAATGTCATAGGTCATGGTCAGGTCACCGAAAGGGCTCTCTACATTTTTCAGCTGGATGGTGGAGTTCCTGACGGAGAGGTGATTTTCTGCGGCAAATGACATGCGTTTGTTATTTCCCCGGAAGCCCATTTCTTCGGGCATATCGCCGTCAAAGGTGAAGATGGACCAGGCGCCGTTACTGACGGTCATTTTACCGGTAATAGCCGAAACGATGATACGGCCGTTGTCGCTGCCGCCCATGATGGCCGACTGCCCGGCATCCACATCCAGTTCCGTACGCAGGTTCCCGGCCAGCTGGTTGGCATCCAGGTTAGTTTTGGTGAGGGTATACCGAATGCCTTTAAACACCCGGGTATTTTCACTTTCCAGATGGCCTTTGAGCACTATTTTCCCCTGGGTGAAAACTATGCTGCGGCTGTCGCCGTAGTCGAAATGCCACCTGACGCCCTGCACCAGTACCGGTCCCATGGAGAAAGGCCGCAGAGTCATGGCGGAAGGCGTGTTATTACCGGTACGGCTATAGAGCAGGCCTGTATTGTAGGAGGGTAGAGAAGGTATACCGGGGTCCAGGGAGCCGTTCAGGCCCAGCACGTCATCTCCCAGTTCCACGCTTTGTACATAGAATCGCGCGGCATTGTGCACGGTGAGGGTAGGTACGGCGTTAGTCAGGAAAAGTTCCTGCCGGCCGTTACTGTAAAACCACAGGGAGCTGAAGTTGATCCGGGCGTCGTTATTCACCCCGTTCAGGTACTGACCGGAGATGCTGGCCGCCGTTACGCTGTTATCATTGGCCGTCACCGACAGGTACCAGGCCTGTTCGGCACCATTGTAACCAAAAGTGGCCTGGGCCGTTACCTCCATCGGGAGGTTTCCCAGTAAAGTGAGCTGGCTAACGTTCAATGCGCCCTGGGGCAGATGGATGCGGTCGGTATGCAGAAGCGCATTGTTAAAGGGCAGGTCAGCCCCCATAGCGTGGATGATTCCCCTAAGGTAGATGCCGCTGTTATTGCCGGTGATCCGGGTGAGGTCCATGCTGAACCGGCCCATGGGAAGGTTTTTTTGCACGGAATTGGTAAAACCGGACAGCTGATGCTCGCTGTTGATCAGAACTTTCCCGATGGTCAGGTCCAGGTTCGCCGGGCTGATGTGCTGCAGGCTCGTCTGCAGGCGGGTGTCTAGCACTACCGAGTCTTTGTAGAGCCGGGAAGTCTTTGCCTTGGAAATGGCCGTGAACACGTCGGTACTGTAATTCAGGGTATAGCGAAAATCATCTCCCTGGGCATTAACGATGGGGATGCCGCCGCTCACCACTGCGGTACCGGAGGAAGTAAATACGGGCATGGCCAGGGTGCCTGCGCCGAGCCTTTTGAGGAACATCTGTTCGTTTTCGCCATAGCGGAAGATGTTGCTGTTGAAAGAAGCGGCGCTGACCGATACGCGGCCCAGTACAGCTCCCTGTTCCTGCTGGCCGCTGCCGTACTTATTCAGCACCACAGGGCCATTGGTACTCTCTCCCTGCAGAAGAGATGTGTATGATCCGTAGAGGATAACCGGCTGTTCGTTAATTTCTGTAATGACAGGCAGAACAGCGGGTTTGCAGTACGGAATATTGGCTGTATCCCGCCTGGAGTCGGCCTGGAGGGTGGTATTGGCGATGTCCAGGGTTCTGAGGGTCTGGCCGTTGACATTGGTGCCGCTTATCCGGAATACGTCATCCTGGGTGTCGGGTATGGTGAGTATGCCGTTAATAATGACCTTTCCGGCGGTTTCTGTGAGGTTGGTTACCTCCAGGGGGAAGCCGAGCAGCTCATTCAGGTTCAGGTCGTTATAAATACGCATCCGGAAGTTGATGGTGGTGATGATGGGTGCCCCTCCCGGCTGGTTGGTGACTGGGTATTGGTTCTGGTATTGGGAGACTATGCCATAGGTTTTGACCTGGGTGCCGCCTTCGGTATATTCCAGGCCCACCAGGCCCTGCCCGCCTTTGGAGACGGTGAAGGTAAGAATGGTATCTGCCGGTACAGCTTTCATCTCATATTCACCGGCGGCATTGGAAAACACCTCGATCAGCGGTACCGAGCCTTTCACCCGTACGCGGGCCCCGGCTACCGGGCTGTTTTCGGTTCCTACCGTTACCCGGCCTTTGACCGTACGCCCTTTTTTCAGCTTCACGGTGACCACCTGCCAGTTTTTGGAAGGAGTGCTGGATATGATCTTATCCACTACAATATAGTCCGAATCTTTCGGCCCCCGGATACGGAAGGTGAACCCGGTACCCGCATTACGGAATGCAAAGTCGGCCCGGCCCGAGCTGTTGGTGACCCGGTCAAAAGGCCCGAGAAGCTCGGGCAGCGGATCGTTGGCGTTTACATAGGGAGAGTTGTTTTGCGGATTGTTTCCGGGTATATTGTTTGGCATGTTAGAATACGCTCCCTGGTTAATATAGGGGCTATGCACGCCAGGGTACATCGTAACGTTTGACGGCAGCAGGCCGGTGAGGCTTATTTTCACCCCTGTGAGGGCTGCCGGCGGCAGGCCGGACCCCTCTATTTTGAAATGGATGCGATGGAGCTTGTATTTTACCACCAGGTCTTTCTGGATGACCTGGCCCGCCGGCACATCAATGATTGCTGTATCGGCCTGGTACAGGTCGGTATCGTATGGCAGGAGCATCAGTTTCCGGTTATTGCCGGAAGGAAGATGCACGGAGTAGTATCCGCCGGAAGCGCTTACATTGACCATATTGCCGGTTTGCCCGGTAGCCGGGTCAAAGTAGTGTACCTTTCCTTTAATAGGAGCTCCCTGTTCGTTCACCAGCCTTACTTTGATTTCCCCTTTGGGCTCCAGGTAAAGGGTCCCGCCGTTATAGGCGCTGCCGAATTTGGCGGGCGCCATATCGCCTATCGTAGGGGCTACTCCTATGTTGATAGCTTTAAAGGCAGGTTTAAACCCATTTTTCTCTACAGAAAGTGCCCAAAAATACCCTTTTTGAATACCGCTGTAGTACTCTACCGGCAAATCCTTTGCATCAATCCGGCCATCGTTGCCCGTCACTCCCACCTTCTGCAGTTGCAGTGGCAGACCCCTGTTGGAAAGCTGGCCGGATAACCAGTTGAATCCCGTCTGGTTGCTTTCCAGCAGCTCCCCCCATTTACCGTTATATGCAATGTTCCGGGCTTCTTCAGCTGTGGGCAGGTTGATGCGCCACAGGGCCCAGACGGCACCCGGCTCGTTTTGAGCCAGCTCGTTATCGTTATCGGCGTGCTTATTTTTTGCCAGGGCGTATATCCGGGGATGCCAGGGGGAAACGGGAGCAAAGGTGAAGTTGTCAAACGACGGATCCTGCCCGGGAAGGCTGTAATTGCCGGCATTGATTTTTGTAAGGCCGCCCAGACAATTCGTGCTGTAACATGACCCGGCCAGCTGATGACTGGACCAACTGATGTTAAAACAAGCCGGGTTATTGTAATCGGCTACAGTAGCATACCGTAGTTTTTGTCCGTAGGGAAATACACTGTTCAGGCTTTGGGAAGTGGTATTTTCATCCCTGGGTCTTACGAAGATCAGGTAAGGGCTTTCATAGTTATTGCAATAATATACCACGATGTTCCTGAAAGCAGCGATGCCATTGGCATTGGTGACCGCCTTGGCCACTATTTCATAGTTAAGGCCGCCGTGGGTTTCAGGGTCGCTGAAATCTCCGGGACTGCCTTCGTCTTTCGGGATATAAGACGGCCGCGGGTTTTTACGGACCAGCAGCACTTCCATATTTTCTTTGGTCAGGTTCCAGCTGGTTTTCTCGGCCACCAGCACGGTAGGGTTAAAGGTTCTTACGCGGCTGTAGAAGGTGCCCATATCCTGGTGGCCGGGGATGCCGAAGGTGTACTGGATGGGCTGGGCATAGTAAGAGGCGGCGGGAGTGCCGATCCTGACCATCAGCACTTTTCGTGACCGGCCGGAAATATGGTAGTTGAATTCTACCCCGCTTTTGCTGATGCTGGTCTGTTTCCATCCGAAATCCAGGTCATCGAGGTTAGGTATGTTGAACGAAAAATTACCGCCGGCATCGGTGACGGAGGTGGCCAGTACGCCCGGACTGATGCTGTTTCCGCTGGTAGCGGAAGAACTTTCATATCCTGTAAGGATATTTCCGGGAAGCAGGGAGATGGTACCGCTGAGCGATCCGGTGATCACCGGGTTTTCGAATTGCAGGGCTTCTACCAGCTGCACGGTCACCCCGGCGAGAGGGCTGTTCTGGTAGCCTGAAAACCCGCTGGTGTTGCCGGTGAACGACATGCCGGTATTCTGACTTGGCCCAGCCTGTACAGCGGGAGTGCTGCTTTGCAGATTCCTCGGCTTGTTTCCTGCGGAATTTCCGGACCCGCCCGAAGCCGGATTCCCCAGGTTGTTGATATCCGAGGCCGATCCGGCCTGCATCCAGTAATAACGTAGTTTCCCTTTCAGCTGAACGATCTGAAAGGCCGGGCTGACGTCTTGCGCCACCAAAGGAGGCCTGTCATTACCGGTCACCCGGTCAACGGCCACAATTCCACCAGCGCCGGCTTTAGGCGTAAAGGAGCGTACCTCACTGCGGCCCTCGTTCCGGAAAGCGGTGCCTTCACCACCGCCTCTTATGGTTTTATCGAGCGCCTTTACCGACCAGGCGTACTTCCGGCCTTTGACCAGCGGTGGGTCAGCCGGGCCGTAAACGTAGGTGTTCCCCATGACTTCTTTTTCAAAGAAGGCGGGACCCATAGACGAAAGGAAGGCATCGTTAGGGTTACGGTTGGGATCAAACATCTCCACGATCTTCAGCAGGTACAGGGTACCCGGTGGAGCCCCGGCCGGGATGGTCCAGGAAAACAGGGTGTTCTGGGGCTCCATGACCGTCAGCTCTTCGTCTTCCATGGGCCGGATAAGAATGGGGGGCTCGGTGAGCGTGAGCCGCAGGGTGGTGCAGCCCAGGGGCGACTCGGCCGATAACGGCACCGTGGGGCGGGCAAAATCATAAGCCCGAACACAGAGACTGTAAACCCCTTCGGGGAGGCCGTTTTTACGTTCAATATCGTTAGCAGTAGTGCTCACAAAGGTGATGTCACTGAGATTAAACAGCGTCTGGATCTCGGCTACATTCAGGATCTTCGGTACGCCGGGCTGCAAAGTGACAGGCACCGGGGCCCGGTAAGCGGGATCGGTGAAGACCCGGACGCCGTTCTCCCCCGTGATATTGATCCGGAGGTAGATGTCGAGCGGCCGGGTAGTGGTATTTCTCAGGGTAATGAGTGTCTTGCCGGGGTTATTGGCGTAATCGCTCAGGCGGGTGGAGTAAGGCGGCACGATATTCACCGTTACGTTTACACTGTTTTGGGCATATACCGTCAGCATTGAAAAAAACAGTAGGAAAGGGGTCAGGTATCTTTTCATGACATTAGAAACTTAAAGTATAACTTAATTCAGCGGTGAACTCGGAGTTTTTCTGGGGCTCTTCCGTCTCCTGATCAATGGCATTGTTCATGGAATTGATGCGCAGGTTGATCCGGTGCCCTTTCCACGGGGCATACATGGCGTTTCCGCCCAGGGTCAGAATACGGCTGTTGCCCTGGGGCAGCCGGCTGATGATCCAGGAGTTGCTGTTGCTGACCATCACCTTGTTTTGCAGAAAAGCCTTGCTCAGGCCCAGCGTGACGCCCTTGTTGCTCACAGTGCCGATAGACAGGCGGTTATCGGTATAATTCAGCCCGGTGTTAACTGAGAGGCCGAGGGCGTTCAGGCCCAGGTTATAATTCAGCAGGGCGATGGAAGAGCGGATGTTATTATCGGACTGGGTCTCCTGGTTCAGGTCTGACAGGCTGCTGAGGTTATACGACAGCAGCACCATGTGGGTATAATTCTGCGAAACGAGGATCAGCCTCGGAGTGACAGATACGTTATTGTTGGTCTGTGTGAGCAGGTATTTGTTTTGTACTAGGGTGACGGTCGGCTCGGAGTTGGTAGAGAAGTTGGTGTAGTTGGCATCCAGCCCGAATTTTTCATGGATATCCCACGACAGGTTGGCCATGCTGATAATCCGCCGGGTGGTAGCCTGTTTCTGCTGCTTCCGGTTGTCTTCCTGGAGACCGACGCTGCCTGCAAACCGGAGCTTTCCCTGCAGGGCGTTAAAAGATGGCGACAGGCTGATGCTGCGGAGGTCATTCTGGAAGAAGTAGGCACCCATCGACTGGAAGTTGGGATCCACGTGCTTGTAAGCCGCCTTCAGGCCGAAGGTTTTGGCGGTATAGCCCAGTCCACCGCTATAGGCCAGGTAGTATTCCGAAGTGCCGTTGACAGGGATCAGCCCGTTAAGGAAATTCAGTCCGCGGTTGGCGGAATCCGTCTCTACTGCCAGGGCAGAGTGGCGGTCGCGGGTGTAAATGCTCAGGCCGGCGTCTGCAAATACATAAAGTTTACCGCCAAAGGTGTACCTGGCTTCCGTACCGATCACCACATTGGCGGCGGGGCGCGCAGCGACAGAATCCAGGACTCCTTTAAATCCCTTTTCGCTGTCACGGGCACTCAGGAAGCTCAGGTCGATATGGCGGGCCTCGGTGCCGTAACCGATCTTCCCGGCATAGCCGTGCCTTGAAAAGCTGAAAGGCTGCAGGGCCCCGGTGGTGGTATCAATGGTGGTGGCGCGGTTCAGGCGGCCGGCCATAAAACCCAGGCGCAGCTTACCGGGCCTTAGCTCCACGCCACCGCCCAGCAGGGTGTGCCCCGCCAGCGTATAGGGCGAAAAGCTTACGTTACGGTAGCCCCCGTGAACAGTGATCCACTTGTAGACAGGGCTCATGCCGAACTGGTTAAAAGGCTGGCTGAAAGACCGCTGCTGCTCGCTGTAGGTAAAAGAAAGAGGCACGGCTATACCATAGATGCTCAGGGTGGGGCTGCCGGTCAGTACGTACGAAAAAGGACTTCTCCGGGCGGCCATCCCCTTGGAAGAATACCCGATCACCCGCACATCCAGGGAGCCCCGGATGTCAAAGGGCTTCTGCGACGCCATGCCGGAGATGTCCTGGCCCGTTAATTCCGGGGCCGCGGTCATCAGAATCAGGAGGCAGGTCAGTTTTTTCATGTGCTATTCTTTACCGTCGCAAAGTTGGTAGGGCAGAAGATAGACGGCAATAGCGAGAATGGGGGATATTTTAATGAACAGTGAACAACGAATAATCAGTAACGAACAGTGAAATGTTTCAGTGAAAGTGAGAAATTAAAAGTGAAAAGCATCTTAATTTAAGGACTTTGAACTGCGGAACCTTTGTGAATAAGCAGTTTGATTTCGGAAATCTGACCCCTCAGCAGACGGGCCGGTTCGAACGGTATAACCGGATAGCGGGACCGGAACTGAACCTGAATTCAAATGATAGCCGGCTGGAGCCGGAAACCTATTACCACCAGCCGTTTTCTCCGGAGCAGAAAAAAAGATGCCGGAAATTTTGCACAATATATAGGCTATACTCCCCTAACCTGGAGGCAGGCCCGGGGGCCATACGGATCGGTGAGAGTTACCGTGCAGATGTACGGTGCGTGCCGCGAACAGGCATCTTAAGCCGGTGTCTGATATTTTCCCGGTATATACCGAGAATGCTTTTGCAGAGACTATTCCTAAATACGGCGTGAATGCCTGGGCTCCCAAAGACCGGTCGCTTACGCTGAAGATAAAGAATTGGCTGAATTGGTAAGAAGGTGCCTGAAGACTTTTTCAGGCACCTTCGGTATTTCCAAACAACGAAACCCTGCCCTTTGGGGTATCGTATCTAGAAGTTAATTCTTAGCCCTGCCAGGAATGTCGCTTTCCGGGAATTATACCCGTAAACTTCCTGGTAGTCGACATTAAAAATGTTTTGCCCTGAGAAGTTGATCCTGAAATGAGAATTAATATCATAGCTGGCCTGCACATTTACCAGGGTATATGCATCGAGGATTTTTCCTTCCGTGCCGTAGGTTGCCGGGTTGTAGAACGTATCGTTCCTCCTGGAAAGATACTGGGACTGAACGCCGACGGTCAGTTTACGGGTGAAAGCATATCCTGCCCTTAAGTTGACCGTATGATTAGGCCTTCTTAAGAAAGCCCGGATCTCATCTCCCTTCTGCACCAGATCATCAGAAATGGTTCCGTTAAGCACGGTATAGTTAAAGCCGGCGGTAAATCTGTTCCACTGCCTGTTTCCTTCCAGCTCCACCCCCTTATCCGAAGTTTTCCTGCTCAGGTTATTGTAAATACCCCATGGAGCCTGCCCTATGCTTTCAAAAATAATCATATCGTCATATTGCCTTCCGAAAGCTACTATACGGAAGAAATCGCGGGAATTCTCTCCAAATACCTGGAACCCGGCCTCGTATGTTCTGGCCAGCTCAGGGCGGAGGTCAAGATTTCCGTAAGGCGAGTACAGCTGGTAAAGGGCCGGGTTTCTGAAGCTTGAACCGTAGGAGGCAAATACTTTAAGCTGCTTATCAATCAGGTAATAAGGATTGAGGTTGAAGGTAAATGTATTTCCGTAAGCCGAATGAAAGTTCGTCCGTACGCCTGCCTCAAACCCGAAACCTTTTTCAAACCCGGCATTCAGGGTGGCATAAATACTGGAATTGGAAATATGGGCCAGGTCAGAAGAGATGGCATCATAGTCGGTGCGTCCCCATTCGTTTATTTCGTAACCATTGTAATCCATATTTTGTTTCTGGTGGCTGGCACCTGCCAGGAGGTTCAGGTTTTTATTGAGCGCCACGTTGGAGAACAGCTCGAAAAAGTCGGACCTGGAATTATACCCGTTAAAGCTGAACTTGCTCCATGCCGTGGCGGGAACATCTGCCGAGTCATTGGTAAATGAGCGGTCAATAGTGTTTCCCAGGTAATTAAAGGTAATTTTTCCTTTATTTAAAGTATAGATCAGCCCGGCCCCGTACATGAGGTTATCAGAGGTAAAGGTGTAATCTTTGTCATCGGTCAGCGCGGCTTCATCTAAATCAGTGTCGTATTTCTGATAGCGGATCAGTGCATTGGCGCTTATCTGATCGCTGATTCTCTGAATTACCTTGGCGTTCAGGCCGAGATCACGGTAGCCGTCTTTTTCAAATGTTTCTTTGTCAGGAGCTGCCGCTGATGAAAATCCCCGGCTGTTGACAGAACTTATTCCCAAAGCGTACTGTGTATTTTTCAGGGTTCCTGAAACCGAAGCATCTGCGTTCAATGTGCCGTAATTTCCACCCATTATTCCTGCATTGACCCGTGCCTTTTTATCTGAAGTTTTCCGGGTAATAATATTGATTACGCCCGCTATGGCATCTGAACCATAAACCGTAGACTGCCCGTCTTTCAGGATTTCAATGCGTTCTATGTTTTGCACCGGGATCAGGTTGATATCAAAGGTGCTGCCAATGCCGGAGGGTTCATAAACGGGGATCCCGTCAAGCAGAACAAGGGTCTGACCGAAGCCCGCCCCACGCATGCTTACAGATTGCACGCTTCCGTATGGCTGCCCCCGACCTACTACCTGCAGGCCTGCCTGGGCCTGCAGAATCTGGCTGAGGGTCTGGCCTTCACTGGCGCGCAGTACAGAGTCAGAAAGCACGGTGACGGTTTTACCGGTTTGCTTTTGTTCGTAGCGGTTAGCAGTAATCTGCACTTCTCCCAGGTTATGGGATTCCTGAGCGAGAGCCGGCAGATAAAGAACAACCGAAGCCACAAAGGCTCTTGTAAATGTTTTTAACATTTTGGATAATGAAATAGATGATAAAATGACGAACGCTCACCCGGCGCTATCCTCCGTAAGGCCGCAGCAAGAATGATTCCGGGGCAGGTTTCCTGGCTCACTTCCATTTTCCGGCACCTTCCCATCCCCATAGAGGGACAGTGGCTCAGCAGGAGGAAAACAATACGGAAGCTTACAGTTGCGGGGACAGCCCGTGATTCACACACGATTCCCTATTATCTCCATTTTGGATATTCCCAAGACAGAGCACCCTGAAACTGGGTGCAAAGATAAGGTACAGCCGGATAAATCCTGTGTATTAAAATAAAAAGCCGCTTTTCAGCGGCTTCCCAAATGATCAGTATGTATGCGGCAGTTCCGCATTCACTTTCTCATGCCAGGGCAGTCCGTGGAGGTTCAGCAGCTCCATGAACGGATCGGGGTTGAGCTCTTCCACATTATAGACCCCCGGTTTCATCCAGTCTTTATGCGTCAGCATCAGCATGGCGCCGATCATGGCCGGAACGCCCGTAGTGTAGGATACAGCCTGTGCCCGCACTTCTTTATAGGCTTCAGCATGACTGCAGTTGTTCCATACATAATATGTTTTTTCCTTACCGTCTTTGACCCCTTTGATCTGGCATCCGATAGACGTTTCGCCCGTATAATTTTCACCGAGGGAATCCGGAGCAGGAAGTACGGCTTTCAGAAATTCAAGGGGAACGATATCCTGGCCCTGGAATTTAATGGGAACAATGCTGGTCATCCCTACATTCTCCAGCACCTGGAGGTGAGTAATGTATTGCTGCCCGAAAGTCATCCAGAACCGGGCTCTTTTCAGCGTAGGGAAATTTTTCACCAGTGATTCCAGCTCTTCATGATAAAGGACATAAGATTCTCTCTCCCCGATATTCGGATAGTCAATAGGCTTGTGAACAGACATGGCCGGAATTTCCACCCAATCGCCGTTCTCCCAGTACCTGCCCGGCTGGGTAATTTCGCGGATGTTGATTTCCGGGTTAAAGTTGGTGGCAAATGCCTTGCCGTGATCGCCCGCGTTACAATCTACTATATCCAGGTAATGAAGTTCATCAAAGTGATGTTTGGCTGCATAGGCAGTGAAAACCTGGGTCACGCCCGGGTCAAAACCGCAGCCCAGCAAAGCCATGAGTCCGGCTTTTTTGAACCTGTCCTGGTAGGCCCATTGCCAGCTATATTCAAATTTGGCCACATCCTTCGGCTCATAGTTGGCCGTGTCAAGATAATGCACCCCGGTTTCAAGGCAGGCATCCATAATGGTCAGGTCCTGGTAAGGCAGGGCCACATTGATCACCATTTCAGGTCCGAAGGCTTTGATCAAAGCTGCCAGCTCAGGAACGTTGTCGGCATCCACCTGCGCGGTAGCTATCTCCACACCGTGCATTTCCTTAATATCGGCGGCAATTTTATCACACTTTGATTTTGTGCGGGAGGCCAGCATGATCCCGGTGAAGACATCTGCGTTGATCGCACATTTGTGAGCCACCACAGTACCTACACCACCGGCACCAATAATCAATACTTTTGACATTTGTTTCAGTTTAGATTTGAATTGCAAAAATAGGTAATTCGTTTATTATATTAAATGAAATTCAACGGGGAGCGTCCGGCGCCTCCCCGAAATGGTATACCGGTTTGCAGAAAACAGTCGTTAGTAAGATGTAAATTATCAGGCGGATGTTTACCTTTGTGCACTTTTTTAAAAAGGATAATGAAGAGGTTTCTGTTTTGTGCTTTCCTGTGGATACCGGGCGCCCTGTACGGGCAATATAATAATTCTGTGAGGTTTAATGTAGCCGGGACAGCCCTGAACATTTATTCCCTGCAGTACGAAAGGCAGCTTGGCCCTCATCTGGCTTTCAATAACACTTTCTTTTTCAGGCCCAAATCAGACATCCCTTTCGGCGGCTTCATAGATAACCTGGCTAAAAAGCACGGGGTAGGGCTGACAGGCATCAAGTTTGAGCATATATTTATGGACGAGGCTCAGGTAGGAGTAAAAGGATATTCGCCTGAGCTGAGGTATTATCTGGGTAAAAAGAAGAACAGGACTTTCATCGGGCTTTTCGGGATGTATGAGGACTTTGATATGAAAGTACCCGCCCGGATCGGTGTAATGAAGGATAACCGCTATTTTGAGGTCAAGCTTCCCATTAATTTTACTTTCAATACCCTGTCAGGCGGTATACTGATCGGTAAGCAGTTTACCTGGAACCGGGTAGGACTGGACGTGGTATTTATCGGACCGCATATCGGCTCGGCAGGGAAATTTTATGCATTCGGACAAAACAGCAACCTCCAGGGCCTGAATGAAGAAGAAAAGCAGTTTGTGAAAGATATGATCAGGGAACGTTTCGGCCTGAAGGATAAATATTTCAGTATGGAACTGAATGAGGACGCTGCCGAAATAAAATCAGTACGGCCGGTACCTTACCTGGGAATCCGGGGAATAGGAGTGAATCTTTCGTATCGTTTCTAAATGGTCCGCTTCAGCCGGAAGCTGATCTGCTTCAGGCTGTGATCGCGAAGAACCACCATTTCAATGGGGTAACCTTCTTTCTTTGAAAGAATCTCGTAGAGCTCGCTGATGGTCAGCGAGCTGGCCATCCTTTTGTTGAAAAGTATGATCCTGTCACCCGGTAATACGCCGGCATGGTAGGCTACTGACTGGTCAATCACACCGGTTACCTCAAAAGTGCGGTAATCCTGGCCTGTAGCCCTGAGATCCATACCGCTCATATCTGATTCAAAAGGCTTGTTCAGTGATTTTCTGACCGGCTTCAGCACCAGTAGGTTTTGAGTATAGTTAAGGGTTACGATAAACCTTTTCAGAATTTCCCCGCCGATGCTGCCGTTCCTCAGGAGATAATCCCGGGTGATCTTGCTGTCAAAAACCATGCTGTCAGGGAAGGTGACAATTACATCCCTGAAATCATGGTTCCCGAAACGGAGCAGATCGATGCGCCCCAGCTTTCCTTCAATGTTTCCGTTCAGCCCCCGCCCCAGGTGGCCGTCTGTCAGCTTATCTGGAATGAGATCGGGCGGGAGGGATTCCTGGTTCAGCAGGAGAGAATGTGCCCCGCCCGTATCAATGACCAGCTTCAGGCTGTCAATGGATTTTCCGTTCGATTCCAGCCGGTTAACGGTGATATAGGGTTTTGTTCTTTCCAGGTGCAGGGGAATGGCCACCCCCTTCCTTTTTTTATAACGGTATTTGTGGGGATCACTGAAAGTGAGTTCTCCCCTGGGGTAGTCGATGATCACATTGAAGCGTTTGAAAATATCACTGCCCAGGATACCGTGGATGGGTATCCCGAGGTACTCCGAAAGGTTGAGAAAGTCTTCCTGGAGGAATACTATGTTCTGATTATAGCCAGCAATGCCGCCGAACTTTACGGTATGCCCGAGGGAAACGGAAGCAGTGAAGGGAGGGGCCTCTCCGATGCCGCTGATGTAAATTTCACGGCCGATGTTGGTCCTGATCTTTTTGCGGAGCGAAGTATCCAGGATAATGATACTTTGTACGCCTGAGTCCAGGATAAAATTCAGGGTATCGGAGTTGTCAATCAGTGTCTTGATCACAATGAGATTGGCCCGGAGGTCAAAAGGGCAGAAAGTGTAATTCTGCTTTTTCCGGACCGGGTTAAATCCAAACGGTTTTTCCTTTTGGGCAATACACTCAAAAGCTCCTCCTGCCCAGCATAAAGCCAGGAGAAGAAAAAAACGCCTGTATTTTCCGCAGCTTCTCATAAATGGGTGTAAAATATTAAAAATATGTATATTGCAAAAGATAATATTGAAAAAATGCAATAAAATAAATTCTTGTTTCTTTTATAGTGAACCATGTATTGAGATTGCAGGTTTTTATTAAGAATTTTGTGAGAATATTTAAAGGGCATTATGAAAAAGGATCTGCGGAAATTAACCCCCGAACAGTTAAAGGAATGGTTGAAATCAGAAGGGGAACCGGCATTCAGGGCGACGCAGATCCGGGAGTGGCTCTGGGAGAAAGGAGCCACGGATATCAGGGAAATGACCAATCTTTCCAAGTCGCTCAGGGATAAGCTGGAGAACGCATTCGAAATCCGGAATGTCAGGATACATACTTCACAGTTTTCTTCTGACGGCACCATCAAATCCGGCTTTAAGCTATATGACGGTCACCTGGTGGAAGGTGTGCTTATACCTACAGAGACCCGGATGACCGCCTGCATCTCTTCGCAGGTAGGCTGCTCGCTCACCTGTAAGTTTTGCGCTACCGGCTATATGAACCGGGAAAGAAATCTGGATGCGGCTGAAATCTATGACCAGGTAATTCTTATCAAAAACCAGGCAGAACAGCATTTTAATGCCCCGCTGACCAATATCGTGTATATGGGAATGGGCGAACCTCTCCTCAACTATTCCGCCATGCTGGAATCTGTAGAGAAGATCACTTCCCCGGAAGGACTCAACTGGTCACCGAAGCGGATTACCGTATCTACGGCCGGGATCGCCAAAATGATCCGCAAGCTGGGCGATGACGAAGTGAAATTTAACCTGGCGCTTTCCCTGCATGCGGCCAATGATGAAAAGAGAAATACCATTATGCCTATCAATGAATCGAATTCTCTTCACAACCTGGCTGAAGCATTAAATTACTTTTATAAAAAGACCGGCAATAAAATTACCTTTGAATATATTGTTTTTCATGGATTTAATGATAAAATTGCTGACGCAAAGGAATTGCTGGCCTTTGTAAGACGGGTTCCTTCCAAGGTGAATATCATTGAGTATAACCCTATATCGGAAGCCAATTTTACAAATGCAGACCCTATGGCCATCGATAAGTTTGCCACCTTCCTGGAGGAGAACCGGGTGACGGTGAATATCAGAAGGAGCCGTGGAAAAGATATTGATGCAGCCTGCGGACAGCTGGCAATAAAAGAGAATTAACAATTTCATAACAGAACAATTACAAACATTCTTTTTATTTAAAGGGAATTTTGCAACCTCTAAAATCAGAATAATAACTCTGTCTCCATATGTTCGGATTAGAAAGCGACATTTTCATCCTGTTAGCCATTTGCCTTTTGGCGGCCTGTCTGTTTGAATTCATTAATGGTTTCCATGATACCGCCAACGCAGTAGCCACTGTAATCTACACCAACTCGCTCAAGCCTGCCCAGGCCGTAATATGGTCCGGGATGATGAATTTTCTCGGCGTAATTACCGGCGGAGTAGGGGTAGGGATGTCTATTGTCAACCTTTTGCCGGTAGATCTGCTCATTGATCAGAATGTTTATCACTCCATTGCCATGGTGCTGGCCATGCTGTGCAGTGCCATTATCTGGAACTTCGGCACATGGTATTTTGGTCTGCCTTCGTCCAGCTCCCATACGCTGATCGGGGCTATTATGGGGGTGGGTCTGGGGTATGCTATGCTTCCCGAGAATGCTTCCGGTGCCGCTGCCATTAACTGGGATAAGGTGAAAGAAATCTTTACCGGACTCTTTATAGCACCGTTGATCGGCTTTACCCTGGCGGTTATTCTTATGTTTATCCTGAGAATGTCGGTGAGTAAAGACGTAAGAAACCAGATATTTTCAGAACCTAAAAAGAACCAGCCGCCTCCGGGCTGGATCCGTACCACCCTTATTTCCACCTGTACCCTGGTGAGTTTTTTCCATGGAAAAAATGACGGGCAAAAGGGCATCGGGCTGGTGATGCTGATTCTTATCGGTATTCTCCCTTCCTACTTTGCCATCACGGGGATTAGCGATCTGAAAAAGATCGGGCCGGACCTGGAACAGATACAAACCATCGTGTCCCGTATAGATACCACTCATCTCGGTGTGGATGAAAAGAATCATATCATGGGTATCCATGACAATATCAATACACTGCTGCCTTTGTCAAAAGGAATCTCTTCCGATACCACTGAAAAGCTGCACCTTAGAGCTGCCATTCTCCAGATTTCGACCAATACCAAGAAACTCCTGAAGGACGAGAGTGTAAAACTGAGCAGCAAAGATCGTGAAGACCTTTCGCTCCTGGCCACCCGGGAAGAGAAGGGCATCCGTTCGGCCATTGATTTTGCCCCCTTCTGGGTGATTCTGATGATCTCCCTTTCACTAGGCCTCGGAACCATGATCGGCTGGAAGAGAATCGTGGTAACGGTAGGGGAAAAAATCGGGAAATCACACCTGACCTACGCACAGGGAGCTTCGGCCGAGCTGGTGGCAGCCATTACCATAGGCCTGGCCTCCGGATTCAAACTGCCGGTAAGCACCACCCATACCCTGTCATCCGGTATAGCCGGCTCGATGGTAGCTTCCAAAGGGATTAAAAACCTGCAGTCGAAAACCATAAAGAACATTGGTCTGGCGTGGATACTGACGCTCCCCGTGTCTATCTTATTGTCGGCAGGGTTGTTCCTGCTGTTCAGGGCGATGTTCTAAATTTGTTGCGGAAGTGTTTTCTGACAGAGAAACACAGATTTTTATTTTAGATCAGCATCAAAACTGCACTTATAAACCTAAAAGCGGTTGTTGAATATTCAACAACCGCTTTTAGGTTTATATACTGAATATTCCTGTTCTGATCCGTGCTGATCTGTGAGAAAAAAACTCCGTGAGAAATTATCCTCCTCAGAAAAGCCCCAGCTGCTCACCCTCGCTTCCCGGCTTGGTATGATCAAAATCCGGAGCTTCTGCTTCATTTTCCTCCACAGAATTCTCTTCCTCCGTTTCAGATTCTTCTGTCATCTCAATCTCTTCTTCTATTTCTTCTTCCTCAATTTCCGGAGCCAGCACTTTAAAGCTTACAATCTTATCAAAAGGCAGCTTATTGCCCAGCGCTTTCCAGCCTTTTACATCGATCATTTCATCTACTTTGTAGAGATCAGTGGTCACCTCGGTTTTCCGGTCTTTGCGGTGTTTAACTTCCACACGGGGCTTTTTGTCGCAGGTAGCAAACACCAGCTCTGATTTCGGATGCTCCGAGATGAACATGAATTTCTTGTCCATGGTAGAGGTTTCGATCAGGAAGCGCTTGATATGGTAGTTCCGGTGTTCTCCGTCAAGATAGATACAGGATACCGGTCTTTTTTCCTGGAATTTACAGATATAGACTACCTGGCGGGGCTCGTAATGGTTGGTGAGCTCAAAATTGGTGAGTTCGTATTCGCCTGTGTTATAAAGCACGAGAATCTTGTCGCTGGGGCCAAAATTACCCAGGAAATCGCCGTGCCCGTCTTTGTTCAGCCGGCCCAGGGTAGGGGTGTACCAGATGTCTACTCCGCCCAGGGTTGATTTTCCCGCCGTTTTGAAATTAATCTTCCGCACCGCATATTTGGAGACCAGGTTACCCATGGCCGAACGGTTTTTGATCAGGAGGTCTGCAAAATTAAAGTCAAAGATTTTCTTCTTGGCATTGGAACTGGCGGTGAGATTCACAGTGACCATCTCTGCTTCCCCGTTCTCATTGGCGGAAAAATAGGTAACCTTGGAGCGCGTGCTTCCTTTGGTCACGTCATATTCTTTGTCGCGGGTAACCCCGGTCACAGCAAAGCGTTTGGCGAAGGTACGGCCGCTTTTCCCGTCGAGATACATCACATTATAGATCTTCCGTTCGTCATTTTTCCGGAAAACGGCGCAGTAAATAATATTTTTTCCAACAAAGATCTTATCCTGGATTTTCACCACTGAAAACTTGCCGTCGGCCCGGAAGACAATAATATCATCAATGTCCGAGCAGTCCATTACAAACTCGTCTTTCTTCAGGCCGTAACCGATAAAACCGTTCTCCCGGTCTACGTACAGTTTCTGGTTATTGGCGGCTACCACTGCGGCCTGCACTTCGCCGAACTGGAGGATCTCCGTTCTTCTTTCGCGTCCTTTCCCGTACTTTCTGATCAGTTCCTGGAAGAAATTGATGGTGTAACGCACCAGGTTATCCAGGTTGTCATTCACTTCCACCAGTTCCTCCTGAAGCTTCTTCATCAGCTCATCGGCCTTGAAGCCGTCGTATTTGGAAATTCGCTTGATCCGGATCTCCGTCAGGCGGAGAATATCTTCCCTGACAATCTCCCGGTAGAAATCTTTTTTATAAGGCTCCAGCCCGCGGTCAATGGTTTCAATCACGGCCTCAAAGGTCTCACACTCTTCAATATCGCGGTAAATCCGGTTCTCGATGAAGATCTTTTCCAGCGAGCTGTACAGGAGTTTCTCCATTAGCTCGGCCTTGCGGATCTCCAGCTCCCGCTTCAGCAGGTGCATGGTCTGGTCAGTAGAGTTTCTCAGGATATCACTTACTCCCAGAAAGCGGGGTTTCTGATCCACAATAACCACGGCATTGGGCGATACCGATACCTCGCAGTTCGTAAAGGCGTAAAGCGCATCAATGGTGATGTCAGTGGAAGTATTCGGGGCCAGGTGGATCAGTATTTCCACATCCTTCGCCGTATTGTCTTCCACCTTTTTGATCTTGATCTTTCCGCTGTCGTTGGCTTTGATGATCGATTCGATGAGGCTGCCGGTCGTGGTGGAGAACGGAATTTCCGAGATTTTCAATGTTTTTTTATCCACTTCGGATATCCTGGCCCGCATTTTTACTTTTCCGCCCCGTGCCCCGTCGTTGTAGTGCGATACATCGATCAGTCCGCCCGTCAGGAAATCGGGATAGAGCACAAAGGGCTGCTTTTTCAGGTATTTGATCGAAGCATCGCAAAGCTCAATAAAATTATGCGGCAGAATTTTGGTGGAGAGTCCGACGGCGATGCCTTCAGCTCCCATTTCCAGCACCAGCGGAAATTTGGCAGGCAGGGTCACAGGCTCGCGTTTCCGGCCGTCATATGACATCTGCCATTCGGTGGTATCTTCGTTGAAGAGCACCTCCTGCCCGAATTTGGAAAGGCGCACCTCAATATACCGGGGGGCAGCGGCGGAGTCACCGGTGCGGATATCGCCCCAGTTTCCCTGGATATCCAGCAAAAGCTCTTTCTGTCCTATATTGACTATGGCGTCACCGATGGAGGCATCGCCGTGCGGGTGAAACTGCATAGTGGAGCCGATTACGTTCGCCACTTTGTTGAAGCGGCCGTCATCCATTTCCTTCAGGGCATGGAGCAACCGTCTCTGCACGGGTTTCAGGCCGTCTTCAATGGCGGGAACGGCTCTTTCCAGGATCACATACGATGCATACTCCAGGAAATACTTTTCAAACATATCATCAAGTATCTCCTTCTGCTGTGTAGGGTCGTAAGTTTCGTCGCTCATTTATATGGGTTTCTCAGTTTACGCAAATATAAGAAATGTTAACGTCAAATGAAGTTCCCCGGATAAAACAAAAAATGCCTCCCCGGAGGGAGGCATTAACGCAAAACGGAATCTAAAGTCTTAATATCTTTCTCTCCTTTGAGGTCTTTCGCCTTTTGGTTCGGCAACTTTAACCACGATGGTACGACCGTCCAGTTCGGTCTCATTCAGACTGTTGATAGCCGCCTGGGCTTCAGAATCGTCAGGCATTTCCACAAATCCGAACCCCTTGGAGCGGCCTGTGAATTTGTCAAAAATAACCTTAGCTGAATCTACGGTACCGAATTCCTGGAATGCGCCAAGAAGAGTGTCATCTGTAGTGTCGTAATTCAACTTTGCTACGAAAATGTTCATTTGAAAAAAAATAAAAAATTAAAAAATAGAGCTTAAACACCGTAGCAAAACCGATATGAATATTGACCTGCAAACGAAGTGGTAACTCGAAAACGTAGTAAAGGTATTGTTTTTAAATTACATTTCAAGTGGGGCACAATTTTATTACGGGAGCCGGGCCGGCGCAGGTAAGCCCTTTATGGGCATGAAAAAGGCCTTTTTACTGTTATTTAAGCGGTTTGGCTTGCTTTTTACATAGGCAATACGACACATTAAATTTTCCTTAAAATTTATTAAACGGTACCTTTCATCAGGAAGTATTGCTTTTTATTTTCAAAAAACAGGCTTCGACAACATTAAAAATGACGTATCGTTATATATTTGTTAAACAGAACCAATCGGATCGGAATGAGGTCAGCGCTTACGCTTCTACTTTTGTTTTTTTGTTTTGTCCCCGGCAGCATGGCCCAGCTAAAAAGCTATAAGCGGGGCTTATCAAGCTTTGAGAACGGACACTACAATGTGGCCATCCAGGAATTCCTGAAAGTAAAGGAAATCGAACCGGGATATGAAGGGGAACTGAGCCGGAAACTGGGTGATGCCTACCGCCTGAGTAACAGGTGGGCGGAAAGTATCCCCTATTATGAAAAAGCGCTTGAAAACGGGGTGAAAGATACGGATATCCTGTTTTACCTGGGTTATGCCCTGAAGTCAAAAGGAGAATATACGCGGGCCAGGGAATATTTTAAGCGGTTCGCTGATTCCAATCCGTCTGACAAAGTGCTGACAGAAAGAGTACTGCGGGAAATGAACTCGCTGCTGCTGACCGAGTCTATTTTTCAGAAAAACTCGGAGAAGGAATTTCGTAACCTCGAAGCAATCAACACCCCCGGAACCGAGTTTACGGGAGTAGTGCATAACGGGCACCTGGTATTTGCCGCTTCCCGGAAGGAAAAGATATATGCCAATGATCTGCCTTATCTGGGCCTGTATAAAGCAAAGGTAAATGAAGACCTGAGCACCGTTGGGAAGCCGGAAGTTTTCAGCCCTGCTGTTTTTGCCGATGACCGGAACGAAGGTTCGCCTGCATTTACCCCTGACGGTAAAATTATGGTATTTGCCCGGGGAAACTCGGGCAAGAGGAAAGACCTTTCCCCGGATGTGGATCTCTATATGAGTCGCTATGTACAGGGAGAGGGCTGGACCAGCCCGGCCCGGATCCCGGCATCAGACTCACTGGCATTTGACGGTTCCCCCGCGTTTTCCGGGGATGGCAAGACGCTCTACTTCAGCTCTAACCGGGCCGGAGGAAACGGCGGACTGGACATTTACCGGGTGAACATGGATGCTTCCGGAAGATTCGGGAACGCAGTAAATATGGGCAAGGCCATCAACACCGCCGGCGATGAGATCTTCCCGTTTGTATCGGCTGACGGCAAACTGTATTTTGCTTCAGACGGGCACCCCGGTCTGGGCAAGCTTGATCTCTTTGTGGCGGTACGGACCGGCGGGAAGATCACGGTGGAGAACCTGGGAGTGCCATACAACAGCTCCATGGATGATTTCGGCTATACGGAAGACGAATTCGGGAATGAATTCTTCAGTTCCAACCGTTCAGGCGGGAAAGGGGACGACGATATCTATTATTACCTGGCTCCCGAGACGCCGGCCGAAGTGGCAGAAACACCGGTGCCTGATCCTGAAAAAGACAGGAAGATCGTAAATTATTACCTGACCGGGGAAGTGCTTTCGGAAGGCAGGCTCCTCGACTCTGCCGTAGTCAATATTTATAAACTGGAAGGAGGGATAGAAACGCTCTTTGCGGAGAACATCGTGACCCACGACGGGAAGTTCGGGCCGGTGAAAATGGAAGAAGATGAAGACTATGTGCTTCTTACTGAAAAACCGGATTACCTCACCCGGAGAGAAGGATTTACCATGTACGGCCGCTCTATTCCTGCCGTGCTGCTTACCCGGCCGGTGACCGATACCACTTTTCATGTGCGGATCCCGCTGGACCGGATATTTGTAGGCAAGACTTTCCGGCTGGAGAATATCTATTATGACCTGGATAAGGCCGATATCCGCCCGGATGCTGCTCTTGAGCTGGACAAGCTGGTGCAGATCCTGATCGATAACCCCGGCATCCGGATCGAACTGGGGTCTCATACGGACTCCCGGGCTTCCGATATCTATAACCTCCGGCTCTCCCAGCGCAGGGCAGATGCGGCCATCAACTATATTGTGAATAAGGGGATCTCCCGAGAACGGCTGGAAGCCCGTGGGTACGGAGAGTCTGAACTGATTATAGAGAATGCCAAAACCGAAGCGGAGCACCAGCAGAACCGCCGTACGGAGTTTAAGGTGACCGGGATCGGAAAGGCAGAGGAATAACCGGTCAGGACAGGTTTGCGGCCTGTCCCGGCCGGCATGCACGGATTGAAGTTTAATCCGGCAGATTGTAATGCTTCTTCACGGCTTCATAATCGTTAAAATCTACAGCAGCGCTGCGGCCGTTTCTCAGGTCATTGGCCGGGATGATGACAATTCTGGTAGATGTAAAGGTCTGATTTCCCGTTCCCGTTAAACGGTTGATATAAAACTGGGGCGCTCCTGTAGCCCGGGCGTACGTTCTGTAGGAATGAGTGGAGGTAATATTACCCGGGAGGGCATACCAGAAACCATTCACGTTAACATAACAAAAAAATGCAGAAGAAGAGACCTGCTGAATGGTAACTCCGGTTAAGGCATAAGTAAGTTCGCTGCCACTATGTACCTTAGAGCCGTAAGTGATCTGAATCACATTTGCATTTCCGGGATCTCCCTTCGGTCCCTGAGGGCCGGTAGCGCCGGTAGCTCCTTTCTCTCCGGCAGGGCCGGGTTCGCCTGTATCACCTTTAGGGCCTTCAGGCCCCGCATCACCTTCACAGCTTGTAAACATTACGCCCGTCATCAGCAGACCTGCTAATAAAAGATTAAATCTTGTTTTCATGAGAATATAAATTTTAATTAAACTTTGATGCAAAGTTCGGGTAAGGAGAAATGCAGCGGAATACCTAAAAATGGGTATATTAACCCGGAGCCCCCAGGATAAGCATCCGGTACCTCCGGGAATAATAGGAGCAGTCAGTTTCTGTTTTTAACTAAAAGTTAATCCGTAAATTAAGTGGGGTTAGCTAAAGGAAGGCCGGAATTCAGTAAATGATTTTATATCCCCTGTCCGAAAGTCAGCAGGTTGGTATCGGGGTCAAGAACGGAAAATTCTTTCTGTCCCCAGGGCTTCATCTGTAACGGACCGTTAGGGTGAATAGGGGTGCCGTTATCCAGAAAAGACTGGTACAGCTTATCGATGTCGTTGGTTCGTATATATACCTGTCCGTAGTTTTCTTCAGGATTCAGCTCTTTGAATTCAAAGAAATGAATCTCCACATGGTCTCTTGCCACCATGAAATAGTCACCGTAATCGTCGATTTCTTTAAAGCCCAGCCGGTTCAGGTAGAAGTCTTTTGTGGCGGCTTTGTTCCGCATGGGCAGCTTGGGATGGATCTGGGTCAACATAGGCTTTATATTGTTTATAAAATTAGAGAAAGTACAAAATTGGAGTCTTTACAGCCGGTATATCCGGGTGGCGTTTTCCCCGAAAATCCCTGCTTTCTCCTCTTCCGAAAGTCCGGAAAAATAGCTTTCCACGATATCCAGCTGTTCTTCATACGTAGCGGCTACAAGGCAAACGGGCCAGTCAGAGCCGTATAGCAGACGACCGGCACCGAAAGAATTCAGCACCATATCAAGATAAATGTAGAAGTCCTCTTTCTTCCAGCTACGGTGATCTGCTTCGGTTACCATGCCGGATACCTTACATACCACGTTGGGCAGGGTTGCCAGCTCTTTGATATAGTTGGCCCATTGGTTTACTTTCCCTTCCCTGATCCGGGGTTTGGCGAGGTGGTCCAGCACAAAGCAGGTATCCGGGCAGGCCCGGGCAATGAAAACGGCATCTTTGAGCTGATGGGGGTAGACCAGGATATCATAAGTGAAATTGTACCGGGCGAGTTTCCGGACCCCTTCCACAAATGCCGGGTTCTTCATAAAACCTACCGGTTCGCCCTGTACAATATGGCGGAAGCCCCTGACCTTCTCCATGCCGGCATAACGGCTGAGGTTTTCTTCCAGTTTATGGGACAGGAGGTCGGTCCAGCCCACCACTCCTTTGATGAAGGGATTTTGTTGTGCCACTTCATGAAAATGCAGTGTCTCCTGTTCGGTCTGGTTCACCTGCACAAAAACACAGCCGTCAAACTCATGGTAATCCAGTACAGGCTTCAGATCTTCCGGCTGAAAGCTCCGGCGGATAACGGCCATGTCGTCAGTGATCCAGGCAAAAGTTTCAGGCTCGTAGCTCCAGAAGTGCTGATGGGCATCAATTTTCATCTGTATAAAAGTTTAGCCGCGGCGGCGGACTGCTTTAAAAATTAGCGGTTAACTATCAGACTTATACCGGCCGTGGTCAAAAACCATGGTATGGAGATCTCATGTCTGACACCGGTTTAAAATTTCTCCTTAAGGAACCTCGCCGTATGATTATCTTCGAGCCGGATCATTTCTTCCGGCGTACCTTCAAAACAGAGGTATCCGCCTTTATCCCCGCCTTCAGGGCCGAGGTCAATAATCCAGTCGGCTGATTTGATCACTTCCATATTGTGCTCAATCACGATTACGGTATCGCCCTGATCCACCAGGGCATTCATAGCTTTCAGAAGCTTACGGATATCATTGAAATGCAGCCCGGTGGTAGGTTCGTCAAAGATAAAGAGGGTTTTGCCTTTTTCCGAATTACCTTTGCCCAGGAAATAGGCCAGTTTTACCCGTTGGGCCTCGCCGCCGGAAAGGGTGTTGGAGGCCTGGCCCAGCCCGATATAGCCCAACCCCACTTCCTGTAGCGGCAGAATTTTTTCAGCCAGCCTGGGTTGGGTATCCCGGAAGAAATCCATAGCTTCGTCTACCGTCATAGCCAGCATATCGGCAATGTTTTTATCCTGGTACGTTACTTCCAGGATTTCCTGTTTGAAGCGCTTGCCACCACAGCTTTCGCAGGTAAGCTTTACGTCAGCCATGAACTGCATCTCGATGGTCTGGTAGCCTTCACCCTGGCAGGCTTCGCAGCGGCCGCCGTCCACGTTAAACGAGAAGTGTGCCGGTTTATAATCCCGCTGCTTGGAAAGGGGCTGGTCGGCCATAAGCGCACGGATGGTGTCATATGCCTTGATGTAGGTGACCGGGTTGGATCGGCTGGATTTCCCGATCGGATCCTGGTCTACCATTTCCACCTGGGTTATCCGGCTGAGGCTGCCGGTAAGCTCGTCATATTTGCCGGGGTCTTCACCGGAGCGGGGTTCACCTACCAGGCGGTCCAGCACGGGGTACAGTATTTTGCGGATCAGCGTGGATTTCCCGGATCCGCTGACTCCCGTTACTACCGTAAATATGCCCAAAGGAATCTTTACGTCCAGGTTCTTGAGGTTATTTTCCCGGGCGCCGCTCAATAAAAGGAAGTCCAGAAATTTCCTGCGGCTCCCGGGAATCGCTATGCTTTCCTGTCCGCTCAGGAAATCCAGGGTATGGGAACGGCCGTTGCTGTCATGGCCGTTCCATTTGCCCTGGAAAACCAGCTCACCGCCATACAAACCCGCTTCGGGGCCGATGTCGATAATATCGTCGGAAGCTTTCATTACTTCTTCTTCGTGTTCTACCACGATGACCGTGTTGCCGAGGTCACGGAGCGACTTCAGTACGGAAACCAGGCGCTCGGTGTCGCGCGGGTGCAGTCCGATGCTGGGCTCATCCAGGATATACATAGACCCCACCAGGGCGCTGCCGAGTGAAGTGGCCAGGCGGATCCGTTGGCTTTCTCCTCCTGAAAGCGTACGGGAAAGCCGGTTCAGCGTGAGATAGCCCAGGCCTACCCGCTGCATGAAGTCGAGGCGGTTATTGATCTCAATCAGGATACGCTTCGCTACTTTTGTCTTGTACTCGTCCAGTGCCAGGTTCCTGAAGAATTCCGCCACCTGGCCGATGGGCATCAGTACAAGGTCAACAATCGATTTTCCGTCGATTTTTACATAGGAAGCGTCTTTCCTCAGGCGGGTACCCCGGCATTCGGGGCACACCGTGCGGCCGCGGTAACGTGAAAGCATCACACGGTACTGGATCTTATACGACTGTTCTTCCAGATGTTTAAAAAAGTCGCTAAGGCCTGTAAAGTATTCATTCCCGTCCCACAGTAACTGGTAGTGTTCCGGATCCAGGTCTTTGATAGACCGGTGAATAGGGAAATCAAAGCGGATGCCGTTCCGCAGCAGCGGAGTCAGGAATTCGCTCATTTTTTCACTCCGCCAGGGAGCAATGGCCCCTTCAAAGACCGAAAGTTTTTTGTCGGGAAACACCAGTTCAGGATCCAGGCCGAGTACGCTTCCGAAACCTTCACAGCGGCGGCAGGCTCCGTAAGGGTTATTGAAAGTAAAAAGATTAATGCTGGGTTCTTCAAAGACGATGCCGTCACGCTCGAACTTATCGGAGAACAAGCGCACCATATCACCCTCTTCCGTCTTAACCACCACTTCGCAGATACCGTTCCCTTCAAAAAAAGCAGTCTGTATGGAATCCGAGAGCCGGAACTGGGTGTCTTCGTCCGGCTGGCCTTGGGCATCGTACCGGATCACTGCCCGGTCAACAAGGATCTTTACGTCTTCCACACGGGCCTCAAAGCTCAGCACATCTTCGATCAGAACGGTTTCTTCCTTCACCTGTATCCGGTTAAAACCTTTTTTCAGGAGCAGGTCCAGCTCCTGGGCCATGGTGCGGTCTCCTTTAGGTTGCAGCGGGCTCAGGATCATGACCCGGGTGCCTTCCGGGTAGGTGAACAGGTAGTTTACCACATCAGTTACCGTATCTTTGCTGACCTCTTTGCCGCTGACAGGGGAATACGTATCCCCCACCCGGGCGAAGAGCAGCTTCATATAATCGTAAATCTCGGTAGAGGTGCCCACTGTAGAGCGGCTGTTCCGGGTGCTGACCTTCTGGTCAATGGCAATGGCCGGTGAAATGCCTTTGATATAATCCACTTCCGGCTTTTCCATCCGGCCCAGGAACTGCCGGGCATAGGAGCTCAGGCTTTCCACGTACATCCGCTGACCCTCAGCATACAGGGTGTCAAAAGCCAGCGAAGACTTTCCGCTGCCGGACAAGCCCGTGACCACCGTGAGGGTGTTCCTTTTAATGGCTACGTTGATGTTTTTGAGATTGTTTACCCGGGCACCCTTGATAATGATGTATTCTTTGGGATCCAGGCGGTCGATATCAGGAACAGAGCTCGTGTTTTTCATTGTACAAAATTACAATGTTTTTGAGAAAATCAGCGGGGGGAGCCAAAAAGGATCGCCTTTTGGAATCCATTGTGTTTTTTGGCAGGAAAATAGTTCGGGATACCGTACAAAGGCTTATTTTTGCGGCATGAAACAAGCAGTAATATTTGATATGGACGGGGTGATTGCCCATACCAACCCCTACCACTCCTTGGCTTTCCGTGAATTTTTTAAGAAAAGAAATCTCTATCCCACAGATGCGGAGTTTGCCGAGCACATGTTCGGTAAAAGCAACAGCTACATTCTGAAGCATTTCCTGGGAAGGCCGGTGACAGGAGAGGAGTTTGTAGCCATGGAAGAAGAAAAGGAAGGGCTCTTCCGCGAGATATATGCCCCGCATGTAAGTGACATCAAAGGCTTCCTGATATTTCTGGCAACATTGAAAGAAGCAGGTCTGAAGACAGGAGTAGCTACATCCGCACCACGGGCCAACCTTGACCTGATCATGGGAAAGCTGGGTTTCGAACCGCTGATGGAGTCGGTTATGGCCAGTGAAAATGTTACCCGCCACAAACCGGATCCTGAAGTATACCTGAAATCAGCGGCCAACCTGCAGGTGAATCCTGCACAGTGCGTGGTGTTTGAAGATTCTTTCTCCGGAGTTACAGCCGCACGAAATGCCGGCATGAAAGTGGTGGGCGTGTTAACATCGCATACAAAAGAAGAGCTGCCTCCCTGCGATTTTTATATTGATGATTATACGGCCATCAGGCCGGGAGACATACTGCAAATTTTAAGCTGATGACCCTCTATCTTTTACCTATGCTGCTGGCGGAAAACAGCCATGAACAGGTGCTCACCTCCTACAGCGTGGAGACGATGAAGAGGCTGAAGGTGTTTTTCGTGGAAAACGTTAAAACTACCCGGCGTTTTATTTCCTCCCTAAAGCAGGGTATCGTGATTGATGAACTGAGATTTATTGAGGTCAATAAAGACACATCTTTCGATAAAATTTTTGAGGTCTTATCGGAGCTGAAGGAAGACGCCGGTATTATTTCCGAGGCCGGATGCGCCGGTGTGGCAGATCCCGGCGGACTGATTACAGAGGCGGGCCACCAGCTGGGCTTTACTATCCGGCCGCTGGTGGGGCCTAATTCCATCCTCCTGGCACTGATGGGCTCGGGAATGAACGGCCAGTCCTTTGCCTTTCACGGTTACCTGCCCATCAAAGAAGAGGAGCGTGCCGCCAGGCTGAGAGCTCTGGAAAAAGAAGCGGTACAGCGTAACCAGACCCAGATTTTCATGGAAACCCCTTACCGGAACAATGCCATGCTTCAGACTCTGCTCAGAGCCCTCGGACCGCAGACCCGCCTTTGTGTGGCGGCGGACCTTACCGCAGAAACCGAATACCTGCTTACCCGCAGCATAGCAGGCTGGAAAAAGCATCCGCTGCCTGACCTGCACAAAAGACCCGCCATTTTCCTGATAAATTAAAATCCGGTTCCAACTTTTTTCGTTGAAAGAGAGTCTCCTCTTATATATTCTTTAGTTTTTATAAACATGAAACGGGTCCGGTCAGTCAGGCTCACCTGACAGTCAACTGCGTCGGTGAAACTCATTCTTCTGAACTCGTAACCCGGGATTAATCTTATACCTATGAAAAAAGTATTGGGACTTCTGCTGATTATTTTAGTTTCTGCATGCGAAAGTTTTGAACACAAGAGTGAATACGATAAAAGTTTCCAGAAATGGGGAAGCTTTAAATCGGCCAGTAATAATTCATACCGTTACATTGTAACCGGAAGCACCTGGACAGGCATATCCTGGGAGACAGAGCTTATTGTTGAGAAGGGTGAAATAACAGAACGAAAATTCAGACATACTCATTTTGAAGGGGTTAAGCGGCCGGCTACCGGCTGGGATGCAGCCAGCGCGGCGGAAGCCCTTCAGGTAATGGGGATCACCGCGACCGAATTCAGAGAGCGGACGGGTGTTGATTTCCTGGAGTACAGCCAGTGGGAAGAGAAAGGGGTGGAACTGGGCACCCACACCCGTACAGCTGCGGCTGCCCTGATCACCCTCGATGCCGTTTACCAGAAAGCCCGGAACGAATGGCTGCAGGAAAGAGATAACGTGACCACCTATTTTGAAGCTAAAAATGACAGTATGCTGTCTTCTGCCGGCTACGTTGAAAATAACTGCGCCGATGACTGCTTCATAGGCATTCATATCCGGCTGATCGAGAAACTATAGGCTGCAGGTTAGGGCAGGGAGTTTTGATTTACGATTGAGACGTCTCTGTATATTCACCGGTAACGTTACCGGCGGACAGATATACTTCCAAACGGCCGGTTTATTTGAACTTTTTCAGTGAAACGTAGGATATGCCATATAAAAATGAGCAGTCATCAGGCTCATGGTTTAAAATAGATTTCTGTTTTGGATAAATCTCGTTATTTTTGCTGCGGAAAAATAAAGACATAGAATGAAAAAAATAGCGGTTTATACTTCGGGTGGAGACGCACCGGGTATGAATGCCTGTATCAGAGCCGTAGTAAGGGGAGCCATTTATCACGGGCTGAAAGTCTACGGTATCCGGCGGGGATATAACGGGATGATATCAGGTGATATCTTTGAAATGACATCAAGTTCGGTAAGTAATATTGTACAAAGAGGAGGAACGATCTTAAAGTCGGCCAGAAGCAAGGAATTTCTCACACCGGAAGGACGGAAGAAAGCCTACGATAACCTGGTAAAACTGGGAATTGACGGCCTGGTGGCCATCGGGGGGAACGGTACCTTTACCGGCGCAGAGGTTTTCTACAATGAATACCAACTGCCTACCGTGGGATGTCCGGGAACCATTGACAATGACCTGTACGGAACCGATTACACCATCGGATTTGATTCGGCAGTAAATACCTCCCTGGAGGCTATTGATAAGATACGGGACACGGCCGATTCACATGACCGCGTATTTTTTATCGAGGTAATGGGACGTGACTCCGGCTATATTGCCGTACAGTCAGGCATTGGCGGAGGTGCGGAGATCGTGATGGTACCGGAAACGCACACGCCGCTTAAGAAAGTAGTTTCTTCGCTGAAAGACGGCTGGAGACGATCCAAATCTTCTTCCATCGTGGTGGTGGCAGAGGGAGATGAAGAAGGCCATGCTACAGAAATTGCTGAAAAGATCAAAGCACAGGTGGGCGATAAGCTGGATATCCGGGTAACTACCCTGGGCCACGTACAGCGGGGCGGGGCACCTACAGCGTATGACCGTATCCTGGCCTCCCGTATGGGGCTGGCAGCGGTGGAAGGCCTGATGAACGGGCATAAGAACGTGATGGCGGGAGTAGTGAATAACGAGGTGGTTTATACCCCTTTCATTGATACCATTAAGAAAGCCAAGCCTATTCATGATGATCTTCTTCGGATGGTGCATATCCTCAGCATTTGATAATAAAATGTTAAACAGGCAGGCAGAAAGTCATCTTTCTGCCTATTTTCGTTTAAAAAAAAGAAGACCTGTTTTTCCATTTAAATAGCCACGGGGAGTCCGCCATCTGGTCAAGGCACATGAACCGGCCGGTGAGTAACTACTAACAGCTAAATTTTATAGATATGGGGTTTCTACGAGTCGTTAGCTATCAGCTATTAGAAGTTAGACCCACCCAGCGGGTGATGAATAAGTCTAACAGCTAAATTGTATACATATGAAAAAAAACTTTTTCCTGGCATTTCTTCTCGCCGGCATTTTTCCGGCACAGGCACAGCAGAAGCTTACCGTCAAAATGCAGATACCCGATACCGCTAAATATGTTCAGCTGGCCCATTACTTCGGTTACAAGCAGTTTCAGAAAGTAGATTCGGTAAAAGCAGATAAAGACGGTCTCCTGAAGTTTACCAGCGGACCCGAAGGCTGGAAAGGAGGCGTTTACCTGGTGGTGATATCCCCTTCAAAGTTCTATGACCTGGTGATCTCCGGGAAAGAGAATGATCTGTATATGGAATTGGACACTTCGGATTATGTGGGATCGGTGAAATTTCGTAATTCGGAGGAAAATGAGCTTTTGTTCGGGTACAGGAAGTTCCTGAATCAGAAAATGAAGGCCGGGGAGAAGCTGCAGGCACAGCTTAAAGCCGAGAACGACCCGGCCCGTGCAGGTATGCTGCGTAAGGAACTGGATGCCCTTCAGAAAGAAGTGAACGGTGAGCTTAAAAAGAGGGCGGCTTCCCGTCCGGATCTTTTCGCCTCGCGTATTCTCACCGCTAATCTCGAACCCGAATTGCCTGAAAAAGCGCCGCTGCTGGCCAACGGCAAGCCGGACTCCACTTTTTTTTACCGGGAATACAAGAAAAAATACTTCGATCACCTCGATTTTTCAGACGAAAGGATGATCCGTACGCCTTTTCTGGAAAGTAAGGTGGAGCGTTATTTCTCCAACCTCGTATATCAGCGGGTGGATACGCTGAAAAAGGAAACATCTTATGTACTGGGCTTGGCCAGACAGAACAAAGATGTGTACCGTTATATGCTGTGGTACCTGACCAACCGGTATGAAAATACCGATGTGGTAGGCCTTGACGGAGTGGTGGTTCATTTGTATGAGAACCATTACCTGAAAGATGCCGACTGGCTGGACAGCACGTCCAGGGCGAAATTTGTGGAGCGCCTGACCGTAATGAAGCCCCTGGAGACCGGGAAGATTATGCCGGCGCTTGTCCTGAAAGATACCCTGGGCAAGACGCATGACCTCTACAATGTCAAAGCGAAATATACCATTGTGTACTTCTACAGTCCTACCTGCGGGCATTGCAAAGACCACGCCCCTGAACTGGTGAAATACCAGGACGAGAACAGGGCCAGGGGGATTGTGGTATGGAATGTATCGGCTGATGTGGAACGGAATTTCGATGAAATGAAGAAATTCATAACCACCTACGATATGGGAAGAGTGACCAACCTGCATGATCCTGACCGGAAATATGATTTCTTCCACCGGTATGACGTATATTCCACGCCTACCCTGTATATTCTTGATGAGCAGAAACGCATCATTGCACGCCGGATACCGATTGAGGATCTGAATAATTTCCTGGCGCATTACGAGAAAAACGTGGCAGGGAAGTAATAATAAGCTGTCTATGCTTCGAGAGAGGGTCAGCAGGATAAAGTACCTGTTCATAAAGATACTGTCATGCTGAGCCTCTTGAAGTATAGATAACCTGACTTTCCGTCACCCTATTCCGGACAAAATCTTTATTTCTCCAGGAAATACGAAACCGCAAGCTTATACCCTGCAAGTCCCAGTCCGAAAATAGCTCCCCTGGCCTTCGGGCTGATGTAGGAATGCTTGCGGAACTCCTCGCGGGCATGGATATTGGAAATATGCACTTCCACTGACGGAGTCTTTACCCCGCCCAGTGCGTCTGCCAGCGCCACCGATGTGTGTGTGAGGCCTCCGGCATTTAAAATAATGCCGTCGTAGGTGAAACCCACTTCGTGAATCTTATCAATAAGCACCCCCTCGTGATTAGACTGGAAGTACTCAAGGGCAACCGCAGGGAATTCGGCCTGTAAGGTTTTGAAATAATCTTCGAAGCTCTGATGGCCGTAGATTTCCGGCTCCCGTTTTCCGAGAAGATTAAGATTGGGCCCGTTAATGATGATTATTTTCACAGAAAAGATGGTTTTTTAACTTCAAATGTACGGAATAAAATTCCAAAATCGTCTTGTTTTTAAGTAAGCCGGATTTTGGTCGTTAGCATAGGCTTCCCGCTCAAATCCGATCGCGTAATAGGCTTTGTTGGCATCCTTGCAGCGCATCCATTTCACGGCCCACTCCAAAACATACCAGATATAGAAGGGAAGAATAAGCATTTCCAGCTGCTGCCGGAGGTGAATACGCTCATGAAGAAGTAATCTTTCCGAAGGATTCTTCGTCTTTACCAGCACGAAAGGCCAAAGGGCAATGCCTTCGATTGTTCTGAAATTAACGCCGCGGATGAGGATCATATGTATTCCGGGTAACGAGTTCCGGGTAGCAAGTAATTATCAATTCCCCTCATCTTTGTAGATCCCGATGAAGATTTTTCCTTCGGTATCAATAGATGCCCGGTACATCCCTTCGGAATTGAAAGGCATGGCAATGTTCCCGTTTTTGTCTACCGCTATTACGCCGCCTTCACCGCCGCGGTCCACCAGCTTCTTCATGACCACCTCATCTGCAGCCTTTTTCAGTGGCAGGCCTTTGTATTCTATCAGTGCAGAAATGTCATAGGCGACCACCGAGCGGATGAAATACTCACCATGTCCGGTAGCCGATACGGCGCAGGTAGCGTTATTGGCGTAGGTGCCGGCACCTATGATGGGGGCGTCGCCCACACGGTTCCATCTTTTATTGGTCATACCACCGGTGGAGGTCGCAGCGGCCAGGTTTCCCTGCTTATCCAGGGCCACTGCGCCGACTGTTCCGAATTTCTTTCCTTCATCAAAAATGAGATAACCGGTTTTGGGCAGGGCTTTCTTTACGGTATCGGTATGGTCCAGTTCCACCTTTTCAGCTTTAAGCGCCCGTTGAAGGCCCTCCCAGCGTTTTTCGGTATAGAAGTAGGAAGGATCTACGATGACTTCTCCCTGCGCTCCGGCAAACTCTTCCGCTCCCTTACCCGTCAGCATAACATGTTCTGATTTCTCCATGACCTTCCTTGCCGTTCTGATGGGATTCCTGATAGTAGAAACCCCTGCAATGGAGCCAGCAGCAAGGTTTGCTCCGTTCATGATGGCGGCATCCATCTCATTCTTGCCTTCATGGGTAAAAACCGCCCCTTTACCGGCATTGAACAGCGGGTTATTTTCCATTTCCATCACGGCTGCTTCCACCGCATCCAGGCTGCTCCCGCCATTTTTCAGTACGGCATACCCTTTCTGAAGAGCAACGGTAAGGCCTTCCCGGTACGCTTTTTCCATCTCCGCACTCATGTTTTTACGGGTGATGGTGCCTGCTCCGCCATGAATGGCAATAGCGGTTTTCCCCTGCGCGTATAGCCCCTGCGACAAGGCCAGTGAGATGATCAGAACAAATATTTTTTTCATAGATATACATTTACGATTGATCATTTCTGATTGACGGGTTTATTCACTGCAACCGACCGGTTGGCGCCTTAAATCTCCTCATCCGTATAAATTTTGGCCATTAAGCATTAACCATTAGCCATTCTATCCCCGCTTTCCTCTTTCCCCTCTTCTATCTTCTCATCCACTTCCTGCAGATCACCGGCATCGGGTTTTTCTTTCAGTGTATTTTGGGAATGATTCAGAGGATCAATCACAAAGCTAAATAAAACCGGCAAATGATCGGAGTCTACGTCCGGTAAAGTTTTAAGTTCTTTTACAAAAATGTCGGCCGAGTGATAAACCTGGTCAATAGGAAACCGCAGCAGCCGGTAGCGCGCATGAAAAGTAGAGATGAAGCCGCGGCCCAGGCGCGGGTCCACCAGTTCGGAGGTCCTGACAAACAGGCGCGAAGCCTCAGCCCAGGCCACACAGTTGAAGTCGCCGATAGCTACCGTAGGAATTTCTTTATTCTGACGGATCGACTTCGCTACAGATAGCATGTCTCCGTCCCGTTCCCGGGAGGTTTCTTCTTCCGTAGGACTCGGCGGCGGCGGATGCAGAGCGAAAATCTTAAATACGAAACCATCCGGAGTGATCACTTCCGCTTCAATGCTGGGGAGGTCATCGGCCACAAAAAAATGGGTTGCGGTCTTCTGTAACTTCAGTCGTGAAAACAGGTGCATTCCATAAGTATTATCCAGCGGCACTTTTACGGAGAAGGGATAGTCTTTGTCCAGCTTATTGAGGGCCCTGTCCCATTGGGTATCACTCTCCATCGTAAGAATGAGGTCGGGTTTCAGCGCATGAATAAGTTGTATGAATTTGCCGTAATTGCGGTTCTCCTGGTAAACGTTCAGTGAAATAATGGTAACCGGTCCAGACGCCTGCGCAGTAGGAGGAAGCCTCGAAGTTCTGAACAGGGGAGTGTAGGGATAGAGCGTCAGCCCGTTAAAAAGTGTTGCGACCAGGAGAATACCTGCCGTCCAGAGAGTTTCAGGCATAAAAAGTGGAAAACTTACCAGCAGGATAACCTGCAAAATGAAAAGCTGTATCTTACCAAAATCAGGCACCCTGAAAATCCAGTGCGGATTTTTTACCAGGGGGAGCAGGGTCATGATAACCAGTACCCAGGCCAGGAGGTGATAAGTAAGGATCATAAGCATGTGCCGGTTAAAATTTGATTTGCAAGAGCTCAGGAACAAAGATAGAAAATAGCTTTGTATCAGGTAATTATTTGGCTGGTTAAAGCCAAGCTACCTGCGCGTGATGAATCATTTATTAACTAAAAAGCCCTTCGGCAAGCTTAGGGTGACAGTAGCACACTGAGCTTGCCGAAGGGTCTTAGAAGGTTTTATACAATATTTTCAGACAACTTTACAGTATCCGCAGTCCCAGGGTGACCTGCCAGCCGTCCATTTTCTGATTGAACTTTTCATCCTGGAAGTGCTTGCTGGAAATGCTGCCCAGACTGCCTTCTTTCCGGAGGTCAATGTCCAGCTTTCCGAAAGAAAGTCCGGCTCCCAGCTGGTACCCGAAAGTAGCATTCTTAAAGGCTTCATCTTCGGTAACCGTGGTAGTAACATTTTTAAGGAAAGTATGTTCTTCCTTCAGCTTAAGGGTAGCTACCGGGCCGGCATTTATCCTCAGGAAATCCAGTAACTTAACGCCCACCAATACAGGAATATCAATATTTTTTATTTTGATGTCATAGGTGGTTGATCCGGTAACGTCCTTGATCGACCCGTTTCTTTCGGTATACAGAAGCTCGGGTTGGAGGTAAATGCCTTCACCTATCCGGGCAAAAACACCGGCAGAAAAACCGGTTTTGGTATCAAGGCTTTCTTTATAATTGTTACTTAATGACCCTTCATCCGTATGGATCTTATTCAGGTTGATTCCCCCTTTTACACCGAATCCGAACTGGGCCGAGGCAGCGTGGGCACAGAATACTGTGACGATGGCCAAAATCAGTTTTTTCATAATCAGTTTTGTTTGGTTGTTTAAGTTATGAAGTCCCGTTTAGAACGTATATTGCGGCTTAATATTTTAGTCGGATGGCAAAAGTTAAAACTTCCTGGTTCTGCCAGAAATGCGGATACAACTCCCCCAAGTGGCTGGGTAGGTGCCCTTCCTGCGGGGAATGGAGCACGCTGGTGGAGGAGGTGATCTCTTCGGGAGAGCCTGAAAGAGGGAAGTGGAGAAGCGCAGAATCACCGGGGTCAAAACCCCGCCTTCTTTCGCAGATTAACCGCGCGGAAAAGTACCGGATCATTACCGAAGATGAAGAGTTTAACCGGGTGCTGGGCGGTGGACTGGTGCCGGGTTCGCTGACGCTTATTGGCGGAGAACCGGGAATCGGTAAGTCTACCCTGATGCTCCAGCTGGCACTGAGCCTTAACGATTACAATGTGCTGTATATATCCGGTGAAGAGAGCGAGCAGCAGATCAAAATGCGTGCCGAGCGGCTGCCGGTTCATAGTGAGCGCTGCTATGTGCTTACCGAAACCTCTACCGACATCATTTTTAAGCATATTGAAATGGTAGAGCCTGACGTGGTGGTGATTGATTCGATACAGACACTGGTTTCTCCCCTGATTGAGAGCGGGGCGGGAAGCGTTTCCCAGGTGAAAGAATGTACGGCCGAGATCATGCGTTTTGCCAAGGAATCGGACGTGCCGGTGATCCTGATCGGGCATATCACCAAAGAAGGCTCGCTGGCAGGTCCCAAGGTGCTGGAACACATGGTAGATACCGTGCTTCAGTTTGAGGGTGACCGCTTCATGACCTACAGAATACTTCGTACCATTAAAAACCGTTTCGGGAATGCCTCTGAGCTGGGTATCTATGAAATGCTTTCGAACGGCCTCCGGCAGGTCAGCAATCCCTCGGAAATCCTGATATCGGAAAAGACCGATAACCTCAGCGGGGTGGCCATTGCTGCCATGATCGAAGGTAACCGGCCGTTGCAGATCGAGATACAGTCACTGGTCAGCACAGCCAACTACGGAACACCCCAAAGAAGCAGTAACGGCTTTGACCTGCGCCGCCTGCAGATGCTGCTGGCCGTGCTGGAGAAACGAGGGGGCTTCCGGCTGGGCACCCAGGATGTTTTCCTGAACGTGGCCGGCGGGCTGAAAGTAGACGATCCGGCCATAGATCTGGCCGTATGCTGCAGTATTGTTTCTTCCTATGAAGATACGGCTATCCCGCATTCGGTATGTTTCAGCGCTGAGGTGGGGCTGGGGGGCGAAGTACGCCCGGTAAGCCGTATTGAAGCACGTATCTCAGAGGCTGCCAAGCTGGGTTTTGAAAGAATATACGTTTCCCGGAATAACCTGAAAGGCATTAACCCCGAAAGCTTCGGCATCGCCATCCGGGGAGTAGGAAAACTGGAAGAAGTATTTTCAGAGCTGTTCGGATAAGCTTTTCCCCCAGGCAGCCTCCCTGACGAGGCCGTTCCGGCCGATAAATTCAGGATCGGACCGGGGTTCCGGTTGAGTTCGATGCGGCAAAGAGACCAATGATCATCCGTGGCCCGCAGGGTGAAGGGATATTCATCAAAGAAAACCAAGCTCATCCCGTTTCCGGGTAATTACCATCAGGGGCAGGTAGCCGCAGTATTATGATCGGGCTGCCGGTCCGCAAAAAGAAAATCTCCCAACTGTGTTGTTCTAAGGCTTAATCATTAATTTTGCGTACCGTTTCCGGAAAATTAATTTGATGAAGAAAAACGTCCTTGTGATTTACTATACCCAATCAGGCCAGCTAAAGGAAATTGCTGAGAGCCTGGTGCAGGCTTTCGGGGATCCGGCGGCATATGCAGTCACCTGGCATCGTATTGAAATGGAGGAGGATTTTCCTTTTCCCTGGACAGGCGAAAGCTTTTTCGACAGCTTCCCGGATTCATTTCAGCAAAGGCCGCATCGTCTGAAACCGGTGCCTGCGGAAATCCTGGAAGGAGATTATGACCTGATTCTGTTTCATTACCAGGTATGGTTCCTGAGCCCCTCCATTCCTGTAACCTCTTTTCTGAAGAGTGAGGAGGGCAAAAGGCTCCTGTCAGGGAGACCGGTAGTGACCGTCAGCGGGACCCGGAATATGTGGATCCTGGCCCAGGAAAAAGTGAAGAAGCTACTGAAGGAAGCCGGGGCCGGCCTGGCAGGAAATGTAGCACTGGTAGATCGTGCCGGTAACCTGGTGAGTGTGGTAACCATTGTAGACTGGCTGTTTTCCGGTATTAAAAGAAAATACCTGGGTATTTTCCCTATGCCGGGGGTATCGGAAGAAGATATCCGCGGAGCTGAGCGGTTCGGCAGGATCATCCGGAAGCACCTGGAGGCCGACAGCCTGAGCCGTCTTCAACCCGAACTGGCGGCGGAAGGTGCCGTACGGGTCAGCTCTTTTCTGCTTTCAGTAGATCAGAAAGGAAATGCGATCTTCAGAAAGTGGGCGCAGATAATTGAAAAACGGCCTTCCCAAAGAAAATTTCTGTTGAAGCTATTCAATATGTATGTGGTTTTGGCATTGTATGTGGTATCTCCTGTGGTATTTGTGTTTCATGTATTGACATACCCGTTCTGGAGGAGATCATTTTTAAGAGAAAGAGAGTATTTTCAGAGTGTTTAGATTTATGGCAGAAGTTTATATTACCCGCGCGGCAAAGTTTTTACCCAATGACCCTGTTTCCAACGATGAGATGGAGGATTATCTGGGCCTGGTGAATAACGCAGCTTCCCGGGCAAAAAGGATCGTATTAAGGAATAACGGAATAAAAACGCGGTATTACTCTTTCGACAAATCGGGAGTAAGTACGCATACCAATGCGCAGCTGACCGCCCAGGCCATTGAAGGCCTGTACGGGGAAGGTTTCGGGGCGGAAGACATGGAGCTGCTATCGTGCGGTACGTCTTCTCCGGACACCCTGATGCCTTCGCATACCGTACTGGTTCACGGATTCCTGAAAAACCGGAACCTGGAGATCAACTGCGCTTCGGGCAATTGCTGTGCCGGGATGAATGCCCTGAAATTCGGTTACCTTTCAGTGAAATCCGGCGAAACGCGGAATGCCGTTTGTGCAGGATCCGAGCGTACGTCTTCCTGGATGCTGGCCGATAAGTTCAATGCGGAGATCCAGAACCTGGAAAAGCTGGAAGAGCAGCCTATCCTGGCGTTTAAGAAAGATTTTCTGCGTTTTATGCTGTCAGACGGAGCCGGTGCTTTTTTGCTGGAAAACCAGCCCAGAGGGCCGCTCTCCCTGCGGATAGAATGGATGGAAGGATACTCTTATGCTCATGAGCTGGAGACCTGCATGTATGCCGGGGGGGAAAAGACGGAAGACGGGAATGTGAAACCCTGGAGCGAATACGATCCGAAAGAATGGCTGAACCAGTCGGTATTTGCCATCAAGCAGGATACCCGCCTTCTTGACCGGTATATTCTTGAAAAAGGAGCGGAAAGCCTGAAAATGGCTATTGACAAGCACGGGTTATCTTCTGCGGAGGTAGATTATTTTCTTCCGCACGTTTCATCGCATTATTTTGTCAGCGGACTGGCCCAGTCACTGGAGGAAAAGGGTGCTCCCATCCATCCGGAAAAATGGTTTATGAACCTTGCAAAAGTGGGAAACGTGGGAGCCGGTTCTATTTACCTGATGCTGGAAGAACTGTTCGGCTCGGGAAGACTGAGGGAAGGAGAAAAAATCCTGCTTTCGGTACCTGAAAGCGCCCGGTTCGCTTATTCGTATGCCCTTTTAACCGTAGTGAGCGTATGATTAATGTAGCTGAATTATTGCCTCAGAAGTATCCCTTTGTTATGGTGGATACCCTCATTCACTACACCGAAACAAGCATTAATTCAGGTTATACGATACGCCCGGCAGATATTTTTGCCGAAGACGGCTTTTTCCTGGAAGGCGGCATTGTAGAGCATATGGCGCAGTCTGTGGCCCTGCATACCGGTTACCGGTATTATTTAAAGAATGAGCCGGCACCGACAGGCTATATCGGCTCTATCAGTAACGTGGCTATTTACCGCTTACCTGCAGTAGGCGAATCCCTCACCACGCAGGTGGAGATTTTACAGGAGTTTATGGGAATTACCCTGGTCTCGGTGGAAACATTTGTGAATGATCTGCCGGTAGCATCCGGGAAGATGAAAACCGTGCTGGCCTCATGAATGAGCTGATGGAGATACACCGTTACCTGCCTCATAAGAAGCCGATGCTGATGGTAGACGGTATCCGGAGCATCACGGCAGAAGGGGTGGAGTGTGAATTTTATATTTCACCGGATTCGGTTTTTGCGGAAAACGGCTATCTGAGCGAGTCAGGAATGATTGAAAATGCGGCTCAGACTTCCTCCTGTATTGTGGCCCAGACGTATTTTCTGGAAGAAACGGAGAATGAGGTGATCGGCTTTATCAGCTCTATCCGCAGTGTGGTTCTTTACGGTAAGCCCGCAACCGGCACCACCATCATCACCAGGGCCGAGCTCTTATCCCGGTTTGATTCGGAAAATTACAGTACATGCCGGGTACTATGCCGGACTTTTCAGGAGGAAATATTACTTTTGGAAGGAGAAATCAATCTGTTTATCCGGGAAACAAGGCAATGAAAAAGGAAGAAGTACCTCAGGACAAGAGTAACCTGGCCTCCGCCAATATGCGGGAGCTGTGCTACGCCGTAGACAAAGACGGAAATTATACCACGGCGCTCAGTACGGGCTGGGAGCCTAAAACCGTGGCGCTGGATAACTCCATTGCTGCCATTGAAGAATGGATAGAAGAGGCCCGCCGCAGGATCAGTGCCGGGGAGGCCAGTCCGATCCTGTATTTTATGGAGCTGAATAAAATGGATCTCCAGGTGCTGGCCGGGTATACGGGCCTGTGGGCATGGCGGGTAAAACGGCATCTTAAGCCCGCGGTTTTTAAGCGGCTTAATGAGAAAATACTTGCGCGGTACGCCCGGGCTTTTAACATTTCCGTGGAAGAATTAAAAAACTATAAACCGGAATAATGGTTGTTGAATTTAAGCATCATCAGTCGGCTCACTGTGAGAACGGAGTGGCCTCCAACCTGCTCCGGCATAACGGGCTGAATTTAAGCGAACCCATGATATTCGGCCTCGGTTCAGGCATTTTTTTTGTGTATATCCCTTTTCTGAAAGTGAACCACGCCCCGGCCATCAGCTACCGCCCGCAGCCCGGCATTATTTTTAGCCGTGTGGCCAGACGCCTGGGGATCCGGATAAAGCGGAAGAAATTTTCTGACCCGGGCGATGCGCAAAAGGCGCTGGAAGAAAACCTGGCCGGAGGGATCCCCACCGGTCTGCAGGTAGGAGTATTTCACCTGCCGTATTTTCCTGATCAGTATCGTTTCCATTTCAATGCCCATAACCTGGTGGTTTTCGGGAAAGAAAAAGGAAAATACCTGGTGAGTGACCCGGTGATGGAGTGTACCACCTCGCTGAGCCCCGAAGAGCTGGAAAAAGTGCGCTATGCCAAAGGTGCACTGGCGCCCCGGGGACAGATGTACTTCCCGATCCACATCCCGGAAAATATTGACCTCAAAAAAGCCATTGTTAAGGCCATCAAAAGCGCCTGTTCCACCATGCTGGCCCCGGTGCCCATCGTAGGTGTGAAAGGGGAGCGCCTGGTGGCACGGAAAATCCGGAAATGGCCGGAAAAAGTAGGCGTTAAAACCACCAATCACTACCTGGCGCAGATTGTACGGATGCAGGAGGAGATCGGTACGGGCGGTGGCGGCTTCCGTTATATCTATGCCGCCTTTTTGCAGGAAGCCGCTGATATCCTGGAAAAGCCGGAGCTGAAGGGATTATCACAGGAAATGACCGCCATAGGCGATGAATGGCGCGACTTTGCCCTGAACGCCTCGCGTATTCTGAAAAACCGTAAGGCGGAAGACGGCATGTACCAGGCCCTGGCCGACCAGCTCGACGGCCTGGCCGACCGGGAAGAGGCATTCTTCAGGAAATTAAAGAAAGCAGTGTGAGCGTGATAACAGAAAACAGGCCGGAAGCCATTATCCGGATTCATTCGCTGACTAAAAAATACCGGGAGGCCGAAGATTACTCGGTCAATGAGCTGACATTGACTATTCCCCGGGGGGAGATCTTCGGACTGCTGGGTCCTAACGGGGCGGGAAAGACCACCCTGATCTCCATGCTTTGCGGACTGATCCGGCCTACCAGCGGCGACTTTACCATTAACGGCTGGTCTTACCGTTCGGAAGGTGAAAAAATCCGGAAAAATATGGGTGTGGTACCCCAGGAATATGCCCTGTACCCGTCGCTGACGGCAAAGGAAAACCTGCTCTATTTCGGCAGCATGTACGGAATGCGCGGACGCGCCCTCGAGCTGAAGGTGCAGGAGTACCTGGAGCACCTCGGGCTTTTAAAATACGCCGACAAAAAGATAGAAACATACTCCGGGGGGATGAAAAGGCGGGTCAACCTGATTGCGGGAATCCTTCATTCTCCCATGGTGCTGTTCCTCGATGAGCCCACGGTAGGGGTGGACATCCAGAGTAAAAACGTGATCATAGACTTTCTGAAAGCCTATAACCGTCAGGGAGCTACCCTCATTTATACTTCTCACCATCTCATTGAAGCGCAGGAATTCTGTACCCGTGTGGCCATTCTTGACCACGGTCAGGTGCTGACGGAGGGCACCCCGCAGGAGCTCATCCAGGGTGTAAACCAGGCCCGCTCACTGGAGGATGTGTTTTTATTTATGGTAGGAAAAGAATTGAGAGACTATGTATAAGCTTTGGGCATCCGTAAAAAAAGAGGGGCTGCTGCTGCTGAGGGATGCCGGGGCGCTGATCATCCTGTTTGTGATGCCGCTGGCGCTGATCATCACGGTAACCCTGATTCAGCAGGGATCGTTTAAGGCCCTGAGCAATGCCAAAATTCCGGTATTGCTGATCGATAATGACCACGGCAATGTTTCCGGAGGTATCCGCGAAAACCTGGAAAACAGCGGAAGCTTCGAGATCGTCTCGGAAAAAGAAGGTCAGCCCCTGACCGAGAAGCAGGCCCGTGATGAAGTCTTTAAGGGGCGCTACCCCATGGCGGTAATCGTGCCTGAAAACCTTTCGGCAGACCTGAATCAGAAGGTGAAGGTAAATGTAGACAAGATCCTGAAAGACGTAGGGCTGGGAGAAGACAGCCTGGCTGCTTTCCGGGAGGTAGAGACCAAAGAAATCCGGCTCTATTTTGATCCGGCTACCCAGCTGGCCTTCAAGAGCGCGGTGAAGAACAATATTGACAAGATGGTTTCCGAGCTGGAGGTGCAGTCGGTTTACGCGCTTTTCCAGGAACAGCTGAGCGACAGCGTGGCCATTCTCAGCCAGAAGTCCTTTCTTCATTTCCGGGAGATTATGCCCGTTGACGGCAGCCGTGAGGTGATTCCCAATGCCACCCAGCACAATGTGCCGGCGTGGACGTTGTTTGCTATTTTCTTTATCGTGATCCCGCTTTCCATTAACCTGGTGAAGGAAAAAGGACAGGGAACGCTGGTGCGCCTGCGTACCTTGCCTATGCCCTACAGTGTGGTCATCATGGGAAAAACCCTGACTTTCCTGGTGATCTGCATGATCCAGTTCTACCTCATGGTAGCGGTAGGCGTTTTCCTGTTTCCGTTCCTGGGACTGGAGCCCATGCAGGTAGGAGGAAAACTGATCCTGATGAGCCTGGTGGCCCTTTGCTCCGGTTTTGCAGCCATCGGTTTCGGCATTCTCCTGGGCACGGTCAGCCAGACCCAGGAGCAGTCGGCCCCTTTCGGTGCCACCTCAGTGGTTATCCTGGCGGCTATCGGCGGGGTTTGGGTACCGGTGTTTGCCATGCCGGCTTTTATGCAGTTTGTTTCCGGGCTCTCTCCTATGAACTGGGGGCTGAATGCATTTTATGACGTGATTCTCCGGAATTCTGACCTGGGGACTATCCTGCCCCGGTTGGTCTTGCTGCTGGTGTTTTTTGTAATTATGGTAGGAATTTCTATCCTGTATGATGAAAAGAAAAGAGCCGTATAAAATTTTTGAACAGCTCACCGTGAGCTGTGATTTCCGGGTACGGTTTAATGAGACCGATCCGCTGGGGATTGTATGGCACGGCAATTATATCAAATACTTTGAAGACGGCCGCGAGGCTTTTGGCCGTAAGTACGGCATCTCTTACCTCGATGTGCAGGCGGCAGGTTATACCACCCCCATTGTCAGAACCGTTTGTGAGCATAAACTGCCGCTCCGTTATGGGGAGACCGGCCGGGTGGAAACCGCCCTGGTCGATTCACCCGCAGCCAAGATGATCTTCCTGTTTACCATTCGTAACAGCCGGAACGAGGTGGTTTGCACCGGTGAGACCACACAGGTCTTCGTGGATAGTTCCGGTGAGTTATCGCTTACTTATCCTGATTTCTTTAGCCGCTGGCGGGAGAGCGTAGTCGGGTAAAATCAGGATTAAACGTCTGCCTGTTTCTAACAGATAGTACAGATATCACAGATTTTTAATAATCTGTGAGTATGCGTGTAATTTGTGAGTCCCCTCAGAATTTAAATCCAAAGTTGGTGCTCAGCTGCACGGTTCCACCAATATCATTCGGCTTATAGGCGCTTTTATCCACATAAAGAAGGCCGAAGCCCAGGTTGATGCCCATCGTGAATTTACGGGAGATGTCGAAGTTGACATAATTGGTGACCATTACACCGATTCGGGTGTTATTGGCGCGCTGATGAAGATCTGACCAGCTTCCGTCGGGATTGTAACCGGTAGACTCATAATAGTATCTTTTGCCAGCTCCCAAGACCAGGTTTGAACCGATGGCATATTTCACCGGCCTTTCCGTCGACGCAGGATAAAACTTGAAGCCCGGTGTGAAATAGAAATAGGCGGGGCTCGAGACACTTTCATCCCAATACAGATTATGCTGACGGAAGACAATATCCAGCGGGAATACCAGGCTGAGCCTGGAGTTTTTTGCGAGGTACTTTTCAAAGCTGATACCTACAGTGGTGCCTATCTCATTAACTCCAACCGGCGAAAAACGTATGGCATTGGTTTCATCCTGGGAAAAGACAAGGCCTGAAAGGAGAAGAAGCGCTGATGTCAGGTATTTTTTCATATCCGTGCGATTGATTCTTTATCATATAAACTTCCGGAACTCCGGTTTTATTGCCTGAACAGGTCAGGGTAAGCTAACCGTAAGCGGCATATCCGGAGGGTTGGTTTTGGCCGCAAGTTTACCGTCTATCCATACATACAATCGGGGCTGATCTCCTTTTTTTCTGCGGTTCCCGTCTTTTTTCCAGGCGATGTCCACATCATGACCGTGGTACCGGAGGTTTCCCAGGAAAAAATACTCCCATTTTCCTTCAGGCAGGAGGGGATGAAGGGTAAAACTGTTTTCGTGAGAAGGCGAAAATCCGATCAGGTCTTCGATAATAATATCGGGAAAGGTGGAATGAAAATAGTCTTTTTCGCCTCCAAATTCCGTACCGGCGCTCGGAATGTACCATTCACCGATGTTCAGTTGCTCCCGGCCGTGCAGGACCGTTAGTTTTTCAATATGGTCAAAAAGCAGTTCCTTCTCTTTTACGCCGGCCTTCTTTTGGTAATAACGGAGGTAGTTGGCAAAACCTTTACTGACTACTGAATTCTGGAAAGGCCAGCCTCTGCCGTTCCAGGCGTAAGCCTGTTCGTTATAGTACGGATGCTGCCGTTCGGCGGTGGTCATTCCCCGGGCATTGTAAAAGCCCTGCTCTGATCCGAGCATCTCCCAGGCTTTCCGGTAGCGTTGGGCACTGTCTTCCGGGACCAGGCGGAAATACCAGGGCGTATAGCCCACAGACTCTCTGACCCGTGCTTCAAAATCGCGCGCACCGTACAGGTTGTCTCCGGCGCTGAACGTATTGAAGAAATGATCTTCCTGGTTCCAGAGGGTTTCAAGCACTTTGTTTTGAAGGACGCCGGCCTTCAGGTCATACAGGCCGGCCTTGACGGAGTCGGTTCCGGCAAGACGGTAAAGATCTGCCAGTGATTTAAGATTTCCGTACATATAGGCGTTGACAGACGGACGAACGAGGTAAAAATCAGGATAACCACCGCGGTAGGCTTCGGGGTATTGCCTGGCGTTTTCGGTTTTGCCGGCCCGGCCCGTAGCGGACCAGCCAAGATAATAATCTTTCCAGGTGTCCGGGGTATAAATGTCGTAAGCCCCTTCGCTTGCAATTAACCCGAGCACTGCCGAGAGGCTGAATTCCATGCCGTCATACAGATCCAGGATTTTGTACATTCCTTCGGTTTTCGCTCCCGGGCGCTGTACGGTGAAGAGGCTGTCCCATACCTGCTGATGGTTTTCAAGATGGGGAAGAATTCCTTTCAGCCAGGAAGAGTCAGGATGTATTTTGAGGTAGGCGTCAATACCGTTGATCATCCAGCTGGAATAGTGATGGCTTTCAGGACGGCTGAGGTAAGTCAGGAAGTTGGCATTTTCTCTTTGAAGAAGCCGGGAGGCAGAGCCCCGCATGAAGTAATCGGCATAGGATCTCAGGTATTGCGGATCACGCAGCCACCTGATGTCATAAAACTGATGCCCGGCGGGACAGGTGATCGCACCGCTTCGCGAAGCCCAGGGCTTAACGCCGAAAAATTCGGTTACTACCCGGTATTTTTTATGATCTGCGGGGTCATCGTACTCTTTCAGATGTTTGGAGATCATCCACCACCGGTAATTATATACTTTAGTGAAGCGGGGATCGGAGCATGCGAAAACCGGGATGTTCTTTTTCAGGAACTCCGGGTTGTTAAAAGGCCCGTCTGAAGGTGGTCGGCCGGTATATCCCTGAAATTCAACGGTATGGGTTTCCAGTTCCGCATAGGCGGAAGCAAGAAGCGACTGCCGTTCCTTATAAAGGGAACGGGTGGAAGGGGCAGCGCACGACAGGCAGGCCACCACCGTTGCGAGGAGGCAGCAATTCATTTTTAGCATTCGCTAAATTAAGAATTTTTCGGGAAAACCGGGAGCGCGGGCATGCCGTACCCCGGTTTATTTTTTACTTTCCGTATTTCCCTTAAATTTGCAGACCTTTAGCTCCGGCACATGAGTTTTATCGTTGACTACAATTGCTTTACTCCCCTCGGAGCCGACCTGCAGACCACGCTGTGCCGGCTGGAAGAGGGTGTAAGCGGTATTCAGCTATTTGAAGACAGGGAGCTGCTTCCGGTTCCGTATTATGCGGCGCGGTTTCCGGAGCCGGTAGCGGTGCACCAGGGATTTACCCGCCTGGAAAACATGCTGATCCGGGCGCTGGAGCCGGTGCTTGAACGTAACCCGGTTCAGGGGAGGGCGCTTTTGCTGGTGTCTACTACCAAAGGCAACATCCGGGAGATCAGCGCAACCGGGCCCGGGGAGGGGGCATTCCTGCCGGTAATGGCCGGAAAAGTGGCCCGGTATTTTGGTTTCGGAGAAACACCCTGGGTAGTTTCCAATGCCTGTGTTTCGGGTATCCTGGCGGTGGCTGTAGCCGGAAGGCTGATTGATGCAGGCATTTTTGATACAGTTTATGTAGTGGCGGGAGATGAGGTGACGGAATTTGTTCTGAGCGGGTTTGCCGGTTTTCAGGCCCTGAGTTCCGGCCCGTGCCGTCCCTATGATAAAAATCGTGACGGGGTGACGCTGGGCGAAGCAGCAGCGGCCGTGCTGGTATCCAAAGATCCCGGTTTGTTTCGGATAGCGGGTGACGGTGCCGTGAATGATGCCAACCACATCTCGGGACCTTCACGTACCGGTGAAGGATTGTACCGGAGTATCTGCCGGGCATTGGAAGAAGCAGGTCTGAGCGCCACGGAACTGGACTTTATTTCCGCGCATGGCACCGCTACGGAATATAACGATGAAATGGAGGCGATAGCGCTGGACCGGCTGGGGCTGAACGAAGTGCCGGTTAACAGCCTGAAAGGTTATTTCGGCCATACGCTGGGGGCTTCAGGCCTGCTCGAAGCCGTTATCTCTTTTGAGTCGGCCCGGAAGGGGATCCTTTACCCTTCGCTGGGTTTTGAAACCCCGGGTGTGTCCCGGTCAATTCACGTGGTGGAACAGCCGGAAAAGAAGCCGGTCAGGTATTTTATGAAAACGGCTTCGGGTTTCGGAGGCTGCAACACCGCTGTAATTTTTGAAAAGCTGCATTGAACGACAGATTCTACATACAAAATTACTGCGAGATCAGAAACGGCGAGATCCTCCTGAACGGGGAGCGTGTTTTCTCTGCCGGGAATGAAAGCTTTACGGATTTTGCCAAAATGGCTTACCGGCACTTGGCGATCGCCTATCCGAAATTTTTTAAAATGGATAAGCTCAGCAAGCTGGCGTTCCTGGCCTCTTCCCAGTTATTAAGCGAAGAGAGCAATACAGCGCTGGTCTTTGCCAACCGTTCGTCTTCCCTGGATACCGACGTGATTTACCAATGTTCTATCGGGGATAAGGAAGCCTGGTATCCCAGTCCGGCAGTGTTTGTTTATACCCTGCCTAACATTTGTTTGGGAGAAATCAGCATAAAGTATAAACTTTATTCAGAAAATAGTTTCTTTGTGTTTGAAAACTTCCCGGCGGCGTTTTTCCCGGCTTATGCCGGTCTCCTGATCAGAACGCGAAAAGCAGATGACGTGCTGTGCGGATGGGTGGAGATACTGGAAGAAGATTACCGCGCTTTCGTGTACCGGGTAGGAAAAGAAGGCCTTATAGAGCATAATGAACAGAATTTAAACAGATTGATATAAATGGACCAATTAAAACTGGAGATCAAAGAAAAAATTATAGCCGCACTTAACCTGGAAGACGTTACGGCAGCCGATATCAATGACGATGACGCACTTTTCGGCGACGGCCTCGGCCTGGACTCCATTGATGCGCTGGAGCTGATCGTGATGCTTGACAAAGACTATGGTATCAAACTTTCAGACCCTAAAGAAGGCAGAAATATTTTCCGGTCGGTCAATACCATGGCCGCCTATATTGCGGAGCACAGAACAAAATAAATGGGAAAAGTAGGGATAACAGGAATGGGGATCGTTTCGGCCATTGGCGATACAGTGGAAGAAAATCTCCGTTCACTGGTGGAGCTGAAACCCGGTATTTCCCGCATTGAAAATCTGGATACGGTACATAAGGAAGTGATCCGGGTAGGGGAAATAAAAAAAACAAATCAGGAATTAGCTAAATATCTAAATTTAGAAAAAAGCAATAACTTTACCCGTACGGCCATGCTGGGGGTGATCGCTGCGCGGCAGGCGGTAGCTGATGCGGGAATAACCGATATGACAGCCTGGCGAACAGGACTGGTTTCTGCCACCAGCGTAGGGGGGATGGATACTACGGAACAGTATTTTACAGCCTATCCCCATAATGAAGAGATCCGACGGTATATTCTCAGCCATGACCCCGGTGACAGCACCCATAAGATTGCCGATGCATTGGGAGTCAAAGGATTGATCACTACCATCAGCACTGCCTGCTCTTCTGCAGCCAACGCCATCATGCTGGGAGCCCGGCTGATTCTGAGTGGCGAGCTTGACCGCGTGGTGGTGGGGGGCACTGACGCCCTGGCCCGGTTTACCATTAATGGTTTTAAAACCCTGATGATCCTGTCAGACGAAGAAAACACCCCCTTTGACCGCGACCGGAAAGGACTGAACCTGGGCGAAGCAGCCGCCTACCTCGTGCTGGAATCAGAAGAGGCTGTAAAAGCCGGAAATAAGAAAGTTTTGGCGTATTTATCAGGCTTTGGCAATGCCAATGATGCCTACCATCAGACGGCTTCTTCAGAGAACGGGGAAGGCGCTACCCTGGCCATGCAGAAGGCATTACGGGTGGCCGGTCTTCATCCAGAGGATATCAGCTATATCAATGTACATGGTACGGCCACCGGTAATAATGACCTCTCTGAAGGCCGGGCGCTGATCCATGTTTTCGGAGACCGGGTACCGGAATTCAGCTCTACCAAGCCCTTTACCGGACATACGCTGGCTGCTGCCGGTGCCATTGAGGCAGTTTACAGTATCCTTTCCCTGCAGCATGGGATGATCTGGCCCAACCTGAACTTCCGGAACCCGATGCCTGAGTTTGACCTGGTGCCGGTGACTTCCTTGCAGAAAAAGGAGATCCGTCATGTGCTATCCAACTCTTTCGGTTTCGGGGGAAATTGTTCCACTTTAATATTTACGGCGGCAGATGATTTATATTAACGGGTGCGGGTGTGTATCTGCGCAGAAAACATTTGACGGCAGCTTCCCGGAGGAGATCATTCACCCGGAAGGGTATGTATTGCCCGTGGTGGCGCCCCCCTACAAAGAATATATTTCACCGGCCATGATCCGCCGCATGGGCTCAGGAGTGAAAAACGGGGTGGTGGCTTCAGCGCTGGCTCTTCAGGAGGCCGGCTCGCCCGAACCTGACGCTATCATAACCGGTACGGGAGTGGGCTGTATCAAAGACTCTGAAAATTTCCTGATGGCCATCATTGAAAACCGGGAAGCTTTCCTGACGCCTACCTCTTTTATCCAGTCAACCCATAATACGGTGGGGGCGCAGATTGCCCTGGGTCTTGGCTGTAAAGCCTACAATTTCTCGTATGTCAACGGTGCCGTTTCCTTTGAATCGGCATTGGTGGATGCCCGTCTTCAGCTTTTAAGCGGGGAGGCCTCTACCATTCTTGCAGGCGGAGTAGATGAGAAGGCCGACTTTACCTACAGTCTGTTTGCACTGGCAGGACTGATCAGGTCCGGAGAGCATTCGGCTGGTGCTTCCTACAGCGAAGGGGCCGCTTTTTTTGTTTTAGGCACGGAAAAAAAGAAACAGAGCTATGCCGAATTAAAAGATGTAGTGGTAATGAACCGCCTGGAGCCCGCAGCATTGGGCCGGGAACTGGAACGTTTCCTGGCGCGTACGGGCACTGCCCCGGCCGATATTGACGCCGTGGTGATCGGTAAGAACGATGATAGCCGGTTTCAGGAGTATTATCCCGCTCTACTGAGCGGATTCTCTCCCGATATTCCGGTAATTCACTATAAACACCTGAGCGGGGAGTACAATACGGCATCGGCATTTGGCTTCTGGCTGGCTGCCGGTATCCTGAAAAAGCAGCAGGTGCCGGAGGTGGTACTGCTAAGCGGCCAGCCCCGTACGGCGCTTCGTCACATCCTCCTTTATAATCAATACAGGGGAGCAGACCATAGCTTTATATTACTTTCGGCATGCTGACCCACCGGTCAAATACGGTTATCCTGGTTCTCGGAATATCTTTATGGGGGGCACTTCGTTTCTTTTACCCGGTCAGCAGCGTATTTCCGGCCGTGCTTTTTTTGCTGTGGCTGGGCTTCAGCATTGCGGGGTCTTTCACAATTGGCTGGAACTATCACCTGGAAGCAAGACACGAAAACCCGGATTCGCAAGACATCGGGCTTACGTTTGATGACGGTCCTACCGAACACACGGCCGCTGTCCTGGATCTCCTGAAAAAATACCAGGGAAAGGCCACTTTCTTTCTTATTGGCAGGCAGGTGGAGAAATACCCCCACCTGGTGAAAAGAATGCTGGCCGAAGGGCATACCGTGGGAAATCACACCTGGTCACACTCCCCGGCTACCGGCTTTATGAATGCCCGAAAAATGGAGGAAGAGATAAGGGCTGCCGACCGGGCTATAGAGAAGATGACACCGGGAAAGGTAAAACTTTACCGTCCGCCTTTCGGGGTGACTAATCCTTCGGTCAAAAAAGCAGTCCAACAAACAGGGCACACCGTTATGGGATGGAGCATCCGTTCCCTGGATACGGTGGTCACTGATGAACATAAGATTCTGGGCCGGATACTCTGCCGCCTCCGGCCGGGCAGGGTGATCCTCCTCCACGATACCTCGCAAAAGAGTGTTAACGTGCTGGGAAAACTGCTGAAAGAATTAGAAAGGAGGTCATTACGGTCCGTTACTTTAGACCGCCTGTTTAATTTAAATGCGTATGAAAAGATATAGTTGGGTATTCCTGGCCCTGTTCTCGGGCAATTTACCCGTTTTCGGAGAAAAAAATGAGGTAGCCGTGGAAGCCCGCAGCCCCTCTTCAGTTTATGAAATACCTTATAGACTTCCGGGAAATACAGCGCAGGAGACTCCTCTGACGGAGTCGGAGATCCGGGCGTTCAAAGAGGCTGTACGCCTTTCAGCGGCGCAGACCGAAAGCCTGACGGCCGACTTCATACAGTCAAGACACTCCCGCTATCTTGCCCGCGCCGCCGAAAGCAGGGGAAAACTTCTCTTTATGAAGCCTGGCCGGGTGCTCTGGAAATATACTTTTCCCTCACCCTACAGCGTTTTATTCCTGGAAAAGAAGATGTATATCAATGATAACGGGAAGAAAAAAGACGTAAATGCGGGAAAACGCATGGAGAAGCTGAATAAGCTGGTTGCCGGCAGTGTTACCGGTGATATGTTTGATGCTTCTGAATTTACGTTTTCATATGCCCGATCGGAAGACAAAATACGGGTACGGCTGATCACCAAAGAAGCTTCGCTCAAAAAATACATCCGGGAGATCGGGCTGACCTTTGAAAATAATAAGGTGAGTGAGGTAAAAATGACCGAGCCGTCGGAAGACTATACCCGGATCATCTTCAAAAACAGTGTGCTCAACGGGCGGATCGATCCTTCGGTGTTTATTCCTTAAGAGTGCAGCTAAAATTTATACACATGAAAAAACATTACCTCGCCGGCCTGCTTCTCTTCCTTTTTGCGGGAAGCTACGCACAGGTATCTATACGGCCCGGGGTGAGGGCCGGGGCGAATTATTCGCAGATCACCCGGACATATTATGATCCCCGGACCGATTTTTATTTCGGTGTGCTGGGCGAGATAAAATTCAATAATACTTTCTTTCTCCAGCCTGAAATAGGGTTTTCGAGGCAGGGAGCCAGAGGCGATGTTTACCGCCTGCCGGAGTCGGGGGAAGAAAAAGTATGGGCCCGGAAGAACATAGAGTCCAATTATGTGACCTGGGGAGTGACCGGGAAACTCGCCTTCTCAAGGGCTGTCCGTATTTTGTTCGGCATTTCAGCGGAAAGATCTGTAGAGGGGCCTGAAGCCGTTAAGCCGCTCCGGAGCGGAGGAGACTTTTGCGCGCTGGCAGGTGCCGAATACAAATTTCCGTTTGGCCTGGGGATAGAATTCAGGATTAAAAGAGGCACTTTTGACATGATTGACAGCCGGGATTACGAGACTTTTTCCAGTAGGCGCTCCTGGTGGTCGGGAGACCGTAATCTGAATCTGGTTATGCAGGCCGGGGTCAATTATACCATCCCGACAGCGCCCTGAGCTGTTTTGTACGACTATAAGTCAAAACAGCAAGTGAATGGCCGGATCAAAGTTAAAATTTTTGCAGATGAAGAAGATATTTTTACTTATAATACTCGCCGGGTTAAGTTTGCCGGGTTTTACACAGCGCACGAAATCGGTGGGGCTCAGGGCAGGTGTGAATGTATCTGATATCACCCGTACGGTTTTTACCGCCCGTACTGCTTTTTATGCGGGCCTGGCAGGAGAAATGCGGATGACCGGCCTGTATGCCCTGCAACTGGAATTGGGCTATTCGCAGCAGGGAGCTTTAGGAAACGTGGAAGATGAGCGAAGTGTAAACCGCCATTTTTCGGATTCGGGAATCCGTACGGAATATTTTACGGCAGGGGTGATGAATAAGTTCAGCATTCACCGTAAGTTCAGCTTACTGGCCGGGGCTTCTGTGGAGCAGGAGCTGAGCGGAAATCCTTTCCTCAGCCGGACCCTGGACGCGGGGGTAATATTAGGAGCAGAATACCAGTTTCTGCCCGGTTTCGGATTAGAAGTGAGGGCCAAACGCGGGCTTTTTGATATTTTTGAGAATTCAGCCTATACTACCGGAGAATATACCGGAAATTTGCTGATGGGAAGCCAGTCTAACCTGGTCTTGCAGGCGGGTCTGGTTTATTATTTTAAAGAACGAAAATAACGTATGCTGGCAGAAAAAGGCTTTTATTCCGTGAATACGGTGACCGACAAAGGAGAAGGCAAATACCATGTTGCGGTGCTGCTGAATAAGGAGCATGATATCTTTAAGGGTCATTTCCCCGGCAACCCGGTTACTCCCGGGGCCTGCATGCTGCAGGTAGTGAAAGAGCTGACCCAGGACATTCTGGGCATGAAGCTGATGATGACCAGCGCCGCCAATGTAAAATTTATGGCTTTGATCAATCCGGAAAAAAACCCGGAACTCCTGCTGGAGCTGGAGATTGACGCCGGGGAGGAAGGGCGGATACGGGTGAAAAACACCACCCTCTTTGAGGATGTCACCGCACTCAGAATGAGTAATACCTATAAGAGGATTTAGACACCCGGCAACTGACAAATCAATTTCGGGTGGGGAGTAGTAGTGAGTTTGGGTAGCGGGTTAATCGTAAATAGTACACATATGAGAGGTTTAGTGATAGGGATACTGTGCTGGTTCAGCCTGGCAGCTCAGGCACAGGACATCGCGCGTCTGAGGAAAGAGTTTGTGTCGGCATCGGCTTCGGCAGGGGCAGCAGAGAAATTTCTGCAGACTACCGGAAATATTTCTCAGGCTTCCAAACCCCTTTTGCAGGCTTATAAAGGAGCAGCTCTGCTGATCGGGGGAAAATATGCAAAAGGCATTGAAGACAAGAAGAAAATGGCCCGTGAAGGTATCAGCCTGCTCGAATCAGCCGTATCCAGAGACCCCGATCATATCGAGATCCGCACCCTGCGTCTGAGTATCCAGGAAAACTCCCCCAAAATACTGAAATACAAATCGAAAATAGAAGAAGACCGTAGCTTCATAACCCGGCGCTTTGAGGAGTTGCCGGAAGGAGAGCTCAAAGCTTTTGTGGGAGGATATCTTAAAGAAAGTGAAAAGTGAACAGCTAACAGTGAACAGTTTGAGCTCATTTGCTGCTTTCACCTCGGCAGCTGTCAGCTGGGGTAAGCCATTCACTTTTTTGTTATTCACTGTTCACTGTTAGTTGTTCACTTCCTGTTATCTTTGCAGTCAAAAGACCATTAACAGATTGAGGGTTCCGTCGAAATACAAATGGTGCGTCATCATTCCCACCTATAACAATCACCGGACGCTGGCCAACGTGATCAGCGGTGTACTGAAGTACACGGAAGCGGTGATTGTGGTGAACGACGGCTCTACCGATGCTACCACGGAGATCCTGGAAGGGTTTTCCTCCCTGACCGTTCTTGAACATCCCGAAAACAAGGGCAAGGGGACGGCACTGAGAAACGGTTTCAGAAAAGCCATTGAACTGGGATACGAGTTCGCAGTGACCATTGATTCTGACGGACAGCACTTCCCTGATGATATCCCCGTATTTATTGAAAGACTGAATGAGTCGGACGGTAATATCCTGCTGATCGGTGAGCGGAATATGGCTCAGGAGGGCATTCCCCGGAAAAGCAGCTTCGGAAATAAGTTCTCCAACTTCTGGTTCTGGTTTGAAACCGGCGGAAAGTTGGGCGATACCCAGTCGGGCTTTCGTTTATACCCGCTTTTGCGGATGCCGGAACGTTACTTTACACCCAAATTTGAATTTGAGATCGAGTCGATCGTACGGGCTGCCTGGAAAGGAGTGAAGGTAGAAAACGTGCCTGTTAAAGTACATTATGAGCAGGAGGGCCGTGTATCCCATTTCCGGCCGTTCCGCGACTTTACCCGGATCAGCATCCTGAATACGGTACTGGTGGTGATTACCCTTCTGTATATCAAGCCGCGGGATTTTTTCCGCAGCCTAAAAAAAAAAGATATCCGGCAGTTCCTGAAAGAGGAGGTGCTGGAAAGTAACGACAGTCCCCGGATCAAGGCGTTTTCTATGGCTTTGGGAGTATTCTGGGGCATTGTACCGCTTTGGGGCTTTCAAACCCTGGGAGTGCTGGGTTCAGCCTATGCGCTACGCCTGAACAAGCTGATCGCCTTTGCGTTTTCCAACGTCAGCCTTCCTCCTTTTATTCCGCTGATTATTTTCGGCTCCCTGAAAGCAGGATCCTGGCTGGTAGATTCGCCTGTCATGCCTGATGGCCCGCTGAGCCTGGAAGTGGTGCAGCTTCACCTGGTTCAATACCTGGTGGGAAGTTCTGTGCTGGCCGTTCTGCTTGCGCTTATCACGGGCAGCGCCGGCTACGCTGCTCTTACCTGTTTCTCCAGAACTAAAACGGCGCTGAATGCATAAGGTTTTTATCCGTATCCACCGTTTTGTTGAGAAAAACAGGCTGTTTTCCCTGTGTATTGCATTGATTTACCTGGGGCTGACAGGTTTCCTGTTCACCCGGCTCAGGTTTGAGGAAGATATCACGCGGCTGATTCCCAGGAGTGAGTCGTCTGACAGGGCTACCCGGGTACTTAACAGCCTGGAATTTGCCGATAAAATCACTGTTCTCATCCATAGGGGAGAGGAAGGATCTACCGGCGACCTGACGGCCATGGCCGATGTTTTCCTTGACAGCCTGAGCACCTGTGAACCCTATATCCGCTCGGTACAGGGTCGACTTTCCGAAGATACTTTTGAGGAAGCCTTTGCATTTGTCCGTTCCCATTTACCGCTTTTCCTGGATTCAGCCGGTTACCAGGCACTGGAAGCCGGGTTAGCACCGGACAGCCTACGACAAACGGTGCAGGAGAACTACCGGACCTTAACCTCGCCATCGGCTTTTATTTCCGCGAAAATGGTGATGGAAGATCCGCTGGGAATGACTTTTCAGGGCTTACGGAAACTACAGGATCTGAGTGCGGGAGAAGAATTTATTACGGAGGACGGGTACGTGCTGACTCCCGACCGCCGGAATCTCCTTCTCTTCATCAACCCGGTACTGGCAGGGAACGAGACCGAAAAGAATACGCTTTTTGCAGAACAGTTATACCGGATACAGGCGCACCTTAACCGGGAGTTTAAAGGTAAAAGCGTGCTTGAGTATCATGGCGCGGCTCTCATTGCCGTGGCCAACGCCCGGCAGATCAAGCAGGATATTGTGACCACCACTGCGGTGGCGCTTACGGTGCTGATGCTCATCATTATGCTGTATTACCGGCGTTTTTATATCCCGGTGCTGCTTTTTATCCCCACCGTATTCGGCGTACTGCTGGCTACCACCGCACTGTATTTCCTTAAAGACACCATTTCGGCCATTTCACTGAGTATAGGGGCCATCCTGCTGGGGGTGACCATTGACTATGCCCTCCATATTCTGACACACTATAAGCATAACAGCGATGTGGAAACGCTGTACCGCGACATCACCCGGCCGCTGGTGATGAGCAGCACCACTACGGCCGTGGCCTTCCTCTGCCTCCTGTTTGTACATTCGGAAGCCCTGCGCGACCTGGGTATTTTTGCTGCTGTGGCCGTGATAGCTTCGGCCTTGTTTTCACTGGTTATTATTCCGCATTTATACCGGCCCGGAAAGTTGTCATTAGAGGCTTCAGTGTCTGCCGGGGGAAAAAAGAACCTTCTCGACCGGCTCTCTGCCTACCCGTTTGAAAGGAGCCGTTTTCTGATCCTGATATGCCTGGCTGCCATTGGGGTGAGCATCTTTACCTATAAAAAAGTAGGTTTCAATGAAGATATTTCCCGGTTAAACTATGTGCCCGATGACATCCGGCAGACAGAAAAAAAGCTGGAGGAGTCCACGCACCTCACTTCCAAGTCGCTCTATCTGGTGAACTATGCAGGCGACCTGGATTCGGCGCTCGACAGGAGCCGGGTGCTGGCTGCAGAGCTCTGGAAAGCCAAAGAGGCCGGTCTGATCCTGGATTTCAGCTCACCGGGCGACCTTCTCCTTTCACAGGCTGCCCAACGGTATAAAATAGAGGAATGGAACCGGTTCTGGACACCCGGGAAAAAAGCCCGTGTGGAACAGGTAATGGCGTCAGAAGGACAGAAAGCAGGGTTTACGGCTGATGCCTATCAATCTTTTTTTGAATTGCTGGGTCATGATTTTCAGCCGGAAGATCACCGGGCCTTCCTGGACTTTGAAGCTCTATCGATGCAGGATTTTGTCAGTGAGAAAGAAGGCCTCTACAGCATAACCACGCTGGTAAAGACCGATGAAAGCCGGCGGGAAGAGATACTTGAACGCTTTAAGAACGAGCCGTCTCTGCTGGTGATTGACCGCCAGCAGTTGAATGAGACATTCCTGGGCAATCTTAAAAATGATTTTAACCGGCTGGTTAATCTCTCCTTCCTGGCTGTTCTCCTGATCCTTTTTGTGTTTTTCCGGCGGGTGGAACTGGTGCTGATCAGCGCTATTCCCATTGGACTTACAGGGCTGGTGACAGCAGGAGTTATGGGTCTCCTGGGCATTGATCTGAATATTTTCAGTACCATCGTTTGTACGCTGGTGTTTGGTCACGGAGTGGACTTCAGCATTTTCATGACTTCTGCCCTGCAGAAAGAGTACACCTATGGCAAAGATGAGATGCCTCTTTACCGGACGTCCGTATTGCTGGCCGTGCTGACCACCATACTGGCTATTGGCGCCCTTATCTTTGCGGAGCACCCGGCATTGAGATCTATCTCTGCCGTTTCGCTGGCGGGAGTATTTACCGCGGTGCTCATCACTTTTGTTTTTTATCCGCTGCTTTTCAGGGCATTGGTGTCCTGGAGGCCTGATCACGGGAAGCCGCCGGCCCGGCTTCTTACCCTGATCACTTCCGTGCTATCATTCTCTTATTATGGCCTGGGCGGGCTCTTCTTCTCGTTTCTAAGCACGCTGGCATCGTTCTGGCCCGGTAACCCGGAAAAGCTGAAAAACGGTCTCCGCCGCTTTATGGCCGTTTTCATGAAGACCGTACTGGACAGCAGTATCCATCTCAGGAAAACCCGAATTATTAATACAAGGGGAGAAGACTTCCGGAAACCGGCGGTGATCATTGCCAATCACAGCTCTTTCCTGGATATCCTTACCATGGGTATGCTGCATTCCAAAACGGTGTTCCTGGTGAGCGACTGGGTTTATAACAGTCCTATTTTCGGAAAAGGAGTGCGTTTTTTAGGGTTTTATCCGGTTTCAAAAGGCCTGGAAGGCGGCATGGAACAGTTACGGGAGAAAATAAAAGAGGGCTATTCGGTGATGGTGTTTCCTGAAGGGACACGGTCAAGGGATAACCGGATCCGGCGTTTTCACAAAGGGGCTTTCTTCCTGGCGGAACGTTTCGGAATGGACATTCTGCCTATTGTGATCCACGGTGGTGCGGATGTTTTTTCCAAGGGGGATTTTTTGATACGAAACTATCGCATTACACTGAAATTCCTGGAAAGGATCACCCCGGGAAATGCCGCATTCGGCGAAGGTTACCGGGAAAGAACCAAAAATATCAGCCGGTATTTTAAAGAAGAGTATGATCGCCTGAGAAGAGAGCTGGAAGGGCCGGATTATTTTCGGGAGATTCTGATGGAAAACTACCTGTATAAGGAGGAAGGTGTACGGGAAGCGGTAAAAGCAGGCCTTGGAAAGAAAGAAAAGCAGTTCTTTGAGATTGAACCCTTTCTTTCACCCCAGGCGAAAATTTTGCATATTGCCGATGATTACGGGGAGGGCGACCTGCTGCTGGTCCTCCGGCAGCCTGCACGGAAAGTCGATTCCTGGATCAGGGACGAAGAAAAAAGGGAAGTAGCCCGGAACAATTATATGGTAAGGAACCGCTACCTCAATTATCCGGATGAGCTGCCGGCGGCCGGGGCTTATGAAGTGCTGCTGATCTCCGGCCGGCATTCTCTGCCTGAAGAATGGATAAATACTTTTCCCCGGGTACTGACAGTGACAATTGACGATTGACCCGGAACTGACTATGAAAGCATATGACGCAATTATCATAGGGAGCGGCCTGGGTGGCCTGGCCTCTGCCATTCTCCTGGCAAAGGAAGGGATGAAAGTGCTGGTTCTGGAGAAAAATAACCAGTTAGGCGGGAATCTCCAGACCTTCTCACGGGATAAAGTTATACTGGATACCGGGGTGCATTACCTGGGCGGGCTCGGCGAAGGACAAAACCTGTACCAATATTTTAAATACCTCGGAATCTACGACAGACTGGAACTCAGCCGCATGGAGGAAGACGGGTTTGATATCATCTCGTTTGACGGAGACCCCAACGAGTATCCGCATGCCCAGGGATATGATAATTTCATTGCCCGCCTGCTAAGGTATTTCCCGGATGAGGAGGAGGCCCTGCAGAAGTACTGCGCGCGGGTCCGGGAGGTCTGCCGCCTGTTCCCCCTGTATAACCTGGAAGCGGAAGGCCGCTATGATACGGAGGTGCTCGGAGTCAATACACGTGACTACCTCGACTCACTCACTGCTAATGAAAAGCTGAAGGCCGTACTGGCCGGCTCTTCTTATCTTTATGCAGGCATTGCTGAAAAGACCCCGCTGTATGTTCATGCCTTATCGGTTAATTCATATATAGAAAGCGCCTGGCGCGTCGTAAAAGGCGGAAGCCAGATCACCCGGCAGATTGTTAGGGAGCTGAAAAAATACGATGTGACGGTTCTGAAGCACCGGGAAGTTACAGAGTTTATTTTTGAAGAAGAGGAAATGACCGGTGTAAGAACCCGTTCAGGCGAAGAGTTCAGAGGTAAACGCTTTATTTCCAACATAGACCTGAAGGCTACCCTGGCTATGGCCGGGCGTTTCCGGAAATCGTTTACTAACCGTGTGGGCTTGCTGGAGCCGGTAGTGGGCGCCTTCAGCCTCTATGTGGTTTTCAAACCGGGTTGTTTTAAATATGAAAACCGGAATTTCTACCACATGCGTGATGAGGCCAGCGTATGGTCGGCCCAGTTTTATACAGATGCCACCTGGCCGCAGAGCTACATGGCTTCCATGGGACTGAAAAATGCCGGCGATGAATATGCAGAGAGTATGAGCTTCATGACCTATATGCGTTTTGAAGAAGTGGAACCCTGGGAAGAGACGGTCAATACGGTAACTTTCAAAGCAGCACGGGGAGAAGCGTATGAAGCGTTTAAACAAGATCGTACCGAACGTTTTCTTAAAGAAATTGAGAAAAAATTTCCGGGCATCCGCGATTGCACGGAAGCTGTTTATGCTTCTACACCACTTTCCTACCGTGACTACATCGGGGGAGAGAAAGGCAACATGTACGGTTATGTGAAAGACAGTAACCGCCCGCTGCTCACTTTTATATCTCCGAGATCCCAGGTCAGGAACCTGTATTTCACCGGTCAGAGTGTTAATATGCACGGTATCCTGGGAGTCACCATCGGTGCGGTGGCTACCTGTTCAGAGATCCTGGGGAAAAAATACCTGCTCGACAAAATCAACCGTGAGGCCCCATCTGTTACAACATAGTGCAATCGGGCTGCTTCTGCTGCTGACGGGCTGTGGAACGGCCCGGCTGAACCGGTATTCCCTGCCGTATACGCCACCCGGGGTTTTCCGGATTTCGGCGTCTGAGCGGGTATCGGGGAGCAGCCGCCTTCAGCAAAACCCTTACGGTCTCTGGGAGCTGTATATGGAAGGTTCTCCCCTGGAGCTGGGACTGCGTAACGGCGCGCTTAGTGACAGTCTTTACGCTCACCAGGAAGCCGTGTTTTTTCAAAAGATAGAAGAGATAGTGCCTTCAAAAGGCAGGCAATGGCTGCTCCGGCACTTCCTGGCCTGGTATAACCGGAAGCTTCCCCGGAGCATTATCCCGGAATACCGGAAAGAAATTTACGGGCTGTCACGATACGCCTCTGACAGCCTGAACTTTATTGCCCGACCGTATGCCCGGGGCCTGTATCTGCACGCGGCTCATGATATAGGACATGCCCTGCAGGACCTGGCCATGGTGGGCTGTACTTCTTTTGCTGCCTGGGGCGATAATACCGAAGACGGCAGGCTGCTGATCGGCCGGAATTTTGATTTTTATGCCGGTGATGAATTTGCAGAGAATAAGGTAGTGGCTTTTGTAAAGCCGGATTCGGGATACGGGTTCATGTCAGTAACCTGGCCCGGAATGGTCGGTGTGGTTTCCGGCATGAACACTGAGGGACTTACGGTGACCCTGAACGCGGGAAAATCTTCCGTGCCGTGGAAAGCCCGGACGCCCGTATCGCTTCTGGCGCGGGAGATTCTGCAGTATGCTGCAGATATTGAGCAGGCCGTTGCCATAGCAGCCCGCCGCAGGCTGTTCGTTTCCGAAAGCCTGATGGTGGGCAGCGCAGCGGATAACCGGGCCGTCCTGATCGAAATATCGCCGCGTAAAAGAGGGATTTTTGATGTGGAGAATTCAACCCGCCTGGTTTGTTCCAATCATTTCCGGAGCCAGACTTATTCGCGTGACAGAAAGAACCGGAAACAGCAGAAAGAAAGCCATTCTGTATACCGGTTTGACCGGATGAATGAGCTGCTGGATTCCGGTGAAGAAATAGATGTGGAAGAGGCCGTGGCCATTCTCCGGAACAGAAATGGACTGAATAACCGGGAGATCGGGATGGGGAACGAGAAGGCGCTGAATCAGTTGCTGGCCCATCACGGAGTGGTGTTCCGGCCGGCAGAACGGAAAGCCTGGGTATCGGCCAACCCTTACCAGTTAGGAGCTTTTGTGGCATATGACCTGGATATGATCTTCTCAGCAGAGAAAAGGGAAGAACTTTATAATGTTGCTGAAACCCTGCCGGAAGACCCTTTCCTACACAGCGCAGCCTATACGGATTATCAACGCTACCGCATACTTGACCGCCGGCTGGACAAGGCGCTCAAAGAGCGTGTTTCACTGCCTGATTCTTTTTTTGAGGAGTATATTTCTTTGAATCCTGAACTTTGGTCCGTATATTACAAAGCAGGAAAGTATTTTAAAAACAAAAAAGAGGAAGATAAAGCCCGGGCGTATTTCGAGACAGCTTTGACCAAGGAGATCACCACTTTGCCTGCCCGGCGGGAAATTGAAAAGAATTTATGATGGAGCTTACGATAGAGACCTGGAGCAGAGAGAAAATAGAAGCATTTCAGGAAATCAGGCTAAAGGAAGCCCTGGAGTATGTGGCCCGGAACTCTCCCTTCTACCAGCGGTATTTCCGGGAGGCCGGGGTCAGCATTACGGATGTGGCTAACCTGGCCGATCTTCAGAAGCTACCTTTTACTACCAAGGAGCATCTTCAGCAGTTTAACGGGGAGTTTCTCTGTGTTCCTCCTCAGAAAGTAGTGGATTATGCCACCACCTCCGGCACTTCAGGGAGCCCGGTGACCTTTGCACTGACCGACGCCGACCTGGAACGCCTGGCCTATAATGAGGCCGTATCTTTTGCCTGCTCGGGGGTAGAGAAAGGCGATGTGGTGCAGTTAATGACCACCATGGACAGGCAGTTTATGGCAGGACTGGCATATTTTCTCGGGTTGAGAAAGCTGGGAGCCACCGTGGTGCGGGTAGGCGCCGGAATTCCGGAATTGCAGTGGGATGCTATACAGCGTTACCGGCCCGGTTTCCTGATCACTGTGCCGTCTTTCCTGATCAAGATGATCGAATATGCCGAAACTAACGGGATAGATTACAGGAACAGCGGGATCAGGGGGGCGATCTGTATCGGTGAGCCGCTCCGTAATTCCGATTTTTCTCCTAACAATATCAGTGCAAAAATCAGGGAAAAATGGGATATCCGCCTGTTTTCCACCTATGCTTCCACCGAAATGAGCACGGCTTTTGCAGAATGTGAGCTTCAGCAGGGAGGGCATCACCATCCTGACCTGATCATTGTGGAAGTAGTGGATGAAGAAGGCCGGCAGGTCAGTGACGGCGAGAGCGGTGAGCTGGTAGTGACCACCCTGGGTGTAGAAGCCATGCCTCTGGTACGCTTTAAGACAGGAGATATTGTTCAGGTGTTTCACGAACCCTGTGAATGCGGCCGGAACTCTCTCCGGATCGGACCGGTAATAGGCCGTAAGCAGCAAATGATCAAATACAAGGGCACCACACTCTATCCGCCGGCTATGAATAACCTGCTGAACGGGTTTGATGAGATCAGGAATCACCTGATCGAAATTTCGGTCAATGAGCTCGGAACCGACGAGATCCTGATTTACCTGGCCGTAGATAAACCCTCTGATGATTTTCTTACCCAGATCCGGGACCATTTCCGGGCCAGGTTGAGGGTAAGTCCCCGCATTGAATTTTTACCGTTGGAAGAGCTTAACAAGCGTGTTTATTTACCCAAAAGCCGTAAGCCGGTGCAGTTTATTGATCACAGAAAATAAGGGTATTCCGTGTTAGCCTTTGTCCTGGGTACAGGCAGCACCGGCATGTTTTCAGAACCACCCAGAGGAGTGTTTTTACTTATGTTCTCCGTATTGAATAGCAAAAAAAGACTACTGTTTACTGGGAATTATACCTGCGTTTTGTATATTTCGCGAAATTTTTCATGCAAAACGATTACAATGGTAATTATGAGAACACTCAATTCTACTTCAATCCGGCTTTTTTTCTGCCTTCTTTTGCTTGTAAATTTGTTCAGTTTACAGCTTACAGCACAAACCAAACCCCAGGCTTTTGTTTTAGGTTCTTATGAAGCCGCTACCACCACCATCCCTGCAGTCAACGGGTACGGCGGAGTGTATCCTACGGGAAGTGTCTACAATTTGAATTACGGTATGGCTTCTGCGTCTCAGGCCGGCTTTAACCGTATTATCAAAACATTTAACGTGGAGGGTCAAACCTATACGCTTACTAAAGCAGTTCCGGGCAGCATGCCCTTTCAAAAGGTCATTGTTAACCGCTACGGCGCAAGCCCTGAGCAAAAGGTGACTGCTCTTTTTGAGGTGCAGAGCACTCCTCCCAAGCCCACTAATTCAGAGATTTACCTCACGCCTGATTATGTGGGAAATATGGAAGATCTGATTAACAGCTATGTCATTAACAGGGGTACAGACAACGTGTTTGTGCGGAATACCACTTCTGCGACATCGAATAATATTACCCGGATAGACCTTATCCTGGCTACTCCCGTAGTAATTCCGGCCAATGAAGAAGACCGGAAAAAATCCGGCTTTCTTCTGATGGAAAGGGGAGGGAATGACAGTTTTAGGGCCGCTGCCATTCTGAGTGCTTCTGATCCTGCGGCAGTGACAGACTTTGGCAATGTGGTACAGGTGGCCGGTTCGAACTGGGGCGGCACAGGTCAGTCTATCACTTCTGTGGTTATGCAAAAAAATGAGTCAGATGCCAATCTCAGAATCAGCCAGGATATACCTTCCCAGCAAATCTCAGGTGTTTTTATTTCACTGAATGACCTGGGACCGGCCGGTACTACCGTTTACGGAATAAGCGTGATTGAAAATAATGCTACGGATCCCGTCACTTTCGGGCCAACCTCTGCAGAAGGAGTTAACGGTCTGGATTTTATGGCCGGGGGCGGCTTTTTTACCAAGGCTATCCTGGTGAAAGGCAATGTGTGGATCGATGACAATGAGGATGCCATACGGACAGAGGGTGGTACCAATAACGGAGGTTCACTCTGGGCTAATCTGGTAGGTCCTGACGGGAAGGTGATCAGCTCAATTGACGTCAAGGCAGACGGAACCTACACTTTGTTTGTGGCGGAAAGTGTACGGGTTCCGGGAAACTATAAGGTTATTCTGACCAATTCGGAAAAGCGCGAAGGAGACGATCTCTCGGCTTCTGATCCTCTCCTGAATAGCTATTACCATACCGGAACCAACTTTACAAATACACCTAATACGACCAATACAACCGGTGTTATTGACATAGGTACTCTTTTTGGTATAGATGAAGATGTGGAAGGAATAGATTTCGGTATCAAACAACAGATTCCTACCCCGGTGAACCTGATCTACTTTAACGGAAAGCAGTCGGAAAATGAAGTGCTGCTGGAGTGGAGTACCTCTTCAGAAACCGGTAACAGCGGGTTTGAAGTAGAGCACAGCGAAGACGGGAAAACCTGGCATAAGGTGGGATTTGTGGAAAGCAAAGCACCTGAAGGAAACAGTGAGGCGGAGATTTTCTATGCTTTTACACATACACGTCCTCTTTTCGGTCACAACTATTACCGTTTGAGGCAGATAGACATAGACGGTACGGTAGATGAATCGGCTATGATCCATGTTAAAGTGAGCATCGGCAGCCTGATTGTATGGCCGAATCCGTCGCCAGGAACGTTTAAGGTAGCCGTTTCACCGGAGCAGTCCGGGCAGATCAGCACGATGCAGGTGGTGGATATGTCGGGCAGAACGTTACGGGTAAGCAATTCCTTCAGGGAGAACTGGGACATATCGGATCTGCGCTCAGATGCCTTCTATATTCTGAAAGTAGTGTATAAGAATAATTTCAGTGAGCAGGTAAGGATCTATAAGAAATAGAATACCGGCGCTGCCGGGCTTCCGGAAAGGGGCTCCTCATTGGGGAAATCGAAGGTGTTCAGAAAGTTTGTATACTTTTCGGGCACCTTCGTTCTATTCTTTACAGATCGTCAATATATAATCTTCTATGGGTTCAAAGTGAAAACTGAATTCTTTCTCCCAGCCCGGAAAGGTGGAACGGGCAATACCGGAACCGGCCTTCAGGTCAAAAGGGTAAACGTGAAGATCATTCAGGAAGCTCAGAGGGCGTGAGTTGCTGAGCTTGAATATTGCCTCTTTTACGGTCCAGATGACCGTAAGCATCTCTGGTCCGGCTTCTGCCGGGATCACTTCATTGCCGATAAAATAAGGCTGATTTTTAACGATACGGGGATGGATTTTTTCAATGTCAATACCACAGGGTTCCCGGCCCACATATAGCGCAGCAAATGCCTGTGAATGGCTGATAGAGATATGACGCCCGTCGCTCAGAAAAGGCCGGCCACCGGGTTCATACAAAACGTCACTATCGGCAAGCCCTGTCCGCTCCAGGAGCATTCTGACGGCCAGGAAGCCCTTTTGGTGGTCGCTTCGCTTCATACCGGCGAGCCGCTTACGGGAATTTTCCGTTAAGTTCACCGGGAAATTTTCTCCTTCCTCCACCTTCCAGAGCATCAGTAAGCCGCAGCCAGGCCATGATATTTCTTTACAGAAAGGCATATTTTAATTATCAGTCATCCCATATCAGCTATTCTTCATCCAGAAGTCAAAGTAGTTGAACCACTGCAGCGGGTAACGTGTGATCATGCCTTCCACGTTTTGAGTATAGGAAGAAAGCAGGGCTTCGGCATCGCGGTGCTTTACGGAAGCTTCCCGGGCATAAAGGTGATAATGAAGCCGGGATTCTTTCATGACGTAAACGTACACCACGGGTACGCGCAGCCGGGAGGCGATCATAAACGGGCCTGCAGGGAAGCGGGCCTCCTCGTCCAGCAGCGGGGCAGAAAAATACTTGCTGCCTTTCACATAGCGGTCACCGGTGAAGCATACCAGCTCATTTTTGGAGAGGGCTTCATTGATCTCAAAAATATGCGACATATCCTCACGGATCAGGATCAGCTTTACAGAAGGTTTCTTAATGCTCTCCAGGTACTCTTTGATGGCTGAATGTTCCTGGTCAATGGTAACCAGGTTGATCTGGAAATCAAGGTCAATTTCCGCAAAGAAGTGTTCCGCGATCTCGAAATTTCCCATATGTGCACTGATCAGCACGGCTCCTTTCTTTTCTGCCAGAAGGCGCTTGAGGGTTTCCACACCATCAAATTCGTAGGTAAAACGATTGCGGAGGCCGGCAGAAATGGCGATCTTGTCAATGATGGTTTGCCCGAAAGTGAAGTAGCTCCTGAAAACGGAAATCCGGGCTTTCAGCGGCGGGTATTTCAGCCTTTCCCGGAAGTAGTAATAGATGGAGCGGTTGCTGTCAGGGAGAAACAGGAAGTAATAGGAGGCAACAAAGAAAAGTAAACCGTATGCAGCTCTGACTCCAGCCGTGCGAATCAGGAAAACGAAAATCCTGTAACCTAGAACCGTTCCTTTGGATTTACCATCCCACTCACTCATTTTATAACTTCCTTTCTATCAGCCGGTAGAAATCATCGAAAGTAGAAAGTCCTGCAAAGTCAGCCTCGCCGAGCTTTACCCCGAAATTGGCTTCCACCGTTACCACCAGGTCCACGTAGTCCAGGCTGTCTAGTCCCAATGTATCTTTTAAGATGGCCTCCGGCCGGATGGTATCGATATCCACTTCAAATTCTTCCGATAGAAAACTGTTGGTTTTTCTTATTATCTCTTCCTTACTCATATCTTTTTGACCACTAATGCGGAGTTCGTCCCTCCGAAGCCGAACGAATTCGACAAAAATATGTCAATTTTTTCGTTTATTGTATTTTTGGCGATATTTAATTTAGCCGATTGCTCATCAGGAGTTTCAAAATTAATATTGGGAGCAATAAAATTATTCTGCATCATCAGAACGGAGTAGATCACCTCGCTGGCGCCTGCCATCCAGCATTCATGGCCGGTCATGGATTTGGTGGAGCTTACGTATGGATTTCTTTCTCCGAAGATCTCATAAATGGCCTGTGCCTCGTTAGCATCGCCGAGCGGGGTGGAGGTGGCGTGGGCATTGATATAATCTACTTCCGTGGCTTGTATGCCGGCCTGACTGACCGCCCGGCGCATGGCTACAGACGGGCCTTCCACATTGGGCGTGGAGATATGGCCGCCGTTAGAAGAGAAGCCGTAGCCTGCAATCTCCGCCAGAATGGGGGCGCCGCGTTTAACGGCATTTTCGTATTCTTCCAGGATCAGTGTAGCGGCTCCGCCACTGGGGATGAGGCCGTCGCGGGACCGGTCGAAAGGCCGGGAGGCTTTGACAGGGTCATCATGATACGCGGAAAATACTCCCAGTGCATCGAAGCTGCTCATGGCATATTTGTTGATTTCCTGGGCACCGCCGCAGACCACGGTATCCTGGAGTCCGCTCTGGATCAGGTGAAAACCCAGCCCGATGGAGTGGGAGCCGCTGGCGCAGGCAGCACTGACCGTAAGATTGATTCCGCGCATCTTAAAGATGGTGGAGAGATTCATATTTACGGTAGAGTTCATCGACTTGAATATGGCCCCGGAACCGATCAGTGAGGTGTCGCGCTTTTCCCGAAGAATGTCGGTCGCTTCAATAATGGAGCGGGAAACACTGTCGTTGCCGTAAAGGATACCCACCTCGTTCTTTTCCAGGAATTCCTCGTCAATTCCGGCCTGTTGTAAAGCCTGTACAGTAGCCAGGTAAGCATATTCCGACTCTTCGCCGATGCTGATGCGCTGCCGGCGGGTCAGCATATCCTTCAGGTTAGGTTTGGGAACACTGCCGGTAAGAGCGGATTTGAATCCATACTCCTGGCGTTCGGGGTCAATGACGATCCCGGACCTTCCGTGATATAGTGAATCCCTTACCTCTTCCAGGCTGATTCCTATACTGGAATAGATTCCCATGCCCGTAATAACCACTCTTCTGTGCATCTTATGAATAGATTCCTCCGTTTATATTGATGACTTCCCCGGTAATATAAGAAGACTTTCCGGATACCAAAAAGTTCACCAACTCCGCCACTTCTTCTGCTTCGCCGAAACGGCCCAGGGGGATGAGCTTTTTCAATTCCTCCTCATTCAGATCACCGGTCATATCTGATTTAATGAAGCCCGGCGCTACGGCATTGACGGTGATATTCCTTTTGGCGACTTCCTGGGCCAGGGCTTTTGTAGCCGCTACAAGGGCACCTTTAGCGGCAGAGTAATTGACCTGGCCGGCTGTACCCTTCATGCCGGATACGGAGGCGATATTAACGACCCGGCCGTACTTGTTTCTCAGCAGCTGCTGAATGAAGAAGCCGGTGACGTTGTAAAAGCCGTTCAGGCTGGTCTGTATCACATCGGTCCAGTCAGACGGATTCATCCACATGAAAAGGCCGTCACGGGTAATGCCTGCATTATTGATGATCACTTCCACCCGGGCTTCGGGGTTGGCCTCCTGCCACGCCTGCAGCGCATTCAGGGTAGCATCGCGGTCTGCCACATTAAAACGGATGATCTCGCCGGTCCGGCCCAGGGCCTCTACCTCCCGTAGTGTTTCTTCGGCAGCGGCCTGGTTCGACTGGTAGTTGATCAGGAGGTGGTACGAAGTTTCCCCGGCCAGTTTTCGGCAAATGGCTCTTCCGATACCCCTGGATCCGCCTGTAATAATAGCACACTTCATGCTGTCTCCGTGTTTAATAACAGATTTTTTACCGCTTCAATTTCCCGGTACATGGGGCGGTCTTCCCGGTAAACCGGCGCTACCGACCTGACCTTGTCGTACAGGTCTTTTGTAGCCGAAGATACGAAATCTTTGCATTTCAGGGCATCAATGGCCTGGCAAATCGTGATCAGCTCAATGCTGAGCACCTGGAAGCCGTTTTCAATAACCCGGGCAGCCAGCAGGGCGGAGTTGGTGCCCATGCTCACGATATCCTGGTTGTCATTGTTATTGGGAATACTGTGAATGTACATCGGATTGGACAGTGTCTGACTTTCAGCAGTGGTGGAAGTGGCTGTAAACTGCAGTCCCTGCATTCCGAAGTTAAACCCGAGTACAGACAGGTTTACAAAAGGCGGTAAAATACCGTTCAGCGAGGGATTGACCAGGTAGTTCAGCTGGCGCTCGGCCAGCATGGTCAGCTTGGTGATTACGATTTTCAGCTTGTCCATTTCGAGCGACACGTAGTCGCCGTGGAAATTTCCGCCGTGATAAACCTGCTCGGTATCTACATCTACTATCGGATTGTCATTCGCCGAGTTGATCTCATTCTCCAGCACCGTTGCCACGTTATTAAGCGTATCCAGCACCGGGCCCAGGATCTGGGGCACGCAGCGGATAGAATAGTATTCCTGTACTTTTTCCTTGAATATCGATTCTTTATTTTCGCCGGTATAGAGGTGTTCGGTTCTTTTCCGGGTAAGCTGACTGTCAGCGAGACAGGTCCGCATCTCTGCGGCTATTTCACGTTGTCCCTGATGCAGCTTGGTATGGTTCAGCTCCATAGACAGGTGATCATCATAGGCCCGCATGAGCTCATTGATGGCGCATGCGCATTTTACCGACCAGTGAAGGAGCTTCCTGGCGCGGAAAAGGTTTACGATGCCGATACCTGACATAACGGAGGTGCCGTTGATCAGAGCCAGTCCTTCCCGGATCTCCACCTGTATGGGCTGCAATCCTTCCGCTTCAAAAACACCGGCGGTGTCCCTTCTTTCACCTTTGTAGAAAACCTCTCCTTCGCCGATAAGTACCAGCGCCAGGTGGGCCAGCTGTACCAGGTCACCGCTGGCGCCCACTCCGCCGTGCTCAAAGATCAGCGGGATGATGTCGCGGTTCAGCAGCTCCTTCATGAGGGTAATCACGGAAGGGTGTACACCGGAGTTGCCGAGGCAAAGCGTATTCAGCCGGGCCAGTACGGAAGCACGGGCAAATTCAGGTGCCAGGGGCTGGCCTGAACCGGTGGCATGGCTGCGGATGAGATTGTACTGCAAGCGGGCACGGTCAGCGTCGGGAACACGGTATTGCGCCATAGGACCGAACCCCGTATTCACCCCGTACAGAACCTTGTTGCGGGAGAACTTTTCGAGAAACGAAAAGCTCCGGGTCACCCGTTGAAGGGTGTCATCATCAATCTCTATTGATGCTTCTTTATAAATTATTGATTTAAAGCTATTTAGGTTTAAATGGCGTGTATCGGAGCTCATTAAATGTTAAGGGTTAAACCGGACTTTTTCTAAACCGAAATTTTTTGTCTTTGAATATAATATTCCTAAATTTGAGGCTGCAAAGATAGTATATTTCTTACGTATTTTTACCATCTAAACATAGAATATGAAAAAGGAAGAAGTGGATGTTTTGGTGATCGGGGCCGGTCCTTCGGGATGCGTGGCATCGGCCTACCTGTTTAATCACGGTGTAAAGGTGAAGGTGGTAGAAAAATCAAGATTTCCCAGGTTTGTGATAGGGGAGAGTTTTCTTCCCCGTTCCATGGAGCACTATGAAGAAGCAGGCCTGCTGGACGCTCTGAAAGCCCAAAAATTTGAGATAAAACCGGGAGCCCGTTTCATCCGCGGAGAAGAAATATGTTTTTTTGATTTCAGCAATAAATTCGGGGAAGGCTGGGACTGGACCTGGCAGGCGCCCCGCGCTGATTTTGATAATACCCTGGCCCGGGAGGTGATCCGGAAAGGAGTGGACGTGGAGTTTGAAACGGAGGTGCTGGACGTGAAGTTTGACGGCACCGATTCAGTGACCACCGTGCGGGATAAAAACGGGGAAACCTATGAGATAGGTGCAAAGTTCATCATTGACTCCAGCGGGTACGGGCGGGTGCTGCCCCGCCTGCTTCAGCTCGATATGCCGTCAGACGTAACCGAAAACTCCGCTATTTTTACCCATGTTAAAGATGTTGACCGGGTAAAAGGAGATGAGGGAACCCTGATCTCATTTGATATCCTGGAAACCCAGGTCTGGTTCTGGGTGATTCCGTTTTCCAACGGAAATACGAGCCTGGGCGTGGTAGGGCCTACGAAATACATCCAGAACCTGCCGGAAGATACGGAGGAAGCTCTGCGGGAGGCCATCCGGCGCTCCGATTACTACCGCGACCGCTACCTGGACACGGAGTTCCTTTTTAAGCCGCATAAGATTAAAGATTATTCCTGTTCTGTGAAGCAGAATTACGGTCCGGGCTTTACCCTTACGGGCAACAGCGCCGGATTTCTCGACCCTGTGTTCTCCTCAGGCGTATGTTTTGCTACTGAATCAGGCCTGCTTTCTGCCAAGTTATACCTGAAAGAGCAGGCGGGAGAAACAGTGAACTGGGAAAAAGAATATTCAGACTACATCAAAAGAGGTGTGAATGTGTTTTCTACTTATGTGAAGGAATGGTACACCGGCAACCTGCAGACGCTGTTCTTTCATCAGCCTGAAAATCCCGATGTGAAACGAAAAATATGTGCCGTGCTGGCCGGCTATGTCTGGAATGAGGAAAACCCGTTTGTGTTGAAACACGACCGGGTGATCCGGAATATGGCATATCTGCTGCAAAACGGCGGAACAATGGAGGAGTTTGTGATTAAATAATGGTGAATGGTAAATGATTATTAGATTGCGAATATTCATTTACCATTCACCATCAATAATCAGTTTAGTACGCCTCCTTAATTATCCTGTTTCCCAGCGTTTTTGCTGTTTTCTCGAAGCCTTCCCCGATCCGTGATTCATTGCTGAAATTGCTTCCCCACTGGTCGCCAGGCGCATTCTCACTTTTGATCTTGAGCAATACTTTGGAAGGGTTTGCGGTTTCTGTAAAAGTCAGCAGGGTGGTGACTTTGGCCGGCTGCTTCATTACGCCGGCATCCCAGCCGGGATAAAGCCAGACGGCGTCTACCGTGAGCGTATAGGGGGCATCTTTACCCTGGGTAAAAACCGTACCTTTTTTGGCTGTTACCGTTTTGGCCAGAAGATCCATGAAATTGGGCTCCCAGATAGATTCTTTGGCCCCTTCCCATTTTTTGGCCCAGGTGTCACCGGTGCCGGCATTTTTTGCATTCAGTTCAGCAGTTCTTTCTTCGATGTATTGCTGTTCCGTCTTGTTTTCCTTGAACAGCTTCACATTGTCATAAGCAAATTTCACATTGACGGATTTAACGTCTTTCAGAAATTTGAAATCTCCCTGCTCTACGGACATTTTCTGGGCAGAGACTCCTGCTGCAGTCAGCAGAACAGATAGCAGAACGATAATTTTTTTCATAAGTTGATTATTTTAGATTTCAAATGTACTCATTGCCCATGTTATATGAACATGAAATACGTTTTTTTTAAGTTAAAAGTTGCGGTACAGTCATATTTAACACGCGGGAATGTTCCTTTTAGTTTTTCACTGTTATCTTTTCACTTAATCTCAGTGGCTTCGCAGCACATTCACTATCTTATCCCAGATCCCGGTCTGGTGAAAGGTAAATCTCTTGTGAACAATAAAATTGAAAATAAAGCTCATGCCCATTCCCATAAAATGGCCGAGAGTTCCGGCCGGGCTGAACTCCTTTCCCGTAATGGGTACGACCATTTTTCCGCCACCCATAATTTTCATCAGCAGGCGGATAGAGTAATCGGCTCCATAAACAGTGATACAGCCTGAAATGATAATCGTGAGAAGGTATTTTACAATTTCACGGGTAGTTTTTCCCGAGTTCCGGGCATTAAAAGCAAGAAGTTTGGTCAGGTAAAAACCTACAGGAATAGAAACCAGGTAGCCTACCCAGAAGGCATTCACATTCTCCCATTTAAAGAAATTAACGAGAAGGGTGGTTCCCGTAAGATACTGGACAATGACCCCTCCCAAAGCAGCTATGAAATAGCCAATGAAGTTTTTGTTTTTTCGGTAGAGATTTCCTGTCCTGCTCAAAAGTGCTCAAGATTCTGATTAAAGTCCAAATATACGAGCATTTTTGTGTTTTATATGAGTTTTTTTAGATAAAATCGATGATTCATTTCCCGCTTATCCGCTACGAAGGCATCCGGTGTTATATTTGCGATAATTTTTCTTTATATAAGACCTCTGATGCTGATTAACACACTGCTGATTGTATCGTCCGTTTTCTGTTTTAAAACGGAGAGTGATACCGCTTTTTTGTTCAGGGAGCATCCGCGCTTTTTTGAAAAATATAAGGAACTCCTGGTCAATATCCGGAATTACTATGTTACCCCTCAGGAGGCGGAAGAGGAGTTTAAAGCCATTATGCATGAGCTGCGGAGAAAATTCCCCAATACTTTGGTCCCCGGAGAATACATTCCCCTGGTTTTTCCTCTGGCAGGCAGCAATGTTTCGGCGGTAGGGGGCAGAAACGGGAACGGGTTTTATGTGCATGATTTTGATCTGTTCAACCAGTCGGTCAGCGGAAGCCACCCGGCCCACGATATTTTTATTTACGACCGTGACCGCGACTGTATCGATGACCGCCGCGGCGAGTATGTGGATGTGGTTTCAGTAGGAAACGGGATAGTGATAGCGGTAGAGCACGACTGGAAGGAAGGGTCTGTCTTTAAAGGAGGAAATTACGTATGGGTCTATGACCTGGAACGGGGCGGACTGTGGTATTATGCGCATAACCGCATCAGTGTGGTGCAGTCAGGCCAGCGGGTGCGGCCGGGAGATAAGCTGGGCGAGGTGGGAAGAACCGGTTTCAATGCGGCTCAGAACCGCTCAGACACTCATCTTCACCTGATGTATCTTGAGCTGGATGATAACCTTTATCCGCATCCTGTCAATTACTATGAATGGCTGAAGGACGCAGAGACGATCTATACTTCTTCAACAGCTGAAAAGTATCATCCGCCTCGCCGGCTGAACCTGATTCCTTTAAAAGGAAAAGAACCCGGGAAAGCCGGCATAAACAGGACATTTCCTGTCACGCTTCAGGTTAAGGCAGGCGGTTACGGAGGTACTGCACGATCGAATAAAAGATATAACCGAAAATGATCAGGGGCACGGCAGTCAGCTTCAGCGCGGCCAGCAGAATGACGGAAACCAGGATCAGCGTATAGGTGAACCGGTTATCTTTCCAGCTGTAATTCCTGAATTTTAAAGCAGGTAGCGGAATTTCTGCCACCAGGAGGTAGGAAAAGATCAGGATATACACCGGTAAAAACCACGAATTCAGGAGGATATCTGCGATATCCGGCCGGCTTTGGGCCAGGTAAGGGAAAACCGCTATGACCATGCCATTGGCCGGCGTGGGCACGCCGATGAAGCTCATGGATTGCCGGGTGTCAATATTGAATTTGGCCAGGCGGAGGGCAGAAAATACGGGAATAAGAAGGGCCAGGTACTGCGCGTTTTGCGGCAGATAGCCGGAATCACTGATGAACGCCCACAGGATAAACCCCGGCAGTACACCGAAAGAAACCACATCAGCCAGTGAGTCCAGTTGTTTGCCCAGTTCCGAGCTTTCTTTCAGCAGCCGGGCTACAAAACCATCAAAAAAGTCGAGGATAAGCGCTATCCCGATGAAAAGCCCCCCTCTTTTAAGGTCGCCATCCTGCAATACGGCCAGGATACCCAGACAACCACAGAGAAGGTTGGATAAAGTAATAAAATTAGATGCGGTAAAGAGCCTCACGATTGCAAAAATGGGTTAAGTTTTTTCTCCTCTCCGATGGTGGTAGGTTGCATATGCCCGGCATATACTGTATAATCATCCGGAAGTGGGAAAAGCCGGGTCCGGATGGAGTGAATAAGAGTGTCGTAATCACCCAGGGGCAGGTCGGTTCTGCCGATGCTGCGATGAAACAGGCAGTCACCGCTGACCACCCACCTGTCTGCTTCGCAGATGAAGGCCACATGGCCGGGAGCATGGCCGGGTACATGGATGATATCCAGCACGGTATTTCCGAACCGGAAGCTATCGCCGTCTTCAAAATAATGTTGGGCTTCCACAGGCTCACAGCCCGGAATCCCCCAAAGTTTGCAGCGGGTTTCGAAATCGGCCAGCAAAGGTTTTTCCAGGGGGTGCATATATATTTCCACCCCGAACGTTCGGGCTATATAAGCAGCGCCGAACACATGATCAAGGTGGGCGTGGGTAAGCAGAATGGCTTTTACGGTCAGTCCTTCGTTCTGAATATAATCCCGCAGCTGTTCTTTTTCCGCCTGCGTGTAACAGCCGGGATCGATCACCACGGCTTCGCGGGTCTCATCAGAGAGGACATAAGTGTTCTCCGAAAACGGAGAGAATACAAACGGGCGGATATTTACCATATTGGGGGCAAATATAACAAAAATACAATTCGTATGCCGCGCCGGATTATCGCATCCGGGATAATAAGTCAGGTAAAGCGGTATTACTTGCTTTTGGGGAGTTCCAGGTAAAAGGTAGTTCCTTCGCCTTCCACGGAGTCAAACCAGAGATTTCCCCCGGCATGCTCAATTCCTCTTTTGGCCATTGATAAGCCCAGGCCGGAGCCACCCTGTTTGGTGCTGAAATTGGGGATAAATACCTTTTTACGAAGTTCTTCTGAAATTCCTGCGCCATTGTCCTGCACTTCCACCATGCCCATTTCTCCTTTTTCCGACACCGATACAGAAATGATAGGCTTGCGGGTGGGCGGCACAGACTGCAGTCCGTTCAGAACCAGGTTATTGACGGCACGGCTCAGGATCATCTTATCCCCGCTGACCATGATCTCTTTTGCTTCTGTCCGGAAATTGATTTTGATATTATTGTTCTGGGAGTAAAGGTCAATGGTTTTTTGTACCGCGGGCACCAGGTCAAAGATCTCTGTACGGGGAACGGGCATTTTGGCAAATTCCGAGAAGGAATTGGCGATCTCCGAAATGTTGTCGATCTGCTCATTGATAGAGGCCAGTGCACGGTCTATTTTCTGCCGGGTTTCCTCGTTGTCTGCCGGCAGGGTACGCTGGAGCTGCTGGATAGACAGCTTCATGGGGGTCAACGGATTTTTGATCTCGTGGGCTACCTGCCGTGCCATTTCCCTCCAGGCGGTTTGCTTTTCACTGGCAGACAGCGCCACACGGCTTTCTTCCAGCTTTTTGATCATCCGGTTGTATTCATTGGTCAGCAGGCCGATCTCATCGTTCGACCGCCAGGTGATTTCCTCATTTTTGGCGTCGAGGTTGGTCTTTTTCAGTTTCTGGGCGATCAGTTTCAGGGGGTCGGTCAGGTTGGTGCTGGCAGCATAGGAGAACGCCAGCAGGATAAAGAACATGACCAGGAATATGATGAGAATGGCGGCGCCTACTTCTTTGATCTGCCTTTGCAGCGAGTAGTCTGCTTCAGGATAAGAAATCCCGATCACCCCGTAGGTTTTTCCGTCAGGCGCTTTGCCTCCCAGGTAAACGGTCTTGATGGCGAGAGAGCCCAGGGCTTCGTCCAGCAGTATTTCATTGCCCTGTTCGGAGATGATGCGGGTATAAGCTGCAGGGTTGATCCGGTCAGATAGCTGGTGTGCCCGGTAGAGACCGGGAGTGGAGGTATAGGTCAGGCGGCCCTCAGTATCAAAAATGCTGATTTCAAAATCCGTCGAAAGCGCAAGGCTGCTTAGCTGTTCTTCCAGGTATGCCCTGGTACTCTTTCCCCTGAGGTAGTCCTGGTAATGCAGGTTAATGGTATTGGCCACATTCAGGGAATTCTCTCTTATGGCCCGATTCTGAAGGGTCATAAATGAGCTGATCACCACACCCAGGGTCAGGAGAATGATGATGGTGAGCGGTACCAGGAAGGCCAGGTTCAGGAAAAACTGGATTTTGGAAGAGAAGCTGATCCGGTACACTTTGAACCCGGAAAGGATACCCAGGATGGCCAGTAACCCGACGGTCCCTGTCAGGGTGATCAGGAACAGGTAGGAAAATCCGGAAAGGGTATCGCGGTAAAAGTCGGAAGCCTGGGTCACCACGGCAGTATTTCCGTCTGAATCTTTAAGGATATAGTGGAGGTACCCTTGGGTGAGGGCCTGGTAGCCGGTGGTATCGGCCCCTGAGAGTAATCCAAGGTCAAACTCCCGCTGATAGTCAAAGCTCCCTTCCCTATAAATGGTGTGCCGGTTCTGGTCCAGGAGCGCGTAGCTGAAGGTGGCCATCGCCGGGTCGCGGCGCAGCGAGTTATCGTTCAGCTTTTCAGTGGTATGGGCAAGGTCGGCGGTAGTATAGGTGACTTTTACCATCACCACCCCCCGGATAATGTTGTTTTTTATGACTTCGGAGAAGAGAACATACCTGTTTTTCCCGTTTTCCTTACGGAGGAAGTAAAGACCGGGATATTCGGTCCGGTTGGCTTTTCCGGCATATTGGGCGTACACCCGGCTCAGGCTGGGGAGAGAATCGCCCGCCACCGGTCTTCCGCTGGTGGTATAGGCCTGAACGTCTACCTGGTAGGCATCAAAATAGGGACTCAGGAGACTGTCTTTTATCAGGTATTGCAATGATTCATGAGCCAGGACAGGCCTTTCCAGTGTATTGGCAATGGTGGTGTCGTTACGGATCAGGTTATTGAACTGGTTCAGCAGCAGTTCGGCTTTGAGGTCTTTCTGCTGCAGAAGCTTTTCCGCAAACAGCCGCTTGTCCTGCAGGCTTTTCTCGTTATCCTGGCGGGTGACCAGGCTGAACAGGATAAAAGTAAAGGCAAAGACCCCTGTAAGGAAATAAATAAAGGTTTTGAACCGGAGGATATAGAAATAGCGGGGGAGCTTCAGTAAGAATGCCGCCAGGAAATACAGGGCGGAAATAAGGCATACCCAGTAGTTCAGCTCATGGTAATAAAACAGCATGGCAGCCAGCAGGGTGCCGTAAAGCCAATGCAGGAAACCGAAGCGGGTATTGGATTGTATCTTCCCGAAAACATTGATCAGAAGGTGATTGCCGAGAAAATAAATGCCGGATAAACTAAACAGGAACAGGTAGGTTCCCATTTTAATGTTGGTCAGCTTGAGGGAATAATCCAGGCCGATCACCTGGTTATTGTAAATTTTAAGCACCTGTGTATAAACGAAATATCCCAGGGCAATGGCGGCAAGAACCACAGCCACGGAAATCAGGCTTTTTATGTTGACGGAATATTTCCTGACGCTGTTATAGGTCAGGGCTTCCAGCTGCCACAGAGCCATATAGGCCAGTACCAGCATCACCGAGAAGGCCGACAGGATCATGTCGCCGAAGCCGGGCGGAACCACCAGGTACTGGGGAATCAGCGATTCGGGCAACAGCTGCCATGGTAATCCCAGCATAAGCATCCATAAACGGATGAAGAGCACCAGCAGGATCAGGTTAATGCTGGCCAGCATGAAGCGGTGCTTTTTCTCCAGGGTGCTGATATGGAAGATACAAAAGATTCCTATCAGGATGAGACCGGCCGAGAAAAGCAGAAGCGTGCCTTTGGATGCCCTCATGGTAAGGGTCTGCGGATTTTCCGCCGGCGTAATATAAAAAAGAGGCTTTCCACCGGAAGCCCTGATCTTAAAGCTGCCTGCTGATGGCTTCGGGGAAATGGCGGTGGGGATGGTGTAAAAAATACCGTAGTCGAAACCCGAGATACCCTCATGGTCTGCCTGGTAAAGGTTGATGAGGCTGACCACCTCATAGCGGTGGTTCCCTTTGCGGAAAGGTGATTTTACCAGGAGTCCGTAGTTTTTATGGTATTCTACGAGCTGCTCACCTTCCCCTTCTGTCCGGCCTTCGGGAATATATTTATGGGAAGACCAGTAGATCAGGCTGTCGTCTTTAAAGATAAAATAAGGATAGGCGGCTTCAAGGCCGTAACGGGCAAAATCCCCGCTGTTAATTAAGGGCTCAAGGGCAGCGTGCCCCGACCGGGCAGTGGAAATGGCCTGGTCGATGTTTTTCTGGATGATGCTTTCATATTTGTTCTCACTTTCTTTATCGCGAAAAACAAGGCTGAAAAATCCGGCCACAAAAAAAAGTATCCCGAGGATAAGGAATATGAATTTGGTCGGTTTTTTCACTTGAAACATCTCTAGGCTATCCTTCGGAAATATATGATTTCCAAAACCTGATTCAGAAATCGTGCCAAAGCGCAGGAATACACCCCCTTCCTGTATTAAACCCCGCCTTATGCCGGGAAGTTCGGTAATGAAAAATAAATTTATAACTTGCCGCCGGAATCAGACAGGGACGCTCGGTTTAATGTCTCTGCAGCCACCGGAACGTTTACGGATAATAGGGATGGATACTAACTGGACAGGGTTTCTGGGAGTGATAGCGGTGCTGGCAGGCGCCGGGTTTATTTTTTATGCCGCCTGGCGAAGACGGAGAGATGAGGCAGCCGTAAAGGCGGCCCGGCTGGCCATCAGCTACCCCCTGCAGCTGCAGGCAGGTGAACGTATGATTCTTTTCCTGGAGAGAATAAGGCCTCAGAACCTGCTGACACGTATCAGCACACTCCATCTGAGTCCTACAGAGCTGCAGCAGACCATTCTGCGGGAGATCCGGACAGAGCTGGATCACAATGCCGCCCAACAACTGTATATCGGAAAAGATACCTGGAAAAAGATCACGGCGGCGGCTACGGCTACCTCGGCGTCACTGGTTCATGCGATAGCGGAAAGATCGGCTGATACCGATACTAAGGTGATAGTGGTCAGTGTGTTGCAAAATGAAGACCCCACGGTAACGGCACTTATAGAGGAAGCCCTGGGTGCAATAAAAGATGAGGTGCAACAGAATTTTTAAAGGAAGGCAGACGTTATTATTCAAAATAAACAAACACAATCATGGCAGTTAACAAAAAACATCTGGCCACTTTTATCCTGGGTGCAGCAGCCGGGGTAGCATTGAACAAATACCTGAATTCCGAAGACGGTGAAAAAATGGTAGAAAACCTGAAGGAAAAGGGCAAGCAGCTGAAATCCGAGGCGGAATCCGCCGCTGATCGGGTACCTCAGTATTTCGAAGACCTGAAAGCGGGCGCTAGCGAAAAATTCAACGAGATCGTAGGGAATCTGAAAGAAAAATACCCTGATGCGGAAAAAATGCTCAACGATCTATTTGCCGGTTTTTCCAAACCCCAAAATGAAGCGGGCACCGGCGTTGAAGTAGAAGAGGAGAAGAAGGCCTGATCCTGCACGGATCGGGTTGAGAGAGGAGCTGTCCGGAATATACTTGTAGGAATACTGGTTTATTCATGGGGAAATTGTATAAATTTGGTCCGAAAAACGGAACGCTCTGAGAAAGTTTAATCTGAGAATAAGCTGGATAAGTATTAAGGAGAAGTTTTTTATCCTTAAAGAGAGCCTCGAGAGTAAAATCGATAAGGGCGTGTTTATTGCTTTGCTGGTAGGTTTCCTGCTGGTGTTGTACCAGATAAGCTTTCCGAAAGAAGAGTTTATCCGCGACTGGATCAATCATGCCCTGCGGCAGATTCCGCGGCTGCTCATGTTTTTTTACCTGCTCCGCTGGTTTATCGGCGTGTTTCTCAGCGACAAAAAAGGAGTCTTTCATAAAAACCATAATATTGAGTTTGTTCTCTTCCTTTTGCTGCTGGGATTCAACTTTTTTAAGCGGCATTCCGAGCTGCTGAGTTCCGATTATTTTCTGTACCTCCTCGTCAGTACGCTTTTTTTCCTGCGGTTCATGGAATTTTCCACGCAGATAAAAAATTCACTGATGAATCCCGCTATTCTCTTTGCCATCAGTTTTCTGGTACTGATCTGCTGGGGAACGGCCATGCTGCTAATGCCGCATGCCACGAACGGCAAATTCAGCTTTGTAGATGCTGCCTTTATGGCTACTTCGGGAGTATGTGTGACCGGGCTGGCCACAGTAGATGTTTCCACTAAATTTACGGACCTGGGTACGCAGATACTTTTTGTGCTGTTCCAGATAGGCGGACTGGGGCTGATGACGTTCACCAACTTTTTTGCGGTGCTGTTCCGCGGCGGTATGTCGCTGAGAAACCAGCTGATGCTCAGCAATATTGTAGAGCTGAATGAACCGGGCTCCCTGTTTTCCGTGCTGAAACGAATCCTGTTCTATGCCTTTTTTGTGGAGATAGCAGGCGCAGTCATGATTTTTTTGGTCATTGACGGTAATTTTGAGGTCAATTCAGCCAAGAGCTGGTTCTTTTCCGTATTTCATTCTGTAGCAGCCTTTTGCGGAGCGGGCTTTTCCATTGTTCATGACGGCCTGTATAACCCGCATTATCGTTTTAATTATCCTTTCCTGATGATTATTTCGCTGCTGGTGATCTTCGGGGGAATGGGTTTCCCGGTAGTAAATGACGTGTACAATGCCACCAGGCATTTTGTAAAGGGGCTGGTGCGTTACGTATTTTTCCGGGAAAGGTACACATATCAGGCACGAATCCTGACGGTGCACAGCAAGCTGGTGCTTACTGCCACCGCTGCGCTACTGGTTTTCGGTACACTGGCATTTTACTTCCTGGAATATAACCATACGCTGGCAGAGCATGCTACCCCGGGCGGCAAACTGGCGCATTCTTTTTTTGGTTCTGTTGTACCGCGGTCTGCAGGATTTAACGCCGTAAATATGGTAGGCATTACCCAGGGTACTATTCTTATTTACCTGTTGCTCATGTGGATCGGCGGAGCCCCTAACTCTACCGCCGGCGGAATTAAAGTCACCACCTTCTCCCTGGCCCTGCTGAATGTGGCGGCCCTGGCCAAAGGAAAGGAACGGGTGGAAATATTTGACCGGGAAATCACGTTGAGCTCCATCCAGCGCTCTTATGTGGTTATTTTCCTTTCTTTCCTGATCATGGGAATAGGGGTCTTCCTGGTGAGCATCTTTGACCCGGAAGTGCCCCTGCAAATGGTGGCTTTTGAGTGCTTTTCAGCCTATGGCACAGTAGGGTTATCCTTAAATCTCACGCCTCAGCTTTCCGATGCCAGTAAATGGGTGATCATTGTGCTGATGTACCTCGGGAGGGTAGGGCTTTTCACTATCCTGTTCGGACTTTTCTCCAAAGACAGGAGTGTAGATTATAAATATCCGAAAGAAAGTGTTCAGGTACTGTAACCGTAAAACAATATGAAATACATAATAGTAGGTTTGGGGAATTTTGGTTCTACGCTGGCGGCTCGCCTGACCGAAATGGGGCATGAGGTGTTCGGAGTGGACGCCCGTTTTGAGATTGTGGAGCAGCTTAAAAACCAGATATCGCATGTGATAGCGCTGGATACCTCCAAAGCTTCGGCTTACAGCAGCCTGCCTATTAAAGATACGGATACCGTGGTGGTGGCTATCGGCGAAGACGTAGGGGCCTCTATCATTACCACAGCCCTGATGAAGCAGCACAATGCCCGGCAGATCATCAGCCGGTCTATCAACTCCGTTCACCTCGCCGTACTGGAATCCATGGGGATCGACATTATCTTTAACCCTGAGCAGATTGCGGCCAATATGTTTGCCAAGCAGCTGGAAATGAAGGGAGTGGAAGAATCTTTTGAGCTGGCTGACAACTGCAGCATCCTGGAGATCCGGGTGCCTGACCGCTACCTGGGGAAAAAAGTGGGCGATGTAGACTTTGAAAAGATATTCAATATCCGCCTTCTGGCCATTAAATACTTCGAACAGAAGAAAAATTTCCTGGGCATGCGTACCCAGAAATCAACTGTTAACATGCACGTATCCGGAGAACATATCTTTACCAAGCGGGATATCCTGGTGATGATGGGAGAGCTGAAAAGCTTCGAGAATATGATCGGGAAGGAAATCCGGGATTAAAGCATTCAGGAAGACGGCTTTCGGTTCTTCCATAAAAAGATCAGCAGGAAAAGTACGAGATAGGTGATGACTTTGCCGGTGGTGGTCATATTGGCCAGGTTCTCCGGCCAGGTCATGCCGTTGCAGTAGTTCAGGAACAACCCGAGCAGAACAGAGAGGGCAATAATGATAAAGGGGAAGCGGAAGTTCAGGTTTTTCATTAATTATACGGAAAATTTCCTTTCAAAAATAAAGCGGATTCCCGGAATCTCCCGCCTTATATCCAAAAAAGGAGAAAACTGCCCGGATTATTTTCTTTACGCTAAAGATTGTGAGCTGACCCCGGCGGATTCTCCCTGAACGGATTCCTTGTTAAACCGCCGGTTGGGCGGTGCAAACATCAGACCGCCGTCGTCAGACCGGGTTACAGCTGTGCCGGAACAGAGAGAGCATAAAAAAATAAGTAAGTGATAAGGGTAATTTTCTTTATGATGAATCCGGGTTAGTCATTACTATTTCGGGAATACGAGGCAGAAGGGAGAGCTGCTGCCTGTGCAGATAATTATTTTCCCCGGGTACTGAATTCCAGGTGGCCATGTATGGGTGATTCCGGCCGGTAAAGCTCCGATGCTGTGCTGCTGTACGTATATGGGTAGAAATTGCCATCGCTCCCCATTTCTTATCCGGAGTGAATTTTTTTCTCCTGATTTCCCCTTTAATTTGCTCCCGGATTCACATACAACAGGAATTTCCATGAGCCGTTAGCTGCCAGAAGTTAGTCAGGCCGGGCGACGCCTCGCCGGGTGGCGCTCTGAACCGGCAGATGAATAACCTAATGGCCAACAGCTAAAATTTATCCACATGAAAAGACTTATTTTTATTCTCACAGGCTGTTGCCTTTTATCACACATTTCCCCGGCCCAGTTTTCCGTTTTAGGAGCCGATGCCTTTGGAAGAGCCAACAGCCTCGTGGCGGTGCCCGGTTCCGCTTCCATTTATCATAACCCGGGCGGAATAGCAGGAGATACCTCCGGTTTCCTGTCGTTTAATTACCTGAAAGCAATGCCGGTAGAAGGGTTTCATACCACAGGGGTGCAGGGTATTTTCAGGGCCGGGTCTTTCAACTATGGGTTTTCCGTTGACAGTTTCGGAGACCGGTATTACGGGGAGAACCGCGCAGCGCTGGCCCTGGCGCGGAAGCAGGGTCGGGTGTTAATGGGTGTCAGGATATCGTATACGGGGATACACACTGCCGGTATGGGTTCGCGGAAAATTCTTTTCGGAGAAGCAGGCATGATCGTTACCCCCGCGCCCCTGGTCAGCCTGGGTCTCAGCCTTATGAATATCACGGCAGCAAAATCGTATGAGGAGTACGCCTTTCCCGTTGCGCTGGCCGTGGGAGCTGCCCTCCATCCTAATGAAAAGGTGAACCTCAGCGGCCAGCTGGATTACCGGGCAGGTGGCTGTAAAGAAGTACGGTTCGGACTGGCCTACCAGGTGCGGGAGCAGCTGGGTTTTTCAGCCGGAATTAACCCGCAAATGCGCAGTGTTCACTTCGGAACAACTGTCCTGGCCGGGCGATACGGATTTTTGTACGGTATTGCCACGCATCCCTATGCAGGAGCAGCCCATCATGCCACCTTTATTTATAAGCTCCGTGATTAGAAAGCTGATCCTGTGCCTGCTTGTAAGCGGAGGGGCTTGCGGGCAGTCTTACCCCCGTCAGGAAATTAACGTAGGGGAAATGCTTTCTCAATGGGCGCCGGTGGCTGCCGAAGAACGGAATTACGAGGAGGTATATGAAAATCTGTATAACCTTTACCAGAATCCCCTGGACCTGAACCGGGCAGACCGGGAAGATTTTTCGGCCCTGTTTTTTCTGAACGACAGGCAGATCAGCGAGCTGCTGGATCACCGGCAGAAGTTTGGCCGTTACCTCAGCCTCTATGAGCTGCAGGCACTGGAATCTTTTACACTGGAAGAAGTGCGGGTGCTCCTTCCTTTTGTAAGTGTTCATGACGGGTTCGGGGATCTGCGGCCCGGAAGTGTTTTTAAGCGGGCGGCAGATCACTACCTGGTTCTGCGGGCCGACATGACTCTGGAAAAGCCGAAAGGTTTCAGGGAAGAAAAGTATGCCGGCTCGCGACAGCGCTACTATACCCGGTACCGGCTGAGCCGTTCAAAAGACTTCAGCGCGGGCTTTATCTCTGAAAAAGATCCCGGGGAAAAGAATTTTTTCGATTATACGGCCTTTCATGTACAGTTGCAGAATAAAGGCAATCTCCGTAACCTGGTGGCCGGAGACTACCTGCTGCAGCTGGGGCAGGGGCTGATCTTTTCTGCCGGATATGCGGCAGGTAAGGGAGGAGAGCCGGTTTATACTACCCGGAGAAGTAACCTGGGAATTAAGCCTTATAATTCATTGATCGAAAACGGGGGCTTCAGAGGACTGGCCGCTACCTGGCGGCTGGGGAAATTTGAAGCAACGGGAATGATTTCACGGAAACGGAAGGATGCTTCGGTACAGGATAGCTCAGAGGGGGAAGAATTCAGCTCACTGCTGACCGCCGGGATGCACCGTACGCAAGCAGAGACCGGGGGTAAAAAAGCCATTGCAGAACAAAATTTCGGAGGCCATATACTTTACAGGTCCGATAAGGTCCTGTTTGGGTTTTCAGTGCTGCATACCCGGTTTGACCGGGATTTCCGGAAAAGGGATCTGCTGTATAATTTCTATGAATTCAGGGGGAAAGAAAATTCTGTTCTGGGTCCTCATGTGTCGGTTTCCTGGCATAATTTTAATTTCTTTACAGAAGCAGCACGGTCATCTTCGGGCGGGTACGGGTATGTAGCAGGCCTGGTAGGGGCATTGGGCAAAGAAGTGGAGGTGTCACTCCATCACCGGAATTACAGTACTGATTTTCATACATTCTACGGAGGGGCCTTTTCGGAGGGCAGCCGCAGCATTAATGAACGCGGTGTATATGCGGGAATGAAATACCGGATCAAAAGGGAATGGGAGGTGGCCGGCTATTACGACAGCTTTCGTTTTCCCTGGCTGAAGTACCGGGTAGACGGACCTTCGTCAGGACAGGATTTTCAGCTTCGGCTGAACTATAAACCGACCCGGAAACTCAGCGCTTATTTGGCGTACCGGGGAGAGACCAAGCTGGTCAACGCTCCGGCTCCGGTATCGGTGATCGGGGAACTCACCGGGATCAGCCGACGGGGAGTGGTGCTGAGTGCCGACTACAGTCCGGGGTTTTCCTGGAAATTCCAGACGAAAATACAATACAATGGCTTCAGTCCTGCCGGGCTGCCGGCTTCAGCCGGATGGGCTCTTATCCAGGATATTGAGACGCGGCACCGCCGGATGCAGTTCAGGATGCGGATAGCCGGTTTTGATACGGATTCCTACGATACACGGGTTTATGCTTACGAAAATGATGTATTGTATGCCGTTTCATTTCCGGCCTATTATGGCAGGGGGATCCGTTGGTACGGAATTGTTAAAGTGCCGTTGGGCAGAAAGGCGGATCTCTGGCTGCGGCTGGCCCGTACCCGGGTGTATGACCGCGATACTATGGGCAGCGGGGATGACCTTATTGACGGGAATACCAAAACGGATGTAAGAGTGCAGGTGAAATATGGGTTGAATTGATAGACAGCCCGGAACTGATTTTATACGGATGAAATAGCCGTTAGAAGTTAGAAGTTAG
>JBEBRR010000005.1:0-92274 GCA_040394735.1 Leadbetterella byssophila
GCCAATAATTCGTACTTCTACCCCTCAGTGAGCTCCAGCTTTATTCTTTCCGACCTGTTCACTCTCCCTTCGGTGATCTCTTTTGCCAAAGCCCGCTTATCCTGGGCGCAGGTAGGAACCGACACCGACCCTTACCGGATTGCGAAATATTACGGGAAATCAGCTTTCCCGGGTTCTGCAGAAGCTCCCTCTACCCTGTTTAACGGAAACCTGAAGCCTGAGATCTCCACCTCCTGGGAAGGCGGGCTGAATTTCTATATGTTTAAGAAGCGGATCAACGCTGATATCAACCTGTATACCAACACCACCGTGAACCAGGTGCTGACCGTGCCTATGGACATTACCACCGGCTTCAGCTCGGCGTATATCAACAGCGGTACTATCCGCAACAGGGGGATTGAGCTGATGCTGAGCGGCAAGCCCTTCAGTAATAAGAATTTTGAATGGAATGTCACTGCCACATGGGCTAAAAACCAGAACCGGATCATGGAGCTGAGTGATGACCTGAACAGCGAGGAGCAGATCATTGCTTCCAGCGGCACGGCTTCCATCATTGCTACCGTAGGCGGTACCACCGGTGATATCTGGGGGTATGGACTGGTAAGGAATGAGCAGGGGCAGGTAGTGTTTGATGCCGCCACCGGCCTGGCGCTGAAGCCCGCCGATATCCAGAAAATAGGCAGCGCCTATGCCGACTGGAGGGCAGGCCTGGTGAACGAGTTTTCTTACCGCAATTTCAGGCTGAATGTACTTCTTGACGGCCAGTATGGCGGGATTGTTTATTCACAGACCCACCATAAAATGACCGAACAGGGCAAGCTGAAACATACTCTTCTCGGCAGGGAAACCGGTACCGTCATTGGGGATGGCGTGGTTCAGAATGCTGACGGAAGCTATTCCCCCAACACTACTCCCGTAAATATCAATACCTGGTACGGCGATTATTACAGAAGGGCAAACATTGAGACCAACAGCTTTGACGCCTCTTATATCAAGCTGAGAGAAGTCCGCCTGGAATACAATGTGGCCCCGGCCCTGGTTTCACGCTTAAAGCTTAACGGAGCCAGCATTGCCCTGTATGGACGTGACCTGGCCATGATCTCGAAGTTCCCGGTCTTTGATCCGGAAACAGCCTCCCTTAACGGGGCCACTGTGGTACCGGGTGTGGAGATGGGACAGCTACCTACCCCGAGAACCTGGGGTGTAAACTTAAAGCTGAAACTCTAATATGAAATGGTCATGAGCTGTCAGGCACCGATAAAACTTACTGCTCGGAACTCATTACCGGAACTAATATTTATCCAGATGAAATTCTTATTGCAAATGAAAAACATATTTTTAACGATAGTTTTCGCCTTCTCTGTACTATCCTGTACGGGCGACTTTGAAGCGATCAATACCGATCCCAACCGGATCGACAGGGTCAACCCGGGCAGCCTGCTGACCCCTACCATTTATGGGATGAGCACGTATTTTACCGTGCGCAGCTATGATTTCACCTGGCAGATCATGCAGGTGGGCCTGCCCAATCCCAGCGTAGCAAACGGGGTACACCGGTATGAAATTACCGAAACCGCCGGAAACGGTACCTGGAATACCTGTTACAGGCTCCTCCGGAATGTAAAAGAAATGGAAGAGGCCGCTGAAATCTACAATCAGCCGGTCTATAAGGCAGTGGCCGCTACCCTGGAAGCCTACATTACGGGAATCCTCACCGACAGCTTCGGCGATATCCCCTATACGGAAGCCATGAAAGCAGAAGAGGGCATCACCCAGCCGGTGTTTGACCGGCAGGAAGACATTTACAAAGCTCTTATTGCCAGGCTGGAAGAGGCCAATACCATTTACGCTGAAAACGGGGTAATGAGCGGTAATGACATGCTGTATAACAATGACCGCACCAAATGGCGGAAATTCAATAATTCCCTCCTGCTGAGAATGCACTTACGGGCGTCTAAAAGAAATGGGTATGAGCGGCTGAAGGAAATCATTGCCAATCCCACACAGTATCCTGTATTTGCCGGCAATGCAGATGCCGCACTGGTGAAAATCTCCGGCCTCACGCCCTACGATTACGCCTGGGGAAGACGGCAGGATTATGTGAATTTTGAAGCCATGAGCTCCTTCTTCACTGACCTGCTGAATGAGCTGGAAGACCCCCGCCGCCCCCTGTTCATGACCACCGCATCACGCCTGGAAGGGCAGACCGTGATTAACCTGGGTTACAAGGGAATTCCCAGCGCCCACTCCGGTGATGAGTCCCAGTTTGACTACAGCCCCAGCACGCCTAACGGTGACCTGATGGTTTTCACCGCACTGGGTACGGAAGTAGTGGAAGTGATGATGAGCTATGCCGAAGTGGAATTTATCAAGGCCGAGGTGGCTCTCCTTTCGGGTGATCAGGCAGCCGCTAAAAGTGCCTACGAAAAAGGAGTGAAAGCCGCCGTTACCCAATGGAAAAACGGCACCATCAGCGACAGCTATTTTAACAATGAAAAGGCCAAATTTAACGGTACGCTGGAACAGATCATGAGCCAGAAATACCTGGGACTTTTCTTTAACGACTACCAGCAGTGGTTTGAATACCGGAGAACGGGCTTCCCGGTTTTGCCCAAAACACCGTATATGTTACATAACGGGGTTATGCCCAGCCGCTTCATGTACCACAATGATGTAAGAAGGTTTAATGCGGAGAATTACCGGGTGGCTGCAGAAAGAATAGGCGGAGATGATCCGATGACAAAAGTATGGTGGGAAAAATAGACAGGCGTTGATTGAAGAATGTTATTCCCCCCCGACAAGCTCAGGGGGACAGGGGAAACGCATTGAGTGCCCCTGAGCTTGTCGGGGGGGGAATTAGGTTGCAGGAGCTTTGACCAAAGACAAGAGGTATAATCTACAAGAAGTCAACAGATTGTGCCCCCATTTTTTAAAAACTGCTTACTTCCATCCCCCACCCAATGCCTTATAGATATTAATAGACGCCATCAGCTGCTTCCGGTGTGAATCTACCATATCCAGCTTGGCCTGGATGGCATTCTGCTGAGCGATCAAAACCTCGAGGTAGGTAGCTTTGGCCGAAACATACAGCTGGTTGGATGTTTCCACCGACTCTTCCAGCACCTGGCTCTGAAGCGTTTTCAGATCGCTGATCTCACGCAGGGCATTGATCCGGGTCAGCTCATTTACCACTTCCGTATACCCGTTCAGAATAGCCTTCTGGTATTCATACATAGCAATAATCTGCGATGATTTGGCCATCCTGAACCGGGCTTCTATGGCCCTTTTGTTAATCAGCGGTGCAGTAAGTCCGCCCACCAGCGAGTAGGCAATAGACGCCGGTGTATTAAACAGGAATTTCGGGTTAAAAGCCTGGTAGCCCAGTCCGGCCGTCAGCGTCAGGCTGGGCAGGAACTCGGCATTGGCGGCTTTCACATCAAACCGGCTGGCCTGAACCTGGTAATTGGCCGCCCGGATATCCGGGCGGTTCAATAGCATCTGCGAGGGAATCCCGGAGGCAATCTCCAGGGGCAGATCCCGGAACAGAAGTTCCATATTACGTTCAATGGGCTGCGGGTACCTCCCCAGCAGGAAATTGATCCGGTTTTCCGTTTCACTGATCTGCTGCATTACCTCCCGCTCCAGTGTCTGGGTGTTAAGCTGCTGTGCCTTGAACTGCTGCACCACCAGCTCATTGGCCCGGCCGGCCTCCTTCTGGTAACGGATCACATCCAGCACCTCTTCCTGGTTCCGGATGGTTTCGGTCAGGATTTCCCGCTCATTATCGAGAGCAATCAGCTCATAGTAGGACAATGCTATTTCGGTGATGAGAGAGGTGGTCACAAAACGGGTCCCCTCCACACTGGCCAGAAAACTGCTGTAGGCCGCATTTTTACGGTTAGAAAGCTTTTTCCACAGGTCAATTTCCCACGATGACTGCAGCCCGATATAAAAATCAGGCAAATCGGTAGGGACAATTTTTCCCGGGGTCATCTCCGTGGAAATATTCCCTGCGCCGTCCATGGTATAGAGTCCGTACCGCCGGATGGCCGGGGTAACATTGCCCGATACCGCAGGTCGTAACGCTGCTTTTGCATTTAACAGCCCGGCATGGGCCATTTCAATCCTCTCCATCGCAATTTTCAGATCGGGATTATTGGCCAGCGCCGTATCAATCAGCGCTACCAGGTGAGCGTCAGCAAAATAATCCCGCCACTTGATATCGGCTATCGTGGTGCTGTCAGTATAGCGCTGAAAGCGTTCGGGAAGCGTTCTTTCCGGTACCGTTAAATGTATATTCCGGGTTTTACAGCCTGTCAGAAGCAGGATTACCCAGGTCAGTTTAAATAGTGTCTTCATTTGTATATAATTTAGCATTTAGCTATTCGTATGTAGCCGATCAACAGATCATGAATAATGCTAACAGCTAATTACGAATAGCTCACTGCTTTACGCTTTTTTAGATTTTTGTCCCAAAGTGGCAAATACCACATACAAGCCGGGAATAATAATCACACCGAATACAGTGCCGATCAGCATTCCTCCTACCGTAGCGGATCCGATGGTCCGGTTACCGATCTCCCCGGCACCGGAGGCCAGCATCAGGGGAATCAATCCTGCAATAAACGCAAAGGAGGTCATCAGGATGGGTCGTAAACGGGCTGTGGCTGCCTCTACAGCCGCTATCAGCGGACTTACCTTCTGTTCCTGCTGGATAAGTACGGCAAATTCCACGATAAGAATAGCGTTTTTACCCAGGATACCGATCAGCATCACCATAGAGATCTGGGCGTAGATATTATTCTCCAGTCCTAACACCATCAGGAAAAACAAGGCTCCGAAAATCCCGACCGGCAGAGAGAGAATCACCGGAAGCGGCAGCAGGAAGCTCTCATACTGTGCCGCCAGGATAAGGTAAACAAACAACAGGCACAGCGCAAAGATGATAAAGGTCTCGTTCCCTGCATTCGCCTGGTCACGGGAGGCTCCCGCCCAGTCGTATCCATACCCTTTCGGCAGGTTTTCCGCCACTTTCTTGATAGCAGCAATGGCCTCGCCGCTACTGTAACCCGGTGCCGGCTGGCCGTTGATCATGGCCGAAGGGTACATGTTGTACCGTGTGATCTGCTCGGGGCCGTATACTTTCTCCACATTCAGGAAAGACGAATACGGCACCAGCTCTCCTTCATCATTCTTTACGGTCAGCTTCAGCAGGTCTTCCGGCTCTGCACGGAACCGCGGTGAGGCCTGCACCATCACCTTATACATCTGTCCGAAACGGATGAAGTTGGTAGCATATTCCGAACCGATCAGGGTTTGCAGGGTGCTCATGGCATTATCTGCCGTAATCCCCTTCTGTGCCGCCCGGTCTTCATCAATATCCAGCATAAACTGCGGGAAGCTGGCGTCAAAGGTGGTAAAGGCATTGGTGATCTCCGGGCGCTTGTTCAGCTCCTCCACAAAGGCATCTGTCACCTCCTGTAAATCACCGATCTCATCCGAACCGGAGCGGTTCAGCAGCCGGAGTTCAAAACCGCTGGAGTTACCGTAGCCTGGTACCGGTGGCGGACGGAAAAACTCAATGGTAGCATCTTTGATATGCCGCGTCTTTTCTGTGAGCTCTTCAATGATCTGTGCATCCGACTTATCTCTTTCACTCCAGTTCTTCAGACTGATCAGGTTCATTCCGTAAATAGCACCCGTACCCTCTGAAAGTGTGCTGAACCCGGAAAGGCTGGAAACCGTGCTCACCTCCTCCATCCCGTTTGCAATAGACTGTACCTCGTCTACCACTTTCTCCGTTCTCTCCAGCGTGGCGCCTGAAGGCGTGGTGATATTGGCATAAAAGGCTCCCTGGTCTTCTTCCGGGATGAAACCCGAAGGCACAAAGCTTCCTACCAGGCCGGTGGCCAGACAAAACGCTACCAGGACACCGAAGGTTACCACATTCCTGTTGGCAATAACCCGCAAAAGCTTCTGGTAACGGGTAGAAATGCCGTTATACCAGTTATTGAACCCGTTGAAGAAGCGGGCTATAAGCCCTTTTTTCTGCTCTCCGTGCATGTCTTTCAGGAAGAGGGCACACAATGCCGGCGTGAGCGTAAGCGCCGTCACCCCAGAAAGCACAATGGCCACCGCCATGGTCAGGGAAAACTGGCGGTAAAAGATTCCCGTGGGCCCTTCCATAAAGGCTACCGGTACAAACACCGCAGACATCACCAGGGTAATGGCGATAATGGCCCCGCTGATCTCCGCCATAGCTTCTTCTGTGGCCTTCAGCGGGGAGAGATGCTTGCTTTCCATTTTGGCATGCACCGCCTCAATCACCACAATGGCGTTATCCACCACAATACCGATAGCCAGCACCAGGGCAAACAGCGTGATCAGGTTCAGTGAGAAGCCGAGCATCTGCATAAAAAAGAAGGTCCCCACCAGCGATACCGGCACCGCAATAATAGGGATTATGGTAGAACGGGTATCCTGCAGGAAAATGAAGATCACCAGTGCCACCAGCAGGAACGCCTCTAACAGCGTACGAAGCACCACGGCAATCGATGCGTCAAGAAAGGCCGACACGTCATAGCCGATGGTATAATCCATACCCGGCGGGAAGCTGGTTTCTTTCAATTCCGCCATACGGATCTTGATGTTTTCGATCACCTCCTTGGCATTGCTTCCCGGGCGCTGCTTGATCATAATGGAACCCGACGGCTGCCCGTTTTCCTTGGAAAGCACATTGTAATCCTGCGAGTCAAACTCTACCTCCGCAATATCTTTCAGGCGAAGGATCTCCCCGTCTGCCTTACTCCGGATCACCAGCTCTTCATAAGCCTGCTGTGTATTTAGTTTCCCGGTATAACGAAGCACGTACTGAAGCGACTGTCCCTCTTTCCCCGAACTCTCGCCGATCTTGCCGGGTGCTGCCTCCACGTTCTGCTCCTTAAGCCTGGCAATCACTTCATTGGAAGAAATATTATACATGAGCATTTTTTCCGGGTTAAGCCACACCCGCATGGCATAGTCACGGCGGCCCATCAGTTCGGCAAAGCCTACCCCTTCTATCCGTTTCAGCTCTTTCAGCACATTGATATCCACAAAGTTGAAAAGGAACTTCTCGTCCAGTTCCTTGTCATCACTCAGGATGTTCAGGTACATCAGCATGCTGTTCTGCACTTTTTCCACGATCACCCCGGCTTTGATGGCCTCTTCGGGGAGCTCATCCATCACAGAAGTCACCCGGTTCTGCACGTTAACCGCGGCCACGTCCGGGTCAATGCCCGCCTTAAATATGATCTGGATAATCCCGGTGCCGTCATTACCGGACACGGAGGTCATATACGACATTCCCGGCACGCCGTTGATGGCTTTTTCAAGCGGGGTAATTACCGCTTTCACCACGGCATCCGCATTGGCTCCCGTAAAACGGGTGGTTACGTTCACCTCCGGCGGCGCGATGTCGGGATACTGCGTAATGGGCAATTGCAAAAGTGAAATTGCGCCGACAAGAACGATAAGTACCGATATGACGATAGATAACACCGGACGGTGTATAAACTTTTGAAACATGATACTTACTGGTTTATTCTTTTCTCTACTTCTTCCCTGTTAATCAGCTGCGCTGCGATCTTCTCGCCTGCCTTCACCCGCTGAACCCCTTCAAAAAGGATCTTGTCATCCGGGCTTATCCCTTCATCCACGATATAATAATGCGGTACCCTCAGCACGGGCTGCAGGGTACGCTGCTGTAATACTCCCTGGTTATCCAGCACATACACATACAGCTTATCCTGTACCTCAAAGGTCGACCTCTGCGGGATGTGGATAGCATCTGAAATAAGATTATCCAGGATGATCTTTCCGCTGCCACCATGCTTCAGCAGACGCTGTGGATTGGGAAACCGTGCCCGGAAAGCTATATTCCCCGTACTCTTGTCAAATTCGCTTTCGGAGGTTTCTATATGCCCTTTATGCGGATACTCCATCCCGTTAGCCAGGTAAAGGCTTACTTCACTGGTTACTCCTTCCTGCTTGTTGAGAAGGAAATCCAGGTAATCCTTTTCCGAAACATTGAAGTAGGTAAATACTTCTGCATTATTGGAAATGGTGGTGAGCAGGGCACCTTCTTCCACCAGGCTGCCTGTTTTATTGGGGATCCGGTTAATAATACCGTCAAACGGCGCCCGGATCTCCGAATAGGACACATTCAGTTTGGCTCTTTCTTCTTCCGAGAGTGTTTCAGCCACTTTCGCATTGGCAGCCTCCACCCGTGCCGATGCCAGGTCAAGCTCGGCTTTTGAAATAATATTTTTGTCAAACAGGTTTTTAGCGTTCTCCAGTTCCAGCTTTATGGCTTTCAATTCCGCCTCCGCAATCTTGACCTGAGCCTGTGATTTGGCCAGCTCCTGGCGGTTAATATTATTGCTGACCGTAAACAGCAGTTGCCCGTTTTTAACGAGCTGCCCCTCATCTACCAGCACTTTCTCCACAAATCCCCTGATTTTGGAGCGGATCTCCACATTTTGTTTTGCGTTAATTTCAGCCACAAATTCCATGGGATTGTTGGCCGGTTTAATGATAGGATGAGCTATCAGAAATTTATCTTCCTCTGTCCGGGTCGTTGCTTTTTCTTTTGAACACGAAACCGCCAGCAGGGCAATAGCTATAATAAAAATAGAACTCTTCATGAGCAGTGAATAAAATGAAATAATGAAACGGGTCAAAGCAACCGGGCTTTGACCTTGCAAAGAACTTTAACAGTTCTGGAAAGAATTAGGAATGAAAGATTTCGGGCGGCAGATGATACCCCTCAGGATGAAATTGCGGTCGGTTAATTTCTTCAAAAGGAATCCCTTTATCCGACGGAACGGGTGCAGTTCCGGGCAGGCGGGTCCTGTTTTTCAGGCCTAAAGGCACATAGTCCGGGTATTCCAGCGTTTCTTCCTGGGTCATTTTTTCAGGGATACCGGGCAGCGATTTTATTCTTTTCAGGAAAGATGCCGGGGGCTGCTTTGTTTCAGACAGGATGTACCCGGCCACAGGCTTTCCTTCGAGGACCTCAGGAAATTCTGATTCCACCATAAGAATGTGACATGCCATCAACAGCCAGAAAAGTCTTGAAAAAACTTTGCTTATCGGTTCCATAGAATCAACAAATATACCATATTTCTGCCGCGCAGGAGAGGCGGAAATTTGTTAATAATTGTTAATACCGCGACCAAATACCTGTTTTTGTCTGCCAATTACTTTTTGATTTTCCTGTAATTGCCCCAGAATGCAAAAATAAAAACGGCAGCAAAGACCAGGCATTTTATCCTGTAACCGGTAAGACCCGTTTCCCAGAACAGGAAATTGAAAGGGCCGCTAAGCTCTTTGGTAAACGTTTCAATAAACCGGTACAGATTCATTATACCGAACGCCAGAAAAAGAAAGGGCAGGATCTTCTGCATAACTGATATTTTGAAACTCAAAGATAGAGGATAATTTCTTATCATGGATCAATGCCACATAGAAAGGCCCGGCCTTACCTTTGAGAAAAAATTAGGAAAAATGGAATTAGGAATAGGAATGTTCGGTGACCTGGCCTTTGATAAAATTACCGGGAAGACGCAGGATCCGGGACAAAAGCTCCGGGAGATCCTGGAAGAGATAAAGCTGGCCGACGAAACCGGCCTGGATGTTTTCGGTATCGGAGAGCACCACCGGCCGGATTATGCGGTCTCCTCGCCGGAAATCCTCCTGGCGGCTGCGGCATCTGTCACCAAAAACATTAAGCTCATGAGCACCGTTACCGTGCTGAGCTCTGCCGAACCGGTGAATGTGTACCAGAACTTCTCCATGATCGACCTCATCTCTGACGGACGAGCGGAGATCGGTGTGGGAAGAGGAAGCTTTATTGAATCATTTCCTCTTTTCGGATATAACCTTAAGGATTACGATACCCTCTTTGAAGAAAAGCTGGACCTTCTCCTGAAGATCAACGCGCAGGAAGAGGTGAGCTGGTCAGGAAAACTGCGGGCGCCCATGGTGAACCAGACCGTATATCCCCGGGCGGTGAATGAAGGAAAGCTCCCCGTCTGGATCGCAGTAGGCGGTACGCCGGAGTCGGTTTTCCGGGCTGCCAAACTGGGATTGCCCCTGATTCTGGCCATCATCGGCGGGGTTCCCGCCCAATTTAAGCCCCTGATGGATTTCTATAAGGAGCAGTACCTTGCCCACGGGCACGATCCGGCCAAAATGCAGACCGGCATTCATTCTCACACGTTTGTAAGCGACGATGAAAATGTTTGTGACGGTTACTTCGAAAATTACGCCGCCCAGATGAACCGTATCGGAGCATCCAGGGGGTGGGCACCTTACAGTAAGCACCAGTATAACGGCGGCCGTTCCAGAGACGGAGCCCTGTTTATCGGTGATCCCGCAGCTGTAACCGACAAAATCCTGCATATGCACGAGCTTTTCGGAATCACCCGTTTTATCGGTCATATGGATGTAGGGGCGCCCGATCATTCCGTGATGATGAAGTCAATAGAACTCTTTGGCACTAAAGTAGCGCCGGAAGTACGGAAAGCCCTGGGCCGGTAAGTCCCGTTTTACCCGCTTTCCCGTGCATAACTGCCCGCTATTATCCCGATGATCAGGATCTGCAGGGCATGGAAGAGCATCAAAGGCAACAGAATAATCCCTACCGTGGCGGAGCCGCCCCATAATACCTTTGAAAAAACGGTTCCGTGCACAAGGGATTTTTTTGTGCCGCAGAAAAGCGCGGTGATCCTGTCTTCCCGGTTAAACCCTGACTTTTGAACGGTCAGGAAGATCAGCCCGTATACTGCCCAGAAAAGGACGAGCACTCCCAGGCTCAGAAAGGCAAAACTTTTCAGCGGTATACTGCTGAATACGCCGCTTTCAAAAGAGTGTACAAAACTCTTATAAATGACCAGTAAGATGACCGCCCGATCAAATTTTGTAAAAAAGCCCCTGAACTTCTGTACAAATCTGCCCAGCCTTTTCTGCAGGAGCAGCCCGGCTACTATGGGAACCAGGATTTCAAAGAGGAGCTTCATGTAAATGGCCGACATATCGCCCCCGGCAGCCCGAAGAAAGAGGCTCATCCAAAGAGGGGTCACCACGATCCCGATCAGCCCGGAAATGCTGGCATTAAAGATGGCTGCGGGGATATTTCCCCCGGCCAGGGAAACCATCACCACAGAAGAGGAAACCGTAGAGGGCAAGGCTGCCAGAAAGAACAGCCCCAGCCATATTTCTTCAGCAGCGAAAAAAGGTTTTACCGCCAGAACCAGCAACGGAAACACCCCAAAAGTGAAGGCCTGGATCACCAGGTGAAGCCGGCCGTTACTCAGGCCCGAGCGAATGCCTGCAGGACTGAGCTTCAGCCCGTAAAAGAAAAATACCAGGGAAATCCCGGCGCTGGCCAGGGTATCAAGGGGAAGTATATGAGCAGGCCCGGGAAAGAAATACGCCAGTCCTACCACCAACAGCAGGAAAAAGATAAACGGATCGGTCTTCATTCTGAGCTTTCTAAAAAATATAAGGCCGCCGGGCCGTACAGGCCGGACCATACCGTTAAGTTAAAACACCGCTGCCCTGTATTTTCTCAGGAATTCTGCATCATCAGGGTAACCACGGATGACAATTTGTCTTTTAAGTCTTTCCGGTCTACGATAAAATCCAGGAAACCGTGATCCAGCACAAACTCGGCGGTCTGGAATCCTTTCGGAAGATCTTTACCAATGGTTTCCTTGATCACCCTTGGTCCGGCAAAACCGATCAGCGAGCCGGGCTCAGCAATGTTCAGGTCACCCAGCATGGCAAATGAGGCGGTAACACCGCCTGTGGTAGGGTCGGTCAAAAGGGAAATATACGGAATCTTCGCCTCATCCAGCAGGGCCAGCTTGGCCGAGGTTTTGGCCATCTGCATCAGTGAAAACCCGGCCTCCATCATCCGGGCTCCGCCAGACTTGGAGATCATCAGGAAAGGAGTTTTGTGCTTCAGGGCATGATCTATCCCGCGGGCTATCTTTTCGCCCACCACAGACCCCATTGAGCCACCAATAAAACTGAAATCCATGCAGGAAACCGTAAAATCCAATCCGTTAATCTTTCCGTATACCGTGCGGCAGGCATCTTTTAAACCGGTTTTCTCCACGGTGGCCCTGATCCGGGCAGGATAGGCTTTGGTGTCCACGAAGTTCAGCGGATCACCGGAGGTCATATTTTTATCCAGCTCGGTATATTTTCCTTCATCAAAAAGAATCGAAAAATATGCTTCCGAACCTATTTTATCATGATAATTGCACTTGGGGCAGGTGTATGCATTTTGCTGATGCTCACGGGTCTGAACCACGTTTTTGCATTCCGGGCACTGATACCACAAACCGTCCGGGGTTTCCCGCTTCAGCTCTGTAGGAGTACTTATTCCTTTTTCTGTTCTTCTAAACCAAGACATATACGATCAGGTAATGGGGAACAAATATAAAGCAAAAAATAAGTACGATTCAATTTTAATTCGGCAGATTAATGAATTCGCCGGTCATTTTTAAAGTAGGTATTGCTCTGCCGGCCTGAATTCAGGGTCATGATCCCGAAACCCTGGCGGAGGCCTTGTTCATAATTAATCGTCAGTATATCGCCGTTCCGGAAGATATAACGGCTGTTTTTGCCGTGCATCCGTCCGTTTTGAAACCCGCCCTCGTAACGGTCGCCGTTTGCCAGAAATAAAATTCCTGTGCCCGAATATTTCCCTGCCTCAAAGCTGCCGATGTACCGGACCTCTCCCTCTGCCGAAAACTCACGGCCGTATCCGTGCCGTTTTCCCATATGCCAGTCGCCTTCATAACGATCAAATGTGCGGGAATTAATAGCCGTTCCCCGGCCTTCGGTACAGTTGCCTTCTATACAACCCACCTTCACTTCTTTTATCACCGGTGTTTCTGCAGGAGCGGCCACCCTGGGATAGAGCTCCCTGGCATTGCTGTAACCGGTTTCAATGGCTTTGAGCCTTATACTCCGCGGCGGGTGGGAACTGGTGGTATATTCCGGGGTAACACTTTGAATAGCCGACTGCGCCTCCGCTAATGTGGCACCCATCTGGTACATCACAAAACCGCTGAATTCATCGGCCTCCAGCTCGCGGTTATGGTCGGAGCCGCCGCTTTTGATGGTGTGCCCCTGCAGGTGATGCCCGATCTCATGCGCCAGGATGCTCAGCGCTGCCCAGTCGGTTTTCGTAACAGAATTGAGCCTGCTGAAAAAACGGGCATCATACACAATAAGTCTTTCCCCGTTCCGGGTGGCGGCAAAGCAGTTGTCGGTGTTCGGGCACTCCATTACATAGAAGTTCTGCTTCAGCCCGGAGCGTTTTACAATATTCTCCACGGCCATCGTCACTTCAGGACGTGTAGTGAAGGCTACCAGATCACAGATCTCCTTTTCATTGATAGTGGTGCCGAAATAGCTCTTCCCCACTACTATTTCAGCTTTTTGGCAGAAACTGCTTATACCCGGGAAAGCCATAAGAAAAAAAGTCAGGAAAGCTCGCATAGGCCGGAATCGATATGGGAACTAACGACTTTCCCTGAAAAAAATTATGCTTTATCCGTTTAAGGAATTAAACCTTTCAACTATAAATATAGTCTAAGCGGTAATTATTCAACATTTAATCCGATTACCCGTTATGAAGACACTTACTATTTCATTTCTTCTGTTCATCTCATTTTTTAGTATTCAGGCTCAGGAACTCGCCGGCAGGAAAATCATTCAGGGCTCGTTAGCGGTTAATATCAACTCCACAGAAATTCAGGCTGTAAACAGTTATGGTGCTTCTGTGCTGTACGGAAAGATCCGCGAGAACAACACCTACCTGGCATGGGGAGGAACGTTTACTGCCAACACTAACAGGCTCGACCCCAGTAATATTAATGAACAGCGGTTTCAGGTAGGTCCGGCCGTAGAGTTTGGAAAATTCATTTCGCTGGTGGATCGCTTATATCTTGCTCCCAATTTGGGAGGGGCCGCCAGGGCCGCTTTCGGGAAGTCTGAAGGGGTACATGTAAGTGCTTATGCCACCCCCTTAAGGTTCATGTACCATTTTTCCAATAATTTTATGCTGAGCGCAAGCCTGGGTGCTGCCAGTGTAAGTTTTAGCCAGATTGATAAAAATACCAAGATACAGCTAAACGGCTCCCTGACCAACAGCACGGGATTCGGTGTATTCTACACGTTTAAGTAAAAAATAGCTTGGAACATCTTCACTGTATTTTCTCCAGGTAATCAATCAAAAGCCCTACTCCGTACCCTGTTGCCGATTTCATGGATCCGAACTCCGAGTCGGCAAAGGCGGTACCTGCAATGTCAAGGTGCGCCCAGGACGGATGCTCCCGTGTGAATTCTTCCAGGAACTTGGCCGCGTTAATGGCTCCGCCTATCGGAGATCCGGCCAGGTTCTTGAGATCGGCAATATCCGATTTCAGCGCATCTTTATAGTCATCCCAGTGGGGCATCCGCCATACCTTCTCCCCGGTGCTTAAGCCTGAAGAAAAAAGAGCGCCGGCCAGATCGTCATCAGGTGAGATCAGCGCCGCCGCCTTATAGCCCAGGCTCATGATGGCATTGCCCGTAAGCGTGGCCAGATCAATCAATACATCTGTTTTATAGCGCTCGGTGATATAGCTCAGCGCATCGGCCAGGATCAGCCTCCCCTCGGCATCGGTATTGATCACTTCTATCGTTTTTCCGGAATAGGAGCCGATCACATCACCGGGCTTGATGGCATAGCTGTCAATGCAGTTTTCGGTAATGGGAATGGCCCCTACAAGGTTGACCGGAAGCTTCAGCTTAGCTGCCATCTCGATCGTACCGGCCACCGCTGCCGCCCCGCCCATATCCGATTTCATGTAATTCATATTGTCGCCGGGCTTCAACGAAACCCCGCCCGTATCAAAGGTCACTCCCTTGCCCACCAGGCCCACTGTCTTCTGAGCGTCAGGGTGACTGTATTTCAGAATGCAGAATACCGGCGGATTCTCGCGGCTGCCGCGGCCCACACCCAGCAATGCGTGCATACCCAGCTCTTCACAGGCGTTGGAATCGTATATTTCTACTTCATAACCACTTTCTTTTCCTGCATCTGAAATCCATTGTGACAGCATTTGCGGTGTTTTATAGTTCCCGGGAGCATCCCCCCACTTCATGATCCGCATCCGGGTTTCGGCAAAATACCGGCCCCTCAGAATATCTTCTTCACCGGTAATGCCTTCAAAAGAAAAACCTGCCCCCTCATCGTACCAGTCGGGCTTCCTTTCACCACTGCTCTTCAACACCCCGATCTCATATTGTCCCAAAGCGATACCCTGACTGATCCCGGATACATATTTTTTGACTTCCTCTCCTGCGATTTTAATCTCTACGGTACCTTTCAGGAAGCCTTTCTGCTTATAAAAAAAACTCCGGACAGCCCGGATCACCGATGCCTCGTCCTTTTGCTTCCCCATCCCCAGCACATAGTACCGGTTTCCTTCATTATCAATATAAAAAACCTGTTCGCCTGATTTTCCGGTAAAATTTTCAAGATAGGCGGAAGAAGGTAAAGCAGAGACCGTATCGGTCCCCTCAAAGACAGGAATAAAAAAGTTCATTGTACAACGTTTTGATCAAAGCGCAAATATACAGCTGAACGGCAGAAAATACTTCAATTTATTAGATTGTCACCCGGCCAAAGAAGCCATCCACAGGGGGTATTAGTTGTTTAGGGCCTGGAAGCGGGCAGAAAAGTACCGGTTCATCGCCAGCGGTTCAGATAAGGCAGCCAGGTACTTTCAATATTTCCCGAATAATCCCGCACAAACATGACAAAAGTAGGACGGAACGGCTTCTGCTTCAGCGGCATCTCTGCCTCCTCAGGAAGGCAGTCACCTTTTTTGGAATTGCAGTTCCGGCAGGCTGCCACCAGGTTATCCCAGCTGGTCTTCCCGCCGCGCGACTTGGGCAGAACGTGGTCAAGGGTCAGGTCTTTGGAAGACCCGCAGTACTGGCACTGGTGATGATCTCTCTTGAAAATATTCTGGCGGTTAAGTACGATGCTTTTGTAAGGAACCCTCACGTAACTGTGAAGCCGGATGATGGTGGGCATGGAATAGATGGCCGATACTGTTCTGAGGCATGCTGCGTCTGCTTCTGCAACCATTTCTGCCTTGTTAAGATACACCAGTAAAAATGCCTTTGGAACCGTACAGACGCTTATCGCGCTGTAATCGGCATTCAGAACTAACACTTGCCGCCCCATGTAAAGTTTAGGATTGTTTTTCTGCTACCCGAAATTAACAGCTATTTTTTATTTTACCAAACAATAGAAAAAAATTAATAATCCTTTGATAAACAATATTCTACTATCCTGGCAGGGTGCACAAAGACCTGCGGATCAGCGCTATTCGTCACAAAACTGTTAAAACGCATGGAATAATGACATGAATAGTTGTATTTTTGACCCCTACTTATTTCACCCGGAACAGATATCCGGTCCTTTTTTATTGCTTTGTATGAAAATTTCGACTCCCGGCAGGATCTGTCTTTTCGGAGAACATCAGGATTACCTGGGCTTGCCTGTAATTGCTGCCGCCATTTCGCGGAGAATCAACGTTTCCGGCGAAAAAAGAACAGATAACAAGATCCATATCCACATGCCGGATATTCAGTCTGAAGAAGTATTCCTGCTGGAAGCTGATTTAAGGTATACCCGGCAAAGGGACTATTTCAAGTCTGCCATCAACGTGCTTCGCCGGCACGGATACCGTTTTGAAAATGGCTTTGAGGTTCATGTGAACGGAAATATCCCCATTAATTCAGGGACCTCCAGCTCATCCGCCCTGCTGGTGTCCTGGATTCACTTTCTTACCCGGATGGCTACTGTAAAGCCCGTGGAAGCCGCAACCCGGTTCGATATCGGTAAATATGCCGTGGAAGCTGAAGTGCTGGAGTTTGGCGAGCCCGGCGGGATGATGGATCAGTATTCCACCGCATTGGGAAATATCATGTATCTTGAAACGGTGCCCGAACCTATGGCGTTGTCCTACCCGGTTAAACTCGGAACTTTTGTACTTGGAGATTCCCTTGAGCCCAAGGATACGCTGGGCATACTCAAGCACGTAAAATTCGGCATGCTCGATATTATCCGCCAGCTCAATGAGCGGGAAGCGTTTGACCTTCATACCTTCCCGGCGGAAGAAGCCGGCCGTTTCCGGTCAGAGCTCTCCGAAGAGCAGTTCAGGCTGCTGGAGGGTAATCTTTCCGACCGGGATATCCTTCGCGAAGCAAGAACCATGTTTGCGGAAAACGACATCGATAAAAACAGGATCGGAGCCCTGCTCACCCTGCATCAGGACAGCCTCCGGGATGCCAAAAAAGTATCTACTCCCAAGATCAACCGCATGATAGAGGCTTCTCTGAAAGCCGGTGCCCTGGGAGCCAAGATCAACGGATCAGGCGGCGGCGGATGCATGTTTGCCTATGCTCCCCATAACCCCGAAGCCGTGGCAGAAGCCATCGAGCGGGAGGGCGGGAAGCCCTATATCATTGAAGTAGACGAGGGCACCCGGATGGAGTAACTCAGAGCGTACCCAGCCTCTGCTTTACCTCTTCATTCAGGTAGTCTTCCACTTCGCCGGTGTCTCCGGGGGCGCACCAGGCCTTCACTGAATAGACGATGATCCCCCAGTCTTCCGAGTTAAGGGAAACCCGCGGCGGTGGCGAGGTATGGATCTTTTTATTCTGAGCGCATACTTCCAGGATAGTACTTTTTACCTTCGTAATATTCTTCTCGCTGGGTACCTTGAAGTTCAGCTCTACACGTAACTCCCCGTTTCCGGAGATATTCGTGATCGGATTAGAGGTAATGGAGTTGTTCGGAATGATCACCCGCTTGTTCTCCTTGGTGCGAAGAACCGTATTGAAGATCAGGATTTCCGTCACCACGCCTGTGTACCCGGCAATGATCACACTGTCTCCGATCTGGTAAGGCTTAAAGGCCAGGATCATCACCCCACTGGCAAAATTGGAAAGATTTCCCTGCATGGCCAGTCCCACGGCAAGTCCGGCACCTCCCAGCAATGCCACAAATGAGGTGGTCTCAATACCGAATTTAGCCGCCGCACTGATCAGCACCATGATCTTGATCAGGATGGAGATCAGTGAACCCATGAAGGGTATCACATTGGGATTAACGTTTCTCCGCTCTAAAATGGTTTTGAGCCAGCCTCTCATGTGGTTGGCCAGCCAGAAACCCACAATCAGCGTTAACAGCGTGAGCGCGATTTTAGGCATATAGGCCCACGCCACCGACAGAAGCTTTTCAATAAGATGTTCAGGATTTGCCAGGAGTGTATTCATAACCTGCAAAGTAAAGAAAACCTGATGGAAAACCCGGAATCATTCCGCTGATTGTCAGAAAATTATTCCTGATACTTCATAAATAAATTTAAAACGTCTATCTTTGCAGTCCTTTTGAAAAGGAACTTATTATCTAATTAAATTTCAGCAGGATAGCCCGGTCTGCTGATGTACACAGGGCACATTTTTATGACAGATCAACAATTCCCCGCATTTGACTGGGACAAAGTAACCAAAAAAGGTATTGGCGGAGGCTATTCTGCAGATCAGAAAGCCGAACTGGAAAAACTGTACGGAGAAACTTTCTCTCCGATCGAAGAAAAAGATGTGGTAGAAGCGCTGGTAGTAGGTGTAACCGACAGAGAAGTGCTCCTGAACATCGGATTTAAATCTGACGGTATCGTATCCCGTTCAGAGTTCCGCGACCTGCCCGATCTTAAGGTAGGTGACAAAGTGGAAGTTTTCATTGAGAAGCAGGAAGACGCATTGGGTCAGCTGGTTATCTCACGCAAGAAAGCAAGAATTCTGACCGCATGGTCTAAAATTGAGCAGGCTCTTGAAACAGACATCATCGTGGATGCCCTGATCAAGCGTCGTACTAAAGGAGGTCTGATCGTAGATATCTACGGAATTGAGGCGTTCCTGCCCGGTTCTCAGATCGACGTTAAGCCTATCCGGGACTTTGACGTATTTGTAGGAAAACGTATGGAAGTGAAAGTGGTGAAAATCAACCACTCTAACGATAACGTGGTGGTATCCCACAAAGTGCTGATCGAGAAAGATCTTGAATCACAAAGACAGCAGATCCTTACTAACCTGGAAAAAGGACAGGTACTTGAAGGCGTGGTTAAAAACATTACCAACTTCGGTGTGTTCATTGACCTGGGTGGCGTTGACGGTCTGCTTCACATCACCGATATCTCGTGGGGCCGCGTGAACCATCCGAATGAAGTACTTAACCTGGATGACAAAATCAAGGTGGTTGTACTTGACTTCGACGATGAGAAAAAACGTATCTCTCTGGGTATGAAGCAACTGGAGGCACATCCTTGGGATTCCCTGGCACAAAGCCTGGAAGTAGGTTCCAAAGTAACCGGTAAGATTGTAAATATAGCAGATTACGGCGCGTTCCTTGAGCTGAAGCCGGGAGTGGAAGGCCTTATCCACGTTTCAGAAATGTCATGGTCACAACACCTGAGAAACCCGTCTGACTTCCTTCAGATCGGTGACGAAATCTCTGCCGTGGTTCTGACCCTTGACAAAGACGAAAGAAAAATGTCTCTGGGCATCAAGCAGCTGACCGAAGATCCATGGACCAAGCAGGATCTGCTGGCCAAATATGCTATCGGAACCCGTCACACCGGTACGGTTAGAAACCTGACCAACTTCGGTCTGTTCCTGGAACTGGAAGAAGGTATCGACGGCCTGGTACACGTATCTGACCTGTCATGGACCAAGAAGATCAAGCATCCTTCTGACTTCGTGAAGATCGGTGATACCCTGGAAGTAGTGGTATTGGAACTGGATGTGGATAACAGAAGACTGGCCCTGAGTCACAAGCATATCGAAGAAAACCCATGGGATACCTTCGAAGGTGTTTTTGAAGTAGGTTCAGTACATGATGCCAGCATCATTGCCAAGTCTGATAAAGCCGTTACCCTTGAACTGCCTTATGGTATCGAAGGAATCGCTACCCTTAAAGGAATTGTGAAAGAAGACGGTTCAGTAGCAGAAGTAGGTGAAAAACTGAAATTCGAAGTAACCGAATTCAATAAAGACGAGAAGAAAATCACCCTTTCTCATACCAAAACCTGGGAAGCTCCTTCTGAAGAGCCGGAGAAGAAAAAGGCAAGCGGTAAATCAGAGAAAGTGAAGCTTCCGGAAGCCGAGAAATCAACACTGGGTGATATCTCTGCCCTGGCAGCACTGAAAGATCAGCTGGTAAGCGAAGAAGCGGCTTCCAAAAAGAAAGCGGCTACTAAGAAGAAAGCTGAAACGGAAGAATAATATTCTTCCGTGGATATAAAAAAACGGCCCGCTTTTCAGCGGGCCGTTTTTTTATCGTTACTATCTGTCTTATGATAACCGTGAACATTCTTATTGGGTGCCTATGCCTCGACAAGCTCAGCATGACACAATTCATTAATATACCGCCGCCCGCTGCCCTTTTACGCGCTCATCGGTCAGGAACTCGTCAAAGCTCATCAGCTTATCCAGGCAGCCCTTCGGTCCGAGTTCAATCACCCGGTTGGCTACTGAATTGGTCAATTGATGGTCATGCGAAGTAAACAGGATAACGCTGTCATAATCTTCCATTCCTTTGTTCAGAGCCTGGATAGATTCCAGGTCAAGGTGGTTGGTAGGCTCATCAAACAGCAATACATTGGAGTTGGAAAGCATCATTTTTGAAAACATACAACGTTGCTTCTCCCCTCCTGAAAGTACCGTACACTGCTTCAACGCCTCCTCTCCTGAAAACAGCATACGTCCCAAAAATCCACGGATAAAGGTTTCGTCCTTCTCTGCAGAATACTGGCGAAGCCAGTCTACCAGGTTCAGGCTGCTATCGGTAAAATAATCACTGTTATCATTCGGCAGGTATTCTCTGGTGATGGTCACCCCCCATTTGAAGGTGCCTGACGCCGCCTGCTTTTTCTCCATCAGCACATCGAAAAGAGCGGTTACCGCCAGGCCGTCTTTGCTTAAAAAGGCAATCTTGTCACCCTTCGCCACCTGGAAGCTCAGGTCTTTAAAAAGGTAATCTCCTTCTTCATTCTTATAGCTGAGATTCTCCACCATCAGGATCTGGTCACCTACCTCACGCTCCGGTTTGAAACCGATAAACGGATACCTCCGTGATGAAGGCTGAATAGCGGTAATGTCCAGCTTGTCGATCATCTTCTGACGGGCCGTAGCCTGCTTGGACTTGGCCACGTTAGCCGAAAACCGGCGGATAAACTCTTCCAGCTCTTTCTTCTTCTCCTCGGCCTTCTTATTCTGGTCAGCCTTCTGCTTGGCGGCCAGCTGGCTGGACTCGTACCAGAACGTATAGTTACCGCCATACAGGGTGATCTTCTTGAAGTCCAGGTCGGCAATATAGGTACAGACGTTATCCAGGAAGTGCCGGTCATGGGATACCACGATCACCGTATTCTTGAAATTCATCAGGAAGTTCTCCAGCCAGAGGATGGATTCAATGTCCAGGTTGTTGGTAGGCTCATCGAGAAGCAGCACATCCGGGTTTCCGAACAGCGCCTGCGCCAGCAGCACCTTCACTTTCTCTGCCGGGTTCATTTCAGCCATCATGGTGTAGTGATAATCTTCTGAAATTCCCAGACCTGAAAGCAGTGCCGCCGCATCGGATTCAGCCTCCCAGCCGTTCATTTCCGCAAATTCGCCTTCCAGCTCTGCCGCCCGGTTCCCGTCTTCTTCCGAAAAATCTTCCTTGGCATACAGGGCATCCTTTTCCTGCATCACTTCATAGAGACGCTCATTTCCGCGCATCACGGTGTCCAGCACCGTGTATTCGTCATACGCATTCTGGTTCTGCTTCAATACAGACATCCGCTCACCCGGATCCATACTTACATTTCCGGTGGTCGGGTCAATATCCCCTGCCAGTATTTTTACGAAAGTCGACTTCCCTGCACCGTTGGCCCCGATCAGGCCGTACACGTTTCCGGGAGTAAACTTCAGGTTTACCTCTTCAAAAAGCACTCGTTTCCCGAACTGAAGGGAAAGATTAGATACCGTTAACATAAATCTGATTAAAAAAATTGAAGTGCAAAGGTACGCATTATAAAGGAGAAAGACACTTTTCCAATGAAAATGCTCCCGGTTGACACCTTTTCATTGTAAATAAAGGCCTCTGCAATTCACTGCTCACAACTCTGCCTCGTCTTCGGAAAATAGCAGAGCCGGGCACAAAAATCACAAAGCAGGTTGGGCTTCTTTCTATCCCTATTGTACCCTTAACGGGTACAGGAAGGTGGATATGGCTGGTTTATTTCTACCGGTACCCCATCAGGAATTAAATAGCAGTAGACAACTTCACCTTTAAGGTAAAAACACCTGCCCCAACTTGAAGGTATGCTCTTTTACCGATTTGTCGTTTTCCAGCAGCACCTCCAGCTTCCAGCTGTTTTGCGGTGGTGAAGAGAGCATAACCGTCATCTGTTTATCCGACGAAGACCACCCGTTATTCATCTTCTTACCCGTTTCATCGTACACATTGATCTGCACTATTTTTTTGCCGGGATCATCCACCAGGAAGGTGATTCCGGGACCATACGAACCGTAGTCAAACAACGACTCAAAGAAACCCTTCAAGCCGCCTATCAGCTCGCTCATCTTCTCTGCCTCCGGATTTTCCTTTTTAAATTTTTCCATTTCCTTGTTATAGGCAGCCTCATTTTCTTCCTTCAGTTTTTTGAGTCCGGCCTCATCAATCAGGATCAGCTTTGCATCGGCATGCAGGTTTTTCAGGAGGTTGGTGTTGTATTTATCCAGCGGTTTTACGATTTCGGCTATTCCCTTGTTCTCCCGGGTAGGAGTAAAGTATTTCAGCGTGGCCTCCACGGCATCCAGATGGGTGGCATTACGCGGGGGAGCTTCTAATTTTAACTTTACTTCATTGTACTCCGTATAGCTGTTGTCAAAGCTTCCCGTTACATGCTTCAGCGCATTCCCGAGGTTATCGGTGGCCTTTACTACGGTACCTATCCTGATCTTCCGGTTTTCATCCACAGGAATACCATTCACTTTAATGGTCAGTTCAAGGCTCGAATTCTGCTGATCCAGTCGCCTTTCTTCCCGAATGTCAGTCACCAGGACATTTACATTCTGTGCGAATCCCGTACACAAAACACCCCCTAACCCAATTGTAAATAGAATTGTTTTCATTGCCGGAAATTTTTGTTTTAAACAAATATACATGTAATTACACTGATTTATACCGATAAGTAATTTTTATTCAGAGTATTGCGAGGACACTTTCCGGCTTGTCCGTTTTCTCCGGAAGCACGTTCCAATTCGTTCCCAATCTCCGGTTATAGCCCCTGGTTTGTTGTATAAATATCCGGACAAGATGAAAAACTTACATTAAACCTTTTATTTTCTCTTACTAAAACCCTTTTTTGCGAATTGATTCGTTTTACAGTATTATTTGTCTTGTATATCACGTGCTGAAATATTTTTATAGTTGTATTTTTCTTCTCCTGATAACCGGCGCTGTGGCTGACCGCCGCCCGACCGGCGCCCTTACCCGTGAGCCCTCCTATGAGGAAAAACAAAATGCCTGGGTGGAAAAAATCCTTTCGGAAATGACACTGGAAGAAAAGGTGGGGCAATTGTTCATGATCGCTGTTTATTCCAACAAGCGGGAGGCTGATTACCAGATTGTTGAAAACCAGATCCGGAAATACCATCTCGGAGGAGTAGCGTTTTTCCAGGGAAATGCGCTGAAGCAGGCCGAGCTCACCAACCGCTACCAATCTGCCGCCAAAACCCCTCTCCTGATAGGGCTGGATGCCGAATGGGGGCTGGGCATGCGCCTGAACAATACCTGGTCTTTTCCGAAAGCCATTACCATAGGAGCGGCAAAAGATACAGAGCTGGCCGAGAAGATCGGTGAAGAAATTGCCCGGCAGTGCAAGCGTATCGGAGTACATTTTAACTTTGCGCCCGTAGCAGATATCAACTCCAACCCTAAAAACCCGGTCATTAACTACCGCTCGTTCGGTGAATCGGTCGCCAATGTCTCGGACCTCACCGCTGCGTTTGTCCGGGGTCACCGCAAGCAGAATGTGATGACCAGCGCCAAGCATTTCCCGGGACACGGCGACACGAACGTTGACTCCCACTATGACCTGCCTGTGCTGAACCACAGCCTACAGCATATCCGCGATGTGGAGTCCGCACCGTTCCGGACACTGATCCGCGACAGTGTGGCTTCGATTATGATCGGGCACCTGAATGTTCCGGCACTCGACAAGGGCGTGCCGGCCACTGTTTCGGAAAAAATCATCAAAGGTTATCTTCAGAAAGAGCTGGGATTCCAGGGACTGGTGATCTCCGATGCCCTGAATATGCGGGGTCTTTTAAAGAGCTTCCCGGTAGGGCAGGCGGAAGTGCATGCTTTTAAGGCAGGCAACGATATGCTGCTGCAGACCGCTAACATTGACAGAGCCTATAAGGCTGTACTGGATGCCTGCACAGACGGCACCATCACCGAAACGGAACTCGACGAAAGCATAAGAAAAATATTGAAAGCCAAGTTCTGGGTGGGCCTTAATGCCTATCAGCCGGTAGATCTCAGGAATATTGCGGGAGACCTGAACGCCGACAAAAACAAAGAGCTGACCCAGCTGGTTTACAATAATGCAGTGACCGTAACACGCGATGAATTCGGCCTCATTCCCATCAAAGGCCTGGCCACCGTAGAAATGGCCTCCATAGCGGTGGGAGGTAATCCCGGAAATCTCTTTCAGAGCACCCTCGAGCTCTACGGAAATGTGACCCCCTATCTGCTTCCGGATAAGCCTTCGGGAAATGCCGACTGGCAGAATATTGCTGATGAGGCCGTAAAAAACGATCTGGTGATTGTGAGCATCCACCAGGTTAGACAATCCGAAAAGCTGGACTACGGCATTACCGAACCCACGCTGAACCTGCTCCGGGATATCCAGAAGAGGTCGCGCCTGATCGTCTGTGTTTTCGGCAACCCGTACAGCCTCAAATTCTTTGATGAATTTGAAACCGTAGTCTGCGGTTTTGAAGATGAAAGCGAGGCGCATATGGCAGCAGCCAATGTGCTTTTCGGGGTAAACTCTGCCAGCGGGAAAGTGCCGGTCAATACACTTTCTGCAGATGGCAAGCTGGATTACGGTTATGAAATCGAGAGTTTCCAGCGGCTGGGCTTTGCCATGCCTTCTGAAGTGGGTATGGATGCCGGGAAGCTGGAGGAGATCCGGAAGATCGCTATTTCTGCCATTAACACGGAGGAATTCCCCGGATGCCAGGTTCTGGTAGCCCGGAAAGGAAAAGTAGTGTACTATGAGGGTTTTGGAAATCTCAAATACACCTTCGGGGAGCCGGTAAGCCGACACACCCTCTATGACCTGGCTTCGGTTACCAAGGTGGCCTCCACCCTTCAGGCTGTCATGATGCTGTATGATCAGAAAAAGATCAATATTAACGAGAAACTCTCTTTTTACCTTCCGGAACTGGAGAAAACAAACAAGAACCGGATCACCATTAAAGACATTTTGCTTCACCAGGCCGGATTAAAGGCTTTTATACCGCTCTACGAAAGCACGCGCTTCGGAAGTGAGCAGCTTAATCCTTACTATTTCTCTTCCGATGCCGCGCTGCCGGGATACATGAAAATATCAGACGACCTGGCCGTTAACCCCGTTATCAAGGATTCTGTGTTTTCCTGGGTGGAAAAAAGCGCCCTGGCCGGGCCTCCGGGAAACAAATATGTATATTCCGATCTCGGACTCCTGCTGCTTCAAAGGCTGGTAGAACAGGTAAGCGGCCGGAATCTTGATGCATTTGTAGGTGCAAATATTTACGAACCCATGGGGCTCCATAACCTGATGTACAATGTTTTTCAGCAGAAGCCCAAAGAACTGGTTGCTCCTACCGAAGTTTCAGGTGATTTCCGGAAAACCTCCGTTCAGGGCATGGTACACGATCCCAATGCAGCGCTTCTGGGCGGTGTGGCAGGCCATGCAGGCCTCTTTTCCAACGCCTGGGATCTCGCCCGGCTGATGCAGATGAACCTGAACGGAGGCAGCTACGATGACCGGCAGTTCTTTTCAAAGGAAACCATTGATTTTTTCACGAAAAACCAGTCGCAGATCAGCCACAGGGGCCTGGGCTGGAACAAGCCTTCCGGACCCGGTGACGGCACCGTTTCCCGGTATGCTTCCGAACAAACTTACGGCCATACCGGTTTTACCGGCACCTGTGTATGGGTGGATCCGAAAGAAGAACTGATCTTTGTATTCCTCTCGAACCGGGTGTATCCCTCTGCCTCCAACCAGAAACTGATCCGGAACAAAACCCGTCAGCGAATTCACGATGTGGCCTACAAAGCCATAACCGATAGGAATTAAAGCGATTATATCGCAGGATTACCCCTTTACGCCTACTCTTTTTGGAGGAATCCCCGCTTATTGTTTAAATTGGTTGATTAATTTAACTTTAACTGTTCATATGAAAAAACTATTCTCTCTTTTGCTCATTGCGGGAGTCTGTTTCTCCGGCTGGGCTCAGGAAAACCTGGAGTATCAGAAGCCTCCCAAGGAAATTCTTGACCTGGTAGATTACGAAAGGCCCCCTTCCGTATCTATGGATTCCAAAAAGGAATACATGCTGTTTACTTACCGGAATACCTATAAGACACTGGAAGAGCTGAATCAGGAAGAGCTTCGGTTGGGTGGCTTACGGATTAACCCCGTTACCAACATCTCCAGCAGCGTCACATATCTGAACAATCTCAAAGTGAGAAAAGTGAAAGATACCCAGGAGATCCAGGTAAAAGGTCTGCCTCAGAACCCGAATATCACTCATATTACGTGGTCGCCGGATGAAACAAAGATCGCCTTTACCCATACCACTGCCACAGGCGTTGAGCTATGGATCCTGGATCCCGCCACTGCCCAGGCCCGGAAGATCGGTACCGGTTACCTGAACGCCAATATGGGAAATCCCATAAGCTGGTTCAGAGACAGCAAAAGCCTGCTGGTAAAATACCTGCCGGCAAAAAGAAAAGCACTCATCAATACCCAGGTCAGCCTTCCTACCGGCCCTATTATTTCTACGGCAGACGGCAAGGCATCCCAGAACCGTACTTACCAGGATCTTCTGAAAAACCCGGCTGATGAAGCAAATTTCGAAACCCTTATTACCTCTGAGATCTTTAAAGTGGACCTTGCCGGCAAAAAAACGCCTTTCCTGCCTGCCGGTCTTTATACGGATGAATCTTTTTCTCCTGACGGGAACTACGTAATGATATCGGTAGTTGAAAAACCGTTCTCCTATGTGGTTCCCTACAGCCGTTTTCCGAATAAATCCATCGTTCATGATAAAACAGGAAAGCTGGTAAAAGTAGTGAACGAAGCACCCCTGAACGAGATCCTTCCCAAAGGATTTATGGCCGTAAAAACAGGGAAAAGAAACATAAACTGGAGAGCCGATGAGCCGGCTACCCTGGTGTATGTGGAAGCACTGGACGGAGGAGATCCGGCGAAGAAAGTAGATTACCGCGATGAAGTATTTACCTGGAAAGCTCCCTTTGCCCAACCGGCTGTTTCCCTTGTAAAAACACCGCAGCGTTTCGCAGGGATCATCTGGGGCAGTGAAAAGCTCGCCGTGCTGAATGATCAGTGGTACGATACGCGCAGCACACGCCGGTATGTTTTTGACCCTTCTTCCAAAGCAGAGCCTAAACTCATTTCTGACCGGAATTCACAGGATATTTATTCCAACCCCGGTAATTTTGAGACGATCAGAAACCAATATGGACGTTATGTGCTGGCTGTGGAAAACGGAAAAAGCTTCCTGATCGGACCGGGTCATACCAAAGAAGGACAGTTTCCTTTTATTGATGAATTGGACTGGAGTACCTTAAAAACCAACCGTCTGTACCAGTCTGCCTATACCGATAAGCTGGAAAACATTCTTTCCATAGAAGATTTCAAAACCGGTGAAGTGCTGGTGATGATCCAGTCATCTACGGAATATCCTAATTATTTCCTGCGTAATATCCAGAAGAAGACAGCACCTGTTCAGATCACCCACTTCAAAAATCCGTTTGAGAGTATCAGTAAGCTGCACAAGGAAGTCATAAAGTATAAGCGCAAAGACGGTGTGGAACTTTCCGGAACGCTGTATCTTCCTGCCGGTTATGATAAAAAAGAGAAGCTTCCCCTCCTGATATGGGCTTATCCGCAGGAATTTGTAGATAAGAACAGCGCGGGGCAAACTTCGCTTAACCCTAACCAGTTCACCTTCCCGGCTTACGGTTCTTTCGTATTCTGGGCTACCAAGGGGTATGCCGTGCTGAACGATGCCGCTTTCCCGATTGTGGGTGAAAATGGCGCAGAGCCCAATGACACCTTCGTGGAACAGCTGGTGGCCAATGCAGAAGCTGCCATCAAAGCCGTGGATGACCTGGGGTATATAGATCCTAAGCGCGTAGCTGTGGGCGGCCATTCCTATGGGGCATTTATGACCGCCAACCTCTTAACACATTCCAACCTTTTCGCAGCGGGTATTGCCAGAAGCGGGGCCTATAACCGTACACTTACTCCTTTCGGGTTCCAGAGAGAGCAACGGAATTACTGGGATGCGTCGGGCGTGTATAACACCATGTCACCGTTTATGAATGCGCATAAAATGAAAACTCCTATCCTCCTGGTGCACGGAGAAGCGGATAATAACCCCGGTACCTTTACCCTGCAGACGGAACGATATTTCCAGGCGCTGAAAGGTCTGGGTGCGCCGGCACGCATGGTGATCCTTCCGAAAGAAAGCCATGGCTACGCGGCCAAGGAGAATATTCTTCACCTCTTGTGGGAGCAGGATCAGTTTTTGGAGAAACATTTGAAAAAATAAGCCAAACTTTTTTAGTTTTGGGCATGAAACAGAAAAAAATGCAAGAAGAGAACCAAATCAATATCGAGCTTACAGAAGATGTTGCCGAGGGGGTCTATGCTAATCTGGCCATGATCGCCCATTCCAACAGTGAGTTTGTGGTAGATTTTATCCGCCTGATGCCGGGAATACCCAAGGCTAAGGTTAAGTCGAGGATTATTCTCACGCCGGAACATGCCCAGCGCTTATTACATGCCCTGGAAGAAAACATCCGGAAATACGAGGATACTTTCGGAGAGATTCGCCAGTCGGATGAGCCCGTCCCGTTCCCCATGAATTTCGGGGGACCTATCGGAGAAGCCTGACCACCTTAATATTAAGATAGATTGTCTATTTTTGTACTTCACAAAAACAGGCAATCTGTCTTTTTTAGTTTATGACCCGGTTTTTTCAAAAGGAAATAAAGCTGAAAGCGCGTAAAAGAGGCTTTCACCTGATCACCGACCAGGTGCTTAACGCCCTGCCGGAAATAGCAGAGATCCATACTGGTATTCTGCACGTATTCATTAAACATACCTCTGCCAGCATTACCATCAACGAGAATTTTGACCCGACGGTAAGAGCTGATTTCGAACAGCATTTTAATGCTTCCGTACCGGAAAATGCCCCTTACTACCAGCATAATTATGAAGGAGCAGACGATATGCCCGGGCATTTAAAATCATCTATATTGGGAAACAGCCTCCAGATCCCGATCAGCGGCGGCAAGCTTAACCTGGGCAAATGGCAGGGAATCTATCTCGGGGAACACCGCAATTATGACACCGGCAGAAAGCTGGTGATTACCGCCTGGGGCGAAACTATTTAACGCATCGGAAACCCACGTGCATCAGGCTGGTTTCAGGGCTGGAAGAAGCTATACCGCCTACTTTAAAGCCGTGACAAACCATGGGGTCACATAAGAAAGAGCCTCCGCGCTGGTTTTTTTCACCAGGCCTGCCCTGGGAATCATCACTGCACCATTGCCATACGTTTCCGCCCATGTCGGTCAGGCCCACTGCATTTTTTCCGAAATAACCTACCGGTGAAGTGGTCAGGAAGCCATCGTCTGCCGTATTAACAGAGGGAAAAGTTCCCTGCCAGAAGTTTGCTTTATACACACCATTTTCCTGGAAGTCGTCTCCCCAGGTATAGGTCTGACCATAGTTTTCACGGCCGTTTTTTTCGGCCAGTAAAAACTCTTCGCTGCTGGGCAGCCGTTTACCCGCCCATTTACAGTATGCCTGTGCGTCGTTCCACGAAACCTGGGTCACCGGATGATCATCCGGCGCTTTCCCGCCCTCAGACCCGGACGGGTATTCCCAGTACGCCCCTTTCAGGAGGTGCCACTCCCCGGTGGTAAAGTCAAATACCCCCGCATCACCGAATTTTTCCGCTTCAGTGACATAGGAAGTGGCACGTACAAACTCCCGGAATTCCGTCACCGTAACGGGCGAAACATCCATCTGAAAATCTTTACTCACCCATACCATCCCTTCCTCCTTTTCGGGCCTGCATGCCCAGGTTATCAGCAGCAGGAGAAACGGTAAACCGGTATTTTTTTTTAAATGCAGCAGATTCACTGAGATCTATAGCTCCTTTATCCGTATATTCTTAAACCAAACTGTATTTCCATGGCCCTGGAGTGAGATCTTTCCCTTATCATGCGGAGTGGCATAAGGCCAGCTTTTAAATTTGCTTTTGGCAATATCTCCTTTCCAGGTCTCACCGGCATATTCATAATCGGCCACTTTCCTTCCGTTCAGCCAATGCTCCACCCTGTTATTTTTTATTTTGATCTTTCCTTTATTCCATTCGCCGGCCGGCTTAACTGCCGTCAGGTCTGAAGGTGCATACACGTCATAATTCCCGCCGGTCTTGTGCACATCCTTGGGGGTTCCCGGATAGTTCACGTCATCAATGATCTGGTATTCGGGCCCATAGATATAGGGCTGCTCTTTCTCTCCTTTTTTATCCAGCACCTTGTAGATAATTCCGCTGTTACCTTTAGGCGAGATCTTAAATTCAAATTCCAGCTCAAAATCACCGTATTCTTTTTTGGTAACCAGGTCGCCTCCTTTACCGTCAGTCGTGAGCTCACCGTTTACGATATCCCAGCCGGTGGTAGAAGAGCCGTCATTGACCTTCCAGGAATACCATTGATCAAGGTTTTTTCCGTCAAAGAGCTTAACCCATTTGTTTTTTTGCGAAAATCCTGCGTTGCCGACTATCATAGCCATCAGAAAGATTACAATTCTCATAGTTTTTCAGTTTTTTATTCTTCAAATTTAAATGTAATAGCAGGTTCCTGCGCCAGTTTGGCCAAAGATTTTTTAGGCAGGGTAACCGTAATCAGATTCCCTTCTGTCTGCCACCTGACGGGGATATTGTCTTCCAGGATGTACATTTTACTTCCTTTCCGGGGAGCATTTCTCTCCCATGTCACCGTTTCGGTTAAGGGTGATTTATTAAGGCGGAGAGCATACCGGCGGTTATCTTTTGCCCTTGTAAAGTAAAAATCTCCTGATTTGAACGTATCCACCGTTCTGGTGGCATAAATCGCTTCTCCGTTTTTTTCGAGCCATTTCCCGATTTCCCGGAGCCTTTCCACCTGCACGGGTAAAAACTCTCCTTCGGCGGTAGGGCCTACCCCCAAGAGAAGGTTTCCGCCTTTCGCTACAATTTCCACCAGGGTGTGAATGGCCCATTCCGAAGATTTGAACCGGTCATCCGGAACATAGCTCCAGGCCCCTCCCAGGGTAATACAGCTTTCCCAGGGGTCATCTGATTTCCCGGCCGGTATTCCCTGCTCCGGTGTACGGTAGTTTTCAAATTCTCCGTGTACTGTACGATCCACGATCAGGATACCTTCCTGGTTTTTACGGGCTATTTCAGCCACCCGGGGCATGTTGATCTCCTGGTCAAAATCGGGAATGGGCGCTCCCCAGCTCAGCACCTCCGCATTAATCGTATTACGGGGCCTTACCCAGCCGCCGTCCAGCCACAGAATATCCACTTTCCCATATTCCGAGGTGAGTTCATTGATCTGGTTATGGGTAAATTCCCTGAATTTATTCCACCGCCAGGGGTGCTTCCTGATATCATAGTTTACATTCCGGTCAGGAGTAGCATATTTATCCCACCAGAAATACTGCGAATGCCAGTCGGGCTTGGAAAAATATGCCCCTATCAGCATCCCTTCCTTCCGGAATGCATCAAAAACATAACGGGTCACATTGGCACGCGGATCACCCTTGAAAGGTCCTGCGGTAATCTTGTAATCGCTGTACCGGGTGTCAAACATATTGAAGCCGTCGTGGTGTTTCGTGGTAAAAACGAGGTAGCGCATACCTGCCTCCTTTGCCGCGGCGGCCCATTGTTCCGGGTTGAATTTTACGGGATTAAATTCTTTACTGTAATTCCAGTATCTTCTTTTATAGTCATCGTACCGCACGGTGCTGTCGCGGTCAATCCAGTCTTCATTGCATATGCTCCAGCTTTCCACTATACCGGGCACAGCGTAAATACCCCAGTGAATGATCATCCCGAACTTCTGGTCACGCCAGTTTTCGAGGCTGGCGGCTACCTTCGCATCGGAAGGGTACCGGTAATCACCGGATGTGGGATGCAGGGTATTCTGAGCCCGCACCATTACGGATATAAGAACGAAAAAAAAGAAAATGCCCGGTAGCTTCATAGATGTATCAAAGTTCCGAAAGTATAATATTAACTATAATTTTTTAAGATTCAACAGGACATAAAAGACTTTCCGGTTCGCCCCTGATCTTTTTTTTGAGTTTTGTGCCGATACGCATTAAATAATATTATCTATATTGCGTTGATTTGTAAGTGCTATCATTATTATTCCAAAGCCTTTTACAAGTGAGAGTTCTCATCCTTTTTTTTATTTTTTTTCCATCATTCGTTTTCTCGCAATGGAATTATAAAAGCAGGTACACCCAGGGATATTACGCTGAGTTCGGTGGCCTGAGCCGGGGTGCTTCTTTTAACTATAGCCGGGTTTTTAATGAACAGCCGAAGTCATTTCTTGCAGGTTCTGCGGGTATTGCCTATATCTGGGGATATTCCCGTACGGATACACTCACAAGAAAAGCCGAACCCAATCCTTTCGGTTTCAAAAATAGCGGTCTGGGTATCCCGCTGTCTTTAACGTATAATTACAGCCTGGGAAACATCAGTGAAAGACTCAAAAGCAGGATGACCCGAAAATGCATAACCCGGCCCTCTCGGTATTATTTTGACTGGTTTTTAGAAGCCGGCGGCGGACTGGTTCCTTCTTTTTTCAATAAAGGCTCCAATGAAAAAAACCGGATAACGTATTTTGGTACGCTGGGTTTACGGGCACAGTTAAAAATCAGCAGGCCTTACCGTGATAATGACCTGGTGATGTTTGTCAGGGGGGGGGTATCTCCTTTTTACGAGAAAAAAACATTTCACTTTTCACAGCTGGGATCTGTTTACGGCTCACTGGGTTTCGGTATATAATCATTTTGCTACATGGGTTACATGCGCAATTGCCCTTTTATAACCCGTACTGTGCCGAAATTTCCAGCATACGGTCAATCGACCTCCTTGCTGCAGCAATGGTTTCTTCGGGAAGAAGAATTTCGGGTTCTTCATTCTTTATACAGAGGTACAGCTTTTCCATGGTGTTTAACTTCATGTGCGGACAATCGGCACAGGAAGCGCAGTGCGTTCCGTTCCGCTCGGTGGCGGCCACATGGAATATCTTATCCGGTGATGCTTTCCTCATCTGGTGCAGGATACCCGTTTCCGTGGCCACTATAAATTCTTTTTCCGGGCTGTTAATGGTGTATTTCAGTAAACCTGTGGTAGACCCGATATAATCAGCATGCTCGAGAACTGCGTTAACGCTCTCAGGATGGGCGATCAGCTTGGCATTGGGGTGTTGGTCTATCATATCCTGAATGAGGTGGGCAGAGAAGGTCTCATGAACCATACACGCACCGTCCCAAAGAATCATATTCCTGCCGGTGACTTTATTCAGATAAGCGCCCAGGTTCTTGTCCGGGGCAAAAATAATCTGCCGGTCTTTCGGAACACTTTCCACAATTTTAACCGCATTGGTACTTGTACAAACAATGTCCGTGAGGGTCTTCAGCTCCGCTGAACAGTTAACGTACGAAATCACCAGCGCATCAGGATATTGTTCTTTAAAGGCCCTGAATTTATCGGCCGGTGCCGATTCTTCCAGTGAACATCCCGCGTGGATATCCGGCAGAACCACCTTTTTGCGGGGGGAAAGTATTTTGGCTGTTTCGGCCATAAAACGTACACCGGCAAACACAATCATATCGGCTTCGGTCTTGGCAGCTTCCTGCGATAAGCCCAGGCTGTCACCGATATAGTCGGCTACATCCTGTATATCCGCCGTCTGGTAATAATGCGCCAGAATTACCGCATTTTTTTCCTTTTTAAGCCGCTGTATTTCTTCTACCAGTTCACTTTCTGTCATAACTCACTTTCTTTTAAAAAAATCTGCCCTGTAACTTATCGGATGCCTTTTCAGGCCGGCGGTTTGTACTTGTTAAAGTAACGGCAATTTTACCGCTTATGTTCCCGATCATTTTTACTTTATATTCTGACGTTTTTACAACGTATAGTCACATAAAAACTCCGATTTAGCCCGGGCTGTCCGTCCAGCTGATCCTGTTTCATTAAAATCCACTGCTTAAAACCCTCCACCCGGAACTCCGAACCACTTCTAAACTTCAGTTAACATAATCTCCCCGTAATTCCCTGAAACGTACCCTGGCCTGAGCGTTAAATATACTTCCGGGAAAATCCGTAAGAATCTTCCGGTAAAGCTCCATGGCTTTGGTTTTGTCTTTCAGATTCTCTTCTGTTACCCGCGCCAGAAGAAACAGCGCATCATCAGCCAGTATATCCCCGTGATATTTTTCCACAATATTGTTCAGATCTGCCACAGCATCGTCTATCCGGTTCACTTTGAGCAGGGTATTTGCCCTCAGCCAGAGAATTTCATCGGCCAGGGAATGTGCGCTGTAATTTTTATACAGGGTATCCAGCAAGAGAATGCTTTCCTCGTATTTATTCTGAAAGATCAGCAGATCTACCTTTGAAAAATGGGCAAGCGCCGTTTCAGAAGTATCCAGTCCGGTATTGTCCTCAATCAGCAGACTGAGCTGCATGGCATCGTTGGATATCTCCTTGGAAGTAGCTTTTTTCAGGATATCCAGGATGTCTTTGGAAAGCGCAAACTGACCGGTATAGTATTGAAGCCTCGCATTTTTTAGGCGAGCGATCTCTCCCAGGTTATCCTCCTTCTGCGATTTCTCCACCTGCATATACAGGAGTGTGGATTCCCACGGTTCATCTCTGAGAATATAAATATCTCCCATATCCAGCTTACACTGATCCCTGAACCGGGGATTATTATTTACTGACCGGATAGCAGTTTCCAGGGTAGTGATGGCCGCGCTGTAATCATGGAGATAAAAAGCCTGTAACAAGGCCATATTCCGCATGGCGTCTGCAGTTTTGATATTGTTCCCCAAGTCAGATATCAGGCGCTCATACTGGCCTATAAGATCTATGATAGACTCATTTTCAATAGGGTAGGTATTTTTCACCATCTCCTCTTTACTCTTGATCATCCAGGTACGGGCATAGGGATACAGATCACTGTCCGGATATTCATCCATAATGTACTGGTACATCCTAGATGAGTTTTTATAGTCTTTGGACATGTAGCTCTGGTAAGCCAGCTCAAACACCTTATTCCCGTTCTGGTTCAGTCTTTTGTCCAGTGAGCGTGCCTGAATAAAAGCCCTTGAGAAGTCGCCTTTCTGAGCAAACCACCAGATCAGTATTTCAGAATAAAAGGTTTCGTTAGGCTCATTCTGTATTTTCGAAAAGAGCAGAGACTCAATGAATTTTATCTCTTCTTCGGTTACAAAGGCATCCTGTATGGTAGACTTCACATAATCCGGATTTCCGTTTCTCCGGCCGTATCCCAGCACCTCTTCAATCATTTTATCCTTCATATTCAGAAGGTTATAAGTTCTTGCCAGCCAGGTATCCAACTTATACGGATTTTTGGTCACTTCCCGGTCTTTAAGGATCAGCTTTACCAGATGTTCCAGCTTCTGGTTCCGGTAAAAGAAATTCATCAGTTCCAGCACCTTCATTTCTGATCCTGCCACCTCATCGATAAGCTTATCAAATTCACGTGAAGCCATCTCTTTTCGCCCGCTGTTCTCATATACTTCAGCCAGGTCTGCACGATAGGAAACCGTATTTCCGTATCGGGTGATCTGTGATTTGATAAACTTTTCTGCCGTACTATAATCTCTCAGCTTAAAGAGTACCATTACGTATTCATTATGAATAAGCGCTGCGCTCTTTTTATCTTCACTGAGCTTCTTATATATTTCAGCTGCCTTATCATACTCTCCCTGCCGGTAATAGGTATAAGCCAGTTCCAGTTCCTGACCATCGCAGAAATGGAAACCCAGCAGTAGAATAAAGATCAGTTTTTTGATATGCCCGGGCATAACTAATATAAATAATTTAATCTTTAATTTTTAATCTATTGTTTTATATTATCTGTGTTGATTTGTGGAAAGTTTCATACCATGTTATTAAAGTTATTCTCTTGTGTATAAGTTTTAACGATATTAACATTTAATTGTTTGAAATTCAATCTTTGCTTCCTTTTTGTGGATTAATTTTATTCGTGTTTTAACAGAAGTTTGGGTTATGAATAATTCACGGACTTATTGTTCATTTTACCCGATTTATCAGGCGGGGTGCTGCTTCAGGTCTTGGATTCCTGTAACAGTTGTGGATTTATACCCTGTATTCTCCTGCTTTTACACACAGAGGCCACAGGTTTGTCCACACTTCATTCTAACCTGAGGGTGCGAAACTCGTAATTTGCCCTCACCCGGAGTGCTTCACGGGTAGTGACTATCTTTTCCGGTGGGGTAAGCTTTTCCAGGTCGCCCGGGTCCCATATTCCGTTATTATTGGTATCATATATTACCGTAATATGATAGGTACCGGGTATAATATGCTCAAACAGAAATTTGCGCGTGAAGCGTTGTCTTGCAAACTCTTTATTACGCTGTTCATTTTGCAGGATAGCAATCTTTGGAGTTTCTGAATCCGGGGTATCCCCTTCCAGCAAACCGGTCTGATCGTGCTGTAATATGGGGTTCCTGAGTATAAATACAGCGTTCGTGTCTCCGAGGTAACTTTCGAAAACAGAAGAAGGAATGGTAAGCGAGGTTTCACGCTCGGCATTTGTTTTAATTTTTAAATTAATATGTTGATTATCAATTATTTGTATATCTACTTTTTCCTTTTCCAAAGTGTCAGTAAGGAAGCGAATCTTATCGGTATCCATGCGTACAAGCGGCTTGTCAAAAGAAAGCTCATAAGTGATGTCAGAAGTAAGTTCCTGCCCGTTTCTGACATTGGAATTAATGGTCAGAGTTTCTGTTTTTCGTTTCCTGCTTCTGTCTTCCTTAAAATATATTTTTTGTTTCAGGGTGTCTGTCACAAGGAGAGAATCCCGCAAAAGAATAACGGTATGTACGGTATCGCTTATGCTTTCCTTAAGCTTATAAAAGTTAAGATGGGCACCTGCCAGCTGATAAGACAGGACGGTAGTATCATTCAGGTTTTCATAACTGACTTCAGCTGATAATGCACTTTTATCGAGCTGGATGGTAAATTCATTTTCGCGTGAGATAGCTCTTTTGATCTTATTGCGGCTGTGATCAGAGCGGTAGACTTCCATACCGGGCAGATCAATATTTGATTGAAGGTCAAGGCTGTCGGGAAGAAAGCCCAGGTATTCTTCCTTCTGATCAAATCGAAGGTTGTTATTTTTATCGGTAAATGCTAAAAGAAAATATTTATCGTTTTTCAGATTTTCCAGGAGGTATTTTCCGGAGGAATCGGTCTTCACGAAGTAGAGAGGTTTCTTTTTTGAAAAGGCCAGGGTATCTGCAGGGTACAAGCCTACGGTGACGTCCATTTTGGGTTCTTTGGTGAAGAGGTCGGTAATGGTACCGCTTAGCTGTAGTGAATCGAGCTCATTTCCTGTACTGATGACCAGTTTCAGATTCCTCGCCGGGTTTCTTTCCGTAAGATCTTTTATTCCGTTTCTGAAGTTCAGGGTATAGGTAGTGTTCTCAGCCAAGGGTTTGTCAAACTTTAATGTTACTACATTATTCTTTACTTTTGTTTCGTAGGGACTACCGGGATCAGGAACGATAAACAGCTCATTATGAATGGCAGAGGCGTCTACCAGCTCATTGAAAGTAAGCTTGAATTCCTGACTTTTAAAATTTCTGGTTTTATTTTCGGGAAAAGAAGAAACTAACTCCGGTGGATCTTTATCGTTTTGCCCGCCGGTGGGTTGTACTATCTGTGCACAGGATAAAGCAATACAGCTAAGGAGCAGGAAGTATATTAATTTCATATTCATTTTTAAGTCGTTTGAAAACACCTTTGATTTTTTTTGGATTATGATTTCTTTCAACATGCTCAGAGTGAGAAGAGCAGGTCATATTACATGTTCATAAGCCGCCGTAAGTTTGGAGGGCAGGGAGAAAAAACTCTTTAACATTTCACCTGCCCAGATATAACATTAACACGGATATGTCTGCCGGGGAAACCCCGCTGATGCGGGAAGCCTGCCCCAGGTTCATAGGCCTGGCCGATGTAAGCTTCTGCCTGGCTTCAATGGAGAGTGATTTCAGTGAGGCATAGTCAAAATCAGGGTTTAATTTTATTTCATCCAGTCGTGACATTTTCTCTGCCAGTAATAGTTCTTTTTCGATATACTTTTCATATTTAATTTTTATTTCTGCCTGCTCTTTTTGCTCTTTAGTATAGCCTGAGGTGATAGAATCCAGGGTTTCATTATTAGCAGATATATCATTAATATTTAACTCCGGCCGTTTCAATAAGTTATAAAAGCTGCTTTTTTCTTTTATCGGAGCTGACGCTATTGCTGTGAGATAAGGATTTATTTCTTCCGGGGTAACTTTCGTTTGTTCTATTTGCCTGATGAGCTGCTCTGATTTTTGGACTTTCTCCTCTACCCTTTTCCTTCTTTCTTCAGATGCCAGACCTATTTCAAATCCCTTGGGTGTAAGCCGTATATCAGCGTTATCCTGGCGCAAAATGGTTCTGAATTCAGCCCTTGAAGTAAACATTCTGTAGGGTTCGTCTGTGCCTTTATTAACCAGGTCGTCAATCAATACACCAATATAGGCCTCATCTCTTTTGAGATAAAACTCACTTAGCTGATTTGCTTTGCGGTGAGCATTTATACCTGCAATAAGACCCTGTGCAGCTGCCTCCTCATAGCCGGTGGTACCATTGATCTGTCCGGCAAAGAACAGATTTTCAACCAGCCGGGTCTCGAGGGTGAGTTTTAACTGGGTGGGCGGAAAATAATCATATTCTATGGCATAGCCGGGCCTCAGCATTTTAACGTTTTCAAAACCGGGTATTTTAGTAATGGCTGAATATTGAATATCTTCCGGTAAGGAGGTAGAGAAGCCGTTTACATACATTTCAATGGTGTTTCTACCTTCCGGTTCGAGGAAAATCTGATGGCTGTCTTTCTCGGCAAACCGGTTAATTTTGTCTTCTACAGAAGGACAATACCGTGGTCCTAATCCCATAATCCTGCCGTTAAACATAGGTGATTTATCGAATCCTTTTCGCAATTCTTCATGAACTGCAATGTTGGTATAACTGATCCAACAAGAGTTTTGCCGTGTTAAATGAGGAGTATCTGTGTAAGAAAACTTCTCCGGATTTTCATCTCCAAGTTGCTCCTGCATCGCTTCATAATTGATGCTTCTCCCATCTACGCGGGGCGGGGTTCCGGTTTTCATTCTTCCTGATTCGAAACCCAAAGATACCAGTTTTTCGGTAATTCCGAAGGCTGCTGATTCGCCTGTTCTGCCTCCGCCAAAGTTCTTCTCGCCTATGTGTATTTTGCCATTCAGGAAAGTGCCATTGGTCAAAACCACTGTTTTTGCTTTTATTTCGAGTCCTAATGAGGTTTTAATACCGTTTACCCGGTTATTTTCTACCAGCAGATCAGTAACCATTTCCTGCCAGAAAGAAACGTTTTTGTTTTTTTCGAGCTTATCTCTCCAATTAAGAGCGAACTCCATTCTATCTGACTGGCACCTTGGCGACCACATGGCGGGTCCTTTTGACCGGTTTAGCATGCGAAACTGGATCATGGTTTCGTCAGAAACAATTCCTGACATCCCTCCGAGGGCATCTATTTCCCTTACAATTTGTCCTTTGGCTACCCCACCCATTGCCGGGTTGCATGACATTTGGGCTATGGTTTGAAGGTTCATGGTTACCAGAAGTACCTGAGAACCCATAGTAGCAGCGGCATGTGCTGCTTCACATCCGGCGTGACCGGCCCCTACTACAATTACATCGTATTCACTAAACATACATTTTGATGTTTCACGTGAAACATAATATCACATGTTTCACGTGAAACTTTTAATTTATCCTTTTGAAATAATTATCCGTTTGATTTTTATAGAAAGGTGTAAAATTTGGAGGGGTAGTTCTCAGTAACTCTACCTGCTTCTCCTTTTCCTTTTTAAATTTTTCAAGATCCGGCGGACTCGGCTTATTGATTTTAGTGGCTGTTCTCCCCTTTCTTGTGGGATCCATCTCTTGCTCTTTTATCGCTTTGTCTGCTTCAAGTAAACGTGTTTCAATATCTTTTTGTCGACGCTTTAATTCAGGAGTCACTCTTTTATTGACGAGGTCTTCTTCGGATTTTTCCATTTCTTTTTCAAGATTTTCTAGTTCATTGCCTAGTTTTTTACCGGCCTCTGTTCCGTTTAACTGATCTTGCATTTCCTGTAGCTGCTTCCGGAGCTTTGCCTGCTCATTCACTATCTTGGCAATTTCTTCTGATATCTGCCTTTGTGTTTTTCCTTCAGCACCTATGCCCTGAATCCGCTCATTGATCAGCTTTTGTTTCTGACCGAATTCTCCTGACTGATCTCCGGGTTTACCGTCTTTTCCTGATCCTGATGAGGACATCTGTTGTTGCATCTGTTTAAACACATCACTTAACATCAGGGCCAGATTATTCATAGAGGTCATGGTAGATTGTTGTTTGGAAGCTGCATTGGGAAGTTTACGTTCACGAATCAGCTTTACTGATTCATCAATATTATTTTTCATAGATGTAACTTCTTTTGTTACCATTGCTTCTAACTGCATCACCCGCCCGGCCAGGGCAAAAAGAGAATCTTCAATAATTTTGGCATCATTTGAAATATTTAGCTGCTCCTGAGAGAGTGGAACAAAGCGGGGATCTGATACAGCAATATTCCGGAAATTTTTCATGATGCGTTCCTGGTCATGTGATATTTTAATCAGGTTTTCCAGTATTTCCCGCAATGAATTCATGTCCATTTGAGTCTGCTGCATTTCGGCCGATTGCATTTGCTGCTCTAAAGCATCTGCCATATCTTTCATTTTCCTGGCAGCATTTTTTTGGGCTTTAGAAGCTGAATCATTTTTCTTTTGCTGAAGATTGGATTTGGCATTTTTTTGTTCCTGGTTGATGTCTTTCTGTTCCTGCTCACGGGGGTCAAAAGATTTATTCAATTCATCGCTTTGCTTTTCAATGTCTTCCAGCTTTTTGGAAAGGTCTTCAAATTCTTTGTTTAACTGCTCCTGTTCTTTTTCCAGATTTTCCTCCTGGCCTGCTCTCTCAGAAAGTTCTTCCTGCTTTTCACTTAATTCGCGCAGATCTTTTACTGTTTCTTCTATTTTTTGCTTACGCTGAAGATCTTTAAATAGATTCAGGGTTCTGTCCAGTTCTTTATCAAGGTTTCTTTGCTGACGGTTAAACTTTTCCAGCTGATCAAGCGATTTTTCGTCCAAACTCTTTTCCAGTAGCTTTTTTAATTCTTCGAGAACCTTTGAGTCTTCATTTTTCATTAAATCATTCAGCATCTTCTGAAGCATCTCCATTTTTTCAATCAGTTTAGGATCCTGCTGATCAAAACGATTTTGTTTTTCCAGTAATTCCTGTAGCTGATCTTTTAAAGCCTTCAACTCCTTGTTGAGTTCTTCCTTTTTATTTAACAGGCCTTCCAGGTCTTTTTTGTCCTGAAAGTCAGTTTCTTTTTTCTTCTTTAAATCATTTTCAAGTGCATTCAGGTCTTTTTTGAAGTCTTTTGATTTTTTTACCAGTTCCTCAAACTTGTCCTGGGTTTTATTCACCTCTTTTTCCACATCCTGTGAATATTCTTCAGAGGTTGGCATATTAAAGGTTAAAAGGGAAGATTTGGTAGATTTTTTTCCGTTAACCCCATCATTATCGGTTACTATGAGGTAATACTCCAGCTGATCATTCTTTTCCAGTCCCAGCGTATTCAGATCTACCTGGTAAAAGAAGGTTTGAGATAAAGAGGTTTTATTAAAGGGAATACGGATAAGCTTAAAGCTTTTTTCATTGGTTTTCCGATAGGCAAACTGAAAATCAGAAATACCATAATCGTCTGATAGGGTTCCTCCTATCCCTATATAATTGTAGAGAGAAGAATCAGAGATTTGTTCGAAGTTAATTTGTGGATATCTGTCGGGGATAACGTTAATAAAGTAGTTGATAGGATCAGCATTATGAGAATTGAGGTTTTTAAGAACAATCTCATATGCCGTGGTTCGGGATATTTTTTTCTGATAATTGTAATCAGAGAACAAACCTTTTTCCACATTCACTTTTTCAGTACTATCAAAGATCATTTCAAAATTATCGGTCTCATCGGTCTTGAAAACCCAGCGGATAACCGTACCTTCAGGGACCACAAGATTACCCACATTGTCAAACTCTTCTGAAGGTTTGCCGAGGTAAGATGGATATTTCAGGGCCACATTAAACGACAGGAGATTGGGACGTGAAACCAGGCTGATCCGGAAAGAATTGGAAGTGTATCCTCCTGCCAGAAAATGAAAATCCGTATTTTCCTGGATATGAGTGAATGTATAATCAAAAGTACGTTCATCTGAAATATTCATTTTATATTTTCTTCCGTTAGATACCAGAAAAACTTCTTCAGGAAGAGAATTGCCCAGCAGGCGGAGGTTCAAAGTAAAATCTTCATGCTTTATAGCATCCAGCTTTTTGTTCAGAATTTCAAACTGGAACGGAGCCGGTTCAGCAAAAGTTTTACTGAATTTTACAATACGCTCTGTACTGTTGAAAAATGCAGGCGCAATTGCCGAAATTAACAGGACCAGCAGAATGGGGGGAACAGCATACTTCAGGTATTTTCTGTTCTCTTTTAAGTTAATAGCATCAGCAAAGCGAACCAGTCTCAACTCTTCTGTTTTTTGGGCAATGCCGGCTTCCAGCAGCGCGTTTTGCTCAGAAGAGAGGCCCGCCAGCTGCAGCGTATTAAGCAACTTATCTTTCACATGTGGAAAAAACTGACCGATCTGAACCGCAGCTTCTTCATCAGTGAGCGGCTTATTAATATTCAGCAGGTAAAAGGCCGGTTTCAGGATAAATTGTGTAAGAGTATAGGCAGAGACTGCTATAAAGCAGAGTAAAAGGACCATACGGAATGGTGTACCAAAACGGCCGATATATTCCAGGAAATTTACTGTCAGGAACACACCGGCTATAAGGGCGATACTGATAAGTGCACCTTTAATAAGCTGATTTTTGTAAAATTTTTTCTTGTAATCGGCTATTTTATCAAGTGTCGATCTTATGGCACTGTTCATAATATTCTAAAGGTTTAAATCCAGCGATACCGGGCAGTGGTCTGACATAAACACATTGGCATGTATCCGTACGTTCTGCAGGGCATCATCTTCCATATTTGCTGCAAATATATAATCTATACGCCAACCCAGGTTTTTTGCGCGCGAACCCGCCCGGTAAGACCACCAGGTATAGTGATGAGGATCTTTCACCTTGTGCCGGAAAGTATCGACAAAACCAGTGTTGATAAATTTTCCCACCCATGCCCTTTCTTCAGGCAGAAAACCGGATGTACGGGCATTGGATTTAGGATTGTGGATATCAATATCCGTATGACAGATATTCACATCACCGCAGATCAATAAAGGCTTGCCTTCTTTTTTCAGCTCTTCGGCGTAGGTATAAAAATCGTCCAGGAAACGGTATTTTACCTCCTGCCGGACATCTCCCATGGTTCCGGAAGGGAAATAAGCTGAAACCAGCTGAAACCGGTCATACCGGGCAAGAATTATCCTGCCTTCTGTATCATGCATCTCGTGACCTGATCCTTTAACTATTTGATTTACAGGAACTTTTGATAGAATAGCTACTCCTGAATACCCTCTTTTATGAGCAGGATACCAGTAACAGTGAAAGCCGAGATCATTAAAAACAGGCTCAACCAGCTCAGTTTCAGCAAGTTTTATCTCCTGAAGACAAAGAATATCCGGATTTTCGGCAATCAGCCACTCTCTCAGGCCTTTATTGAGGGCAGACCTGACACCATTTACGTTAAAGGTAATGATTTTCATTGGTATAATTTAGTTCCGAGCAATGAGTTCCGGGTTAAAAATTCTGAGTTTCTCACAGGTGTACACCCACCTCTTCCCTGAAGTAACGGATCACGTAATGTTTTAAAAGGGTTTCCTGGCTCAGAAGATCAATGGGCGGAATCTCGCGGGTCTGCCTCCAGTGCGGCCAGCCTTCTTCATCTTTTCCTGCCAGTTCATAAAAGCCACCCATGCTCAGCACCTTGCATATGGCAATATGCATTAAATCCTGTTTTTGCTCTTTGTCAAACCGGAGGGCACCCTTGCCCAGCTCCTGTACTCCGATAAGAAAAAGAACACCATTCAGATCTTTGGGTTTTTTACCGGTGGTTTGTTCTAAAAAACGAACTAAATTGCCCCATATTTCCTTATTTTCTAACGACATACAACTTATGAAAAATTTTATTACCTCCTTTGGCCGGTATTTCCTTGACTTTGCCTATCCCCGGGTTTGTGTTGCCTGCGCGATGCAGATAACGGATACGGAAACCGCTGTCTGTTTTGAATGCCAGTGGTCTTTACCACGAAATACTAACCTACTGATACATAACGAATCTCCGGAAAATAAGTTCTGGGGAAGGGTGAAAACCAGCGGTATTTATTCGTTTTTGAGCTTTACAAAGGGTGGAAGAGTGCAGAATATATTACATGCACTGAAATATCAGGATCATCCGGAGCTGGGGCTTTTCCTGGGGAAACTATGCGGGAAAGCCATGCAGGACCAGCAGATATTTACAGAGGCCGACTACCTGATTCCCGTGCCCCTGCACCGTTTAAGACAGAAGGAAAGAGGCTATAACCAGGCAGAGCGGATAGCTGCCGGCATAGCAGAAATTCTGGATATCCCGGTGCGGCATGACCTGCTGATCAGAAATAAAGCCACGGATACCCAAACAAAAACCGGCGGCCGTCTGAGCCGTTACCGGAACCTGCAGGGGGTATTCAGCATCCCCCCGGGGGCATCTGAAATTCTCGGAAATAAAACCGTGATTCTCGTAGATGATGTGCTTACTACCGGAGCGACCCTGGAAGTGGCAGGTTCTGCCTTGTGGGAAGCCGGTATAAAAGAACTCTATATGGTTACCCTTGCTGCCGTCAAAAGAGGCACGTGATAACTTCAAAGAGCACCCTGTTCTGTTTATCCGGAATTCCTGTATCTTTGAAAAAAATAAAAAATTGAAGCCTTTTTTTACCGAAACCCGCATACGCTGGTCAGACCTGGATGCCAACCGGCATCTGGCCAACGCATCTTATATGAATTTTACATCCTACGCCCGTATGGCTTACCTGCGGCACCTGGGTATACGCATAGCCGATTTAGCGCGATATAACCTGGGTCCTGCGGTTCTGCGAGAAGAATTTTCTTTCTTCAGAGAAGGGTATGATAACGAGGAAGTAATTATTACTGCCGAGCAAACCGCCATTTCTGAAAGGGGGGAAATATTTGAATTTACACATAACCTGTACAAAAAAGCCGATGGCACCCACATGGCGTATTCCCGGATCATCGGCGTCTGGTTTTCCATGGACGGGCGCAAGATCACTCCTCCCCCGGCTGAAATGTTTGAGAAGCTGAAAGCAGGCATTGATGTTTCGGAGCTTCGGGTTTTGACACAGGATGACCTGAAAGCATTGCCTGTAAAACCCAAGAATATAGATATTTCAGAGTTTCTTTAGTTAAAATGGACCGGGAATTGCAGAAAGAAATTTCGCTGATGCTCACCAGGCTTTCCGCCTCTGAAGAATGGAGACACCTTTATTATTCAGGGGATAAGCTTTTTAAGTCGGGCCAGGCGCAGATTCTATCGCAGGGAAAGGAATTTTTTGAGGTGGGGGTTAGTGATACGTTCGATGATTTCGTTATATCCTACCGCGTGGGAGAAAAAACGGCCTGCTCCTGCAAAGCACCGGAATGGTGTTCTCACCGGGTGGCAGGGCTGCTGCAGATCGAGGAAAAACTAAATTTCCTGAAACCCCATCATAATGAAGATGGGAAAGCCTATACCCGCGAAGGAATGATCAAGCGGGTGATGGCAGAACGAAAGGAACGGGCAGCCAGGGCCCGTTACAGGCTGCTTCCTGCCGATAATATGTATGGCGAGCACCGGCTAATAACGGCTGAGGGAGCCTCATACAGGATCACCTTCCGTGATTTTGAAGAGAAGACGGGTTACTGCAATTGTTCTGATTTTGCCACCAATAAGCTGGGCACATGCAAGCACCTGATGTATGCTTTTGACCATTTTAAAGTAAAGAATACCCGCCAGGCCTACCCTTTTACAGAAGTCTTTCTGGATCCGCTGAATGATTACCTGATCTCCTGGTATTATCCTCACCCCCTGACAGGGCCTGTACAGGCGCTTATACGGCTTTATTTCGGGTCTGAAAAGCATATCCCTCCTCATAGAACAATGATGTTTTTCGGGTTTGTCAAGGAAGCTGCCAGATATAAGCAGGTGCTGGTCAGGCAGGAGGTGCTTGACAAAATTGAACGGGAATTCGACCGGCATATCCTGGAGCAGAAAGCGGAAAGCACAAGGCTGAATTATTCACTCATTAAAGCTGACCTTTATCCCTACCAGAAAGAGGGAATAGCTTTCGCTACTTTCCGGAAAGGGGTAATCATAGCCGATGAAATGGGTCTGGGCAAAACCCTGCAGGCCATTGCCACGGCCCTTTTCAAGAAAAAAATATTCGGCTTCAAGAAAACACTGGTCATCTGCCCGGCATCGCTAAAGACGCAATGGAAAGAAGAGATTGAAAAATTTACAAAGGAAAAGGCAGAGCTGGTAGAGGGTATGCCGGCCCAGCGGGCAAAAAGTTATACCGGTTCAGAGGCCTTTTTTCTGATCATTACGTATGAAACGGTATTGCGTGATGTAGCGGTAATAAATGAAGCCGGAGTAGATTTTATCATCCTGGACGAGGCCCAGCGTATCAAAAACTTTGAAACGCTGACGGCCAACGCCATTAAATCATTGCGAAAAAACCACAGCCTGGTTATTACCGGTACACCCATCGAGAATAAGCTGGCCGATATTTACTCTATCGCCGGTTTTATTGACCCGGGATTACTGGCGCCCCTATGGGAGTTCTCCTACCAGCATTGCTATTTTGACCTGCAGAATGAAAACCGGATCACCGGTTATTACAACCTTCGTTTGCTGAAAGAAAAACTGAAGCCTGTGCTGATCCGCAGGGAAAAAAAAGAGGTGCTAGGGCAGCTTAACCGGCTTACCAGTATTGATGTTCCGGTAGAAATGCATCCCGTTCAGTCGGATTATCATGCGTCTTACGCACGTACCATCTCTGCGCTGTTGGCCAAAAAATTCAAGACGCCCTATGACTGGCAGCTGCTAACCTATACCCTGCAAAAGATGCGGATGGTCTGTGATTCTACTTTCCTTGTAGATAAAGATACCGACCACTCACCTAAATTAAGAGAACTGGAAGAGATTTTGCTTGAAAAGCTGGATATACACCATAACAATCGTAAGATCATTATCTTTTCGGAATGGACCACCATGCTGGCCATCATCGGCCGTATGCTGGCTAAAAACGGGATAGGATTTACCGAACTTACAGGAAAAGTACCGGTAAAAGAACGAAAAAAAGTGATCAGGGAGTTTGAAGAGAACCCGGATTGCCGGGTGTTTCTTTCTTCTGAGTCGGGCGGAACGGGCCTGAATCTGCAGGTAGCCGATACCGTCATCAATTTTGAGCTCCCCTGGAATCCCTCCAAAAAGAACCAGCGTACCGGCCGTATTGACCGTTTGGGTCAGAAAAACAGTAATCTTACGGTTATTAACCTGATTATGCGCAATTCTATTGAAATGAAAGTGGCGTCTGGCCTGGTGGTAAAGCAGGATCTGTTTGACAGCGTGCTGAGCTCAGACCACCTGGCAGATGAAGTGGATTTTTCGGAAAAAGGCCGCGCCCAGTTTCTCCGGATGCTGGAGGAATCTATGGACGAATTCACTACAGGCACAGGTGATCCGGTGACGGAAGAGCCCGTGGAGCAACCGGAGATACCGCAGACTGGCGGAGATACCGTCCGGCTGGCCGAGCTGGAAGCCGTAATGAACAAAGGCATGGAGTTTCTTTCCGGCCTCTATAAGGTGAGCACGGGCAAAGAGCTTAACCCGGCCGGGAACCGGATAACAATTGACAGGGAAACAGGTGAAGTGCTGATGCGGTTCAGAGTAGATTTATAATTTCAGAATAGATTCAGCTGCCCGTTCCGAATAAACTTTGTAGCATCCAATTCCGGCAACCTCCGGTCTTTCAGAAAACGCTGAACCGACAGCCGGTGAAGGTCCCGGATATGTTCGGCGTATTTCCCCTCCCCTCTCATCCGTACGCCGAAACGAGAATCGTTCAGCTGACCACCATGGCAGTCGGCAATCTGGTGCAGAACCTTATCGGCTTTATCCGGGAAAGCCTTGCGGATCCAGTCTTCAAAAATACCGGCAATAGCACCGTTGAGCCGCACTACCGTATAGCCGGCAGCCTGCACACCGGCATTGGCCGCGGACTCAATCAGCCTGGGGATCTCATGATCATTCAGGCCGGGGATGATGGGGGCCGTCATTACCCCGATGGGAATACCCGCTTCAGAGAGGGCTTCGAGGGTTCTCAGCCGTTTTGCCCCGGTGGCTGTGCGCGGTTCCAATGCCAGGCGGAGTTTTTCATTCAGGGTGGTAACGGAAAGAAACACATGCACCAGCCGTAAGTGATGGAGTTCCTGAAGCAGGTCGAGATCGCGTAGCACCAGTGAATTTTTGGTAAGTATACCCACAGGATTCCGGTAGCGCAGGCAGGTTTCCAGTATTTTCCGGGTGATCCCGTATTTTTTTTCGCCGGGCTGATAGCAGTCGGTGTTTCCTGCCAGGTGAATCGGCTTGCAGACCCAGTTTTTCGAGTTAAATCTGGCTTCCAGCAGTTCTGCCGCATTTCTTTTGACCATAATTTTGCTTTCGAAGTCAATGCCTGCTGAAAATCCCCAGTATTCGTGGGAATTCCGGGCGTAACAGTAAATGCAGCCGTGTTCACAGCCCTGGTAAGGATTCATGTACAGCATGCCGTACATGTCCGGGCTTTTTGTGAAATTGACCACTTTCCGGGCATTTTCTTCATAAAAGACGGTTTTGATCCTGGCAGGGGGAAAGTCGTCATCATAATAATCTTCCGCCTCATAACGGTTGGCCATGAATTTATTGTGTGTGTTGATCCGGGCTCCCCTACCCTCGGTTTTGCTTTTGGACAAGTTCATGCTATGTGTTTTTTTGTGAACGAAATTACAGCCCGATCCTGCCTTCCTGACAAAATTCAATGGTAAGAATTGTAGCAAAATATTTTAAACATAAAACAGCCAAGAGCCGTTAGCCTTTGGAAGTCAGACACGTCAGGAGGCTTGCCCCCGATGGCGCTCCGCCAACCAAATAAGCGAAGCTTTGCCCGAACAGTTTGCCGCGGCTGAATTTTATACAGATAAAGGATAATGGAACCGGCCGGTTTAACTACCCTGTATGTCTTCATGTTTATAGATCTGCCGGATAGCTGAACTCTTCCTGATTTTTTGAAATACACCGCGGGATTCACATTAAATCATGTAATTTTGAAAATGACATTGAACCATACGTTTTAAAAATGGCAGACATGCGGAAATATCTGGTCTTACTATTACTCTCCGGCAGTTTTTGTTCTTTTGCCCAGCAAAAAACCTATTGTAATCCTATGAATCTGGATTACGGTTACACGCCTATTCCCAATTTCAGCGAATGGGGCCGGCACCGGGCCACGGCTGACCCGGTGATCGTCAATTATAAAAATGATTATTACCTTTTCAGCACCAACCAGTGGGGCTACTGGTGGAGTCCGGATCTGCTGAACTGGAATTTCATTTCCCGCAAATTTCTGCGGCCCTGGAACGGGGATGTATATGATGAGCTGTGTGCTCCCGGTGTGGGTATCATCGGAGATACCATGATAGTGATGGGCTCTACCTATACCGATAAATTTACTATCTGGATGAGCACCGACCCGAAAAACAACGACTGGAAACCCCTGGTAGATTCGTTTTCACTGGGCGGCTGGGATCCCTCCTTTTTCACGGACGATGACGGGAAGGTCTATATGTACAACGGTTCCAGTAACCGTTTCCCTATGTACGGGATAGAGCTGACGCGTAACGGGCTCCGGCCGGTAGGTACCCGGAAGGAAATGTACCTGCTGGAACCCTGGCGTTATGGCTGGCAACGTTTCGGTGAGTATCTCGACAACACCTTCCTGGATCCGTTCATTGAGGGCTCACACATGACGAAGCACAACGGTAAATATTACCTGCAATACGGTGCGCCGGGCACGGAATTCAGCGGTTATGCAGACGGGCTGCTGGTGGGTGACCACCCCCTGGGGCCTTTTCAGGCCCAGTCTGACCCGCTGAGCTACAAGCTGGGCGGGTTTGTCCGCGGTGCCGGGCACGGTGCCACTTTCCGGGATAATGATCAGAATTACTGGCATATCAGCACCACAGTGGTGTCTGTGAAAAATACCTTTGAGCGACGCCTGGGCCTCTGGCCCACCGGCTTTGATGAAGACGGCGTGATGTGGTGCAATACGGCTTACGGCGATTACCCTACTTACCTGCCCTCCGCTCCGGAACGTAAAACCGCCCTGCAGCCCCGGTGGATGCTGCTGAACTACCAGAAGCCGGTGCAGGTGTCTTCTACCCTGGGGGCCTGTCTGCCCAATAATGCCGTGGATGAAAACATAAAAACCTATTGGAGCGCGGCATCCGGAAATAAGGGTGAATGGATCCAGACCGATCTCGGACAGATATCGGTAGTGAATGCCGTGCAGATCAATTATGCTGACCAGGACGCTGACCAGGATCGCCTCGGTAAACGTACGGACCAATACCATCAGTATATTTTGTATTATTCAACAGAGGGTAAAAAATGGAAAATTTTAGCAGATAAGAGTAAAAACAAAACAGATGTGCCCCATGACTATATCGAGCTTCCTGAAGCGGTGGAGGCACGTTACCTGAAACTGGAAAATATTCATATGCCTACGGGCAAATTTGCCCTCAGCGGCTTCCGGGTATTCGGTAACGGCAAGGGAGAGAAACCCGCCCCCGTAAAACAATTTATGGTTTTGCGTACCGAAAAAGATAAGCGTTCGGCGTTTATAAAATGGAGCCCGTCAAGCGATGCCTATGCATATAATATTTATTACGGAACCCACCCGGAGAAATTGTATAACTCCTTTATGGTGCACAATAACAATGAATACTGGTTTAAGTCGATGGACAGCCAGAAAACCTATTATTTTACCATAGAAGCCATCAATGAGAACGGAATATCGGAACAGTACGGAATCATTAAGGCAGATTGACAATCATATAAATCCGGAAATGAATTTACAGGGAAGAAAAGTATCACTGGTCTTAGGTTCAGGCGGAGCGCGGGGGCTTTCCCACATCGGGGCTATACGGGCACTGGAGGAAAGGGGGGCGGTTATTGAGGAGATCGTGGGATCCTCCATCGGGGCACTGATAGGCGGGATTTACGCCAAGGGGGAGCTTCGTGTGTTTGAGGACTGGGTGACCACCCTTACCAACTACGATGTTCTGGGACTGCTGGATTTCACTTTGCAGAGCACAGGCTGGGTAAAAGGCGAAAGAATCCTGAAAAAGGTCAAAGACCTCATACCCGATATAAATATTGAAGAGCTGCCGATACCCTTTACAGCCGTTACCACCAACCTTACCCGCGAGTGTGACTGTTGCATCAGTGAAGGAAGTATGTATGACGCCATCCGGGCGTCTATAGCCATTCCGGGCGTTCTGACGGCCGTTCACCAGCAAAAGGATAAAATGGTAGACGGAGGGGTTTTAAACCCGTTACCGCTTAAATATGTGCGAAGAAAGAACAATATTATGGTAGCGGTTAACCTGGAAGGGCCGCCTGAGCGGGGAGCTGATATTTTTAAGGATAATTCCATGATTTCGGTTCTTCAGCATTCGTACTACGTAATGCGAAACCAGATCACGCGCCTGACCATAGACTTGTATCAACCGGATTTTGTAGTGAATATTCCGAAAGATATCAGCGGAATCTGGGATTACGGAAAAGCGAAATACCTGATAGAGAAAGGAAAAGAGCTTACCTTTAGAACTCTTGACCAGCCATAGCAGACAGATGGGATATACTAACGTAAAACAACGATGCATCTTACCCCGATAGAAACCGTAGAAAACATAAGCCGGGAAGATTTTGTAAAAAAATACTATCATCCGCAAAGGCCGGTAGTACTGAAAGGACTTACAGATTCCTGGAACGGCAAATGGACGTTTGACCACATCAAAACCCTGGCAGGCCACCAGGAAGTACCGTTGTACAGCAATGCACGCACCAGGGGCAGCAAAAGCACTTATGAGCCGGTAACTATCATGAACTTCGGCGACTATATTGACCTGATGCGGCAGGGGCCGACCGATCTGCGGATTTTTTTCTATACGCTGAAAGACCATTGTCCGGAGCTCCTGAATGACTTCGAATACCCGGATATCGGGCTGAAATATTTCAAACGCCTGCCGGCCCTGTTTTTCGGGGGAAGCAACAGCAAGGTATTTGCCCATTATGACATTGACCTGCCTGATAACCTGCATATTCATTTTGAAGGGCACAAACGCGTGCTTTTGTTCGGACCGGAGCAGAGTACCGCGCTCTATAAAGTACCGTTTTCCATCCATAATGCGGAAGGAATAGACCTGGATCAGCCGGATTACGAAAAATACCCTGCCCTGAGACAGGTCCGCGGTTATGAGGCCTTCCTGGAGCATGGTGACGCCCTTTATATGCCCAGTCGCTGGTGGCACTATATTGTATACCGCGATCCCGGCTTTTCCATGACGCTGCGGTCTCTGCCCCGTACCCCGCGAGGTAAGCTTGGAATGATGTACAATGTATTCTTTATGCGGCTTATCGATAATTTCATGCGGAAAATACAGGGGCAGAAATGGATTGACTACAAGAACGACTGGGCACTGAGAAGAACAAACAGGAAGCTGGGCTTTACAGGGCAGAGTCAAAATGAAACCCGGAATGCATAAAAATTACCGTCTGCTGAAAGGTCAAAGCTCCCGGCTGCTGCCTCTGGACCGCAAATTTGAGGCGACGCTGACCTTTACCATAGAACCGGAGAATTATACGTGGTTCCTGGTGGAATGAAGAGACTGCAGCTGCTCGATCCTGTCCAGAAGCTGACAGATCACTTCCAGCCCCGGAATATTAATTTCCAGGTCGTAGTGCCAGGTAACCAGCTTTTCGAAATGGGCCAGCTTGTCATAATGCAGATACAGGGTATTTTCTTCCGTAAAAGTTTCGATAAGCCCGGCGTCTACCAGTTCGTCAAAGAAATCCATGTCGATCTTATAAACCCGTACACATTCTTCTCTTGAGATCCGTTCCATCTTACTTCATGTTTTTCAGTTGTTCGAATAATTTCTTTTCTTCGGCGGTCAGTGATGCAGGTAATTTTACCTTAAAGGTGATCAGGAGATTCCCGAATTTACCCGTCTCTTTGTACACCGGTAAACCCTTGTCTTTTACGCGCACGGTTGTGCCGTTCTGGGTAAGGGGCTGGATGGTCAGCCGGATGTCACCGTATAATGTGGAGACCACCTTTTCTCCCCCCAGTAGGGCCGTGTAAAGGTCCAGGTCTTCTTCTTTTTTCAGGTTGTGGCCCGTAACCTGGTAAGGAGTATTATTGGTTACGGAAAAAGTAATATAAAGATCGCCTTTCGGGCCTCCGTTATAGCCTTCCCCGCCGTATCCCGGCAGTTTGATCTCCTGGCCGTCATAAGCTCCTGCCGGTACCGTAATGCGGATCTTTTTACCGTTGATCTCAAAGGTCTGTTTGTGTTCGTGCAAAACATCGGTAAGATTCAGGTTCAGGGTAGCGTGGAGGTCCTGACCCTTGAATTTACCGCCTGCGCTGCCGCTGCGGTAGGATCCGAAATCAAAGCCGCTGTCGCCGCCGAACATAGAGCTGAAAAAATCAGAAAAATCACCGGCTTCGCCGGTAGAATGGGAATAACCCTGGCGGCCGCCGGCCTCTTTCCGCGCATTCTGAGCCTGCTCATAGGCTTCACCGTTCTTCCAGTGCTCCCCGTATTTGTCGTATTTGGCCCGGGTCTCCGGGTTACTTAGTACCTCGTTAGCTTCATTGACAGCCTTGAATTTTTTCTCGGCTTCCTTATCGTTAGGGTTCAGGTCAGGATGATATTTCCGCGCCAGTTTCCGGTAGGCTTTTTTGATGTCTTCCGTACGGGCCGTTTTACTTACTCCCAACAGCTCATAATAATCTGTAAAAGGCATGTGTTCCGTTTTTTAATTTAAGAACGAAATTAAAGAAAAAACAGTCCAAATTTAAAGCCCTAGGTTTTTTTGTGCGGGCAGGTAAATATTTTTTTTCGGAAAACCGGAAGACAATGTGGGGTAAAACCGTTAAATTTTGTCTTACGAATTATACAACCTTAACTGCCGGATAAATGTACGAAAAGTACAGTAAGAAAAACCGGGAAGAGAACCCTTCTCAAAAGCTGAGAATAGCTTCGGAAAATGACGAGGATTCCGGAGAGGGGATTGTCCTGGACGAAGAGAACTATTTAAGGAGACTGTTTAAAATGTCTCCCGAAAAAGGCTTTGACTTATTGTTCCGGAAATACTACGGAAAACTGTGCAGTCATTGTGTGCGTTTCGTTCACTCCAAGGCTTTTGCGGAAGACATCGTATCGGAGATTTTTGTCAACTTCTGGCAGAAAAAAGTGTATGACCATATTGACACCTCCTTTAAAATGTATTTGTACAAAAGTGTGCAGTTCCGGTCGTATAACTTCCTGAAAAAAGAGTTTTTACGCGAAACGAATGAGATCCGGGAGATCGACTTTGCCCGTAAAAGCCCTGTAGACAAGCCGGATGATATCTTATTCTATCATGAACTTGCCGCACGCCTGGATAAAATTATCAGGAGCCTTCCCGCTCAATCCCGAAAAGCCTTCCAGATGTCGCGCCTGGAAGGAATGAAATACAGTGAAATTGCCCGTGAAATGAACATTACCGTCAGTGCCGTTGAAAGACTGGTAAGCCGGGCACTGGCCAAAATAAAAATGGAACTGCGATCTGACTCCACCGGCAGTCCTTGAGATGAACAGAACTTTTGATTAATAATAAACGCATCGTGAACAAAAAATTAGTTTTTGATTTTCTGAATGACAACCTGACGTCTATTCAGCGGAAAAACCTGGAGCAGTGGCTGGAAGACCCGGCTAACGAGGAGGAGTTTTACAGCTATTTAAACGATTACGAAAATGAGAACATGCAGTACGATGTGGATGTGGAAGAAAAACTGCGGGAAGTAAAAGAAAGACTAAGCAATACCACCCCGGACAAGGAGGGAAATCTGAAATCAGGGAAACTTGCCGGGAGAAAGCGGACCATGTCTTTTGCCGCTGCGGCCACCCTCCTGCTGATGCTGGGTGTTTTATGGACCAAGAAAAAGGTTAGCCCGGAAGAGGTGACAGATTCTGCGTCCGGAAAGTTAACATCAGCCGTAGAAAGTCCCGTTGAGAGGGTGAATAACACCGGGTTCCCGTATACCGTGGTACTGCCGGACAACAGTTCGGTGATTTTGCAGCCGGACGGCAAAATAAGCTATTCACCGGAAGATTTCAAAAAGGGGAAACGGGTAGTCTACTTTGAAGGAACCGGTTTTTTTGAAGTGTCCAAGAATCCAGATGCCCCTTTTATCGTCAATACAAATGACTTCACCACCCGCGTGCTGGGCACCAGTTTTACGTTAAGAACAGCCGGAAGCTCGCAGGAAAACGAGATTGTGGTGAAAACCGGGAAAGTGGCCGTCTTTAAAGCGGCTCCGGGTGATGCTCCCGGAGAGCCGGTTCTGCTTTCAGCTAACCAGAAGCTTCAGTTCTCAAAGGGCTCTGCCTTAGTGCCCGTGATGATCAGCAAGAAAGACCTGGATCAGCCGGCCGAATCGCTGTCTTTTGAATTTGATGAAAGACCTGTGAGCGAGGTATTCGAGATCCTTTCTTCCGCCTATCATGTGGAAATAGACTTTGAAATGGAAGAAATGAAAAACTGCAAACTGACCGCATTTCTTTCCGATGAGCCTCTTTATGAAAAAATCAGGCTGATCTGCTTTGCCCTTGACGCAAGATATGAAATTAATAACAAAGTGATAATCATAACCTCAAACGGATGCTGATGGACAGACTCTAACTTGCAACACAAAAAGAAGCCCGCCCCGGCAAGGACAGGCTTCCGTTCAGGCTCATTGAAATTGGCGTTTCTCAGACTGAGCCCGGCTTTAATTAAAACCAATTGTTAATTAAAAACTCTGTAAAATTATGAAGAAAAAACTACAATCGCGTAGTCTAATACGATGCCTCATGCGAGTAACACTAATTCAATTTATTTTATCTGTTACCGTGATAAGTTTAAGCTTTGCGGGAGAAGCGCATTCCCAAAAGCTTTTAACGAAGCGGCTGGACTTTAAAGCGCAGGAGCAAAGCTTAAAAAGCACGATCCGGCAGCTGGAAAAAATATCAGAATCCAGGTTTATTTACAGCAACAGCCTGATCAATACGGAAAACAAAATATCGCTGGAATTATCCAATGTTACTTTTAAGGAAGTTCTCCATAAGATCTTTGACCCTTTGGATATTACCTATACCATCTCGGGGAACCAGGTGGTGCTTCAGAAAAAGAAAGGGGTTTTCAAATCTTTAAAGGGGAAATTCGGAGACAATATTCTGCTGGAAAGAGAAGAAATAAAAATAATCGGAACGGTCAGGGATGAAAAAGGGGAACCTTTAGCCGGGGTAAGCGTAGTGCTGAAAGGTACGGCAAAAGGACTTATTACGGATGTAAACGGAGGCTTTGAAATTTCTGTGCCGGGTCCGGAGTCAGTATTGCAGTTCAGGATAGTGGGATATAGCCCTAATGAAGTAACCGTGGGAAACAGAACCCGGCTGGATGTGGTGCTGGAGCTGGATTCCAAAAGCCTCGAAGAATTAGTGGTGGTAGGTTACGGTACCGTGAAGAAACGTGATCTGACCGGCTCTGTGGCTCAGATAAAAGGGGCTGATATTACAGCTTTCCCCGTATCTGATCCGGTACAGGCCTTACAGGGCCGGACCCCCGGTGTACAGATCATTACCAATACCGGTGCGCCGGACGGAGATTTCCAGGTGCGTATCAGGGGAGTCAACTCTATTCGTGGCGGTAACGGCCCCCTGTACATTGTCGACGGGATTCCTTTCAGCAATTATACGGTCAATCAATATGATATTGAATCGATAGAAATATTGAAAGATGCTTCCGCCACCGCCATCTATGGATCGCGCGGGGCAAACGGCGTGATCATCATTACCACTAAGCGGGGTAAGGAAGGGAAAGCCAATATCAATTACAGCATTGATTACGGTATTCAGAAGCCGATCAAAAAGCTGGAACTTATGGATGCCCAACAGTGGGCCCGGTTCTACAATGAGTACCTGGTGAATGCAAAAATTCTGACGGAGGCTCCTTTCAGCGAGGCTGATATAGCCGCTATGGGCAGAGGCGTGGACTGGCAGGATGAAGTGTTCCAGCCCGCCCCCATCCAGAACCATAACCTGTCGGTATCCGGCGGTACGGATAAAATAAAATACCATATAACCGGTTCCGCGTTTAAACGCGACGGGCTTGTGCATAACAGCATGATGGGCAAGTATAACCTCCGCTCCACGCTGGATGTAAAGGCCCATGAAATGCTGGATATTTCCATGCAGATGGGGTATACGTTTGTGGATCGCATGAACCAGAATGATGGCGGTGGTAACGGAGGTTCCTCGATGCTGGCAGCGGCTTACTCGGCCCCTCCCACTTTTTCTCCTTACAATGAGCAGGGAAAATACCGCGACCTCCGGTCATTATACACCTGGTCTTCTCACGAATTGCGTAACCCGCTGATGATGGCGTATGAGTCCAAATATAAAACAGCCCAGAATCTCAGCAATATCAATGCTTCAGCTAATTTCAAACCGTTTAAAGGGTTTTCGCTGAGATCATCGGTAGGCCTGGAAAATTCGGATTCGCGGTATGACGGGTACACCAATTCAAATTATATCTACCAGAGCAACAGTGCCTCGGTCAGTAACAATCGTTATACCAACTTCACCAACGAGAATATCCTGAGCTATCAGGCCGATATCAACACAGCCCACAGCCTGAACATTATGGCAGGCCAAACCATCCAGTCCAGCACCAGCAGGTCGATTGCCGCTTCAGGAAATACATTCTTATCGGATGTGCCGGAAACCAACGCCCTGCAGACGGCAGGGATTATTAATACCCCCTCCACAGGATTCAGCAGGTGGGTGCTGATGTCTTACCTGGGGCGCCTGAACTATTCATTCAAAGACAGGTACCTGCTCACCACCAGCATCCGTGCCGATGGATCGAGCCGGTATTCACCCGGTCAGCGCTGGGGGTATTTCCCGTCAGCAGCAATAGCCTGGCGGGTGTCATCGGAGCCTTTCATGGAAAACATTCCAAAAATATCGGATCTGAAGATCCGTGCGAGCTATGGCCAGACGGGTTCTACAGCTATCAGCCCTTACGGTACACAAAACCTTTTGTCTGCGGGTAAAGCGGCCACGGGGGCCGGTAATTACACCTACTTCGCACCAGGCACCACGTACCCGGGCTCGCTGAAGTGGGAAACCACCACGCAGATTGATGCGGGGATTGACCTGGCGATGTTCAATAACCGCATCCGCTTCACCGCTGACTACTATTACAAGTATACTACGGATTTGCTGAATGCGGTTTACCTGCCTTCGTCATCCGGCTACACTTCGTCTGTGCGTAATATCGGACGTATGGACAATGAAGGAATTGAACTGATGGTCGAAGGAGATATTATCCGGAATAATGACCTTCAACTGAATGCCTCATTTAATATTTCGACAAACAAGAATACCGTGGTGAAGCTGGAAGGGGGCGAAGATATTCTGGGCACCGTATACAATAACTATGGTTCGGGTACCATTACCATCATCCGGGAAGGACAGCCCCTGGGGGCCTTCTATCTGTTCAAAGATGCCGGGATCAATGATACGGGCCAGCTTTCCTATGTTAACCTGGATGAAAGTGTGGATGCCAACGGAAACGCCACTTACACCGATGCAGACCGGTACATTGCGGGTAACCCTTTTCCTGATTTCTTCTATGGGGTTACGGTAGACTTACGGTATAAAAAATGGGCGGTAAATATGTTATGGCAGGGAACTCAGGGGAACGATGTATTTAACCTGAGCGAAATGCGCAACTTATCCTATTCGCAGGGGATGAACATTTCCGATAAAGTGTACGGCAGCAGCTGGCGGGAAGGCCAGGACAATTCCAATGTGAAATATCCTAAAATTCAGCAGACAGGAACGCTGCGCTTTTCAGACCGCTTCCTGGAAGACGGTTCGTACCTCCGTTTGAAAAATATCAGTATTGCGTATCATATTCCGGTTCCTAAAAGTATGAACTGGCTGAAAGCGGCAAGTATTTATGTGGCTGCTCAAAATTACCTGACCTTCACCAAATACACCGGGGTTGATCCTGAGGTAAGTTCAAAAGGCGGAGATATTGACGGTTCCATAGATCACCTGTCGTACCCGAACAGTAAAACCCTTACGATAGGCTCCAGAATTCAGTTCTAAGGATATTAAAAGCTAATAAGATGAAATACACTAAAATATTTATTATAACGGTTTTATACGGATTGCTGAGCAGCTGCACAGACATGCTGGAAGAAAAAGACTTTACCTATGCTGTAGCCAGCTCCACCTTCTATAATACCCCCGCTGAGGCCAATGCAGCGGTGATGGCCCCTCTTGACATGATGCGTAATGCGTATGGAGATGACTGGTTTGCCACCCAGGAGATCAATACGGAATACGTATATCCGAAAGGAGTTTACTCGAATTATGCCTACAGGGAGTATAACGGCTTTATTAATGCCACCCATGTAAGCCGTTCCGCTACCGGCTGGCAAAGGATCTGGCGCGCCATCATGTTCTGCAATACGGCCATAGGCCGGTTACCCGAAGCCAATGCGATGACACAGGAGCAGATCTCTGCTTACCTGGGCGAATTACGTTTCCTGCGTGCCTTCAACTACTTTAACCTCGTACGCGGCTGGGGAGGTGTGCCGTTACGTACCGAAGAGAATATTACACAATGGGATCTGGCCAAATCAAGTCCTGAAGAAATCTATACCTATGTGGTTAATGACCTGAAATTCGCGGTAGAGAACTGCCCGGAAACCCCGCGGATGATAGGCACTCCCGGGAAGAATGCAGCGAAGGCCCTGTTAGCGGAAGTGTACATGTATACCCGGGAGTATCAGGAGGCCCTGAGATTGTCGGGAGAAGTCATGAACAGCAATGCCTATAGCCTGGTAGCTGTTAGCGGCTCCCGTGATTTTGACAAGGTATTCGGGTATGACCTGGTTACTTCTTCGGAAGAAGTGTTTTACATTAAAACTTCCCGTACCGATAGTAAAACGTGGAGCTACCTGGGCTATACGGCGCATCCGAACTATACCATTGACGGTAAGAAAATGCTGAATGGTAACGGCTACTGGACCCACTACACCGATGTACGCAATACGTTTATTGCAGAATGGGATCCGAAAGATTTCCGTAAGGGGCTTAATGTAGGGGTTTTTGACCTGGGTGCAGCCTATGGCGGTGCAAACGGGGCTTTGCTGACCAAATACTGGGACCCCAATGCTTCCGGTTATGGAGGTAACGTTTCTATTCCTTTGATCCGTTATACCGATGTGCTTTTCACCTTTGCAGAGGCGAGTGCGCGTGTAGCCGGTGCCCCCACGGCAGAATCTATGGAAGCTGTTAACCAGATGCGCAGGCGGGCGTACGGTAAGCCGGCCAATGGAGCGGATGCTGCGCTGGATTATAAGCTAGCTGATTACAGCACGCTCTCCTCTTTCACTGACCTGCTGATTAAAGAGTCAAGATATGAGCGTATGAATGAAGCGAAACAGTGGAATTTTACGGTCCGGTTAGGGAAAGACAAAGTGCAGGCGCTGGTGAATAAAAAGCGGCTGGACGGCGCAGCTCTTCCGATCAGCGAGAAGCATTGGTTATTCAACATTCCGGATAGCGAGTTTGCATATAATAAAGCCCTGAACCAGGCAACGGATCAGAACCCGGGCTATTCAAATTAACCTTATAAGATCATGAAATCAGCATTAAAACCCTTAATAGGTTTATTGATATTATTTTCTGCAGTACAATTGTATGCGCAGGAAAAGCAGCCCATACGGATAAAAGTGGGGACCTATAATGTAGGCCATTTCAACCAGGGAAATACCGGGGGCTTCCAGGGGCGGCATTTCAGGGCGGAGGCCCAGAAATGGCGGGCCTGGGTAGGCAGCCAGAGCCTGGATGTCCTGGTAGTGAACGAATGGAACAAGGGCTTTGATAAAGACAGCACCCTTAATGCCGAGGAGGAAATCCTGAAGCCGTATTATAATCACCGGTACTTCGGACAGGCCCACACGTGGATTTTTAACGGCATAGCCAGCCATTATAAGCTGAAAAACATCCGGCAGAAAAACTGGTTCGGGGAATACTATGCCCTGGTAGGCGACCTGGTCATTGACGGCACCACCGTCACAGTTCTGTCGACTCATATGCCCTGGCAGCAGCAATGGCACAGGGAATCGCTGGAGCTGCTGATAAAAGAGCTCAGAAATTATGAGTATTTTATATGCATGGGAGATATCAACGCCCTGGATGAAGAGCAGCTTCGGTTTATGTCGGAAGGATTCAATATTGCCAACGGCGGCTACCAGGGCTGGTTTCTGACAGCACCGTCAGGAAAATTGAACGGGAAAAAAGACGGGCTGAACATTGACAACATTATCACCAGCAAAAATATTAAAATTATGAACATCTCTGCGCCGTATACGGGCCTGAATGACCAGGATCACCTGCCTGTGATCGCAGATATAATCATAACGAGATAACCCGGGCAGTGAGACATTTTTAAGCCGGTAATTGAGTATAAATGGTTAGCCACAGATGGATGCTCAAATACGGATTCGTGCATCTGTAGCTGTAAAAACACCAGGGGCGGAAACACAAAGTGTGTATTTCCGCCCCTGAAACGTTCTGTCGCACCTTACAGGTCAATAAGATCCGATATAGCTGGATCCGGACTGTCCGGTCAGGGTAGCCCCTTTGATCACTTCTTTGGTTTTCCAGTTGATCACGTATAATTTTCCGGCTTCACCGGTTGGAGTAAGCGGTACATAAACATAATCTCCGCTTACGGCAATGTTCTGGTATTGGCCGAAGTTCAGCCCTGCTTCATAGTCATTGCTGATCTTCGTAGCCGTTTTGGCATTCAGGTCCACAAGGGCCAGGTAACCTCCCGTACCACTGCCTTTATCATATAAAACCAGGCCGATACCGTCTTTGACATATCTCCAGGCCTGGATACGGGTTGCGGATTCCCCCAGGGCAGTGTTCAGGTTGAACTCATAAGAGCTGTCATAATCGTTAGTAGCGCTGCTTATACGCAGGATCTGGTGACCTACCCATTGCCCGGTGGCTGCCTGGTATACATGTCCGTCATCTCCTACATATTGGGTCATGGTACGGTACGAGTGATTATTCGTTTTAGCCAGTGTAGAGGTGATCAGCTTAGGATTTTGTAAAGAAGGGTAATCTACTACCAGCGTAACCGTACCGATGGTCCTGTTAGCGTTGTCATTTGCCCAGGTGGGGTTTCCACTGGCATTGTAAGATAACTTCGTCGGATCTACTTTACTCACATTACAGCCGATGAACAGCTTGTTCTGCGCCTTGTTTAAAACCGGAACGTCAATACGTCCTACCGAATAACCCTGAGCTTCCAGCTCGGTGGAGAACGGAAAGTCAAACTCCGTAGAGTTAGGAACTTTGGCATTCACCAGGTCAATGATAGCGATCCTTACCTTGCCTCTCGTATATTTATAAACATGGTTAGGTGCAGTACCTTCGTAAACCGTAGTGCTTCCGGTCAGGTGCACGCCCACACCGATACCCTCAGCCGCTTTTACCCAACGCGGAGAAGTACCGATAATATCGGCAAGCTCCAGCTCATTTCCGGTATCAAAATAGTCCTTTCCCCCTTTTACCTGGTATTTATTGAATACCCCGCCGTCTTCGCCGGTATATTGAATGTTATAGAGTTCTTTTCCGTCTTCAGAGCCCTGAACCCGGGCCGTACGGGCCGAGCGCAGACCGAACCCGCCGGTGTAAATGTTAAGCGAGAAGTTAGGGTCGATCGCCTGTTCGTGCGTGATGGCATAGGCCATGGTTCCGCCATTACCGGCTGTACCGGTCTCATCCGGAATAGAGGCGGTAAGAGAAATGAATTCCCGGCCTTCTCCTTCATTCTCCTCTCCTGATGCCGGGGAATCATTTTCACAACCGGTCAGTGTGCCAAGAAGGATAGCAGCACTCAGGAAAGCTGTTTTGAACAACGTTTTTTTCATATTTGCTTTTGTTTATAAAAATTTACTAATCGTATAATTCAGTTTTACAGAAATACTTCTACCCGGTTTTTGAACACCGAAGTTGTCGTATATCTCGGCATTCAGCAGGTTTTTTAAGTCGAGGCTCACCACCATTTTGCCATTAGGGAAGCGGTAGCTTGCCCCCAGGTCGTGATAAAACTGGGTAGGGGTGGTGAACCATTCTGACTCCATCCAGACCGTCCGGAAAGGCGCTACATACCCCGTATTGTAATACAGGTTCAGGATAGACTTTTTCTGAAGCTTATCGTTCATCCGGTATTGTACACTTCCGTTAATGGTAAAGAAAGGCTCATTGGGGAGCTGCAGGTTATAAAGGTCATGGGGCTTGCCGTTCTGATCGTACTTCTGTTTAAACAGGGAATTGAATTTGGAGAAATTGAAGAGGGCATTCAGGCGGTTGTCATATACATAGGTGATCTCGCCTTCGTATCCCCGTGACTGCGTTTTTCCCAGGTTAACGTACTTGGTCACCTGAATATCGGCATCGCTTTCCCGCCCCTGAATGATCTGGTCTTCCACGGCCTGCAGCGTGATCTTATTGAAACCGTTCCGCCAGAACGTATTGGCGTAGAGTGTAAGCTTATGTTTGCCCTTCTGGACAGACCCGTAGCGGAAGCCCAGGTTATAATTCACGTTCTTTTCCGGTATCAGGCCGGGGTTTTCCAGGATGTTATTTTCCGGATCGCCCCATAGTTGGCTCTCGGTGGCCATCACAAAAGAATTTTCGGTAGAACCAATGACATACAGCTTAGGGATCACGTTATATGACACGGTGGCGCCGTAGCCCCGGTTATTATTGACGCTGGTGTGAGTGACGCGGTTAACGGTATTTACGCCATCCTGGTTGATCAGTTCGGGCTTCGTCTGAGTGGTCCGGTTAAAGGTATATTTGCCGAGAATATTGGTTTTCAGCTTGTCATTCAGAAACTGCGCCTCGTAATTGGCCGCAATAATGTTATTCATGACATCGCTGACGGTAACCATGTTTTTGTCAACAGGCTTAAGCAGGTCATTGTCGTCGCGGGCGGTAGTTTCCATTTTGTGATTGACCGATACGCGATGCCCGCGCATCAGCGTATATGCCAGGTTAGAGCGCATGTTAGTGATCTGGCGGTTAACTTTTGTGATACTGGCGGCCCCCTGCTGTCCCATCCCCGGGGTAGGCGGAACGGGTACTTCCACGCCGTTCCGGATCAGCATACGGGGCCGTCCGTCCCAGTTATACACCTGGCCTACCGTATCCTGCACATACGTGCTCCGGTAGCTGCGAACGGCGTTTACATTCAATGCCATGCCTTTCACCAGGAAATTGTTCTTCACATAATTCAGGCTGAAAACATGGGCCTGGTATTCGGCAAACCGGCCTACATAAGGCCGGGCCATGGTGGTGCCGTGGGGAATTTCGCTGTAGGTGTCTGAGGCGTTATAGCCCAGGAAAAACTGGTCTGCCCATTTTACGTTGGTGAAACCCGCTTCAAAACGTCCCCCCAGCGACTCGTATTCGTTATTAAACCTTTTGGCGCGATAATAGCGCTCCAGGGTGCGGTCAGGATGAACATACTTGGAAAATTTTCCCCAGGTGGTGTAACTGTTGTCTGTGTGGGTATAGAAGCCGGATGCGCGGGCTGTGAAACCGGTTTTCTGGTTCCGGTAAATCCCGGAAAGGTCCGACTGGAACGTATTGAAAGAGCCGTAAGAAACCGCGGCGGTAATATTATTCTGGGAAGCATCCTTTTTCAGAACCACATTGATGGCACCGCCGACATAGTCGCCGGTCAGGTGGGAAGGGAGCACCCCTTTATATACCTCGATGCGTTCTATCATGGCGGGCGGAATATTGTTCAGGTTGAAGGAGGATCCATAAGTGGAGATCTCTATCCCGTCAAGGAACAGGCCTACGGCGCTACCTGACATACCGTTCAGGTTATACTCCACCCGTGAGCCGATCCCCCCGTTCTGGCGTACACGTACCCCTACGGTACGGTCCAGCAGCTCATTGGTGTTCAGGTTTCTCAGGGAGGCTTCCTTGGTCTCAATAATGGCTACGGCAAATCCTGTGGTTTCTATTTCTTTTTTTTCGGTTTTCCCGACTACCTGAACCTCGGATAATTCATTCTCGCTTCGTAATTTTACCGATATGTGGTGGGTATGTTCGGCCTGGTTGACGGTGATACGGGATTCCTGGCGATGAATCTCCAGCGAAGACACCAGCAGGGTGTGCTGCCCGTACGGCACATTCCTGATCTCGAAATGACCGGTTTCATTGGTCATGGTGGCGAGGGTGGTTTTGGCCAGCTGCACCGTAACAAAGCTCACGGGGGCATCCCCGTCTGAAGTTACCCTGCCGCGCAGGAGGGCCGTCTGAGCCACCGATGCTGTAAGGGAAGAAATCAGGAATAAAAAAGTAAATATTGACTTCATATAATTACGTACAGGGAAAATTAAAGCAAGTCCATTATTTAGACTAAATTAAAACAAGCCGCAAAATTAGACTAATTATAAATAACAGCAAACAAACCCCGCTTTCTAATCTCATTTTAATGTGTTCTCTTTAAAAGAGCCTATTTAATACTGTTTTCATACAACTGATAATGCATATATACCGGTTTTGACGGGTATTTTGCCCCGGCAACAGCAAGCAGTCCGCATTCTTTTACCTGTCTCTGGCTCCGTTTGGCCTATTTCAGGTTCTGCGAAAAAAATAATGTATCTTTGCGATCCTAATCCGAGATTTTGAACGCGCGCGATTTCCTAAAGATCTATACACAGGACAGTTTTGTGCAAAACCTGGCAGATGCACTGAACAGGGAGTCGCATGTCCGTACCGAAGGATTAACCGGAAGCCTGAACAGCATTTTCACTGCCTCCGTTTTTGAAAACCGGCCCCGTTATATCCTGGTCATGATGGAAGACCGGGAGGAAGCGCTTTATTTCTTCAACGACCTTCAGAATATATACGGGTTTGATGCTGCGCAGATCGCCTATTTTCCCGCTTCTTTCAAACGCGAGGCAGGAGAGGTGGAAAATGCCAATGTTATCCAGCGTTCATCGCTGTTAACGCGTTTTCAGAATCAGGATCCGCTTATTATTGTTACCTACCCGGAAGCCCTTTCCGAAAAGGTGGTCAGTAAAAAGACCCTGGTAGCGCATACCCTGAAAGTAAAGGTGGGAGATACGCTGGATCTCAATTTTGTAACCGAGCTCCTGGTTTCGTATGATTTTGAGAAAACCGATTTCGTTTACGAGCCGGGGCAGTTTGCCGTTCGCGGGGGGATACTCGATGTTTTTTCTTATTCCGCCGATATACCCTACCGGATAGAATTGTTTGATGATGAAGTGGAAAGTATCCGGGCTTTTGAGGCGGAATCACAGCTTTCCACCCAGAAAACCGACCAGATCAGTATTACTCCCAACCTTCAGGAAAGGCTGGCGGTAGAAGAAACCGTTTCCTTTTTTCATTTTCTTCCCGATGACTCCCTGCTGGTCTTCCATGACCTGGGTTTTGTACTTGACAGGGTGCAGAGTCATTATAGCCGGGTAGAGCGTGCTTATCAAGAAAGCAGCAGCGGAAATATTAACCTTTCCCTGAAGCCGGAAGATTCGCACCTGGATGAAAAGGGCGTGAAAAAGGGGGTACTGAACTATAAAAGCCTGGAACTGGGCAAAAAGAGCTATTTTAAGGATGCCTTTACCTTGTCCTTTGAGTCAAAGCCCCAGCCTTCGTTCAATAAAGATTTTAACCTGCTTAACCAGGACCTGACCGAAAAGCAGACCCAGGGATATACTGTTTTCATTGCTTCAGATTCCCTGAAGCAGCTGAATCGATTGGAAACCATCTTTGCGGAAATCAATCCGCGGTTTAAATTCACGCCTCTTTCGGCTAACCTGAGAGACGGGTTCATTGATGTCCGGAATAAGGTGCTGGTGTACACCGATCACCAGATATTTGAACGGCTTAACCGGTACCGTGAAAAAGACCGGTTCTCCAAATCGAAAGCCCTTACGCTGAAAGAGCTGAAATCACTGCAGCCGGGCGATTACGTTACACACGTGGATTATGGCATAGGGCGTTTTGCCGGGATGGAAACCATTGATGTGGGGGGTAAAAAGCAGGAAGCGGTACGACTGGTTTACCGGGACAATGACCTGCTTTATGTCAATATTCACAGCCTTCATAAAATAGCGAAATATTCCGGCCGGGAAGGAGACCCGCCTGCCATGAGCAAGCTGGGTTCCGGCGAGTGGGAAACCAGGAAGTCCAGGGTTAAACGCCAGGTAAAAGATATAGCCAAAGAGCTGATCGCCCTGTATGCCAAGCGGCGTGAAGCGCCCGGGTTTGCGTTTTCCCCGGATAATTATATGCAGATAGAGCTGGAGTCTTCCTTTATGTACGAGGATACCCCGGACCAGGCCTCTGCTACAGCCAAAGTGAAGGATGACATGGAGAAACCGTACCCGATGGACCGCCTCGTATGTGGTGATGTGGGTTTCGGTAAAACCGAAGTGGCCATCCGGGCGGCTTTTAAAGCAGCGGCAGACGGCAAGCAGGTGGCTGTACTGGTGCCTACCACCATCCTGGCGCTGCAACACTACCGGACCTTTTCGGAGCGCCTGGCGCAGATGCCCGTAACGGTAGATTATCTGAACCGCTTCAAGTCGGCCAAAGATACTACCCAGACCCTGAAAGAAGTGAAGGAAGGAAAGGTGGATATCCTGATCGGCACCCAGAAGCTTCTGAGCAAATCACTGGTATTTAAAGATCTGGGGCTGTTGATCATTGATGAGGAACAGAAGTTCGGTGTCAAAGCCAAAGACCGGATCAAGGAGCTTAAGCTGAACGTGGATGTGCTGACCCTGACGGCCACACCTATTCCGCGCACGCTGCACTTCTCGCTGATGGGCGCCCGTGACCTTTCGGTGATTGCCACACCCCCGCCTAACCGCCAGCCGGTGGATACCCGGGTGGAAACCTTTAAGGAAGAACTGATCCGGGATGCCATCAGCTATGAGCTGGGCCGCGGCGGCCAGGTATTCTTTGTGCATAACCGGGTAAGTGACATTGATACCATAGCCAATATTATCTACCGGCTGGTTCCCGAAGCACGGATAGGCGTGGCGCACGGTCAGATGGAAGGGGAAAAGCTGGAGAAAGTGATGATCCGGTTTATTGAGAACGAAACGAATATCCTGATTTCTACCAATATTATTGAGTCGGGACTGGATATTCCGAATGCCAATACCATCATTATCAACCAGGCCCACATGTTTGGCCTGTCTGACCTGCACCAGATGCGGGGCCGGGTGGGACGGTCCAACAAAAAAGCCTTTTGCTACCTGCTGACGCCTCCGTTGTCGGGCCTGACCACCGATGCCCGCAAGCGAATGCAGACCATCGAGCAGTTTTCAGATCTCGGTGACGGCTTTAAAGTGGCCATGCGCGACCTCGATATCCGGGGGGCTGGTAACCTGCTGGGGTCGGAACAAAGCGGTTTTATTAACGATCTGGGGTATGAAATGTACCATAAAATACTGGATGAAGCCGTGTCTGAGCTTAAAGAAAACGAATTCCGCAGCCTGTTTGAGGAGGAGTTGAGCCAGAAATCGTTTAAGATTGAAGACTGCCAGATTGAAACCGATCTCCAGATCCTGATCCCTGAAACCTATATCAGCAATATTTCGGAACGGCTCTCGGTATATAACACCATTGATACCCTGAAAACCGAAGCAGAGCTGGAAAACCTGCAGTCTTCGCTGACCGACCGTTTCGGTCCTTTGCCGCAGGAAGTGGAAGAGCTGTTTAAGATCGTCAGAATCAGATGGAAAGCAGAATTTATCGGTTTTGAAAAATTAATTCTGAAGAATAATAAACTGAAAGGGTATTTCGTTTCAGAAAAGCACCAGGAATACTACCAAACGGACAAGTTTGGCAAAATTCTTGATTTCATAAAATTGTATCCTAAACAGGCCGGCTTAAAGCAGGTAAAGGATAAGTTGATTTTTGAAGTGGGAGATGTGAAGGCCATTCAGCAGATAGATGCCTTATTTGACAGGATCAGAGCGCATATTGAAGGCTAAACATACTTGTTTCAGATATTTGGTTTATTTTTGCGAATTCGTGTATTAAAAATAATGTATAATGAAGAGAATAACTTCAAGTGTTGCTTTCCTGGCACTTACTCTTTTTGTTGCGGCTTCCTGCAGCAGCGGTAAAAAATCTTCGAACGAGCCGGGTAAAAGAAGCCGGACCACCGGTGCGGCATATGCCAAGAAAGAAGGGGAAGGTTTTCAGGTGGCCGATTTCAAAGGACAGCCCGCCGGCCCTAACATGGTATTTATTGAAGGCGGCCGTTTTGTGATGGGTACGCTGGAAGAAGACGTGACCTATGCCCGTGATAATATTGACCGTACCGTAACTGTGCCCTCATTCTATATGGATGAGACGGAGATATCCAACCTGGATTACCTGGAGTACCTCTATGCCGTCAGTAAAGATTCTACCCGGGAATTTTACGCATCAGCGTTACCGGATACTACGGTGTGGGCGCATGAAATGTCATTTAATGATCAGTATGTCGATCAGTACCTGCGTTACCCCGGTTTCAGAAGTTACCCCGTAGTAGGAGTATCATGGGTGCAGGCCAACGATTACTGTAAATGGAGAAGCGCGGTAGTGAATAATGAAATGTTTGCCAAATACGGCGATAAAGGCGGCAAGAAAGGCCTGTCTTTCGGAAGAAAGAAAAAAGAGGAAGCAGCTACTGCTGAAGCGGCTCCGGCTGTAACCGGCAGGGTGCCGATAGAAACCGGGATCAACATGCCTGATTTCAGACTGCCTACAGAAGCGGAATGGGAATATGCCGCCAAAGCTACCATCGGAACACAGACCGTGGATGAAAACTACGATAACCGTATTTATCCCTGGGATGGCTCGTCCATGAGAAGATCAAAAGGTAAGTCACGGGGTGAAATGATGGCCAACTACAAAAGAGGACGCGGGGATTACTCGGGTATTGCAGGAAGATCCAATGACCGGTATATGATCACCGCGCCGGTATACGAATACTATCCGAATGATTTTGGTCTTTATCACATGGCAGGAAACGTAAACGAATGGGTAATGGACCTTTACCGGCCGAACTCTTTCAGGGATTTCAATGACCTGAGCCCTATCCGGAGAAGCGATTACCAGGATGAGGAGAAGAACTACGACTCCAAAAACAACAACTCTCTGATTGATAATAAGGTGCGGGTGTATAAAGGCGGCTCATGGAATGACGTGGCCTACTGGCTGTCGCCGGGAACCCGCCGGTTCCTGGATCAGGATTCCTCCACAGCCACCATCGGTTTCCGCTGTGCGATGATCTCGGTGGGAGAGCCGGGAAAAAGAAAACTGTAATAAAGAGTTAATAAGATAGAGGCTTGCGTATGGAAGTACGCAAGCCTTTTTGTTTGATTCCAACCTTTCCCCGGATTTATCAGTCTCAGGAGAAAAAGAAACCATTTATGAAAAACAGGTATTGGAGTTTTATATGGAGTTTTTTTCTCTTCGGATGCAGTGGTTCTCCGGAAGTGACGCCCGTACAGAAGCTGTACCGGCATATTGAGGATAGGAAAGAGATATTGGTTCCGGCCAGGGACAGAATCTGGATAAGGACAGGAGCACCGGCCGATTATTTCATTAAAAAGTATCCGGAAATAAAAGCCTTTGCATACAGCGAAACAGAGGTTAAAGGAGTTTACATCCATCCCCCAAAGGATATTTTTGATTTTATAAACAGGCTCAGCCGGGATCCTGAAGTTATTTATGTGAGCCCGTTCTTATTAACGGAAAACGGCCAGGAGTTCGGGGGGCTTACCAATCAAATCCTGGTTTATATGAAGGAGGGAAAATCCCTGACAGATCTTAAAAAAGCCTTTGGAAAATATGAAGTAAAGGAATACAAAGAGAATCTGTTTAATCCGTCGAAATATATCGTTACCCTTAAAGAGAAAAATGCAATAAAAAGCTTGGCAGTCGCCAATGAATTACATGAAACGGCCAGCTTTTTTGTGTACGTGGAGGTAAATTACCTGCTGATTTTTAAGCTGGGGGATATAGGAGAAAAAGACCCCGCTCATGGGGGACGGATTTCTGTTAATATATAGCTCCCGAGGAAAAAGGAGCGGTATGAGTTTGGAATTTTCTGCCGATATATAATTCCTGACGCAATATTAAAGGGGGATAATAGGGGTCAAATCCCCCGCTTATTTTCCCCGAAATTCTCCTCAGTCAGCCTCTCTCCGGTTCCAGGATTTCTTTAAGCGAGAGGTAATCAATTTTGTAAGCTTCATCACCGGATTAATGATAATCTGCCAACCGAAATGTAAAAAGGCAGATGAAATAATGAAAGGATTTTCAGCAGGAGGCCATGATATGACTAAGCCCCGCCGCATTTAATCTCCTGCAAACGATGCCGGACTATATTTTCTTTAGTTTTTTAGATTATTTATACAATAAATTGCCAACATAATTGAATAATTATTTGATATTTTAGAGATTTGCAAAATAAAATTTAGTTGCATTTGTATTAATTAAGCGCAACTTTATTTTATCTTCGCCCCCGATTATTAAACCAACTCTCGTTAACTATGGAATCTTTAGAACAAAAAATCACGGATATTTTCCCGGAAGAGGGAGCGATTCCCGAACAATTTCAACTGGAACCCGTTCATCAGAAAGAATACCTCAGAGGGGGGCAGATGATTCAGTGGTCTGGTCCGGTTCAGGAAGTGCATTCGCCCATTTACGTTAAGAAAGGAGACTCGTTTGAAAGTCTTCTTATCGGAAGTTATCCTATTGCTACAGAAAAGGAAGCCATGGAGGCGCTGGATGCGGCGCTGAAAGCCTATGATAACGGGCGGGGTGAATGGCCCACCATGAGCCTCAGCGAAAGGATCACCTGCATGGAGAACTTTGTGAGGAAAATGCTGGAGAAAAAGTCGCAGATCGTCACCCTTCTGATGTATGAGATCGGTAAGTCGCTGGGAGACTCCACCAAAGAGTTTGACCGGACCGTGGAATATATTTACGATACTATTGACTGCCTGAAAGATATTGACCGGAATTCCTCCCGCTTTAAGATAGAGCAGGGAATCATCGGGCAGATCCGCCGCTCGCCTTTCGGCGTAGTGCTGTGTATGGGACCGTTTAACTACCCCCTGAACGAAACCTATACCATGCTGATCCCGGCTATACTTATGGGAAATACCATTCTTTTCAAGCCGCCCAAGCACGGTACGCTCCTGCATTACCCGATGCTGGAAGCCTTTAAGGAATGTTTTCCGAAAGGTGTGGTGAACACTATTTATGGCCGGGGAGCGCATGTGGTGCCGCCCCTGATGCAGACCGGGAAGATCAATGTACTTACGCTGATCGGCTCCAGCAAAGTGGCCAGTGATCTGAAAAAAATGCATCCTAAGCTGAACCGTTTACGGGCGGTACTGGGACTCGACGCGAAGAATGCCGGAATTGTGCTTAAAAATGCCGATGTGGAGCTGGCAGTCAAAGAATGTATCCTGGGCTCACTTTCTTTCAACGGGCAGCGCTGCACCGCCATTAAGATCATTTGGGTGCACCGTTCCATAGCGAAGCGCTTCCTGAACCTGTTTACCGAAGAACTGGAGAAACTGAAATATGGTATGCCCTGGGATCCGGGTGTGCAGCTGACGCCCCTGCCGGAGCCCGGGAAACCGGCCTACCTGGCGGAATGCATCAAAGACGCACAGGCCCACGGAGCCGAAGTGGTGAACAAAAACGGAGGTACCACCGTTAATTCGTTCGTTTATCCGGCTGTTCTTTATCCTGTAAACAGTAAAATGAAAGTGTACAGCGAAGAGCAGTTCGGCCCGCTGATCCCTGTGGTGCCTTTTGACGATATGGAAGAACCTATCCGGTACATCATCGACTCTTCCCATGGACAGCAGGTAAGCATTTTTGGTTCTAACCCGGATCAGATTGCCAACCTGATCGATCCTTTGGTAAACCAGGTAAGCCGGGTGAACATCAATGCGCAGTGTCAGCGCGGACCCGATACTTTCCCGTTCACCGGCCGGAAAGATTCGGCAGAAGGGACCCTTTCAGTAGAAGATGCCCTTCGGGCATTTTCCATCCGTACTGTGGTGGCTACCAAAGACACTGACATGAACAAAGCCATATTTAACTGGATCGTGGAGGGGCACAGTTCCCATTTCCTGTCTACGAAATATGTGTTCTGATTTGTCAGACGCCGGTTTTAACTCCAAAGAGCTCCTCAGGGGCTCTTTTTTTGTATAGATTCCGGAATCGTGTCAGAAGATATAAGGTATCTGATGTGAAACCGGTATAAAGAAAGAGGGGGAGAATGCTTGGGCAGCATGGTAGTCCCGAACTTTGTAAAATCAGGGATAACGGTACCGGATAACTTCAAGAGGCTCTCTGACAGAGGTGTATTAACGCTCCCGGTTTGATCCGAATTTTCCGCGTTTTGAGGATCGGAAATTGAAGTATCTTCTGTTTTTCCGTTGGTATTCGGTTTGGTTTTTTCAGCTGCTCCCTGTGGCCTGGCGGGGGCTAATTTTTCTCTGATCTGCCGGTAAAAGTCCTGCTTGTACCAGATCAGGTACCGGGAGGTATCCTTTTTTACTTCATTTACATACGCCTGGAATGAAGCAGGGGTAGATAGATTCAGACGGTACTTATATTGGCCGTAGTGAGCAGATGCTTTTGTTAAGCCATTTTGCCAGAAACTGGCAAAATCGGTATGCCGGTATTTATTTAAAACGTGATTAGGCACCCGTTTCCCATCTAACCACACCCCGTACATTTTGGGATCCTTAAAACTCTCAAACTGTTCTTCGGAAGGCGGATTAGCTTTAGACCGGTCATGCCGTTTGGGCATTAAGGTCAATTTTTGCTTCGCTTTTTCATCCTCCGTCATTTGAGCGTACAGATTGCCCAGGCGGTTGGTTTCAGCTGCCGTAAAGCGATACTCTTTGCCCTTAGCTGAATGGGTAAGCGCCCTGGAGGCCAGCTGATCAAATTCTTGAAGTCCGGTTTTACCCGTCAGGTCATTTGTTTTCTGCACGGGAGCTGCTTTGGGCTCCCGGCTATTTTGCCGGGCGAATGTTTTTTCAGCGAAGAAAAATACAGCCCCGGTTGTGAAAATAACGGCTAATGCTACTTTCAGCTGAATCCATCCGGAGCCGGGCTTTGCAGAAATCATACGGATACGTTTTTTGAGGTGAATAAAATTGAATGAATGCGAGAACCTGCGGGCAGGCATAATGGCCTGATTAAGCAGTAGCAGCTGGTATTTCCGTGGATCGTTAAAATGTTTTAATACCTGCTCATCCACCTGGTATTCATGGTTGAGCCCGATAGCGCGTTTGTAGAAAAACAAAGCAGGGTTAAACCAGCAGAAGACCTGTAAACATTCCACCAAAAGAATATCGGCACTGTGATACATCTTACCGTGGAAGTACTCATGATGCAGGATTTCCTTTTCTATGCGGTTTTCCTGCCACTCTTTTCTATTGACAAAAATATACCCCATAAAGCTGTGCGGAGAAACCGGGTAATCCAGCAGAACAAGGGTGTGATCCAGGAAGGAAGTGTGTTCATGGGATCGGATATTCCGTCCTATGCTTAACAGGTTCAAAGCAAAACGAAGAAGCAATACCCCGCTGACGATCAGGTAAGTGAGCAGGAAATAATTAACCGGTGCTTTTGTAGGAGCCTCACCGGATCTGGCAACAATTTCGGTCACAGCCGGCAAAGCAGCAGGTACCCATGCTTCTGTGCGGGTCATGACTACTGTTTCTGAAGGAAGACTCAGGTCAAAAGTCAGCAAAGGGATGAAAAAGGGGAAAACCAGCCCGGTCAGCAGGAAAACCCGGTTAAACCCGAACATTTTCTCCTGTTGAAGCAGAAACAGGTAAATCAGGAGAAAAGTGGCCGAACAGGCTACAAGCTTTAGCAGGTAGATCATGATTTTTTTTGGATTTCCTGTTCCACAATCGCCTTTAACTCTTCCAGCTGTTCGGCGGTCAGGCCCGAGCTCTTCGCAAAAAAGGAAGCAAACTGAACCGGGTTTCCCGAAAAGAAATTATGGATCAGCCCGTTGACATGCTCTTTGAAATACTTCTCTTTTTTGACCAGCGGGTAGTACTCGCGGGAGTTTCCCCTGAGAATATAGCCCACAAAGCCCTTCTCCTGCATACGTTTAAGCAGGGTGGCCACCGTAGTAGCTGCCGGCTTGGGTTCCGGTATGGATTCAAGCAGGTCTTTAAAGTACAGGGGGTGCTTTTCCCAGATCAGCTCCATGAGCTGCTCTTCCGTTTTCGAGAGCGACATTCTACGTTTTGTTGTTTTATTCTACAAACATAGAATATAATTTAATATGTTGTGCAGTTTTTCCCGGATTTTTAATTGTTAGCCTATGTGAATTTCACCTGATCACTTTAAAAATAATCCGGCCACACCTATGTATTTGAATAGCGGTGGCTATAAAGTATCTCCCGGCAGATTACTTCAGGAGTTTAGATAAAAAGTGTTTACACCTAGAATGTCTTATCATCTGTAAGCCATAGGGAAAAGCAGGTTTTCTATATGAGCTTCGTCCATGTATTTCCGGAGTCGTTTGTACACCGATGGCTTCCTGTTCAGGAGGTTTTGTGTTTCGGCAGGATCGGTTTCCAGGTTATATAACTCATAGGTTGTTTTGTCTTTGTTTTTGACCTGGAGTTTTACCAGTTTCCATTTGCCGGAGCGTACGGCCTGTCGCCCGCCTGCTTCATGAAACTCCCAATAGAGGTATTTATGGCGGGCTTGCTTACCTTTTCCGGAAAGTACGGGCAGGAAAGACAGGCCGTCGGTAGAAGCAGTGACAGGCGAACCTGCCAGTTCATTGAAAGTAGGGAGGAGATCCCAGAAGGCGGCTACATGATCGCTGACCCGCGGCTGCCTGATCTGTCCGGGCCAGTGTACGATGAACGGAACCCGGATACCCCCCTCATACAGGTCTCTTTTTTGTCCACGCAAGCCGGCTGTGCTGTTAAAAAATGCCGGATCAGCGCCGCCTTCCGAATGCGCGCCGTTATCACTCGTAAAAATGATCAGGGTATTATGGATCAGGTTCAGCTCTTTCAGCTTCTCCACCACTTCTCCCACATAATGATCCATTCTTTCAACCATAGCGGCATACGTAGCCCGGGGCTTTTGTACCGAAGCATACCCGGGTACGGTAGCCTGCGGTCCGTAATCATTTCCTCTGTAGGGTTTTTCTTCAAAACGATTTTCATACTTCCGGTAGAATTCATCTTCCGGTCCGGCCAGTTCGGCATGAGGCAGCACTGTGGGAATAAACAGGAAAAAGGGCTTGTCGTGATTCTTTTCCAGAAATTCCAGTGTTTTCGCCTGGATAAGCTCCGGGGCGTAATGTACTTTGTGGGCGAGATCGTTTCCTTCCAGGATCACTTTCCGGTCATTGTGCCAGAGATGGGTAGGGTAGTACCGGTGCGACTGCCGCTGGCAGTTGTAACCGAAAAACTCATCCCAGCCTTTCCGGTTGGGGTCACCTGTGGTGCCCACCATACCCAGCCCCCATTTTCCGAAAGCACCGGTGGTGTAACCGGCTTTTTTCAGATGCATGGCCAGGGTTTGTACTGAATCGGCCAGCGGCTCCTGGCCTTCAGGCTCAATCTCCTTATTGCCCCGGATGTAAGTGTGGCCGGTATGCTGACCCGTCATCAGGGCTGAGCGGGAGGGTGCGCAAACCGAAGTGCCCGAATAAAACTGTGTGAATTTTAAGCCTCCGGCCGCCAGGCGGTCGATGTTCGGCGTTGGGATAATCTTCTGCCCGTACGTACCGAGATCGCCGATCCCAAGGTCATCGGACAGGATAAGAACAATATTGGGCTTCTTCTGTTGCGCGGAGACAGAAAAAGAGAGAAGGAAGCAGAGGGTGGCAAAAATGAATTTCATACGAATAACTTTGTAAATATCTTTCGGTTAAAGCGACAGAGTGGATAAACTCATCTGGTAGGGCTTCCTCCATATCCATAGTTCATTATCCATTTATAATTTTCACGCTTATACGTCACATTGGCAATTTTTGCATCTAACACATGGTATTCTTCCTCGCTAATTTTCCGGATCTGAAAATACGGATTTATTTTTCTTACAGAATCTGTCAGGCGATTGAAAAGAGGATTAATAATAGTGTCGGAAAGAGAAGAAATCGTTACGAAATGATAAGAGGTATCAAGAGAATTAAGTTTTGATTTCCTAATATCGATCAGGAATATAGAATCTTTATGGATTTCTGTAATATCGTCAGGTTGCAAATTAATAAAGTCAATTTCATCTTCTGGCGGAGGAGATGAATAGCTTCGACAAAAAAGGTTTAGTCGTTTAGAATGGGTATAAATTTTATCCTTAAAAAAAATAATATTCAGGTTGCCATATCCTGAACCGTAGTCTTTTGTTCTGTAAAGAGGAAATGGAGGAAGGATTTCATATTCATAAGATGGTGCAGCGCTATGGAGGTTACTGCCGTTACTTTGAGCCTCATAAGCCTGATTTATACTGTCAATAATTGTGTGGAGCCTCCTTTCCTTTTCCGGAATAATATAAGGTACCGTGTAAAAGTCATCCCATATTGACTTTTCCTCTTTCTTATAGCAGGAAAGTGAGAGCGTAGAGAGGAAAACGTAAATGGTTTTTCGCATTTATAGAATTCTGTTTTTATGTAAGAGATCAGTTTCCATATAGCTTGCCCAGCAGCACCCCGCTCACATTCCAGAAGCTAAAGCTGCTTCCTTCCCGCGGCCCCTGGGGAATCTTCACCCGGATGCTGTGCTTTCCGGCCTTCAGGTCGCCCAGGTCAATGAACACGGGGTTAGTAACTGTGGCCGGACACCAGTTGGAGCGGCTGAGATCAGAAGAGGAAAGGCCGGAAGCGAAATTACCGGATACAGGGTTGGAAAGCCGGTAAGAGCCGCAGTCCTGGCGCCAGGGGGTAAAACTGTGCACCTGCAGGTTATCGAGGAAGATCCGGTTTACCTTCGGCACAAACTCATCTCCGTTCCCCCAGCCGCCGTGCCCGGTGGTAATATAACGGATTCTGGCGTCTTTCAGGTTATGTTCAAGCGTAAATTCCACCAGCAGGCCCTTTTCATCAGCAAAAAGAGTGGCGTAATTTTGTCCGCCCATTTCCATAACATTGACGGTATTAAATACCGGCAGTACGTAATCGAAATCAGGTAGCTGTGAGCCCCCTTTATGCAGGGTAATTTCCAGGCTTATTTCGTGCCCGCCTTTGTCATAGTTGCCGATATACGTGCCTACATAGAGCTCTTTATTGCTCAGCTCACTTCGTAAATCGGATATTTCCTGCCGGAAAGACGTAAATTCCAGCCATTCCTTCCCTTTAATTTTATTATAGTTGAAATGATTTATTCCGAAAGAGGTAAAAAACCGCATCAGCTCCAGGTTAGGCAGGTAGTTACCGGTGAGTGTCATACCCTGGTATTCGGCACCGGAGGCATCTTTCAGCACCGGCAGCGTATTCATGCCGTGCGTCAGCCCGTCAAAGAAGTTTTTTTCACGGCCTTCCGGAATCACAAACACCGAGCCGGTGCGGTCATACGCGTCTCCATTTGACCGCTGTTTCAGCTCTACAAATACCTGCCTGTCAGTACCTATTTCAGGGAATTTCACTTTTCTGACAATAAGGGTTCCGTTTGCAAAACGCATAACCTCTTCTTTGGAGTGGGTCTCTTCGTTCCAGTTAATGAGCTCTTTATCAAAAACGGGTATAGTGGTAAAGCGGCTTTGCCAGATCAGGTCGCGGTAGGAGAGGAGGTCGTAATTTTCAGCGGCAATCAGCTTGGGAAACGCTGCGTCTTTTTCAATGGTAACAGCCCGGATGACCGTGTTTCCGTTTCGTACGGTCTCCAGGACGGTGCCCAGGTCAATGCCCAGGGCGGAAGGGGCGGCATAATAGGGAAGCTCCTGCGTGTACCAGATCTCAATGGTATTGGAGTTAATGATGGTTTTTGCTTTCCGGCACATATAACCCAGGATTTCCCGGGTGTCAGGCAGCAGCTCATACCGGGCGCTCAGCGTATCCCTGGCCGAAATGGTTCTGCCATCGGCCAGGGAAGAAAAATAGGTGACTTTTTGACCCGGCGGATCAAAGAGTGTCTGTTCCACAGGAAAGGAAGCCGTTCCGTTCAGAATATTTTCAGTAGTGATTAAAGTGGCCCCGGGGTTTGTAAATACTATGGTAGCATTCCGCGTATCGGCGGGCTGGGCATTGAATATCCGGGCATAGGTGATTTTCAGGGTTTCAGCTTTTTTCTGAGCCACTACCCACGGGGCGGTTCCTAATGAAAGAAGCAGGTAAAGCAGTAACTTCATAATAAGGGGATAATAGTTTCAGAATATAAAGGTAGCTTTTTGTGGGATTATTAAGCCAGGGCAGTGGAACAAAAATAGCTTTCCAAATGATAATAGGAAAGAAAATTCTGAATACCGATTATCCATGAACCCGTATTTTATCAGCAACGGCATATCAGGAGGACAAATGACCCACCCCTATAGTATAAAATATTGACTTGGGCTAAAGGAAAACGCCTGACCGGAAGATATGCAAATTATTCCTTTCTTCATTTCAACGGGTTTTCTATCTTGCCCGTCTAAACAGGAAGTACAAGTTTAAATAATCAATATGATCAACAATTCAGAAACACGATTTTTGGAAGGCCCGCGCGCGCGATGGAAAGAATTCCGGTACGCCCTGGATGTCTTCATGGAATTTATCCGGGGTTTCAGAACCCTGCACTTTGTGGGACCCTGTGTAACCGTTTTCGGATCAGCCCGCTTTAAGGAAGACAATATTCACTATCAGCAGGCCCGGGAGTTGTCGGCGAAGATTTCCACCCTGGGTTTTACCATCATGACGGGCGGCGGACCAGGCATAATGGAAGCGGCTAACCGCGGGGCAAAAGATGCGGGCGGGAAGTCGGTGGCCTGCAATATCGAACTCCCGCATGAGCAGCATGCAAACCCCTACCTGGATAAGTATGTAGACTTTAAATATTTCTTCGTCAGGAAAACCCTCCTGATCAAGTATTCTTACGCGTTTGTGATCTGTCCGGGCGGCTTTGGAACCTTAGACGAATTCTTTGAAGCATTGACCCTCATTCAAACGGGAAAAATCGAGCAGTTTCCCGTAGTGGTGTTCGGCTCGGAGTATCATCACCACATCATCGAGCATGTGCGCATGATGGTCCGCGAAAAAACCATTTCGCTGAAAGATCCCGATTTGTTTCTTGTTACCGACTCCATTGACGAGGCGGTAGAGTTTATCCGGACCAAGACTGACGGGAACTTCGGACTACGCTTACGCCCGAGAGTGCTTCTGGGCGAAACGGCGGTAATGGAACGCAGAAGTGTAAGCCAGGAACGCGGATGAAGCAGGTTAACCGTATCGGACTGAAAGCCGAAGCTTACCTGATTCATCTGCGCCCGTTCATTATTTTATACGCTGGTATAGCCTCCGTCTACGGTATAGTAGCTGCCGGTAACAAAAGAAGACCGGTCGCTGGCCAGAAAAAGGAATACTTCCGCTACTTCTTCAGGCTCTCCCAAACGGCCGATAGGGTGGAGGGCCACCAGCCCGTCAAGCGCTTCCTGCGGTAAGGAGTTTTGGACCAGCGGGGTTTTGATAAAGCCCGGTCCCACGGAATTAACACGGATGCCTTTGGCCGAATATTCCGTGGAGGCGGTTTTGGTCAGTCCTACCACACCGTGCTTGGCCGCTACATAAGCAGCGCTGTTGGCAAAGCCCACTGATCCGAGAATAGAGGCCACGTTAATGATAGAGCCCTTACCGGCGGTTTTTTCAATGGCCGGAATCTGGTAGCGCATCCCGTAAAATACGCCGCTCAGGTTGATGTTGATCACTTTCCGCCATTCCTCTATATCGTATTCACCCACCGGGGCTATTGCACCGCCTATACCGGCGTTGTTCACGGCAATGTCCAGGCGGCCGTAAACGTCCAGAGCGATGTCAGCGATCTCTTTATTATCTTCCGCTTTGGAAGAATCGGCCGTAACTCCTACCGCTTCTGCGCCCAATGCTTTCACTTCACCTACTACCTGAAGCAGGTGGTCTTCGTTTATATCACTTAAAACCAGTTTTGCCCCGTTCCTGGCAAATAGTAACGCCGTGCTTTTCCCGATTCCCGAGCCTGCGCCTGTGATAAGTGCTACCTTGCTTTCTAACTCTTTCATGATAAATTCCGTTTTAGTATGAAAAATTTCCAAACACAAAATAATCCCGGAAACGTTATATATTTTATGACCGGCATTAGGTGCACCTATGATCTTCAGCCTGAAAAACACTCATCAGCCTAAAATGCACTAATCATTACTCGGAACTGACCAGCCGGAGCCATCCAAAACATTTTCGGTTAACTATTTGTTTCTCAATTTATTTCTGCTACCTTTGCAGTCCATTTTAGGCGATGAGTCTGTTTTGGCGAAGTTTTTCTTATCCTCTTGCCCTGTTTTCAGCAGGTTAAGCTTCCCCTGAGAGTATAAGATGAACTTTGGAGAATCGAATGATCATCCTGATGACGCTTTCTGATTGTGACTTAGGAAGGGCCTGCGCGGGACTGAGTTCGTTAGTTCGTATTTCTCAAATTTTAAAATTTCAAGAAAAATGGCGAAAGAAATCGCAGGCTACTTAAAACTTCAAGCCAAAGGCGGACAGGCTAACCCTGCACCTCCGATTGGTCCTGCTTTAGGTTCTAAGGGTATTAACATCATGGAGTTCTGTAAGCAGTTCAATGCCAGAACCCAGGATAAAATGGGACAGGTGGTTCCTGTGTTGATTACATATTACACAGACAAATCATTTGAGTTCGTTATTAAGACCGCCCCTACGGCAGTACTTTTATTGGATGCATCAAAAGCAAAGAAAGGCTCAGACCAGCCTAACCGGAATAAGGTGGGTTCGGTAACATGGGATCAGGTAAAAACAATTGCCGAAACCAAAATGCCTGACCTGAACTGCTTTACGGTAGAAGCTGCCATGAGAATGGTAGAAGGTACCGCCAATAACATGGGCTTGAACATTACAGGTGACAGGCCGTTTTAAGTTAAACAAATCAATGGGAGTCCTGATCCTGAATCGGGACGTTAATTACCAAAACAATTATGGCTAAAATAAGCAAAAAAAGAAAAGAGGCCCTTTCCAAGTTTGATATCGAGAAATCGTACAGCCTGGAAGAAGCCGCCGGAATTCTGAAAGAGATCTCTTACACTAAATTTGACGCTTCGGTAGATATCGACGTAAGATTAGGTGTGGATCCCCGTAAAGCGGACCAGATGGTTCGTGGTGTTGTAGCGTTGCCGCATGGTACCGGTAAAGAGGTAAGAGTACTTGTACTTTGTACCCCTGACAAAGCCGAAGAAGCCAAAGCAGCCGGTGCTGACCACGTAGGTCTGGACGATTACATTCAGAAGATCGAGAAAGAAGGGTGGACTGACATCGACGTTATTATTACCATGCCTACCGTAATGGCGAAACTGGGCAGACTGGGTAAAGTGCTGGGTCCTCGTGGCCTGATGCCTAACCCTAAGTCAGGCACCGTTACGCTGGAAGTAGGTAAAGCGGTTCAGGAAGTGAAAGCCGGTAAAATCGACTTTAAAGTGGATAAAACCGGAATCATTCACGCCGGTATCGGAAAAGTATCTTTCGATACCCAGAAGATCGCCGAAAATGCGAACGAGCTGGTTCAGACACTGATCAAACTTAAGCCTTCATCGGCGAAAGGTACGTACGTAAAGGGTATCACACTTTCAAGTACAATGAGCCCTGGTATTCAGATTGATAAATCAACAATTATAGGACTGTAATCATGACAAGAGAAGAGAAAGCACTTATCATTCAGGAGCTGAGCGAAAAGTTTGCTGCCAATCCTTACTTCTATATTACAGACGCTAGCGGTCTTTCGGTGGCTAAAACCAACCAACTGAGACGCAAGTGTTTTGAGAATGGGATAGAGTATGTGGTAGTAAAAAATACGCTGATTGAGAAAGCTCTTGCTAACCTCGACACAGATTACACGTCGTTCAACGAGTCGGTTCTGAAAGGATTCTCAGGGATCATGTTCCACCCCGAAAGCGGAAAGGCAGCAGCTACCCTGATCAAGGATTTCCTGAAGGACAACAAAGAGGCGATTAAGCTGAAAGGAGCTTCAGTAGATGGCGGTCTGTTCATCGGACATGACCAGCTTGACGCACTGTCGAAACTGAAGTCGAAAGCCGAAATGATTGGCGAAGTAATCGGACTGCTGCAATCTCCTGCGAAAAATGTACTGGGTGCATTGCAGAGCGGTGGTCAAAACCTGGCTGGTATTCTTAAAACTCTTTCTGAGAAGGAAGCCGCCTGAAATTAATTTTTTAACCGGGATAACTCCCAAATTTTTAAATTTTAAAACTATCTAAATTTTTATAAAAATGGCAGATATTAAAGCGTTCGCTGAGCAATTAGTAAACTTAACAGTTAAAGAAGTAAATGAACTGGCCGCTATCCTGAAAGATGAGTACGGTATCGAGCCTGCTGCTGCAGGTGCAGTAATGGTAGCAGGTCCTGCTGCTGGTGGTGATGCCGCTGCTGCGGTTGAAGAAAAAACTTCATTTGACGTAATCCTGAAGTCAGGCGGTGCTAACAAACTTCAGGTAGTGAAACTGGTGAAAGACCTGACCGGCCTTGGCCTGAAAGAAGCGAAAGAAGTAGTGGATACAGCTCCGAAACCTCTGAAAGAGGGTATCGCGAAAGACGAAGCTGATGCACTTAAGAAGCAACTGGAAGAAGCCGGTGCTGAAGTAGAGATCAAGTAATTTGCTTTTAGCGAAGAAAAAAGCGCTGCCCGGAAGGGCGGCGCTTTTTTTATTCTCCAGCCTGGACAACATCGGGTTTTTTCTTAATTTTAGTCCCGATTATCCGGTGTAAGCCTGTACCGGAAAAGACCTTTTAGCCATATAAACCGTATAAACCCTGACTGATCTTGATCACCCCTGAATTTAAACCCCAATCCACTATCCTAATGAGATTTGCAATGACGTTGTATCTGCTTTTAACAGCAGGATACGGTCATGCACAAAAAAGTTTTGTACCCTCCGAAAGGATGAAAACAGAACTTTACAAAGCAGAAGTTCTTCTGAAATCAGAAAAGACGGACTCCTCTCGGGCCATAGCGGAGAAGCTTTTGGCGGGTCTTTCGGATGAAAAGCAACGTAATTCTTATTTCGGGCTGAGGGTCAGGTTAGTGGTGGCTACCGTGTATGAGCAAAAAAATCAGAATCGTCAGGCGATCGCCAGGCTTCATGAGATTATTGATCAGAGTAATTTTAAGTCAGGCGTGGATGTGTATGTCAAAGCCTGTTTAGTGATGGCCATGATTCATGAAAAATCAGACGCGAAAGAGCAAAGCCTCAGATACCTGAAAGATGCACGCTCTGCCCTGGATAAATTTAAGCCGGATTCGCTCTATCCTGCTTATGCCATCAGGATGGCCTCATGGAAAAGACTATATGAAAGCAATGAAGCGGCAATTCCGTTTGCTTTGCAGGTGTTGGAGCTTTCTCCGAAATTCTCGTTGAAAGAAGAGGAAGCAATAGGACATTTGCTGATGAAAATATTATTGTTACCGGTTGATCCTGATGCAAGTTGGCAGCATAACCTCAAATCTTTGCAAATTTATAAAGACCTTGAAAATCATAATGGACAAAGCGCCTGTTATCAGGCTTTTGCACAGATGTCTTTGGAAAAGGGAGAATTAAAAAGGGCACTTATTTACAGTGATTCAGCAATGACCAGCGTGTCTAAAAGCCTTTCGGAAGGTTCTGTTCCAAATTCACGCGAAGCTAATATTTATTTACTCAGAGCCTCTATATACAAAGATTTAAACAAGTTAGATTCAGCATTATTTTATACAGACTTGGGGTATAAAGTTTATTGGGAAGGACATTTGGAGAGATATTCGGATAATGTCAAGGAAATGGAGTTGTTGAATGAAACGGATAAAAGGGACCGGGAGCATAATGCGAAGCTGAAACAGAGAAATATAATTCTCCGGACCGCTGGCATAATTCTGATATTAACTTTTCTTTTGGTATTTATAATTTACCGGAATCTTAAAAGACAGCAGCAAGCTAAACAGGCTCTCGAAGAACAGAATACTGTTATCCGCAACCAATCCGAGCAGCTGCGCAAGCTGGATGAAACCAAAAGCCTGTTTTATGCCAATGCCAGCCATGAACTGCGTACTCCTTTGACCCTCATATTGGAGCCTCTCAATACGCTTTTGACAAATAGGAGCCTGGGAGAAACGCAGAAATATCAGTTGCTGTCTATCGCACTGAAAGGAGGAGCCACCCTTAAAAATCTCATTGACCAGATACTTGATTTGGGAAAGCTGGATGGGGGTAACATGGACACCTACCTGACACCTACCCGGATACGTGATTTCTTTGCCGGGTGGCTGACCCAGTTTGAGTCTGTGGCCGGGGCGAAAGGGCTGACCTGGCTTATCGAAAACCATATTCCGGAAGACCTGGTAGCTATGCTGGACCGTGAAAAATGCCGGCAGATCATCAGCAACCTGGTATCCAATGCCCTGAAGTTTACGCCGAAAGGCGGGCAGGTGGAGGTAAGGATAGACTACGGGGGCGGGCAGCTTCACCTCTGTGTAACCGATACCGGGCGCGGAATAGAGGCGGGCGATTTACCCTATCTTTTTGACCGCTACTTTCAGGCCGGTCAAAAAGACGAGCTGGCGCAGGGCGGGATGGGCATTGGCCTCGCGCTCTGTCACGACTACGTAAAACTTTTCGGAGGAAAGATCCGGGTGGAAAGTACACCCGGCCGTGGGGCATGTTTTTACGTAGAGTTTCCCCTTCAGACCACTGCGGAAATTCCGGAGGAAGAAATCTTCCCGCCGGAAGAAAGCCTCACTTTACCGGTGCCAGATCATAAGAAACAGGGAAATAAACCAACCGTGCTGGTTGTAGAAGACAATTTTACGCTTCAGAACTACCTGCACCTGTTGCTAAGGGAAGAGTACCATGTGCTGCTGGCGGAGCATGGAGAGGCCGCGCTGGAAAAACTGCGGGCCTATCGGGGCATCGATCTGATCATAAGTGACCTGATGATGCCCGTGATGAACGGCTGTCAGTTATTGAATATCCTGAAATCGGATAAAAAGACAGCCGGGATCCCGGTGATTATGCTTACGGCAAGAGAGGAGAAAGACGAGAAACTCAAAGCCCTCCGCATAGGCGTAGACGATTACCTCACCAAACCTTTCGGTACTGAGGAATTGAAGGTGCGTATCGCCAACCTGCTCAAACGCTACAGCGTCAGAAAAGAGGAAGATGAGGAGGCAAAACACGTTTCAGAAGAAGATAGGGGCTGGCTGCAAAAATTTGAAGAAGCATCCGGGAAACTTCTTTCCAACGATCACCTGGGTATTCCGGACCTGGCCGCGGAGTTCGCCATGTCTGAGTCTACCCTTTTCCGGCAGCTGAAACGCCTTACGGGACTCTCTCCGCAGCAGTACATCCGGGAAATCCGGCTGGAAAAAGGCCGGGAGCTTTTTAATGACCCCCGCGCTTACTCCGTACAACAGGTGGCTGCAATCCTGGGCTACAAAGACCCGCGCTCCTTTTCGCGGGCTTTCAAGGCCCGTTTTGGAAAATTGCCCTCGGAGACCTGACGGCAGAGGCGCTGCATACATCGCCCCTGCTACGTTTTCACCCCTTCGAATATCCCCAAATGACGGATTCCGTCACCTTTTTGACAGATTTTGTCACAGGGATTGACAGACATTTGCCTCCAAATAAAACTTAAAAATGAAACTTAAAAGAATTACAATGTCACTTGCATTAGTGACCACAGTTACATTATTTACAGGCTGCGAAGGCCCCGAAGGTCCCCAGGGTCCGGCCGGAGAGAAAGGGACTACCGGAGAGAAAGGCGCTACCGGAGCGGCCGGTGCCACGGGCGCAACCGGCACTGCCAATGTTATTTATAGTGAATGGAAGGCTATTCCCGTTGTACCTTCTAATAGATACGATGATGAGAAAATGTATAGGATTGTTGAGCCAAAAATTACAAAGGAGGTCTTTGATTCCGGGTATGTGCAGGCTTACGTAAGATCCGGCGGAAGTGCCTGGGCTTATTACTTACCCCAGATATTAACACCTTCTTACACGGGTTTTAACGGGAATATTAATTTTTACATGAATATCGTGCAGGGGTCATTGTATTATTCCGAATTATGGGTGGGCCCTGCAGCCGTTAATGCCAACTGGAATAAACAGGATAAACCTACCTACTTTAGTCATATACGCTACATAATAATCCCGGGGGGCGTAAAGGCGCGCGTCGCAGGTTTAGATTACAGTGACTATGAAGCGGTGAAAAAATACTATAGCCTGCCGGATTAAGAAACAGCAGGTTTTGAAGACGAAGGTTACCGGCAAAACCGGGGGAACCCGTTGGCAGACCCGCTGTGGGAGCAGACAACTATAAAAGATAATAATGGAAAATCAGACAAATTCAATATTCAAATCAGGCTTTAATCCTGTTGCAGGTTTTTGGAAAGGGAAGTGGGGGAAAGGGAATGACCGCGCCGTCAATGACTATATTATAATATTCCGGAATGACGGTACAATGGAAGTTTTTAACGGGAAAGACATAGCCGGCTCATCAAAAGCCACCGGAAACTTCTTTATAAAGGGCTCTTCTGTTTTCGGAAGCTATATTTATGAAGGGGAAAGCCGTGAATTATCAATACAGGGTAATGCAGATGACAGATTTACCACCATTGAAGGGTCATGGAATGAGGGGAATTTTTTCCTGGTAAAAAGAAATGGCCCGGTTCCGGCTATCACCTTATATGAAGAAACGGGAGGAGAAGGGGATGCCGTTTCGTTCGAAAGAGGATCGTACACTTTTGAGTCCCCGGTTTTCAGAGAGGGGGTTAAATCGATGAAAATATTATATGAATATGATTACAGGATAGAACACAGGCCGGATGGCAGAGCGGCTGGGTCGGGAAGAGGGGGCGATCCGAAGGAGGATGATTTTTACCATTCTGCAGATAGCAGAATTATTGCACTGAGAGAAGACATATCAAAATTAGAGGTTAGATAAGAGGAATATTCAATATCTTAAATAACTACAGACCCCTGATTAAACAACGTTAACGGGATTTCCTGCAGGAAATCCCGGTTTAACTCATTCAATCCCCTGCTCAGTTTGTCTGCTGTGAGAAAGGCTTTCCGGGGACTGGAAGTATGGAAGCTCAGGGATAACCCGGGAATCAGAAAGTTACTCCATTCTGGCCGGTGGATCCCGGATACGTCACCATCCCGTCCTTAGCCAGCACGGTCATATCGCCCAATGACCCTGTGAGGGCGGTTCGGAAGATCACACTGCCGTTTGCAGCATTCAGGGCCACCAGCTCGGAAGTGCTTCCTTTATTATCCGCCGCATAGATAACATCATTGGCGTGAGTGACATTCCTGGAGTTAAAATTGGTGCCCTGGAAAGACCAGGCAACATTTCCGCTGGCCTTATTCAAGGCGTAAACCCGGCTTTGTCCTGAAATGAAGAGGGTATTCCCGATCAGCACCGGGCTGGCATTGTTCCCGGAAGAATTTAAATTATGTGTCCAGAGGGAAGCATCCGTACCCATGTCTACCCGGGAAAACTCCTTTCCGTCAAAAACAGCAAATACATGGTTTTCACTGACTAAGGGACTGGAGTGCTGTACCTGGCGGAAAGAGTAAGCGATCAACCCTTCGTGTCCTGAGCCGTTTTCTTTGTTCAGGATGTGAAAGCCCACTGACCCCCCGAAATAGACATGATTTCCTGAAATTTGGGCTCTGGTATTCATAGAGCCGCCATAGGTCCCCCGCTGCCATTTTACGGAACCGTCGGAAATATTTACGGCATAAAACGTTCCGCCTCCGTTGCCCGGAGCGTTGGTGCCCACAAACAATACGTTATTATGGATCACAGCAGACGCGCTTACGGCAGCTGCTACCGGCAGGTCCCACTTTTTACTGCCGTTGGAAGTATTTATAGCATAAATTTTAGCGTCGTTTGCACCGAAATACACCACATTATTCAGTACTACCGGGCTGCCTGCCGAACCGGCGGAAAAACGCCACCGGGTGCTGCCGTCAGAGGCATCCAGCGCGTACAGGTATTGGTCGGTACAGAAATAGAGAGTTCCGTTCACCAGGGAAATAGCGCCGTGAACCCGCCCGTCAAAACCTTCTTTCGACCATTTAACGGCACCGGTGGAGGCATCGAGTGCCTGGATGAGCTGCTTGCCGGAGTAAGTGCTTACATAAATAATAGTATTGGCTGTCTGGGTGGCGGCTCCGGTAATGTTAACGGTTTTTTCAACAGAATGTTCGCTTAAGCTGCTTTTGGCAGTGAGCATTACCTTATAGGCTTTGTTTTCTGAATAAGTGTGTACAGGGCTTTGCTCAGTGCTGGTCTTTCCGTCACCGAAATTCCAGAGGTAGCTTTCTGCAAACTGTGAAGTATTGGTAAAGGTGACTTTTCCTCCATCAATAACAAACGTAAAATCTGCCCTGGGTGCGCTGACATTGTTTAAGACCAGAGGCCGGCTTTTGGTGTGGGTGCCATATTCATTTTTGACCGTCAGGGTCACATTATATTCCCCGTTGGTATCATAGGTATGGGTAGGGTTGGATACACGCGAGGTTTTCCCGTTGCCGAAATTCCATTCGTATTCTTTGGCGTGAGTGGAAGTACTCTTGAATTCCACAACCCCTTTCCCTTTGTTTTCAAAGGTGAAGTCGGCCACAGGCGGCCTAAGCTCCGAGACGGTCACGGTTTGTGAAGCCGTATGACTTCCGTTCGGGTTTCTTGCGGTCAGGGTAACCGTATACTCCCCGTTTTTTTCGTAGGTATGCGAAGGGCTCTTTTCGGAAGAGGTCTTTCCGTCCCCAAAATCCCAGATATGTTCTTCGGCAAACTCGGAAGTGCTGTTAAATTTTACCACTCCTTTATCGAGGGTTTCAAAAGTAAATTTAGCAACAGGCACCTCCCCGTTTCCGGTGGGCTCATCCTGTGAACAGGCAGAAACAAGCACGAGGCAAACAAAAAATTTAACCAGGGCTTTCATAACAAAAAAATTAATGTGGTAAATACAAACAGATAAAAATAGATAGAAAAGAAGAATTAAATACCTGTAAATTAATATTTTAATCACATTTTAATCCCCCTTGATCCCTTTTGAACGTTTAGAAAGGGAGGCGGAAAATTATTTTTACGGACCTTTTTGAAATTTGTCATATAATTTGTATGTCCGCAAAAAATTTATTAATTTTGCACTCTTTTGGTGCAAAGTGAAGGAGATGACAGTCCGGCAGGTTATCCAACATTCTCAGAGTCAGTATTAAAATACGCATGGAGATGTTTCGCTGTCAGCTGCTCACAGTTCGCTATCCACTGATTCCCGCCCGAGACACTTCCGCCTTTCGTAGGGGTGGATGAAAAGGGGTCCTCACTGCGATTTTTAAAGGCAGCCATTAACTGCCTGCAAGTTTTTTAATCACTTAAAACAATTTAAAACCTTGAAATTGACAGAAACCGGAAGGAAGTCCTTTGCAAGTGTTCAGCCCGCGTTGGAATATCCCGATTTCCTGGATATCCAGTTGCAATCATTCACCGAGTTTTTCCAGATTGATACACCCGCCGAAAGCCGCAGGGCAGAAGGTCTGTATCAGACATTTATGGATAACTTCCCGATTGCCGACTCGCGCGAGAACTACGTGCTTGAGTTTGTGGATTACACCATAGACCAGCCCAAGTACTCTGTAGATGA
>JBEBRR010000006.1:0-89642 GCA_040394735.1 Leadbetterella byssophila
TAATGAAGTATCTCCTTTCACTGTTCACTGTTAATTATTCACTAATAAAAGTATCTTCCTTAGCTGTTCACTGTTAGTTGTTCACTATTCACTGCAATTAAATATGAAAATCGCTATCATTGGCTGCGGGAATATGGGAATGGCCTTTGCGCGTTCCTTTGTGCAGTATGATCTGGTAAAAAAAGAAGACCTTCTGCTAATTGAAAAGAGTGCGGAACGTTCTGAAATGCTCCGTTCACAGAAAGAAGGAGTAGTAGTAGACACTATTAATGATTCAGTGGGCGCGTATGAGCTTGTAATTCTTTCGGTTAAGCCCCAGGATTTCATTTCCGTTACAGGAGAGCTTCGCGGCTTTCTCCGCCCGGATCAGGTGGTGCTTTCCATCATGGCAGGAATTCCCATGGCCAAAATACAGGCGGAGCTGAACCATCAGCAGGTGGTGAGGGCCATGCCCAATACACCGGCCATGCTGGGGCAGGGTATTACAGGTTATTGCGCGGCTGACGGCATCAGCTTTCAGAAGCTGCAGCGCATAGATAATCTGATCAATGCCACCGGGCGTTCCGTTTACCTCGAAAATGAAGAGCTTATCGATGCCGTTACCGCCCTCAGCGGAAGCGGGCCGGCCTACTTTTATTACCTGGTCAAGCATATGGTGGAAGCCGGGATGAAAATGGGCTTTGATGAGGGACTTTCACGTTTGCTGGTCAAGCAGACCATGCTGGGGTCCTATCATCTCATTAATAATGCAGAGAAAAGCCTCGACGAGCTGATCGCGGCCGTGGCGTCAAAAGGCGGTACCACCGAAGCGGCATTGAAAACTTTCGAAGAAAGACAACTGGGCCACTCCCTCATAGAAGGCATCCTGAAGGCAGAAGAAAGAGCCAAGGAACTCTCGAAGTAGAAGACTAAAATTCTGCTATTTACGGAAAAGTGCTTCCTTTGTAGAAAAAAAATCTACTGAATGGCGTTTCTTTTGACGGTCATGGGTAACTTTGTCTTTCCCAATTGTTGAAGTAATGGATATTGATCCGGTAGATCTCAGGATACTCAAGATATTAAAGAAAGACGGTATGATGACCAATCGTCAGATAGCCTATGAGCTGAATCTGACCACTACACCGGTGCATGAACGGATCAAGCGCCTGCGGCGTGACGGCCTCATCCGTAATTACACGATTGAGCTGGACCTTAAAAAGCTGAACAAGAACCTTATTGTATTCGTGAAGGTATCGCTGAAGGAACACAGCCAGGAATATCTCAAACGCTTTGAAGAAGATGTACAGGGCATCCCGGAAATAGTGGAATGTTTCTGTATATCCGGTGAATCAGACTTTCTCCTGAAAGTGATTGTAAGCGATATGGAAGAATATAAGCACTTTATCCTTAATAAACTCGCGGCACTTCCCAATATCGGGGAAGCACAGTCTAATTTCGTAATTACAGAGGCTAAAATGTCTTCTGTTCTGGGAGAATAACAACCTGTACCCTTATTCAGATAGAAGAGCTGTTAGGATCAAAGTATTTATGCTTTACCGCAAACAGTACCAGGCCTACTCTTGAACTGGTGCCCAGCTTGGTAAAAAGAGAATCGCGGTAACCGTCTACCGTACGGTGACTGCAGCTCATTTTCTCACTGATTTCTTTATAGGTAAGGTCCATGCAGACATATTTAAGAAATTCTTCTTCGCGGGGTGTAATGTTAAAGGGGTTAACCACATTCACCGGCTGCGGATTATTGAGGTTGGAGTACAACTTTTCAGTGGCCCAGCCCGGAAAATAAATCTTTTCTTTGAGGAGGGTCTGCAATGCGATCTCCAGCTCCCTGGGGTGAATGTTCTTGTGCATAAATCCTTTGGCCCCGTTGTTGATCATACGGAAAAGGGATTGCTCATCGTCCTGCATTGACAGTGCCATGACCAGTATTTCGGGATGGTGCTTTTTCAGCCAGCGTGCCGTTTCAAAACCATCCATCACCGGCATGGAAATATCCAGGAGAATAATAGAAGGTATATTTTCGGGTATTTTAAGCTTTTCAATCAGCTCGGCGCCGTTTTCCACGTCATAAACAACCTCAAAATCACTGAAATCATTTACAATAGATCCAATAGCTGTGGCTATCAGCTTATGGTCATCAACAATAGCAACTTTAGTTTTCATTCAGCTAAATTATATCTAATTCACCCGTTTACTGCGCGAACATACAATAAATTTAGCAAATGTGTCAATAAGGCACGGAAAAAGTCAGCTGAGTCCCTTCCCCTTTACGGGAGTGGAACTCTGCACGCCCCATCATTTCATGTACACGCTTCTTCATGTTGGAGATGCCTACGCCCGGTCCGTTGGTTTTTTGCATATCAAAACCTACGCCGTCGTCCGAGCATTTCACTACCAGCTGGGCGTCTGTGAAATCCAGGTCGATTTTGATCTGTGAGCATTTGGCATGCTTCACGCTGTTCTGCAGAAACTCCTGGATGATCCGGTGGATATTATGCTTGGCTTCCTCATGGAGGTCGGCTTCTCCTTTTTGCTCTACCACCACGTCAATGCCGTTCATGCTTTGCAGGCGTTTGGTTTCCAGTAGGATCAGATCCTGGAGACGGGTCTGGTACTTTTCAGGATTCACCAGGGTTCTGGAGAGTTGGCGCAGTTCCGTGAGAGACTCATCGATCAGCTCGCTGATCTCGCCGAGGTTGCTGTGCAGATGACTTACAGAAGAAACACCGTTCTTTTTCAGGTAAATGGAAGCAAGGGTAAGCTTCTGGCCTACACTGTCGTGGATTTCCTTGCCTATCTGTTTCATGGTTTCCTTCTGAGCATCTACCTCTATCTGAAGTTTTGCCTTTTCGTATTCCATTTTGATATGTGCTAATTCCTTTTCATAGAGTATCTTACGTTTTCTGAACTGGGAAATAAAATAGATCATCCCGATAATGAATACAAAGAGAATCAGGTTAACCAGAACGATAAAGGTGACTATTTCTCTCTCACTGCCCATATAAAGCTGACCAGAAAACAGGTGTACATGATAAAGTTGAAAATAAGTATTACATTAAAATAAATGGCAAATACTTTGGGATAGTTAAGTACGAGATAGTTAAATATACCGAACAGGGGTAATGCGCCCAACCAGAAAATCAGCAGCCCTAACGATACCCAGAACATTCTCTCTCTGTAAAAAAGCAAAATACGGTCGTTCTTACTTAACTGATAAAAGTAGCGCAGAATGTGGGCCAGCATCAGGATATTGGCCACCATATAAGAAAAGCTGTTGAAAAAATAGCCCTCCAGTTTGACTAATGCAAAACCTTCCAGGATAACCGAAATAATGAATACGGCAGTGCCGATATAATAAACTCTTTTTCCGGAAACAATATTCCGGTTTATCAGCCAGAAATAATAGATGACCTGAAAAGGGATTACGAGGAGCTGGTAGTAATAATAGTTCAGTTTGGGGTAGTTTTCTGAAAGGTGGCGGTTAATGAATAAGCCTATTCCGTCCTGAAGTCCAACAATAATAAGGAACCAGGGAAAAGTTTTCCAGTAACTTTCGGGTTGTTTTCTTGTATAAAACAACCCGAAAGTTCCTACCAAAAGGACATAAATAAAGAAATAGTTTCTTAAAAATACCACGACAGTCTAGTTGTTATCGTAAGGGGGCTGGATGTTAGCGAAATCCGGAATCGGGGAATCTTCGTCGTAATCAATCATTTTAAATGTAGCCAGATCATTTTTATAATGCTCTGAAAGAGATTTAATGCCCTTCGAACGGCCGTTGGCAATTTCCAGGTAGTTTTTCTTAGGGTTGAACTCAAATCTTTTGCCGTTTTGTACAATGGTAGGCACAAAGAAAATGGTTGTCTTGCCTGCTTTGTTAGCCTCTCCTCCCAGTTTCTCTAATTGCGGAAATTGTTTCAGCAGATCAGAAGAAGGATATTGCCCGAAATGTACATTTACTCCGAGATCCTCGGATTTAATGTTCTGACCTGAAGCTTTGGCATAGTACTCAATGTACCAGATCATGTTTTTCAACTCTTCCAGGGTGTAGTAAAGTGACTCCGTGTCTTCTACATTCAAAGTTTTCTTTATAGCGGGCAGGTGGTTAGTCATGTAATTCTTTTTCAGGATCATGGCCTGGGGAATTGACATGGATTTAAACCCTTTTGTGTTGGCATAATCCAGCACAATTTGGGTTCCTTTAAGGTGGGCAGCGTTACCTGGTGCTTCGTCCGGTCTGTCCGGTTGAGAGCAACCTTTCATCACCAGCATTCCGAGAATACTCATGGTGACTAGATTTGAAAAAATAAGCAGTTTTTTCATGGTCATCAAAAAATTAGTAAATAGGAATAATTTTACCCCGCAAATTACGCAGTTTTTTCTGGTCTATCATTAATCGATATACTTTTGTAAAAGGAATTTAATTGTAAATTATTTATTATTAATTATTTACAATTAAAAAATGGGTGTTTTAACGGTATATGTGTCAATAAAACACCCTGTAGGCCGGGGGTGTTTTAACGGGGTTAAGGTAAAAATTGTTCAGACCTGGTGTCGCGGCCGTCTGCGAAAGAGCTTTTTCAGGATCCAGAAAGCAAAAAACAGGGTAAATATTCCCATGATCACGGGCAGCCATACGGCCATCAGCGACACCAGTGAAGAAAGAATGTTTTCTGCTGTGCTGAAAATGCTGTTTCCGGTACCGGCTGTAAATTTGGAAGAGCCCAGCCGTAACAGGGAAGTGCCGGCCTGTACGGTTCCGGCCACTCCGCCTCCCGCCACCAGGGCCAGGCCCCATTGAATGAGCGGATCATTGATCTCAAGGAACTGGGAGGTCAGAAGTGTACCCGCCAGTACCGAAGCCGGCAGGGCCAGGGTATCGAGTAGGTTATCGATGAAAGGAATATAATACGCAGCGGTTTCGGCAATTGTGGCCACCACCAGCAGAATGGTGGCCGCATCTGATGCCATCCATGCAAAATGATCAGACAGGTCTACCCACCCCATCTTTGCCGCCAGGTTGGAAATGAGCAGGGGAATGAAAATCCTGAACCCCGACCCCGCGCTAAGCGCTACCCCCAACAGCAGTCCGGGAATCCAGTTTTCCATTTTAAAGAATATTAGAAGTCTGTTCCTTGATCTTCTCCAGCTCGTCTTTCATCTGAACCACCAGCCGCTGAATCTCGGCGTCGTTGGCCTTGGAGCCTATGGTGTTGATCTCCCGGCCGATTTCCTGGGCAATAAAGTTTAACTTTTTGCCGTTAGAATTTCCTTCCAGCTCCTTTAAAAAATATTCGAGGTGTGCTTTCAGCCTCACTTTTTCTTCGGAGATATCGAATTTCTCAATGTAATAAATAAGCTCCTGCTCAAAACGGTTTTTGTCGAAATTCTCGGAATTGACAAAATCGCCGATAGCTTTGGTGATCTTTTCCCGGGTGTTGACGATCCGCTGGGCATCCTGGGAGCTTATTTTTTCCAGCAGGTCGCTGATGATTTCAATGTACTCCGTGAATTTGATTTTGGTGCCCTGGCCTTCACGGATCCGGAATTCCCGGCATTTGGCTATGCCTGCCCTGATCACCGCCAGCACTTCATTCCAGGCCTCTTCCGCCTCATCGGCATCCTGTATACCGTTATTGTATGCGTTGGGCATCATGGTGGCCATACGCAGCACATCGGTAGGAGAAGCCTCAAAATGCAGCTCTGCAGCGGTTTGCATGAGGTCGCGGAAATAGGCCTTCACCAGGGGGCGGTTCACCAGGGTGGAAACCATGGCGTCTTCTTTGGGGATCAGGTTCAGGGTAATATCAATCTTACCTCTTTCCAGCTCTTTCTGGAGCAGATTCCGGATGTCGATCTCCCGGGAAGAGAGACTTTTGGGTAGCCGGCAGTAAATATCCGTAAACTTGGAATTCAGTGTTTTGATCTCTACGGATATGGTTTGCTTTGAGGTCTCTTTCTGTACAGACCCGAAGCCGGTCATCGATTGCAACATAAAAAAGTCGATATAGTTTTGCGTAAATCTAATGATAAAAATACTTGTAGCCGCCTGACAAGGCAAAAATGTGTAATTTTGCAGCGTAACAGAATTTTGTATGAATATAGAAAATATACTGGCGGAAGAAGTCAGGACAGCAGTGAACCACTTATTTGGTGCAGGGGAACCGGTAGTTCTGCAACCCACCCGCCGGGAGTTTGAAGGAAATTATACCTATGTTTTTTTTGGCCTGGTAAAGAGTCTCAAACGCTCACCCGGAGAGATCGGCGCCGCTTTGGGAGAGTACCTGCTGAATAATACTTCCATTGTCAGCGGCTATAATGTGGTACAGGGCTTTCTGAATCTGAAGCTGGCTGACAGGGTATGGCTGGACGTATTCAGCGCATTGAAAGAGAATGACGGGCCGGTTAGAAAAGACAGGAAAGTGCTGGTGGAATATTCCTCTCCGAATACCAATAAGCCGCTGCACCTGGGCCACCTGAGAAATAATTTTCTCGGCTATTCCGTGTCGGAAATCCTTAAGGCGGCAGGTTATGACGTGAGCCGGGTGTGCCTGGTCAATGACCGCGGAATACATATCTGTAAGTCGATGGTGGCCTACCGGCATTTTGGAAATGGTGAAACACCGGAGTCTTCAGGGACCAAGGGAGATCACCTGGTGGGGAAATATTATGTGGAGTTTGATAAAGCCTATAAGGCACAGATCAGTGAGCTGATGGCCGGGGGAATGACTGAAGAAGAAGCCAAAAAGTCAGCTCCCGTTATGGCTGAGGCCCAGGAGATGCTGGTGCAATGGGAACAGAATGACCCGGAGGTCATGGCGCTGTGGCAGAAGCTGAACGGCTGGGTATATGAAGGCTTTAATGCTACTTATAAGAAGATAGGAGTGGATTTTGATAAGACCTACTACGAATCAGATACCTACCTGCTGGGCAAAGACATTGTGGAAGAAGGCCTGGAAAAAGGAGTGTTTTATAAAAAGGACGATAACAGCGTATGGATTGATCTTACGGATCAGGGACTGGATCACAAGCTGGTGCTTCGGGGCGACGGAACCTCGGTTTACATTACCCAGGACCTGGGTACCACCGATCTGAAATTTGAGGATTTTCATTGCGACAAGTCCATCTGGGTGGTAGGCAACGAGCAGGATTATCACTTTAAGGTTCTCTTTGCTATCCTGGAAAAGCTTGGCCGGAGCTACGCAGGAGGCTGTTACCATTTGTCGTATGGTATGGTAGACCTCCCTTCCGGTAAAATGAAGTCACGCGAGGGCACAGTGGTGGATGCCGATGAGCTGGTGGAGGAAATGATCGCCACCTCGAAATCCATTACGGTGGAAAAAGGCAAAACCGAAGGGTTTTCTGATGAGCAGCTGGAAGATCTTTACCGGATGGTGGCCCTGGGCGCCCTGAAATATTACCTGCTGAAGGTGGAACCCAAAAAACGGATGCTCTTCAACCCGGAAGAATCTATCGACTTCCAGGGAAATACGGGGCCGTTTATCCAGTATACGCACGCCCGTATCCGGTCTATTCTCCGGAAGTCAGGCCTGGGCAGCTTCCCGGTGCCTGCAGAAATGAAGGAGCTGAACGGGGAAGAGGTGGAGCTGATCTTCCTGCTGAAAGATTACAGAAAAATAATAGAAGCCGCCGCGGCTGAATATTCACCTGCACTGATCGCCAATTACGTTTATGATCTGGCCAAGACCTTTAACAGCTTTTATACCCAGTATTCGGTACTGAATGAAGAATCTGAAGCGCTGCGCCTTTTCCGTCTATCCCTGATCGAAGAAGTGGCCGATACGATCAAAAGCGGCATGGGATTGTTGGGCATTGAGGTGCCCGAGAAGATGTAATGGGCGGCTACGCCGCTTTATTTAACCATATAAGGCATATAAGCTCATATAAGTTTTACATATAAGATTTTCTAGTATGTTTTTTCTTATATGAGCTTATATGCCTTATATGGTTCAACAAAAAAGGCTAAGCCGTCAATAAAAGAAAATATACGAAACAATAATCGCCGTCACCACCCCGGCGAAATCGGCGAGCAGCCCGGCCCAGAGGGTGTACCGCGTATTTTTAATGCTGACACTGCCGAAGTAAAGAGCCAGAATGTAAAGAATGGTGTCAGAGCAGGCCTGGAATACGCAGGAAAGCCTGCCCACGAATGAATCCACCCCGTATTCTTTCATGGCTTCGATCATCATAGCCCGTGATCCGCTGCCGCTCAGCGGGTGCATCAGTGCCGTAGGAAGGGCATGAGTAAACTCGGTATTGATACCCGTGAAACTGAATATCCATTTGAAGAAATCCACAATATAATTCAGCGTACCGGAGGCCCGGAATACACTGATGGCCACCAGCATCCCTACCAGGTAAGGCATGACCTTCACCGAGGTTTCAAAGCCGGCTTTGGCCCCTTCCACAAATTTAGGGAAAACATCTACCTTCTTATAAAAGGCCGCTCCCACAAAACCGGCCACAAACAGGAACAGGATGAGGTTGCTGACAATACCGGAAGTGGTTTCAATTTCTTCCTTGCTGAGCCGTGAAAAATACCAGAGCACCAGCCCGATAAAGCCGGTAAGTCCTACCAGCCAGGAAAACAGCACCCGGTCAAAGAAGTTGATCCGCTGCTTTATTCCCACAAAAAGCAGACCCGTAAGGGTAGCCACATACACGGAAATAAGTGCGGGGATAAAGATATCGGAAGGGTCGGCCGCTTCATAAATGGCGCGCTGGGCCATGATAGAAATCGGGATCAGCACGGGACCGGCACTGTGCAGCACCATAAACATGATCTGGGCGTTGCTGGCGGTGTCGGGCCTGGTGTTCAGCTCCTGCAGGCTCTGCATGGCTTTGAGGCCGAAGGGCGTGGCGGCATTATCAAGGCCCAGCATGTTGGCAGAGAAGTTCATGATCATCTGGCCGTTGGCAGGGTGATCTTTCGGCACTTCCGGGAACAGCCGGCTGAAAAACGGGGAAATGACTTTGGCCAGCACACGGATCACCCCGGCTTCTTCTCCCAGCTTCAGGATGCCCATGAAGAAGGTCATTACACCCGCCAGCGGCAGGGCAATGGTCATTACCGCCATTTCTGCCGAACTGAACATGCCGTCAACAATCTGCTTGAAAATGAGCGTGTCTCCCAGAAAGATCCACTTGATCAGCGCCACAATCAACGCTACGATAAAGAAAGCTACCCAGATGTAATTTAAGGCCATGAAAAGGAGCTGTTAAATAAATTTTCGTAAATATATAAACATAAAGGCTTTGAATATGCTATTTTTAAACTTTCATTTTCCGGCATTGAATGACCTCAACTCTCCGCTATATACTTTTCTGTTCTGTCATCCTCACGGTGGCCTGCAGAGAGGAAAAGCGGTTTGACCTGCCGCGCTCCCTGACTCCCGAAGAAATTAATGAGTACTTTCCCCGAAGCGAACCCCTGGCAGTAAGTGCGTTTGAGACCGCTATGCAGGAGCAGGGTCTGCTGGATCTCCAGGCGTTGGATGAAGAGATTCGCGTGCAATTAAAATACAGCTCACGGGATAATTTTATCGGAACCGACCTCTACGGCACACTGGAGCTGGCCTATCTCCAGGCCGAGCCGGCCCGGGCGCTGGTGAAAGCCAGCCGGATGCTGCGAAAAGATAATCCCAGCCTGCGGCTCCTGGTATATGACGCGGCCCGTCCCCTGAGGGTGCAGCATATTTTATGGAAAAAGCTCGACAGTCTGGCAGAAGAAGAGCGCCGGAAGTACGTAGCTGACCCGGAAGAAGCTTCCATTCATAATTACGGATGCGCGGTTGACCTGACCATCTTTGACCTCGAGACCGGCCGGCCGCTGGATATGGGCACCCCTTTTGATTATTTCGGGGAGCTGGCCTACCCGCGGCTGGAACGCCAGCTGCTGAATGAAGGTAAACTGAGTCTGAAACAGTTGAATAACCGTATTCTGCTGCGGTCGCTTCTGCGCGACGTGGGCTTTACCCCCATTACCACCGAGTGGTGGCACTTTAATTTTTACTCGCGGAAAACAGCAGAATTAAAATACGGAATTATTGAATAAACCTGTACCGGAATTCCGTTATTAAGCCACAAAGTTCAAGGTGTTTATTTAAAAATTTCAGGTATATACTATATTTGCGGACTAAAAAAATCCGGGGGTGTTAGACAGCATAGAAAAAATACAGACAGAAGCGGAAGAATTTCTTAAGTCAGCCGGAGGAACGGCCGAACAGTTCCGGCTGACCTACCTGAGTAAAAAAGGTAAATTAAGCGGGTTGTTTGAAGACTTTAAAAAAGTGGGTAATGAACAGAAAAGAGCTGTGGGACAGCAGCTTAATGTTCTTAAAAATGCCCTGGAAGAAATTTACGCCTCCCTGCAGAAAGATACTTCTGCCGATACGGGAAAGCTGCCGTCTGAAGACCTTACCCTGCCCGTTGTCCCGGCCACCCAGGGAAGCCTGCACCCCCTGAGTATTGTCAGAAAGCGGATTATCGAGATATTTTCGCGCATGGGCTTTAATGCGGAAGACGGCCCCGAAGTAGAATACGACTGGTATAATTTTTCCGCCCTTAATTTTGCGGAGAACCATCCGGCACGTGAGATGCAGGATACCTTTTTTGTGGAGAAAGCAGCGGAAACAAAAGATGACCTGCTGCTGAGAACGCACACTTCCAATGTGCAGATTCGGCTGATGGACAGGAAGAAGCCTCCGGTACGGTCTATTATGGCGGGCCGGGTCTACCGGAATGAGGCCATTTCAGCCCGGGCGCACTGCCAGTTTCACCAGGTAGAGGGGCTCTATGTGGACAGGAACGTCTCGTTCAGGGATTTAAAGGACACACTGCTCCATTTTTCGAAAGAAATGTTCGGTAAGGATACACAAATCCGGCTGAGGCCTTCGTATTTTCCTTTTACAGAGCCCAGCGCTGAAATTGATGTCACCTGCTTTATCTGCGGCGGAAAAGGTTGCAATATCTGTAAACACTCCGGCTGGGTGGAGATCGCCGGGTCAGGCATGGTAGACCCGAACGTACTGGCGAACTGCGGTATCGACCCGGAAGAGTATACCGGTTTTGCCTTCGGGATGGGGATCGAAAGGATCACCATGCTGAAGTACGGCATTAATGACCTGAGGTTATTTTTTGAAAACGATCAGAGATTTTTAAAACAGTTTGTTGGGATATAATCACGGAACTTCATGACTTATAAGCGAGTTTTATCCATTGTCTTTTTTGTATTGATGCATGCGTTGGCCATGGGACAGATCACCATCGGGTTTCCTGTGGAAAGAATGGTTTTCCAGCGAAATAACGCCGACCTGGGCTATGTGAATGTATATGGAAATGTTTCCCAGGATTGCGACCGTGTTGAAGCGCGGCTGATTGCCAGGAGCGCCAACCAGGGAGTGACCACCTCATGGGTGGTGATCGATTCGAGGGTGGACGGCCAGGCCTTTACCGGGAAAATTCAGAACAAGGGCGGTTGGTACCGGCTCGAAGTGCGCGGCGTTAAAAATGAAACGGTCCTGTTTACCTCTTCGGTAGAAAGGGTGGGAATAGGCGAGGTATTCCTGATAGCGGGACAATCCAATGCCCAGGGCTACGGGCGTTCCCCCAATGCCAGGAGTGCGAATGATGACCGGGTAAATGCCTATGCTCCCAACTATTTTGATACCTACGTTACGGACCAGTATAGAAATTTTCCCAATTACCTGAACGATCTTTCGTTCAGAAAAGTGGAAGCGGCCTGGGGAATAGGTCCTACGGGTTACACGCCTTATTGTTACGGCGAGCTGGGAGATATGCTGGTAGAACGCCTGAACGTACCCGTACTTTTCTTTAACGCTGCCTTTACCGGAACCTCAAGCACCAACTGGGCGCAGTCGGCCCGGGGCATTCCTACCTACAATGAAACCTATGGTGACCTCCTGCAGAACGGGGGGCCGTACCGCGGTTTCCAGATTACGCTGCAGAGCATCAATGCCATCACCGGCTTCCGTTCGGTTTTATGGCACCAGGGCGAATACGACCGCTTTACCAACAGCAGCGCCGGAATTTCAGCACCGGAATATTACAATAATCTCAGTTATGTGATCCAGAAATCCAGGACGGACATCGGCGCACAGATTCCCTGGGTGGTATCGCGGGCTTCGCGTTACCAGGGAACAGTGGATACACGCGTTATTGACGGCCAGAACATGGTGATCAATACCGTGCCCAATGTGTGGGGCGGACCTTCCACCGATAATATACAGACCAACCGGTATGACGGCGGACACTTCCAGAATGCTTCGGGCAGTATGGGGCTGACCGAGCTGGCCTCTGCCTGGAGCGGGGCGCTGACCGATGCCTTTTTCTCGTCTGCAAACCCTGTTCTGCCGAGAGATATCCTGAAGATCAACCATTATTGTCAGGGTACCGGAAGCGTCAAGCTTACATTGAGTAACTTCTACAATGAATATTTCTGGAATAACGGGGACAGGGGGAGCGAGATCACGTCCGGTGCAGGCCTGTACCAGGTGACCGTAAGAGATGCCACCGGTAATATTCTTCGTTCAAACAGTGTCAATATAGGAGATGTATATGTTCGCACGGTTCCTGTTATTTCCACGCCTGACGGCCTGGTTGGCTGTGAAGGGAAATCCGTACGGCTGGAAGTAGCTCCCTCCAAATACAGCGTGGAATGGAGCACCACGTTTGTGGGCAATACGCTCAATGTAAATAACCCGGGTTCCTACTCTGCCCAGTACAAATCAGACCAGAACTGTTATTCCAACAGCACACAGAGCTACAATATCAGCTTTAAAGCACCTCCGGCCCGGCCGCAGCTGATGTTCATGAACGGTGGCGGGTACAAGTGTGACGGGGAAACCATTACCGTGGCCATCTCCAACGTGCAGGGCGCCGACATCCGGTGGAATACCGGGGCCACCACCAACCAGATCTCCCTGAAGGATAACTCACATGAGTTTGTAACGGCTACGCTGTACAGCCTGCCCAACTGCCCCAGTCCGGCTTCCAGCCAGCTGAATTATCGTTTCTATGAAAATCCGGGTCAGCCTTCCGTGGCGCATAACGGGCCGTTTTATCTCAAAGCGGAGTCTCCGGATCCCGAAGTGAGCTTTGACTGGATACTGGGCGGAACGCAGATTGACGGAGAATCCAACAGTATCCTGCATATTCAGCAGGCGGGAACCTACCAGGTAAAAGGTATTCACAATTATACTACTCCCGGTGGGATGCTGGCCTGTGTATCTCTCCTGTCCGATGAATTTGCGGTAGCTGAAAATACCAATCTTACAGGCTTCAGCATTTATCCGAACCCGGTGTCAACGGGGCTGATCCAGGTGACTTCCAACGGTGAACGGGAGAACGTTGACCTGATTGTTATTGATCAGTTGGGAAGAGAAGTGTACAAGACCAATTTCGACCGGATATCCTATCCCCGGACAGTGGATCTTACGGCAAGAAATTTCCAGGGAAAATATTTTGTGGTGTTGAAATACGAGGCTCAGTCCAAGACTTTCCCCATTGTCTTTGTGAAATAATCCCAAAGGAAGATCCCGGCGGAGACACTCACATTAAAAGAATGTTTGGTGCCGAACTGGGGAATCTCGATCACCTGGTCGGCATGGCGGAGGAGGGCATCGTTCACACCGAAGACCTCGTTCCCGAGGATCAGGGCGTACCGGCTGTCCGGCTCAGGCGTAAAATGGCTTAGTGATACGCTGCCCTCTGCCTGTTCCAGGGCCAGGATCCGGTAGCCTTCCGCCTTCAGGGCCTGTACCAGGCTTTCTGCATTTTCATGGTATGTCCAGTCTACTGACTCCGTGGCTCCCAATGCGGTTTTCTCGATCTCACGGTGAGGCGGGGTAGAAGTAATGCCACATAAATGGATTTTTTCTACACGGAAGCAGTCGCCCGTCCGGAAAACAGATCCTACATTGGCCATGCTCCGGATATTATCCAGCACCAGGCAGATTCCCAGCTTATTTTTCTTTTTGAATTCCTCCACCGAAATGCGGTTCAATTCCTCCATCGCTAACTTTTTCATATCCGGCTCCGGGTTAAACTTTTAATCTTTTTTCAGGGTTTTATAATTACAATGTATCAATGTACAAAGGTCGCAAACTTTTGGGAAGATCAGGTGTAATCTGCCGGGTTTACGGTAACTTTGCAGCAATTAATCAGGGATATGAAACTGGATAGTATAGAAGAGGCCATCAGCGATATCAGGGCGGGCCGGATCATTATAGTAGTAGACGATGAAGACAGGGAAAATGAAGGCGATTTTATCTGCGCAGCAGAGAAGGTAACGCCTGAAATGGTAAACTTTATGGTCAGGGAGGGGCGCGGGCTGATGTGCGCACCGCTTACGGCGGAACGTTGCCGCGAGCTGGAGCTGGCTCCCATGGTGAACCGGAATACCGCAGAATATGAAACGGCGTTTACCGTTTCAGTTGACCTTCTGGGGCATGGCTGTACCACCGGTATTTCTGCTTCTGACCGGGCCAAAACGCTCCAGGCCCTGGTGAACAGGGATACCCGGCCTTCGGACCTCGGCCGGCCCGGGCATATTTTTCCCCTTATGGCGCAGGAAGGGGGCGTGCTTCGGCGTGCAGGGCATACGGAAGCAGCCGTGGATTTTGCGCAGCTGGCAGGCCTGGAGCCGGCCGGGGTGCTGATTGAGATCCTGAATGAAGACGGCACCATGGCACGGCTTCCCGAATGCCGGGTTATCGCCGATAAGTTCGGTTTAAGGCTGGTGTCTATTAAGGACCTGATCGCTTACAGGCTCCGGAATGAGACCCTGATCAGCCGGGAGATCGGCGTGGAAATGCCGACCGAATGGGGAGATTTTGAAATGATCGCCTTCCGGCAGAGAGATAATAACCAGCTTCACCTTGCGCTGATTAAGGGTACCTGGGAAAAAGATGAGCCGGTGCTGGTAAGGGTACATTCTTCCTGTGTGACCGGTGATATTTTCGGCTCCTGCCGCTGCGACTGCGGTCCTCAGCTCCATGCGGCCATGCAGATGGTGGAGAAAGAAGGCAAAGGAGTGATTGTATATATGAACCAGGAGGGGCGGGGCATCGGCCTGCTCAACAAGCTTAAAGCCTACAAGCTGCAGGAGCAGGGCAAAGATACGGTGGAGGCCAACCTTGAGCTGGGTTTTAAAGCCGATCAGCGGGATTACGGTGTGGGCGCCCAGATTCTCAGGGATCTCGGCATCACCAAGCTCCGGCTGATCTCCAATAACCCCCGGAAAAGGGCCGGCTTAATAGGCTACGGACTGGAAATCGTGGAGAATGTTCCTATTGAGATTGCGCCCAACCCGCACAATGAATTTTACCTTTCTACCAAAAGAGATAAGCTGGGGCATACGATCATGTAATTCAGTCACGAACAAAAACACACAGCCTGCAAGCCGAGACTGTGTGTATGACTATACTTCATCAACAAACTAAAAAACAAAATTCTCGAATGATATAAAAATAGCATGAATCTGAGTTCATGCTATTTTTGCTGTAGGAGGGGGAGTCGAACCGCCCACGATGCAGTTAGCCTTAGTGCAAATTTGGTGGTCAACCCCAGTCGAGACTAAACCGTTCGGCTTACACTATGTTTATCCTGTGATCATCACCCCCGAGACAGGAGGGCACGGCTGCCAGTTTCGTCATCCTACAGTATTGTTTGCGTTACCTGCCGTTTGAATTACAGTACAAATATAGCAGCTCTATTTTAATTGTTAAAAATTATATCGAAAAAAAATTATAATTTAAGATTATATATAGAATATTGTTATATTTACAGAATAATATTTAATCTCGAACGACATTAAAAACTAATCACTAAATACAATGAAAGAAAACATTGACGAAACCGACTATAAGATTCTCAGAATCCTCCTGGAAGACGCAAAATTGTCTTACCAGGAGATCGGTGAGAAAGTGAACCTCTCGCAGGGGGCTGTTCATGCCCGGGTAAAAAAAATGGAAAATTCCGGGATCATTGTGGGCAGCAGCATAAAAATAGATGTTAAGCGGCTGGGTTGGGATATTTCCGCATTTCTGGGTATCTTTCTGGAAAAACCGGAATTGTATGATCATGCAAAAGATGAGCTGATGCAGATCCCCGAAGTGGTAAGTATTAATTATACAACGGGAAATTACAGTATGTTTGTAAAACTGGTTTGCCGCGACACCACGCACCTCCGCGATGTGCTGGCCGAACGGATCCAGAAGCTGCCGGGTATTCAGCGCACGGAAACCATAATTTCACTGGATGAGTCGCTGAACCGCTCAGCGCCGTTAATTTAAGCCGGATAAGATAATTTGTGTTCCCGAAACTCAATACTCGGAACTCGGAACTTTTTACATATGAGAATCTTTTTTTTAAGCTTGCTGATCAGCTTCTCCGTGTCGGCCCAGGAGTCGGCCGTTAAGATATTGCGTACTCCCGCAAAAGATAAGCTGAACAAGACCATGCTGAATGTGGCAGAGGAATTCCTCGGCAAACCTTATGTGCCTGCCACCCTGGAAAAAACGCCGGAAGCGCTGGTAATTAACCTCGAAGAATTTGATTGCTTCACGCTGGTAGAAAATGTGCTGGCGCTTTCACTGGCAAAGCACAGCCCGGAAGCAGGACTGGATGCGTACCGTGAATACCTCCAGCTTCTTCGCTATCGCAACGGGGTGATTGACGGGTATACCTCCAGGATGCATTATTTTATCGACTGGGCCCGGCAGGCGGTGGATAACGGCATTCTCCTGGATATTACGGAGGAGGTGGGCGAAGTACAGGAGAAACCCATCAGTTTTATGTCGGAGAACCGGAAGCTCTATCCTGCGCTGGCTGCTGATGACAAGGCGCTGGCAGAGATTGTAAAGACAGAGAAGACCCTGAATGAAAATGCCTTTTATTATGTGCCCAAAGCGAAATTCAGTTCGGTGGAAGATCAGATTGAAGAGGGCGATATCATTGCCTTTACCTCGGTGGTCAAAGGACTGGATGTGAACCACGAAGGATTTGCCGTTCGGAAAGGCGGCAGGCTTCATCTGCTTCATGCCTCACTGGATGAAAAAAAGGTAATTGTCTCAAAAGAAACCCTGCAGCAGTACCTCGAAAGGATCAGGAAGCACTCCGGTATAATGATTTTCAGGCCTGCCAGATAAGTTAACTCATGAACACACGATACGAAAGAATCAGCAGCGAGGTATTTTCACTGAACCGGAAACGGTACCTGGAACAGATGCCGGAAGGCTCGGTTTCCGTATTTGCCGCTAACGATCTGCTGCCGGCCAATGCCGATGGTACGTACGGATTTATCCAGAACAGTACCTTTTTTTACCTCACCGGTATTGACCAGGAGGAAGGTTACCTGATCCTGGTGAAAGGGGAGGGGGAATGGCTTTTTATTAAAGAAACTTCGGAGCTGATCCGGATCTGGGATGGCGACAGGCTCTCACAGGAAGAAGCCCGCGCCGTATCCGGTATTCAGAATATCCATTGGCTGCAAGACTTCCGGGAAATGCTGGATAAGCAGGTGAAGGAAAAACCTGAAGTGTATCTGTACCGGGATACCACCCAGCTCGACCGTTTCCGGACGTTCCGCTCCCACGGAAAATGGCTGGCCGACCGTTTCCAGGAAAAATATCCGCAAACAGAAATCCGGAACCCGGAGAAGGTCATTAATCAGCTGAGGCTTTTCAAGGCAGATAGCGAGCTGACCTGCCTGAAGCAGGCCATTGATATTACCCGTAAAGGCCTGTTGCGTGCCGCCCGCTTTCTGGAACCGGGAAAATACGAATTTGAGGTGGAAGCCGAGATCGCACATGAGTTTATGATGAACCGCTCCCGGTTTCATGCTTTCCTGCCTATTGTTGCTTCGGGGGCCAACACCTGTGTTCTTCATTATGTAGACAATAACAAACGCTGCGAAGAGGGCGAACTGGTGCTCATTGATTTCGGGGCGGAATACGGAAACTACAAGGCTGACATGACCCGCGTGCTGCCGGTGGGCGGTAAATTCACCGACCGCCAGGCGGAAGTATATTCTTCGGTACTGCACATCATGAAAACCCTGAAAGGGCTCATGGTCAATGGAAACACCGTGATTAACCTGAAAAAAGAAGCCCTCGGCCTGATGGGCAAAGAAATCGTGAAGCTGGGGCTGGTAAGCGCGGGAGAGCTCAAAAATAACCCGGAAACAGTAAATAAATACCTTCCGCACGGAGTATCCCACTCACTGGGGATTGATGTGCACGATGTGGGTGACAGAAGTACGCCTTTTGCGCCCGGCATGGTGCTTACTCTCGAACCCGGCATCTATATCCGGGAAGAAAAAATAGGGATCCGCCTGGAAAATGATATCCTGATCACGGAATCGGGGAACACCGACCTGATGGCCCACGTGCCTCTGGAGATAGAAGAGATAGAAAGGGCAATGCGCCGGTAGGCTACCGGCCGTTGGCAATTCCCCTCAATACTCTCAACTCAATACTCTCAACTCAATACTCTCAATTCGATACTCAATACTCTTCACTCGGAACTAATAACCAAAACATCAGCAATATGAGTACTTCAAAAATCAAATATCTGGGCGGTCTGAGCACCGAAGCCATTCATTTAAAATCGGGCAAGACCATTGAGACCGATGCGCCGGTAGATAACAACGGAAAGGGGGAGGCCTTTTCCCCCACCGATCTTGCAGCTACTTCACTGGGAGCCTGTGCCATCACCGTAATGAGCATAGCGGCAGAAAAGGCAGGGCACGAGTTCAGGGGCAGTGAAGTAAGCATTACCAAGGTGATGAGTGCTGATGCGCCCCGCAGGATCAGCGGGGTGATCGCTGAGTTCTCCTTACGGAGCGAGCCGGCGCTGAGCACAGAAGAGAAAGAAAGATACGAACGGGTAGGCCGGAACTGCCCGGTGGCCCTGAGCCTTCATCCTGATATTGAGCAGGAGCTGATCTTTAACTGGGAGAACTGATGCTCTGGTCGGAAGCTCTTCCTGCCTTCAGAAATTTTCTCCGCCTGGAAAGAGGCCTTGCCGATAATTCCGTGGAATCGTATCTGCGGGATATGCACAAGCTGGCCTCCTTCCTCCAAATGGATATTGCTCCTGAAAACGTATCGGAAGAAGATATTCACCGTTTTCTGGCCTTTCTTACAGAAATAGGAATGTCATCCGCTTCCCAGGCCAGAATACTCAGCGGTCTAAAAGCCTTTTTTGAATTTATGCGGCTGGAGCGAAGAAGGGACACTGATCCTACTTACCTGATCTCGGCGCCGCGACTGACCCGCAAGCTCCCGGAAGTGCTGCAGGTGGAGGAGATAGAGGATATGCTGGGCTGCATTGACCATTCTGCTCCTGAAGGCACCCGGAACCGGGCTATCCTGGAAGTCATGTACAGTTCGGGCCTCCGGGTTTCCGAGCTGACGGAGCTGAAGATAAGCCAGTGTCACTTTGACGAAGGCTACCTGCTGGTAGTGGGCAAAGGCAATAAAGCCCGGCTGGTACCCATAGGCAGTGCGGCCATTAAATACACGGGGATCTACCTGGAGGAGATACGGAGCAGGGCGGAGGTGCAGAAAGGCTATGAGGACCACCTTTTTCTGAATCGCCGGGGAGCGGCTCTCAGCCGGGTGATGGTTTTCTATATTGTCAGGGACCTGGCTGAAAAAGCGGGTATCCGCAAAACTATCTCACCCCATACCCTGCGGCACAGCTTTGCCACCCACCTGGTGGAAGGCGGCGCCGACCTCCGCGCCGTTCAGGAAATGCTGGGGCATGAATCCATTACCACTACGGAGATCTATACGCACCTCGACAGGGCCTATCTTCAGCAGACCCTGAAGGAATTTCACCCCCGGGCTTAGAATTTTATATATTTTTTGGGAGCGGGCTGATTCTATAGTAATTTTAAGCATTAATTAACCTCATCATTATTACCCATGAAAAACGTTTTCCCTGCTATACTTATCTTTCTTTTATGCAGTTCCGGTCTTCATGCGCAGCAGACGGCTTCAGATTATTTTGATGCCGGGGTCAGTAAAAGCCGCTCCGGAGATTACCTGGGTTCTATCGCTGCATTCAGCTCGGCCATCTCCATGAACCCCGACAACGCCCGGAGCTATTTTAACCGCGGACTGGCCAAACAGGCGCTGAAAGACCACCGAGGGGCCATTTCAGATTTTGATAAAGCGGTTCAGCTGGCTCCTAAAGACGCCTTAAGCTATCATTACCGGGCCATCAGCAAAAGTAACCAGGACGATAACCGTTCAGCCGTGCAGGATTTTAATACCTCTATAGAGCTGGCACCCAACGATCCGCTTTCCTACCTGCAGCGCGGGGTACTTTTTGCCAAGCTGAATGACCTGAACCTGGCTATCCGTGATTTTAACAAAGTGATTGACCTTGGTCCAGGCAATACCGAAAAATTCCAGGCTTTTTATTCGCGCGGACTGTGCAAAGCCAAGCTGGGGGACTTTAAAGGCGCTATTTCCGATTATACCTCGGCTATTGAAACAAATACCAAACATCCGCAGCCTTTCCTCGAAAGAGGCCGGAATGCCATCCGGGTGGAAGACTATGAGCGGGCCGTATCGGACCTGAACGAATCACTGAAAATGGATAACCAGAATGCCGAACCCTATTACCTGCGTGGTTTTGCCAAAAGCCGCCTGAAAGATTATAACGGAGCCCGGATAGACTTTGACAATGCACTGAGAATAGACCCGGGTCTGAAAGATGCCTACTACGGCAGAGGCTTCGCCCTGGCCATGCTTTCCAATCCCAAGGGAGCCATTACTGACCTTGACCGCATCCTGGATATCAAGACATCTAACAAGGATCAGAAAACCCAGTATGTGACTATCCCTAAGAGCCAGCTGGATAAGTTAAGAGATGCCGTGGCCACCAAAGTGATCATTCCCGATCTTTCCGAAGATCTTTCCGAAGGATATTTTGTGCGGGGGTATGCACAAATGAAAGCCAACAATATGAAAGATGCCTTTTCAGACCTCAATAAATCCATAGAGATCAATCCAATCTATCCGGAGGCTTACTTTGTGAGGGGGCTGATTCGCTCTTCTATGGGACTGCAGGCGGAATCGGTGATCGACTTCGGTAATGCGATCAAGCTGAACCCGGATTACGCCGAGGCGTTTTATGTACGAGGCCTGATCAAAACAGCCGTCGGAGATACCAACAGCGGCTGTATTGATCTCAGTAAGGCCGGTGAGCTGGGCTATGCCAATGCCTACAGCCTGATCAAAGATTACTGTAACTGATCAGCTTTCAAATCTCAGGTGTTTCACTGATTCGCCGGAATTGGCCAGTTCGTCAAGGGCATCTATTCCGATCTGGAGGTGTTTTTCCACGAAAGAGGAGGTGACTTTTTTGTCGCTGGCTTCGGTTTTTACCCCCTCGGGTGTCATCGGGTTATCGGATACCAGCAGGAGCGCACCGTGGGGGATGGAATTCACGAAGCCTACGGTAAAGATGGTCGCCGTTTCCATGTCGATTCCCATGGCGCGTATTTCACGGAGATAATTTTTGAAATCCTCGTCATGTTCCCATACCCGGCGGTTGGTGGTGTATACGGTGCCGGTCCAGTAATCCATCTGGTGTTTGATGATCATTTCCGATACGGATCTTTGTAAACGGAACGAAGGAAGGGCCGGAATTTCCGGTTTGGCGTAGTCGTTGCTGGTTCCTTCGCCACGGATAGCGGCAATCGGCAGGATAAAGTCGCCCAAAGCCGTCTTTTTCAGCCCGCCGCATTTTCCGAGGAACAGCACCGCTTTGGGTTCTATGGCCGTCAGCAGGTCCATAACGGTAGCGGCCATAGGGCTGCCCATTCCGAAATTGATGATGGTGATGTTTCCGGCTGAAGCGGTTTGCATGGCATTGCCTTTACCTCTGACCTCTACCTTGTATTTCTGGGCAAAGATCTCCACGTAATTGGAAAAGTTGGTCAGCAGGATATAGGGACGGAATTCTTCGAGGGGGGTTCCGGTGTAGCGGGGTAACCAGTTTTGTACAATCTGTTCTTTTGTCTGCATATATTTTGTGTTAAATTCTGAATATTGAAGAGTACAACCAATATCTTCGTAAAATAATTCCCGGAGTTCAGTGAAAAATTCAGGTATTAAAACAAAAACAGAAAATGGTATTACCTATGTCTATGACATTATACGCAGGAAGTACCTGGTACTCACCCCGGAAGAAAAAGTAAGACAGACTTTCCTGCATTTTCTGATATCAGAGCTGGGTTTTTCACGTAACCTGATCCGTACCGAGCTGGGCACACAATATCATGCGTTGAATAAGAGAACAGACCTGCTGATATTTGATAAAACAGGACAGCCCTACATGCTCGTGGAATGCAAGGCTGCCGATGTGAAAATATCCGATAAGGTGGTTGAGCAGGCCAGCCGGTATAATCTTACATTACAGGCCCCGTATTTATGCGTGACGAACGGCAGGAATACCTACTGCTTTCATATTGATTTTGAAAGCGGTGTTGCTACGCAGCTGGCAGAGCTGCCTTTACCCTGATGCTAAATTGTAAATGCTAAAGGAATATTGGCACTATTCACTTATTCACCATTAAACATTTACAATTTAGCATTAATAATCATCCCAAATTCAGCTCCTTACCAATTCCCGCTACTTTCTCTTTCAGTGATTCAAGCGTGGCATTAAATTCGGACTTGTTTTTCAGCTTGCCTTTTACACCGATATAAAACTTGATTTTGGGCTCGGTTCCTGAAGGGCGGCAGGTGAATTTTGTGCCGTCAGCGGTGAAGAACTGGAGTACATTGGACGACTCTATACCCAGCTTCCCTGCGGGGATATCGGTCACCTCGCCGGTTTTGATATCGGTTCTTTTCAGTGATTTGAAGTCGTCCATCCGGATCACGCGCGAGCCACCCAGGGTTTTGGGAGGAGCGTTCCTGAAATCAGCCATCATCTGTTGAATCTCTTCCGCACCGGTTTTCCCTTTTTTGGTGACCGAGATCAGTCCTTCGTAATAGAAACCGAACTGCTTATACATTTCCGCAAGGAAATCAAAAAGCGAGATGCCCTTCTGTTTGGCGTAGGCGGTAAGCTCCGCAATCATGGCGCAGCTGGCTATGGCATCCTTATCGCGCACTTTGTCGCCGATCAGGTAACCGTAGCTTTCTTCCCCTCCGCCGATGAAGGTTTCCCGGCCTTCGGTTTCCCGGATCACCTGGGCAATATATTTAAAACCGGTAAGCGTATTATAGCATTTTACACCGGCTTTTTCAGCCATGGCGTCAATCAGGTCGGTGGTTACAATGGTCTTGCATACAAATTCCTTTCCGGTCAGCCTGCCGGCTTTTTTCCAGGCCTTCAGCAGGTAATAAATGATCAGGCTGGCGGCCTGGTTACCGTTCAGCAGCTGCCACTCGCCTTCCGGGTTTTTAATGCCCATCCCTACACGGTCTGAATCCGGGTCGGTGGCAATCACCAGGTCGGCGTCAATCTGCTTTGCCAGATCGAGAGCTTTGCTCATGGCCTCTTTTTCTTCCGGGTTCGGGTAAACCACCGTCGGGAAATTCCCGTCAGGTGTGGCCTGGGCCTCCACCACGGACACATTCTCAAACCCCAGCTGGGCCAGGGCGGGCGGTACCATGGTAATACCGGTTCCGTGAATGGGACTGAAAACAATTTTCAGATCTTTCTGTTTCCGGATCATCCGGGGAGAAACCGTAATGCTTTTTACGGCTTTCAGATATTTTTTATCCAAAGGCTCACCAATCATCTTGATCCGTTTCTTTACTCCTTTGAACCTGATGTCTTTTACGTTGGTAATGGCATTCACTTCTGCCACAATGTTCTTATCGTGCGGAGCCACTACCTGGGAGCCGTCGGTCCAGTATACCTTGTAGCCGTTATATTCCCGCGGGTTATGCGATGCCGTAATCACGATACCGGACTGGCAGCCCAGCTCCCTGACGGTAAAGGAAAGCTGGGGAGTGGGTCTCAGCGCCTTATACAAATATACCGTTATACCGTTGGCCGAGAGAATATCGGCGGCAATCTGTCCGAATTCAGGTGAAAAATTCCGGCTGTCATAGGCAATGGCCACTTTGATTTCCTGATCTGTAAATACCTTGTTCAGATAATTCGCCAAACCCTGTGTGGCGGCTCCTACGGTGTATTTATTCATTCGGTTGCTGCCCACGCCCAGTTCGCCGCGCATGCCGCCGGTACCGAACTCCAGGTTCTTGTAGAAAGAATCGGTCAGCTGGGTCACATTTCCCGCAGCAATAAGCGCATTGATCTTGTCTTTGGTCTCCTGGTCATATCTGCCTTTCAGCCAGGTTTTGATGTTCTTTTCCGTAGTAGAATCTAATTTAAGGTCTTTTAACATTTTTACAGATTTTTAGGAGTATAAACTTAGGTCAGGATTTAACCCTTACCCGTGTAAATATAAAAGAAAGCCCGTGGTTTTGACCACAGGCGCTGAAAAAAAATATGTATAGCAGGCTAGCGGCAGAAAAATTAACTGCCCGCGATGAAATTCAGGAAAACCCGGAGGACAAAGCATCAGCTGCCTGTCCGGGAGTCATTCGTGTATTTATGACCACCCTCCTAAGTCAGGGGTATTGCTTAGTGATCTTCGAGGTGGGTCCGGTCGTATCCGTTGGAAAATACGATGGCCATGATCAGTGTTCCCACAATAAAGGTAAACAGGTCACCGAATACCGCCAGTATAACAAGAATCAATAAAAAAACGGTTAGCATAGCCCATGCAGGCACTTTCGACGAAATATTACTCATGGATATCAATTTTTTACAAAAGTATGCGTATTTTTAAATAAATCAAAGTCGGACAAAAAAACATGAGGAGGTATCTGCTCTTATTTTCCTTTTTTCTGGCGGTTTTACAGGCAAGAGGCCAGGAAGAAGAGGAATACTATAAAATTCCGGAAAACAGGAAGAAAAGTCATGAAGTGGAAAACCTGCCTCACCTGGAATCGAGCTTCTCCAGCTTTTACTTCGGTCTCAGCGGGGCGCTGCGGAAACCCTATAACGGAAGCACCGGAGGGTTTGCCGACTTTGCCGAAAGTAAATCTTCCATGAACGAATGGGCGGAGCTGAACCTGGGTCTGAACATGAACAATAATTTTTTTGTGGAAACGGGGGTGGTAAGAATGAAAAACAGGTTCTCCACCTATGTGTTTTCTTCTCCGTACTGGCCGGCTTTTCTCCTGGGGGCAAATAACCGGCAGTGGTATGTTCCGGTGACAGTGAAAAAGAGGGTGCTTAACCTGAACAGGATTACCCGGAATGCTTACGTGAATCTCGGGTTGGGTGGCGGGGTACTGGTATCTACACGGCCGGCCACGCCTCCAAGCTACTCTTTTGATCTTCAGCAATCTCTTCAGAGCCGCGACCTGGAATATTTTAATGTTACTTTATCTCAGTCCCGGAGTCTTATGTATGGAGAAATCTGTGCCGAGCTAAAGGGCAATGTTACTGACCGCCTGGAAATCCTGGTATTTTTCAAGGGTATTTTCAGGAAGCCGGAATACATATCGAATACGTTTGATATAAAATTTGCCGGTGGATCTTCAGCCCGGTACGGGGTTTTTGAAAAAACGGGTTCCCTGGTATTCGGTTTGCAGGGAAGGTTCAACTCCCGCAAATTTTACAGGTACACCAGCAGGATATGAGGTATTTTTTCTAACTTAGTATACATTTTTCACCTTTTAACTATTAAAAAATGAGTAAATTTGATGAGAACGTTGAGCTGTACAAAGCTCAGAACGCTGAATTAGGTCTGGGCCTGAGCGAAGCACTTCTTACAGGGGTGGCAAAATCTCTGGGTCCTTCCATCTATAATGCGGATTCTTCGAAAGTATCAGGATCCGACCAGAAGGAAAAAGATACAGTAAAGAATAACTTCCTGATCAAAAAACTGGGATTGAAAGACGGACCGGAACTGGATGCTGCCATCGAGGAGGTTATTATCAAAATGGGTACAGGCAACCGGAGCAAGTACCGTGCAGTGGTTTACGCGCTGCTGGCTAAGAAATTCGGTAAGGAGAGCCAGTTTGTATAAAATATATTTGCGATGGATGATTTACAATATACTGGCAGATGGTTTTATTCCGGTAAATCGTAAATCATCCATCGCAAATCATCAGGGTTTTTCTTTTGAGAATCCCAGAACCCGAATATTAATGCCGGGAGCAGACAAAGTACCGGTACACACCGGAGCTGAAGCGAGTTCATAAGACAGGAAATAGAAGGTGCTGTCTTTCCGGAGAAACGAAGAGGGCAGATGGTCACTCTCCGGGTTGTTGATGACCACACAGTTTTCATATCCGTTCCATTTTTCTCCCAGGCTGCTACCCGTGATAACGGCTACCGGCATGCACCCCTCCTCCACAATGGTGGCTTCCAGGTATTTGGGTACGGAATCCGTACTGCAACTGATGCTGCCCAGAAGGAAGAAAAGAAAATATTTTTTCATACAGGAAGTGAGTGATGCAGTTATTAGCAAATACGGCCTCTGACCAGGCAGGGCTTCTAAGCCCGGTTACCAACTATGCACGAACTGACATAAAACGATTTTTCTTCTTGCCGGTTCGGGCATAATCGGGAACCAGGTACAGTATTACAAATCAGAAAAATCAAAATTGTCCAGGTATCCTGTATTGAAAATACCGGATTTGAAAACCTCATCATCCATCATTTTCAGATGGAAAGGAATGGTAGTTTTTACCCCGTCAATAAAGAATTCCTGCAAAGCCCGCTTCATCCGCACGATCACTTCCTCCCGGCTGGGGGCAGAAACGATAAGCTTGGCGATCATGGAATCATAATTGGGGGGAATCACATAACCTGCGTATACATGAGAATCCACTCTTACGCCGTGTCCGCCGGGGAGATTGATCTGCTTGATCACACCCGGGCTGGGCCGGAAGCCGTTCCGGGGATCTTCCGCGTTGATCCGGCATTCCATGGCGTACTGGGCAGGGTAATAGTTGTTGCCTGAAACCTTTTCACCGGCAGCTACTTTGATCTGCTCTTTGATCAGGTCAAAGCCGGTCACTTCTTCAGTGATCGGATGCTCTACCTGGATACGGGTGTTCATCTCCATGAAATAGAACTTACCGTATTTGTCGACCAGGAATTCAATGGTTCCGGCACCTTCATAACGAATGGCCTTTGCGCCGGCTACTGCCGCCTGTCCCATTTGTTCCCGGAGTTCGGGAGAAACAATGGGGGAGGGAGTTTCTTCGATCAGCTTCTGGTGTCTTCTCTGGATGGAACAGTCACGTTCCGACAGGTGGGAAACGTTCCCGTACTGGTCTCCTACAATCTGTATCTCGATATGACGCGGCTCTTCAATGAACTTTTCAAGGTAGAGACCGTCATTTCCGAAAGCAGCACCTGATTCTATCTTGGCATCGTCCCAGAGTTTCCCAAATTCAGAAGAGTTCCGGATGATTCGCATACCCCGGCCACCGCCACCGGCAGTGGCTTTGATGATTACGGGATAACCGATCTTTTCGGCAAGCTCTATCCCTTCTTCTACGGAAGAAAGCAGTCCTTCAGAACCCGGAATAACCGGTACACCGGCTTTTTTCATAGTGTCTTTGGCCGTTGCCTTATCTCCCATCTGGTTGATCTGGTCGGCAGAAGCACCGATAAATTTTATTTTGTAAGCTTCACATATCCTGGAGAATTCCGCATTTTCGGAAAGAAAGCCGTAACCCGGGTGGATGGCATCGGCATTGGTGATCTCTGCAGCTGAAATAATGCTCTGCATATTCAGATACGACTGCTTGCTGGGCGGAGGTCCGATACACACCGCCTCATCGGCAAACCGTACGTGCAGGCTGTCTTTATCTGCAGTAGAATATACAGCCACAGTTTTGATGCCCATTTCTTTACAGGTACGGATAATCCGCAAGGCAATCTCCCCTCTGTTGGCTATAAGGATTTTTTTAAACATAGATTCAGACTTTAAAGGAGGTGTATCTTAAGCAGGTTCAACTAAAAACAGGGGCTGATCATATTCTACCGGGGTAGCATCATCTACCAGGATTTTAACGATTTTGCCCGAAATTTCGGATTCGATCTCGTTGAACAGCTTCATGGCTTCCAGGATACAGATCACTTTTCCGCTGGTAATTTCATCTCCTACTTCTACGAAAGCCGGTTTATCCGGCCCCGCCGAACGGTAGAATGTGCCGATCATGGGTGCTTTTATTTCCACCAGCTTACTGCCTGAAGATGCAGCAGGCGCTTCAGCCTTCACTTCCGGTGCTCTGGGAGCAATTACCTGGGGAGCAGGCTCAGCATAAACCACCTGTGGCGGGGCAGCTACTACTTTAGGAGCTTCGGCACCGCCTCTTCTTACCTGAATTTTCAGATCGGAAGTCTCAATTTTTACTTCGCTAAGGTCGGTTTTGGAAATGAATTCTATCAGCTTTTGTATTTCTTTGGTATCCATAACGGCTTTTGTTTCGAATTTTTATTGTACAAATGTAATATTTTATTGTACCGATGCAAAGGTAATTATTTCTCCTTCACTCTGGAGTCATACTCATAGGTAGTGGTATTTACCTTGATGAGCTCATCATTGTCAATGAACAGGGGTACCTTGATGGTAGCGCCGGTCTCCACGGTGGCAGGTTTGCTGGCATTGGTAGCGGTATCGCCTTTGATACCGGGCTCGGTATAGGTTACCCTCAGTTCCACATATGCCGGCATTTCCACAGAAAGGGGAGTTTCAGTTTCTGCATGAATCAGGATGTCGATATTGGAACCTTCTTTCATGAGATCAGCCTGGGGAACCATATGCTCTTCCAGCGAAATCTGCTCAAAGGTATCGTTATCCATAAAATTATATCCCAGCTCGTCTTTGTAAAGATACTGGAAAGTTCTTCTTTCGATCCGGGCAGTGGTTACTTTTTCACCGGCGGTAAAGGTATTTTCAAAAATCCGGCCCGTTTTTATATTCTTAAGCTTGGTCCGTACAAATGCCCCGCCTTTTCCGGGTTTAACATGTTGAAACTCTACTATCGTAAAAAGGTCATTATTCCATTCCAGGGTTAACCCGTTTCTGAAATCTGCTGTTGTTGCCATCTTTATTTTTCAATATTTAATCTTATTCCTACGCTGAAGGTATCGTCAGTCAAACGTGCATATCCCAGTTCTTTGGTCTCGTTTGCTTTGGTGAAGGTGGAGGTGATACGGTTGTAACCCGCTTTAACAGAAAAAGAATCACTGAAAGTATAGATCAGGTAAACGCCGCCTGTCAGGTTCTGTTTTTTGCCGAAAACACCGCTGAATCCCTGGGTTTTGAGGGTCTCCTTTTCGCCCAGGGGCGTGTAGGTGTCGTTATAGCTCTTTTTCCCGCTAAACGAAATTATTTCGTGAAAACCGCCTATTCCTATGCCCTTGAAATAGAATTCCAGGCCCGCCGGTAACGCAAAAGTAGTATACCAGGGCCTTTTATCAAAGGTCAGGGTACTTAAATTGGCCCCCTCTTTCACCGGGTAAATACCGGTGGTTTTGTTATTCAGGGCAAACCGGATACCCGTAGTAAACCGGAACGGAACCGGTGATTTTACCTGGATGGATTCTCCCCAGAAAAGGGAGTACTGGTTCGTATTCTTTGAAATCGAGGTTGACAGCTCAAGGTTATTGAATGTACGGATATTTTGAGCCTGAATCGTAAAATAGCCCAGTGTAAACAAAGTTGCTAATTTGAGTGTTTTCATATTTGTGCATTAAATCGCCCATTTAATATACATCGCCCCCCACGTGAAACCTCCGCCAAAAGCGGCTAAAACAAGATCGTCTCCTTTTTTCAGTTGGTCCATATAATCAAACAAACAAAGCGGAATGGTTCCGGCTGTTGTGTTTCCGTATTTCTGGATATTCAGCATTACCTTTTCTTCGCCGATACCCATCCGTTTGGCGGTGGCGTCGATGATCCTTTTGTTGGCCTGGTGCGGAACCAGCCAGTCTACATCGTCTCCGGTGAGGTGGTTACGCTCCATAATGGCTGCAGCGGCATCTGCCATATTGGTTACTGCAAATTTAAACACCTGGGGACCTTCCTGTTTGATATAATGCATTTTCTGATCTACTGTTTCATGCGAAGCAGGGTTAACGCTGCCTCCGCCTTTCATCATCAGGTACTCGCCTCCGCTTCCGTCAGAATGCAGCAGGAAGTCAATTATACCCAGGTTTTCCGTGCTGGGCTCCAGGAGAACGGCGCCGGCTCCGTCACCGAAAAGAACACAGGTGGTACGGTCCTCATAATCAATAATCGACGACATTTTGTCAGCGCCGATCACGATCACTTTCTTATAACGCCCGGATTCAATAAATTGTGCACCTGTAGTCAAAGCGTAGATAAAGCCGGAGCATGCGGCCAGCAGGTCAAAGCTGCAGATGTTGGGAATTCCCAGGCGGGAGCATACCAGGTTGGCTGTGGAAGGAAACAGGTAATCCGGGGTAACGGTAGCGCAGATCACGAGGTCGATCTCCTGGGGTGAAGTACCGGTCTTTTCAAGGAGGCCGCGAACAGCTTCGGTCGCCATTACGGAAGTACCCTGTGATTCGCCTTTAAGGATTCTTCGTTCTTTGATACCGGTACGGGTGGTGATCCACTCATCGTTGGTATCCACCATTTGCTCTAATTCGGCATTGGTGAGGATATAATCAGGCACGTAACCGTGTACTCCTGTTATTGCAGCTCTTAAACTCATCAGATGAACTAGCTTTTAAGGTTCTCAGGCAAACGCCTCTTTTATTTTTTCTACCACGTGGGATTCGATCTGTCTCTGCGCCAGGCGGATCATATTTTTGACAGCAGTGGGGCTGGAGATACCGTGACCTACAATCACGTTTCCGTTAATCCCGATAATGGGACTGCCGCCTACCACTTCATAGTTCATACGGTTAATAAGGTCGTCATTGATTCCTGCGGCTGCGGCATGTTCATACAGGGATTCCCCCATCTTGAAGATGATGTTCCCGGTAAAGCCGTCTGAAACGATCACATCCGCTTTGGCATCAAAAATGTCACGGCCTTCAATGTTGCCTACAAAATTGATCTTTTTGTTGTTTTTAAGCAACTGGTAAGTCGCCTGTGCCACGGTATTACCCTTTTCTTCTTCTTCTCCTATGTTCAGAAGTCCTACCTGGGGGCTTTCCAGGTTAAGGGTATATCTGGCATGAATGCTGCCCAGTTCAGCAAACTGGTTCAGTACTTCAGGCTTGCAGTCGGCATTGGCCCCGATATCCAGCATGATACCGTACCGCCCTCCCTTGAAGGGCAGGTAGCCTGCTATAGGCGGGCGTTGAATATTCCCTACCGTTTTCAGCGTGAACAGTGAGCCCACCATCATGGCACCGGTATTTCCGGCACTGCAAAATGCCGAAACCGTACCCTCTTTTAAAAGTTTAAACCCAACCCCTATAGAGGAATTGGGTTTCTGACCGAAAGCTCTTGTAGGGTGCTCTCCCATTTCTATTACCTCCGTGGCTTCTACCATTTCTATGGAACCGGCCCTGTAGGTCAGTGTACGGAGCACCTCTAACATTGCATCCTTTTTGCCGACTAAAACGATCTGATAGTTTTCGGGAAGTTCAGAAGTTGCCATTACTGCGCCTTCTACTACGGCCTTGGGGGCATAGTCCCCTCCCATTGCATCAACTGCAATTTTTTTCATCGACATTTTTTTAGGTTATGCTAAAATCTTATTGATAGTTTTCTACTACCAACCTGCCTCTGTAGTACAGGTTTCCTTCACTTACGTGAGCGGTATGACGACGGTGTACTTCACCGGTAGTAGCGTCAACCGACAGTTGCTTCAAAGTAAGTGTATCATGCGTTCTACGCTTGTCTCTTCTCGTTTTCGATATCTTACGCTTAGGATGTGCCATTGCCTTCTGATATTAGTTTTTGTTCTTCAAATTTATTAATGCTGCCCACCGTGGGTCTTGTATTTCTTCTTTCTCTTCCCTGAAGTCCGGATCCTCGTACACTATTTTTCCTTCTTCGGGAATATCTTCCGCCCGGAATCTCGGATGGAGCTTTTTCATAGGTACCTGCAGCAGGATATAATCAAACAAAAGGTCCGCTATATTGATTTTATGGGTTCCGAAAGGAATAACTTCCATGTCATCACTTACTTCTGCCGCAGTACTTCCGAACTTAAAAATGTGCATTTCATCGGAATGGAACTCCTCCTCAAAAATATCCAGGCTGCGGTCGCACTGCAGCCTGAGCTGAGAAGTAATATCCAGGATCAGCCGGATAAGGGTAGCATTTTTCTCCAAAAGTACTTTCACCTTAAAACGGCCTCCTTCTATTATATCCTGTTCAAATTCCTGAAAGAAAGCATCGTCTCCTTCAAATTCATATTCATGATTCTTGTCTTCCAGACCATGAATGAGGATATCATATTTGGACAACTCCCTTTTCACACATTTTACAGAAAGGATGCAAATTTACTTTCTTTTTTTTATATGAAAAAGTTTTAACCCGATAAAATACGTTAAAGAGCCCTGAAAGCTATCTTTTTGAGTATCAGGACCCGTTTCACCGGCCCCATTCAGGGGTTCCGGTCGGAAAAGGGTACCCGATTTTTTTGTTTTATGGCAATACTTAGGAATTTCTCTTTTATATTGGCGGCGTATTGGCAAGACAGTAATCTCATATGGTAGTTTTTGACGTTGGAAATACGGATACGGTAGTAGGTTTTTTCAGGGGCAGTGAACTTTATAAAAAGTTCAGGATAAGGTCTTTGAAAAGTGAGAATTCTGTTTTTTTTGAATACAGAATATTGAATTTCATGCTGGAGAACAGCATCGATAAAAATGGACTGAAGACGGCTGTGATCAGCAGTGTGGTGCCTATACTGACTCCTTTTTTTGCTAATTTTTGTGAAAAGTTCCTGAGCCTGGCGCCTGTAGTGGTGGAGCCGGCCAAAAGCCCCTTGCTGAAGATCAGGATCGATGTGCCGGAGGAGCTGGGGGCAGACCTGTTTCTGAATGCCCTTGCAGCACACAGGGGGTACGGCGGTAACTGCGTGGTAGTGGATTTCGGAACCGCGCTTACCTTTACAGTAGTGACGGAAGGAGGGGAGATCGAGGGGGTAAGCATAGTGCCCGGGCTGAATACGGCTATGAAGGCGCTTTTCTCCGAAACTTCTCTTTTGCCGGAAGTGATGCTGGAGCGACCGGGGGCAGTGATCGGTAAGAATACCATTCATTCCATACAGGCCGGGATTTATTACGGGTATGAAAGCCTGATCAGAGGTATGCTTGGCCGCATAACGGAAGAGCTCGGGGTTCCGGTGAAAGTGATCGCCACCGGCGGGCTCTCTTCCGTCATCACCGAACTGAAAGAAATCTTCGATGATACGGATCCCGACCTTACGCTCAGGGGAATGTATTATTACGGGCAGTAATCTTACTGATAAAACTTCTTCAGCCGGATCAGCGCTTCCACCGGCTCGGTGACCAGGTATCTGATTTCCCGGTGCTCCTGTATTCTTTTACGGATATAGGTGGCGGAGATATCAAGCAGGGGAGCCTGGATGAACTTTACACGCGGGTGATCAGAAAAGTCGTGAGGTGGGGTATTAGGACGCGGATATACATAGATGGGGAAGAACTCCAGGATTTTTTCATAATTCTTCCAGTTTTTGAATTGCACCAGGTTATCCTCTCCCATGATCAGCACAAACTCGTGATCGGGGTATTTGTCCGATAAAACAGTAAGCGTATCAATGGTATAGCTGGGTTTGGGCAGGCTGAACTCCACATCACTGGCCTGCAGGCGGTAGTTTTCCGCAATGGCCCGCTCCACCAAAGTGAGACGGTCAAACTCATGCAACAGCGAATTGTTCTTTTTGAATGGATTCTGGGGGGATACTACAAACCATACCCGGTCAATGTCGGTGTCGGTGGCCATAGTATCGGCAATGATCAGGTGACCGATGTGGATAGGGTTGAAGGATCCGAAGAAGAGACCGATTTTCATTCAGTTAAAAGTTAAAAACTAAAAGTTACGGAAAAATTCCTTATTATCAATACTCAATGTACCTTAACTTTTAGGTTTAACTTAACTACAATCTTAGCGGTTTCTCATCCACTCTCAGCCGGCCTTCTGCGAAAGTGGTATAGAGGGATTCGGCTTTGGTGAGCGACTCCTCCAGGTCATCGTTCAGCAGAACCACATCAAAACGATCCTGGAACGACATTTCGAATTTTACCTTGTACAGTCTTTTGGACAGGCTTTCTTCCGTTTCGGTTCCGCGGCTCCGGAGGCGGGTTTCCAGTTCTTCAAGAGAAGGCACCTTTACAAATATGGCGAGGGCGTTCTCTCCGAAATATTCTTTCAACTTGAGCCCTCCTTTTACATCCACATCAAAAATAACGTTTTTCCCTTCTGACCACAGCCTTTCCACTTCACTTTTCAGGGTGCCGTAATAGCCGCCGGGGTACACCTCCTCCCATTCGACAAAAGCATTTTCCCTGATCTTTTCCTGGAATTCTTCGATAGACAGGAAATAATAATCTTTTCCGTGAACTTCATTGCGGCCACGTTTGTCGCGTGTGCAGGCAGATATGGAAAAGCCGAGGTTTTCATGCACAGACAGCAAATGCCTGACTAAAGTGGTTTTGCCTGAGCCTGAGGGCGCGCAGAAGATGATGGCTTTCCCGTTCATAGTGTATATAATTATAAAGAACCACCTGTAGGGTGGTTCTTTATGTATTTATTTGCTGTCTTAAACTGTAAATACTTCCTGTAAAACTTTAATGTTCAGGGCTAAGCCGATGACGAGAAGAACTCCTATTCCTATTTTAAGTCTTACTTCGTTAACGATCTTCTCCGGGCAGCACTTTCTTTCCACTCTGTTTTTGAGGCAATCCCGGATGATCTTTTCAAGTTCATCGGTCGTTTCAGGGAGCTCGTCACTTGCTTCCAGGCGAGCCTTTAGTTCTTCAATCGTCTGGGAGCCGTTTAAAACCGACTGCACCATCTTCTCTACGCACTTGTCGTGCTCATCCGCCTGATTTGTATGCGAGCTAGAAGCCATTTCCAAAAAAGTTTATTATCATCTCAATTCTTTATATCCCATGGACTTTGCATAAGAACGTAATTTCTCCTTCAATAAGTTCCGCGCACGGTGTAATCTTGACCGTACCGTACCGATGGGGATATCCAGGATTTTAGCCATTTCTTCATAAGTAAAGCCTTCGATGTCGCACAGGATAATGACCGTCCGGAAATCCACAGGGAGGCTGTTCAGCGCTGTGGCTACTTCATCGCCGATGAGGTCCTGAACGGCCTCAATCCGCAGATCTGTAGTACTTTCCACTTCCGCATCTTCGTTGGAATTGTAAACGGTTTCTACCTCCTGGTAATCAATCTTTGACGGCTCCTTACTCTTTTTCCGGTAGTCGTTTATGAAGCTGTTTTTAAGGATTCTAAATAACCAGGCCTTGGCATTAGTGCCCTGCTGAAAGGAATTAATGAAGCGGAATGCCTTCATGTAGGTATCCTGAAGAAGGTCATTGGCATCATCCTCGTCGTTTGTCAGGCGGTAGGCAAAGTTGTACATGGAGTCTATCTGAGGCATAAACTCTTGGTTGAATATCCGATGTTTCTCTTCATCGGTATATCTTGGTTTGCTCACTTCTATTTCTTCTTCCTCCATGTGATTTTATGGTTTGTGCAAAATTACCGTATTTTTTTTATCCCGTTCATTTAGTTTAGGATAAAATTGAACTTTTCCGGGCTGAATGGGTAATTTTAGCGAAATTTTTTATCCGTAGTTCATTTTGTAATTGACAATTGGGAGTTGACAATTGAAAACCCGGAACTCACTACCCGGAACGCACTACTCGGAACTATTCTCCAGAATCCTTATCTTTGCAAAAACTAGTATTACGTTATAAGTGAGAGATTATTTATCGGAATTAAATGAGCCGCAGAGGGAAGCGGTGACCCACACACAGGGCCCCCTGATGATTATTGCCGGAGCCGGTTCCGGTAAAACACGGGTGCTGACCTACCGGATCGCCTACCTGCTGGACCAGGGAGTGGACCCCTTCAATATCCTGTCGCTGACGTTTACCAACAAAGCAGCTGAAGAGATGCGGAACCGGATCGAAAAGATCATCGGCCCGGAGGCAAAGAACCTCTGGATGGGTACTTTTCACTCAGTTTTTGCCAAAATATTGAGAATTGACGGCTTCAAACTAGGCTATACTTCCAATTTTACCATTTACGATACGGACGACAGCAAGTCACTGCTCCGGTCCATTATTAAGGAAATGCAGCTGGATGACAAGACCTATAAGCCCAATTACGTTCTGAACCGGATATCGGGGGCCAAAAATAACCTGATCTCCTGGCAGATGTATAATGAGAACCCTATCTTCCAGGCCGAGGACACCGCGGCCCAGATGCCGGAGCTGGGACGTATCTACCGGACCTACGCCATGCGCTGCTTTTCAGCCAATGCCATGGATTTTGATGACCTGCTCTTCAATACCAATGTGCTTTTCCGTGATCATCTTGATGTGTTGAATAAGTACCAGCACAAGTTCAGGCATGTAATGGTGGATGAGTTCCAGGATACGAACATCAGCCAGTACCTGATCACCCGCAAGCTGGCCGCCGTCACCCAAAATATCTGCGTGGTGGGTGATGATGCCCAGAGTATCTATGCTTTCCGGGGGGCTAACATTCAGAACATCCTCAATTTCAGAAAAGATTACCCTGACCTGAAAGTAGTCAAGCTGGAGCAGAACTACCGTTCCACGCAAAATATCGTAAATGCCGCCAATTCATTGATTTCGAGGAATAAAAGCCAGCTGGAAAAGAAGATTTTTTCGGATAACGAGGAAGGATCCAAAATCGAAGTGATCCGGGCGATGTCGGATAACGAGGAGGGCCGGATCATCTCGCACGAGATCTTTGAGGGAAAGCTGACCGGGCTGAAAAACAGTGATTTTGCTATTCTCTACCGTACCAATGCGCAGTCGAGGGCCTTTGAAGAAGCCCTCCGTAAGATCAATATTCCCTACCGCATCATCGGCGGCCTGTCTTTTTACCAACGCAAGGAGATCAAAGACATCCTGGCCTACCTGCGTTTTACCGCCAACCAGAGAGATGAAGAGGCATTTAAGCGGATCATTAACCAGCCTAAACGGGGGATAGGTGATACCACCGTGGCCAAAATTGTGGTTACTGCTGCCGACCGGCAGGTCAGCATCTGGGAGGTGGTCAGCCACATCCGGAACTTTTTCGAAGGAAGGGCCGCGAATGCCATTGAGGGCTTTGCTGATCTTATCCGAAGCTATATTCTTATGCTGGAAGAAGGGAAAGACGCGCATACCATTGCCATGCACGTGGCCAAAACCAGCGGTTTACTGCATGAGCTGTATATGGACAAGACCGTGGAAGGTGTGGCCCGCCACGAGAACGTTCAGGAATTGCTGAACTCTATCCGGGCTTTTGTAGATAATGATGAGAACGAAGACAAGTCGCTCGGAGCATTTCTTCAGACGGTGTCGCTGCTGACCACCGCAGACGAGGAAGACGACGGTGATAATGATAAGGTAACCATGATGACCATACACGGGGCCAAGGGACTGGAATTCCGGCATGTGTTTGTGGTAGGGCTGGAAGAAAACCTTTTCCCGTCGCAAATGATGCTGAAGAGCCGGGACGACCTGGAAGAAGAACGGCGGCTGTTCTATGTAGCCATTACCCGGGCGGAAAAGCAGCTGACACTCAGTTATGCCCAGCAGCGGTACACCTGGGGCAAAATGACGTTTTGCGAGCCCAGCCGTTTCCTGGAAGAGATTGACAGCCGGTATCTCCGCCTGGGCGACAAGGGAATTCCGCAGGGCTTTGAAACAGCCTCCCGGACCCCGTTCAGCACCCCGCAGCACCCCTTAGTGGCGGGTGAGCCGGTAAGACGGCCTTCCCCGGCCAGCAACCTGAAGCCGGTGCAGGCCGCGAAACCCGCGGAAGCACATGTACCCAGCGCTGATTTTACACCGTCAGATACCCGGAACCTCAAGGCGGGCGACAAAGTGGAACACCCGAAATTCGGTTTCGGAGAAGTGAAAAAAATAGAACAGGTAGGACCTACGGCCAAAGCGGTAATCATCTTTGAAAAAGAAGGCGAAAAAACATTACTTTTGAGCTTTGCTAAACTGAGAATTTTGTAATTAGCAGTCAGTTGTTAGAAATTAGCTGTCAGATGCGAAGTATACGTATCATAAATAAATCTAAACAGCTGACGGATAACCTCTGACAGCTTAAATTTTAATACTTATGCAAAAGGCGACGTTATTGCTCATTGCCCTGTTTTGCTCCGTTACCCTGTTCGGACAAAACCTGCGGGTAGCCACTTACAATATCCGGATGAACCGGGCCAATGACGGGGTAAACAACTGGGAAAACCGGAAGGATAAGGTGAATGAGCTCATTCAGTACCATGATTTTGATATCATGGGCACCCAGGAAGGGTTTAAGGAGCAGCTGGACGATATCCTGCGGCTGAAAGATTATGCCTATACCGGCGGAGGCCGGGATGACGGTAAGGAAGCCGGGGAACATTCCGCTATTTTTTACAAAAAAAGCCGGCTGAAGCTCCTGAAATCAGGTGATTTCTGGTACAGGGAAACCCCGGATAAGCCGGGAAAAGGCTGGGATGCGCGCTGCTGCAACCGGATCTGTTCCTGGGCGAAATTCCGGGACAATGTCACAAAGAAGGAATTCTTTGTTTTTAACTCGCATTTTGACCATGAAGGGGTAGAGGCCCGCCGCAATTCCGGTATCCTGCTGGTCAATAAAATGAAGGAGATTGCAGGGAAGCTTCCCGTGATCAGTATGGGAGACTTCAATTCCACGCCCGAAACGGAACAGATCCGGCATCTGAGTAACCATTATAATGATGCTTTCAGCGCTTCCGTGCAAAAGCCCTACGGACCGGTAGGCACATTTAATGCGTTCAGGTATGATGCTCCGCTGAACGACAGGATCGATTATATTTTTGTGTCTGATCATATTACAGTGCTTAAATACGGTGCGCTTACCGACAGCTACCATCAGAAGTTTCCTTCTGACCATTTGCCGGTGGTGGCTGATATAAATCTGAAATAATTAACGAATATAAATTCGGCCTGTTCTCTCTTTCCCCGGAGAGAGCAGGCATACTAAAATTTTCAAAGCTGAACAACTTGCGGACCCTATGAAAAAGTATGTATTCATCCTGCTGGTTCTTATCTATGCGGTGCTGTTCCTGTATGACCTGATCCTGGGCAATGCAGACGGCATTATCAACGGTTTATATTTTCACCGCCTATTTTTCAGGATTTTAATAGTTGCCGTTTTTTTTGCTGTGTTTTTTTTCCTGTCAGACAGCAAGACAGAATGGGTAAAGACCCTCTCCATTAATGTGCTTGTCTTCGGAGGGTTTGTCCTGGTTCTCGAATTCATAGCATTTATTTACGGGAGCGTTCTCGGGAAATCTGAGCTGCTGCCCAGTCATATTTTGTGGTACGATAACCCGGAATATAAGCCCTATGTGACGGAGGACCGTCGTTTCTGGGGCGATATTGACCCGGAAATAGGCCGGTGGCGTCCTCCTGGCAGAACGCATACGGAGATCAGTTGTAATGACAGCTCGCAGGTAATCTACCGGACCAACAGCTTCGGTGCCAGAGATGAGGAATGGCCTAACGATGATTCTCCGAAAATTGCCTTTTTGGGTGATTCTTTTACGGAAGGGATGCTGATTAACGAGGAAAACCGGCTGAGCGAGCTTCTGGAACGGTCATCAGGCATTACTCATATGAACCTGGGGGTGCTCGGAGCCAATCCGCTGGCCTATTACCTGGCTTATCGGAGAATTGTAAAACCTCATTTCCGGCATAATGGGATTATTGTAGGGATTTACCAGGGGAATGATTTTGACTCCTTCGGTGCCCCGGTCAACGGCGCCTTTGTTAACCAGCCCATCTACCGGCCATTCTGGGATACGGACAGCACACAGAACAAAATCAGGTATTCTCTCAGTAAAGCAACTGATTCCTATGAATCTTTTTATGTGCAGGATCACCAGGAGCATCTGCGGAGGTCACGCGATTCGGTTTTCCATGCCCAGCATTTGGGGCGCAGGCTGCTGATTGAGCTGCAAACCAATTCCTACCTGTTGAATGTGGTTTATTCTACCGGGAGAAAAATAGCGGTTAAAAAGCAGGAGTTCCGCTTTACGGGGCTTTATGAAAAACCGGAGTGGGGTTCTGCCCTGACCTATGATTTCCTGAAAAGCCTGGATGCGCTGATAAAGGAAGACCTCCCTGTGCTCTTTGTGATCATCCCTGATATCAATGATGTCAGAAGCTTTAAAAGCTCTGAACGGGAAAATAACTTTACACCCTATCTGAAAAAGCGATACGAGTCAGACCGGGTTAAGGTGATCGATCTTTTACCCGCCTTTGTAAACTCGGATGAGGATCCTGACCGGCTCTATATTCCTTGCGACGGACACTGGAACGCGCGGGGGAACCGGTTTGCATTTGAATATATCATCCGGCAACCGGAATACAGGGCATTTATGGAGAAATGCAACCCTGCGCCTATAGCGGGCCGGACACCGTAAAGCGCCGGCTACTGAATTGCTGAGGTTCCGTTTTCTGTCGGGTTGTAAATTTCCTGCATTATCCTGCGGCCGGCTGCAGGCTTGTAATGCGACATCTCGTAATAATTGCGGATGTCATTGGTATACTGGTTTTTACCGGTATAATTATAAATATTTTTCTTCCCGAAATAGATCGCCAGGATATTCAGGTCAATGGGGTGGTACTCGCGCTGGTCGAAAGCCGGTCCGATGATGACCTTATAGTTGGTTTGATGAGCCTTAAACAGGGAGTCTATGGTTTTCAGGTCGGCCAGGTGATGCTTTTTGATCTGCCTGTCCATCATGGCCGGCTTTTCTATCCGTTCATGAAACTCGGGATCGCTGTAGTACTTTACCGAGTCTTTCCGGATATTTTCAATATTCTCCGGGAAAAGGAAATCATTGCCGGGCGTGGTGTAATAGTATTTGAATTTGAAGAATTCATCCATGTAAAACGGCCTGTAAGTATTGAATATCTTCAGGTCGAGATAAGAAACAAAATACTTCTTTTTGAAGTAGGCCTTGAAAAAACGGGTATGGTAGGCCAGTATCCCTTCGTCTGTCCAGCGGTAATCTTTATGGTGCACAATAGATTCCGATTCGTCGTATTGTTCAGAAAACGTATCCGAATCGATAATGATCAGGGCATTTTTAATCTCCGATCCGTTCCTGTCGATAAATTCCAGCTTGCCGCGGATGCCCGAGATATTATCGTTGAATGCATCAAAGTGAAACGGTGCCGGCTCATGAATCAGCTTTGCCCAGTCGCCGGTCTGAAAGGCGCTGGCCCGAGAGCTCCCGAAAATAAAGGAATTGAAGCGGTGCTCATCCTTGTAGTTCAGGTAGGTCTGGGTACTGATGCGGTTCCGGTTGAAGGTCTTGAGGTAATTGCTCCCGTAATGCCTGTAATTTCTTAAAACATGGAAGGGGTCAAATACAAAATAGCTCAGCGCGAGTAAAATGAACGGGCTGCCGAACAGAAGAACCTTGGGGATGAACTTAAAAAATTTCTTATCCATGTTTTAAAACTGAAAATAGATAAATTGCATGGCTCCGAAATAACCAAAAACCAGGATAAAAAAGGCAAAGAAATAGTAAATGCTCCAACGCTGCCACCGGGGTTTGCGGTCAACCCATGCTCCCACTGCGGTCCTTTCCTGCATTTTTTCAACAAAATACAAAATGAGAAAGCCTGCTGCCAGGGTAAAGAGGGCTTGGGGCGTGATCAGGTGGGTTATTTCTTTCCAGGTATGGCTGCTTTCAGAGAAGAGATGGGTGGCAAAATAGCGGGCATCCCTAAAATTCTCTGCTCTGAAAAATATCCAGGCAAAAACAGCCAGCGCTACCGTGATCCAGTTTTGCAGCAGGTCGCCCAGCTTGCCCAGTGGGGTAAATACCGCTTTCTGCATATTCCGTGTGAGGTGTCCGAAAATCTGGTAAATGCCGTGTAGGCCGCCCCAGATCACAAAATTCCAGCTGGCGCCGTGCCACAGCCCGCTGACAAGGAACACGATCATAATATTGAGGTACCAGCGGGGAATGGCTACACGGTTGCCGCCCAGGGGAATATAGAGATAATCGCGGAACCAGGTAGAAAGGGAGATATGCCACCGTTTCCAGAACTCTGCAATACTTTTGGCCAGGTAGGGCCTTTTAAAGTTATTCATCAGTTTAAAGCCCATTACGCGGGCTGATCCGATGGCGATGTCAGAATAACCCGAAAAATCGCAGTAAATCTGGATGCTGTAAAACAGGATAGCTACAATAAGGGGCAGTCCCTGGTAGCGATGAACATCCCCGAAGACCACGTCGGCATAGGTGGCAAAGTTATCGGCGATGACCATCTTTTTGAAAAAGCCCCACAGCATGAGACGTAACCCGGAAACCACCCTGGTCTCATTAAAATCGAACTTTTCATAAAACTGATGGAGGATATTCTGAGGCCTTTCAATAGGCCCGGCCACCAGCTGGGGGTAAAACATCACATAAAGGGCATAGATACCGAAATTCCGTTCCACTTTCTGGTGACCCCGGTATACTTCAATGGTATAGCTCATGGCCTGGAAAGTGTGAAAAGACAGCCCGATGGGCAGAATGATGTCCCAGCGGGGCTCGTAAGTGGTCCCGTTCAGCCGGAAAGTCAGGCTGTTGAAATTGTCGATCAGGAAGTAATAATATTTGAACATGGCCAGCACGCCGATGTTGGCGACCAGGCTGACGGCCAGGGCCAGTTTACGCTCCCGCCCCTGTGACCGGTCGATCCAGAAGGCAGCGTAATAATCGACAATAATGGTAAAAAACAGGATCAGGATATACTCCCACTTGAAGAAGGCATAAAAGATACAACTGGAAATCAGCAATAGTATCCATCGGTATCTGTAAGGGATTGTAAAATAGAGAAATGTTACAATCGGGAAGAACAGAAAAAATTCGAAAGAACTGAATACCATAAATTAATCTTTATGCGGCGTCTTGATTTAAGGCTGCAAATTAAGGATAGATTTTGTAAATTTGTGCCTCAAAACAAGGTAAAATTGAATAAGAAAGTAATATTGGCCATTTTGGATGGCTGGGGAATTCCTAAGGAGGGAGAAGAATGGCGGTCGGCTATTGAAAAAGCCGATGTGCCCTATTTCAGATATCTGATGAGCACCTATCCGAACAGCCTGCTGGAGGCCAGCGGCCGGGCGGTGGGCCTGCCCGCCGGCCAAATGGGTAATTCAGAGGTAGGACATACCAACCTGGGTGCCGGCAGAATTGTGTACCAGGAGCTGGAGAAGATCAATGTGGCCGTGGAAGAAGGGTTGCTGGCCAGGGAGCCTGTAGTGACGGCTGCCATAGAATATGCGAAGGCCGGCGGGAAGGCCGTGCACCTGATCGGGCTCTGCTCTGACGGAGGGGTACATTCCCATATTTTTCACCTGAAGGGACTGGTGGATATTTTTCACCATGCCGGGGTGCCTAATACCTATATTCATGCTTTCCTGGACGGGCGGGATACCGATCCCAGATCCGGAAAGGGGTTTATCGGGGATCTTCAGCAGCACCTGGAAGGTAAAAATGCCCGGATCGCCTCGCTGATCGGCCGGTATTATGCGATGGACCGCGACAAGCGCTGGGACAGGGTGAGCCTCGCCTACGAGGCCATGGTCAAAGGCCAGGGCGAGTCATATGTGACCGCAGCGGAAATTCCTGCTGCGCTGGAGGCTTCTTACCAGGCAGACGTGACCGATGAGTTTCTTAAGCCGGTAGTGGTGGTGCAGGAAAACGGGGAACCGGTGGCTACTATTGCGGAAGGAGATGTGGTGATCTGTTTTAATTTCCGGACCGACCGGGGCCGGGAGATCACGGAAGTGCTTACCCAGCACAATTTCCCGGAATACAATATGACCACTCTCGATCTGTATTACATTACCATGACCAACTATGATGAGTCATTCCGCAATGTAAAAGTGATCTATGAAAAGGATAACCTGGCCAATACCCTGGGCGAAGTGCTGGAGAAAGTCGGTAAAACCCAGATCCGTACGGCGGAAACCGAAAAATATCCGCATGTCACCTTCTTTTTCTCCGGTGGACGCGAGGAGCCGTTTGAAGGAGAGGTACGGCTGCTTTCACCCTCTCCCAAAGATGTTCCGACCTATGATCTGAAGCCCGAAATGGCTGCAGAGAACATCATGGAGAACCTGCTGCCTTACCTGAAAAAAGGGGAGGTGGATTTTGTCTGCCTGAACTTTGCCAATCCGGATATGGTAGGCCATACGGGTGATTTCCGGGCAGTGGTGAAAGCCGTGGAAACGGTAGACCGTTGCCTGCGGAGTGTGGTGGAAACCGGCCTGGAGAACGGATATGCCTCACTGGTCATTGCCGATCACGGGAATGCCGAATATATGATCAATGACGACAAGACGGCAAATACAGCCCATTCCACTAACCTGGTTCCTTTTATTGTAGTAGATAAGGAGTACAGAAGCACCCCGAAAGACGGTAAGCTGGGCGATATCGCCCCTACCATCCTGACGATTCTTGGCGTACCGGTTCCGGCGGAGATGACAGGAAATGTGCTGATCTGATGTAAACCACACCAGGCATATAAGCTCATATAGTTTTCCTGGATGAGCTTATATGCCTGGTGTGGTTTATTATAATCATTCTAAATAAATAAAAACCTGCCGGCAAAGGCAGGTTTTTTTATTTCGTAAATTAGTTAAGTATCTAAATGGTAGCTCTGTTGTTTTTTTGCAATATTCTTGGATAATTCCTGTTTTAAACCGGGAATTCTCTTTGAAAATAAAATATAAATCTTTGAAAAGTGCAAAAAACAAGATAAGACCTTATTAATGTGCGAGACTGGATATGGACTCTGCATAATCCGCTGTCGGATTACATTTAAAGAGATTTTAAATTAGCCGGAACGGGCTTTATCACAGGCGTAAATATTTTATTATTAATATTTTAAATTATTTTATTAATTTGTGGGGACTTAAAAATCTTAGAATCAGTTAAATAGACAATTATCTAATTCTTTTTATTACCAAATTGTAAAATAAACGTCGCGGAAATGTTCTAATTATTGAATATTAAAATTTCCCTTTATTTTTGCGGAATAAAACTTAGCATCAAGCTTTAAAACAAGTTTTTCGTAATCTATTTCAAACAAATCAATTTGTTTTATGAACAAAAAATTTACGTTTCTAAAAGTGGTAAGCGTATTCCTCATGGGAATGTTCTTGTCATTTTCCGGATTTGCGCAGGTAACGACTTCAGCTCTTAACGGTGTGGTTAAGGACGACAAGGGGGAGGGGTTGCCGGGAGCTACGGTGGTAGCTGTTCACACTCCTACCGGTACACGGTACGCAACAGCTACGGATGTTTCCGGCCGTTATGCTATTCCCTCTGTGAGAGTAGGTGGCCCGTATGCGGTGACCGTTACCTACGTAGGTTATAAAGAACAGGTTAAATCAAACGTTTATGCCAGTCTGGGTTCCAGCGCCATCGTTGACTTTACGCTGGTGGAAGATGGTAAACTTCTTGAAGATGTGGTGGTTACGGCCACCCGTTCTGATGTTTTCAATTCTCAGAAAACAGGGGCTGCCACCAACATTTCCAAAGAGGCCATTACCCAGCTGCCTACCGTAAGCCGGAGCATTAATGACTATACCCGTCTGACCCCGCAGTCTAACGGAAACTCATTTGCCGGTAGAGACGGACGTTACAACAACGTGCAGATAGACGGTGCGAACTTCAATAACGGTTTTGGTCTTAGCTCCAGTCCGCTTCCCGGCGGTGGAGGTCTTTCCATTGACGCCATCGAAGAAATCCAGGTGAATATAGCTCCCTATGACGTAAGACAGGCCGGTTTTACAGGGGCAGGTATCAATGCGGTAACCCGTAGCGGTACCAACCAGTTTACAGGATCGGTATATGACTTTTTCAGAAATGAAAAACTGATCGGTACCAAGATCAATGGTGAGCCGGTAGATGGTCTGCAGGAGGGTTCCACCAACACTCTGGGCTTCAGGTTAGGCGGGCCACTGATTAAGAATAAGCTTTTCTTCTTTGTGAATGCTGAAAAAATTGACCAGAAAGGCCCTGAGGCAGGTGCTGTAAACCTGTGGAAAGCTTCCGAAGACGGTGTTTCTGATCAGGCCAACAATATTACACGGGTGAAGAGAAGCGACCTTGAAGCTGTGAAAAATCACCTGATCAACCAGTGGGGTTATGATCCGGGCCGTTATGAAGGATATGCCGACGGAGAAGGAGGAACAAAATCTTTCCTGGCCAGAATTGACTGGAACATCAACTCCAAGCATACGCTTTCAGCGCGATACAACTTCACCGAAGCGAACCGCCCTAACCTGGCAAACGGTAACTCTGGCCCGCAGCCAAGATCTACGGCTAACCGGGTGAGCCTGAACTCCATGGCGTTTGAAAACACCATGTACTACCAGACAGAGAATGTAAAATCAGTAGCTGCCGAACTAAACTCACGCCTTTCTTCAAGATTATCGAACCAGTTCCTGGCTACCTATTCTAATATTAACAGCATCCGGACCTCTCCTTCTTCGATCTTCCCGATGGTGGATATCGGTGACGGCAAAGGTACTTCCTCTACCTATGTTAACTATATTTCTGCCGGGTATGAGCTGTTCTCCTACAACAACGGTGTGAAAAACGATAACATTAACATCTTCAATAACCTGAGCTATACGGCCGGCAAGCATAACCTGCTGTTCGGTGCAAGTTATGAAATGCAGAAATTCGGAAACAGCTACCAGAGATCCGGAACTTCCTACTACCGTTATGCTTCGGTAGAAGACTTCCTGAAAACGGGTACTCCGCAGGAGGTGGCGCCTATCCAGTACTCTCTTACGTATGTATACCCGGGAATGGATCCTTTTGCTTCAGCGGTATATAACCTTCCATCCATATATGCACAGGATAACTTTAACGTGGGCCAGCGCCTTAACCTGACCGTAGGTCTGAGAGCCGAGATACCTTTCTTCAGTGATAACTTAACGGCTAACAAGGCCGTAGACGCACTGGAATTCCTGGATCTTGACGGAAATCCTAAAAAATATACCTCGGATAAATGGCCCAGTACCCGGGTATTGCTTTCTCCGCGGGTAGGTTTCCGGTATGATGCTACCGAAGACAAAAGCCTGGTGGTACGTGGTGGAGCCGGTATCTTCTCCGGAAGGGTTCCGTTCGTATGGCTGACCAACCAGCCTACCAACCTTGGGGTAATCCAGAACACCATTGAGCCGGGTAGCTACGCGGCCTCTTCGGCCTGGATCGGTGATATCCGTTTCAACCCTAACCCTACTTACTGGTTAGATAATACACCGGCCAGCGCCCAGAACGTGTTCATCAAGTCGGCTACAGGAGGTGTACCGGGTACCATTGCCCTGGTGGATGAAAACTTCAAAATGCCGCAGGTGTTCCGTTTTAACTTAGGAGCAGACAAGCGGATCGGTGCTACTCCGTTTACCGTGGTGGGAGACTTCATGTACTCGAAAGATATCAATAACGTTTACCAGTACGGTGCCAACCGGAAAGTGCCTTCTACCAAAATGTACGATGGCAGAGAGTATTATGCCAACGCTGCAGCATATACCTATAACAATGCGGTAGGCGCCAACAACATGTCGGTTCTGGCCAACACCAACCTGGGCTACGGTTACACCGCCACTATCGGGGTGAACATGGCTCCGTGGAAAGGTCTTTCAGGATCACTGCACTATAACCATACGTCGAATAAGACCGCATCGGATAACAACGGATCCAACGCGCTTTCAGCGTGGGGACAAACTCCGAACAGAAATAACCCGAACGATCTGTTCCTGGCCTATTCTGACGGTTCAATCCCTAACCGTGTTATCGGTACCCTGTCTTATAAGATCACATATGCCAAAGCACTGGCTACTACCGTTTCTTTACTTTATAACGGTATGAACCAGGGAAGATACTCCTTTACCTATAGCGGTGATGTAAACGGTGACGCTATTGCAGGTGACCTTCTGTACATTCCTAACGATGCAAGCGAAGTGAACTTTGTAGCTATTCCGGCTTCAGGAAACAATCCCGGCTTTACCGTACAGCAGCAGGTGGATGCCTTCAACAAGCTGATTGAAAGCAATAAGTACCTGCGTGAGAACCGGGGAAGGATTGCGGACAGAAACGGAGCTATAATGCCATTTCTGCACAGGTTTGACTTCAGAGTGTTGCAGGATATCTTTGTAAATATCGGCAAGCAGAAAAACTCACTGCAGCTGAGCATGGACGTTACTAACGTAGGAAATATGCTGAACTCCAAATGGGGCATCGGCCAGACCCTTGTTACTCAGGGGCTCTCACCGCTGCAGGTAGTGACAAGATCTGAAAACCCTACGTTCAGAATGACTACGCTGAACAATGAGCTGCCATCAGAGATCGTAACAGATCAGTCGTCTTTTGGTACTACCTGGACCATGCAGTTGGGTCTCCGGTATAATTTCAACTAATAACTACCGGTTTATATAAAGAGGTTCTCCCCGCGGGGAGGGCCTCTTTTGTGTTTAGGGCCGCCGCATCCCATGCCGGCAGATAAAAAACTCCGGGCGGATCATATCGGCAGGGGAAATATTTGGGGAGTGTAAAAGAGTTATCTAAATTTGTTTCCTTAAAACCGGCGGAATATCTGCCGGTTCAGGGAAGCCCCGCTTTTAATAAAAGGATAAAATCGAAGGAATGGAAAGAAACTTCAGTAATGTCGGGTTTGAAGGTCTTCCGGAGGTGGTAGCTGCGCTGTTTGAGGTGGGTGGACATTTGCCCGTCTGGACTTTTACAGGTAACCTGGGAGCCGGCAAGACCACGCTGATAAAAGCCCTGGCGGAAGAGCTGGGAATCCGGGATACCGTTTCCAGTCCTACTTTTAATTATGTCAATGACTATGACGGGAAGCTGTATCATTTTGACTGCTACCGTCTGAAAAATGTGGAGGAGGCCCTGAACCTGGGCCTGGAAGAATATCTTGACTCGGGCAGGCGCTGCTGGGTAGAGTGGCCTGAGGTGATCCGGCCTATTTTGCCGGAATCCCGGCTGGATGTTGTGATAAGCCATAATAAAGATGCGACCCGGAACTACTTAATAAATCAACAGTTATAAAAGTTAAAAATTAAGGAGTATGCTTTGGCTTTTCACCACAGTGGCGGCGGTAACCTGCCAATTGTACCATAACTTTTAACCGCAGCGGCGGACCGTTTTTAGTTTTTATCTCTTAACTTACCCCCATGGACACGCTGAAAGACCTGGCTATGCAAACGGCCCTGACCCCCAAAGAATCTCCTTTAGCAATGAAGAAGAAGGGTAGGAAAGTGAGCATAGGTTTACCCAAAGAATTCTCGGCAGACGAGAACCGTATCGTTCTTACACCGGATGCTGTGGGTGTCCTGGTCAGGAACGGAATAGAGGTTACCCTAGAAGCCGGGGCTGGCAGCGGAGCCAACTTTACCGACCCGGCCTATGCCGAGGCAGGGGCGGACATTGTACTGAGCCGTAAAGAGGTTTTTGATAATGACATCATTCTGAAAATTGAGCCGCTCCGGGAAGAAGAATTTGAATATATCCGACCGGCATCCACGCTCATTTCCACCATTAACCTGCCCAAACTGACCGAGGGATATTTCAAAAAGCTGAATGAGAAACAGATCACAGCCATCGGTTTTGAGCTGATTGAAGATAAAGCAGGTGAATTTCCGGTCATTCGTACGATCAGTGAAATTGCCGGGAGCTCAGCCATACTGATCGGTTCGGAATATCTGAGCAGCGCTAACGGCGGACAGGGCGTGATCCTGGGCGGAGTGACGGGTGTGCCGCCGCGCAATGTGGTAGTGGTAGGTGCCGGCACGGTAGGAGAATTTGCCGTACGCTCGGCCCTCGGCCTGGGGGCCAATATCAAGGTTTTTGACCGGCAGATCTATCGCCTGAGACGACTGCAGTATGCTGTGGGTGCCCGGGTGTACACCTCGGTCATTGATTCGGTGAACCTGCCCAATGCGCTGACCGAAGCTGACCTGGTGGTAGGCGCACTCCGAAGCGAGTTCGGCTTTGCCCCGATGGTGATCACCGAAGAGATGGTCTCCCGCATGAAGCCGAATTCGGTGATTGTAGATGTGGCAATTGACACCGGTGGCTGCTGTGAAACCTCAGAGGTGACCTCGCACCGCCAGCCTGTGTTCAAGAAATACGATGTGATCCACTATTGTGTGCCTAACATTGCCTCCCGCTTTGCCCATACGGCCAGCGAGGCGCTGAGCAATATCTTTGCACCCGTACTGATGAAGGCGGTCAACCTGGGCGGGATTGACGAGATGATCCTCCATAATAAATGGTTCATGAAGGGAGTTATAACGCATAAAGGAAGCGTGACTAACCTCAACCTCGCGCGCCGCTTCAATCTCCGTTACAAAGATCTGGGACTGATTATTTCGGCCGGCTTTTAAATAAATAAGTAAATTTGTCTTATTTTCACTCCGTAATAGCAAACCGCTCCGGCCTTTATAAACTTTTTTAAGTAAGCTCATATGCTTCATATGGTTCAAAACACAGTTCAAAAACATGATCAACCATAGTAACGAAAATACACTGATGGACGATGCCAACTCGCCGGAGATTAACCGGAAGCTGATGGGCAAGGTGTCGTCTGATTTTCTGAAGGTTTCTGATCACCTGAAGGAATCTTCCTACCAGATCCGGAAAAGAGGATTCTCCAAATACCCGGTCTTTGTATTGTCTGAAAACGAGGTAGACCTGGGAGCGCTCCTGTTTGACAGGCCCGACTTTAAAACCGTGTATCAATACCGGGCGAACTTCCTGGAAGATTTTATTAACCGGGGGATGATCGGGGAGGAATCGCGCGAGCTTTTTATTGAAAACTACAAAGATCCCGAAGAATATTGCTGTCTTTTTGTGGTAGATGGTGATTTTGCCGGATTTATCTATTTACCCTATCCTGAAGAGTCTAATGAATAACCGGAGAAGTTTCCTTTCCAAGGCCCTGTTTGCCTTACCTGTCTTGTCATCGTCCCGTTTGTTCGGACAAAAAAACCAGGTCAGGAAGCCTGTTGTGGTAAGTACCTGGGACAGCGGTATCCCGGTCAACGAAGCCGCGATTGCAATATTGAAGCATAAAGATGGCCGGGCACTGGATGCCGTGGAGCAGGGCGCTCGCTATATCGAAGATCAGGTGAATTGCTGCGTGGGACTGGGCGGAAACCCGGATCGTGACGGCTACGTGACCCTGGATGCCTGCATCATGGATGAAAAGATGAATTGTGGCGGAGTGGCCTTCCTGGAAGATATTAAGCATCCGATCTCCGTAGCCCGGAAAGTGATGGAAAATACTCCGCACGTATTGCTGGTAGGGGAGGGAGCCCGTGATTTCGCTCTGAAAAACGGATTTAAGGCAGAACCTAAAAAGCTTTCTGATGATGCGGAAAAGGCGTATAAGGAGTGGTTGAAAAAATCAGAGTACAAGCCGGTTAAAAATGTTGAGCTGGAGCAGAATAAAGCGCTCAACAACGGCCCGTTTGCCCCGGCGCACCTGGAAGACGGGAGTTTTAATCATGATACCATGGGACTGGTAGCACTTGATCAGTCGGGTAACCTGTCAGGGGCCTGTACCACCTCAGGCATGGGCTTTAAACTGCGGGGGCGAGTGGGAGATTCTCCCATTATCGGGGCGGGGCTATACGTAGATAATGAAGTAGGGGCCGTAACATCTTCCGGGCAGGGAGAAGAAGTGATCCGCATTGCCGGCTGTCACCTGGTGGTAGAAGGGATGCGGCAGGGAAAATCGCCCGAAGAGGCCTGTCGCCTGGCGGTAGAACGCCTGGTAAAGATCAACCCCGAAAAAGCAAAAGACTTCCAGGTGGGTTTCGTAGCCCTGAACAAATACGGTGAATACGGTTCTTACGCCGTTAACCCCGGCTTTGTCTTTTCGGTAACCACAGAACCGGGTAACGGGCGGGTGATTAAGACGAAATCGTATTATAAATGAGGGGGCAGAGGAGAATACGTTGTATTACTAAAATGAGTTGCACCTGTCAGTTCGAAAACGAGAACCGTGTGCCTATCGTCTTCTCCCGAGGTGACAACGGGACACTTCCGGCATGATTACTCAGGCTATATACCTGGAAAATTTATATTTATGCGAAAAATTTTATATATACTCACCATCGGACTGTGCTTTTCAGCCAGCGCCCAATACACTCCTGACTGGGAAAGCCTTGATAAGCGGCCTACCCCGGCCTGGTTTGAGGATGCCAAATTCGGGATCTTTATCCACTGGGGCGTTTACTCGGTTCCGGCCTGGGCCACACTGTCCAATGCCGACGGCTTCGGGAGCTATTATGCCGAATGGTACTGGCAGCGTCTGAATAATAAGGATCTGAAGATTCATAAGGAATTCGTGGATTTTCATCAGAAAGTATATGCCGGTAAGCCTTACCAGGACTTTGCCAATGATTTTAAAGCCGAGCTTTTTGATCCCGACCGCTGGGCCGGAATTCTCCGGGAATCCGGCGCCCGTTATGTGGTATTGACCTCCAAGCACCACGAAGGCTTTACGATGTGGCCCAGCAGGCAGTCCTGGAACTGGAATGCAGGCGATATCGGTCCCAGGAGGGACCTTCTGGGAGACCTGACCCGTTCGGTGAAAGCCAAAGGGCTGAAAATGGGCTACTACTACTCGCTTTACGAATGGTATAACCCTCTATACAATACCGACCTGGATCGTTATATTGACGAACGCATGCTCCCCCAGATGAAAGACCTGGTGGAAGCCTATCAGCCTGATATTCTCTGGGGCGACGGCGAATGGGATCACCCCACGGATAAATGGCGGGTGACCCCTTTTATGTCGTGGCTGTTCAATGAATCAAAAGTGAAAGATTCCATAGTGATCAACGACCGTTGGGGTTCAGATACGCGCAGCAAATACGGCAGTTTCTATACCACCGAATATGCTGACGTGAGCCAGGTGAAGTTCAACCGGCCCTGGGAGGAGTGCCGTGGCATAGGCGAGTCATTCGGGTACAGCCGCAACGAAAACCTGGAAATGTACAGTTCTGCTGAAAAGCTGGTACACATGCTGGTGGAGATCGTATCCAAGGGCGGTAACCTGCTGCTGAATATCGGTCCGCGTGCTGACGGCGGTATTCCCGTTATCATGCAGCAGCGCCTGGCTGAGATAGGTGCCTGGCTTAAAGTAAACGGAGAAGCCATTTACGGAACAAGAGCAGTGGAAAATACTCCCAAAGGGGATAAAATCTTCTTCACAGGGAAGAACAATGCGGTGTACCTTATCACTACGGAATGGAAAGATGTGGTGCAGGCCGGCCTTTCTTCCAGGCCTAAGAAAATAAGCATGCTGGGGGTGGATGCTCCTGTGAAATTTGCTTTCAAAGGAGGCGTTCTGACCATCACAGCGCCACAGTTAAGTCCTAAAACCAATCCGTGTAATTATGCATGGGTCTACAAACTTGAATACTGAGCGGGTCAACCAGCGGAAAATTTTCAATGATCCTGTATACGGGTTCATTACCATCCCTACGGATTTTATTTTCCGGGTTATCGAGCATCCGTATTTCCAGCGTTTGCGCCGGATCAGGCAGCTGGGACTGGCCGAGCTGGTCTATCCCGGTGCCGTTCACAGCCGGTTTCAGCATGCCCTGGGCGCCATGCACCTGATGAATGAGGCACTTCATTCGCTGGAGAGCAAGGGCGTGGTTATTTCTGCAGAAGAGAGAGAAGCCACCCTGCTGGCCATCCTGCTGCATGATATGGGGCATGGCCCGTTTTCGCATGTTCTGGAACATTCTATCTTTTACAGGGTTTCGCATGAAACTATCTCCGAGCTGCTGATCGGTAAGGTGAACCGTTTGTATGACGGCCGGCTGACGCTGGCCATTGCTATTTTTAACGGGACTTATCCCAGGGCTTTTTTTCATCAGCTGGTGTCGGGGCAGCTCGATATGGACCGGTTGGATTACCTGAACCGCGACAGCTTTTTTACGGCTGTGGCGGAAGGTAAGATAGGCGCTGAGCGGATCATTAAGATGCTGAATGTATTTGAAGATCAGCTGGTGGTGGAAGAAAAAGGACTGATGAGCGTGGAGAACTTCCTGGTAGCGCGGCAGCATATGTACTGGCAGGTTTACCTGCATAAAACAGCTGTCTGCGCTGAAACCGTACTGCTGAAGATCTTCGAACGGGTCAAAGATCTGCTTGAGTGCGGAGGCGTTCCGATACCCATGTCGCCGGTATTGCGGAAATTCCTGGAGGAAAAGATCACCCTGAGCCGGATAGCCGAAGAGCCGGAAATACTCGAAATGTTTGTCAGCCTGGATGATATGGATATCTGGTCGGCGGTTAAGCTGTGGGCCAACCATTCAGACCGGATTTTGTCCGTTTTGAGCAGAAGTTTATTAGACCGGAGTCTTTTCAAGATTAAATTTGATAAAAATTATGATCTGAATATCCTGAGAAACAGCCTGCAGCAGAGCTGGGAACGAGCCGGGATCCGGAAGGAAGAGCAGAAATATTTCTTCCGGGAAGGAGCCGTCAGAAGCAGTGGGTATGATCTCAATCATTCCGGTATAAAGATTCTCTGGAAAGACGGTAAATGTATGGAGATTACGGAAGCATCGGAGCTTCCCACTATCCGGGCCATAAGCAATATTGTCGAAAAAAATTACTTATGTTATGCCAATGATGTATATTTACAGGATATTTCGGACTAAAGCTGAAAACAACTTATAAATTGATTAAATGAAGTTTTCTGTTAAGCAGATAGCTGAGATTCTGGAAGGGGATGTAGAGGGAGAGGGAGGTGTTCTGATAGACCATTTTGCCAAAATAGAAGAAGGGAAACCGGGCAGCATATCATTTCTGGCAAATATTAAATACGAACCTTATATATACTCTACTGAATCCAGCGCCGTAATAGTTTCAAAGGAATTCATTCCTAAAAGTGCCGTAAAAACTAATCTTATCCGGGTGAAAGACCCTTACCTTTCCGTAAGTAAGCTGATGGCAGCTTACCAGCAGATGAAAAAGGTGAAAAAAACAGGAGTTAGTCCGAAAGCAGAAATAGACGAAACCGCCGGTATAGGAGAAGGGGTGTATATCGAGCCTTTGGTGTATGTGGGAGAGCAGGCGGAGATCGGAGACCAGGTGAGTATTTTTGCGGGAGCTTATGTAGGCCGCCGGGTAAGGATAGGGCATAATACCATTGTTCATCCGGGGGTAAAGATAATGGAAGACTGCGTTATCGGGAGTAACTGCATCCTGCATCCGGGCGTGGTTATCGGTTCGGAAGGATTCGGGTTTGCCCCTGATGAAAACGGTGTTTACCAGGACATTCCCCAGCTGGGAAATGTGGTGCTGGGCAATAACGTCAGCATCGGGGCCAATACTACCATTGACCGGGCTACCATGGGCTCTACCCGCATAGGTAACGGTGTAAAGCTGGATAACCTGGTGCAGATTGGTCATAATGTGGAGATAGGGGAGAATACGGTGATTGCTTCCCAGACCGGCGTTTCGGGTTCTGCCAAGATCGGCAGGAACTGTATGATTGCCGGACAGGTGGGGTTTGTGGGACATATCCGTATAGCTGACGGCACCAAGATCGGTGCGCAAAGCGGGGTGGCAAAGAGCATCGAAGAACCCGGCGGGGTGTATTCGGGTCATCCTCTACTGCCGTTGAAACAATATCTCAGGTTAATGATCAACCTGAGTAAAATGAAATAGTTCATAGAATGAATCTGAAGCAGCATACGATTACTCATCCGGTCTCCCTGGCCGGAAAAGGATTGCATACCGGTGAGCTAACGGAAATTACCCTGAAGCCCGCTCCCATTAATTCCGGCATCGTTTTTCAAAGAACAGACCTGGAGCATAAGCCGGTCATTCCTGCGCTGGTAGATTACGTGGTAGATACCAGCAGAAGTACGGTACTGGAAAAAGACGGCGGAAGGGTAGGTACGGTAGAGCATGTACTGTCTGCGCTGGTAGGCTGTGAAATTGACAATATCCTGATCGAGATCAAAGGGTCGGAAATCCCGATCCTGGACGGCAGCTCGGCCCCCTTTGTGGAGGCCATAGAATCGGCCCTTCCGGCAGAGCAGAATGCCATACGTAACTTCTACGAAGTTTCAGAAGCTATCCATTATAAAAATACGGACAAGAACATTGAGCTGGCCGCGCTTCCCCTCAATGACTACAGGCTGACGGTAATGGTGGACTTTAACTCTTCGGTAGTGCACAGTCAGCATGCCCAGCTTCATGAGCTTAAGCTTTACAAAGAGCATATCAGCCCCTGCAGAACCTTTGTTTTTGTACATGATATTGAAATGCTGTTCAGGAACGGGCTGATCAAAGGAGGCGACATGGACAATGCCGTGGTCATTGCTGAAGAAGCGCTTTCGGATGATACCCTGACTAATCTCTCGGGAATTCTGGGCAGGAAGCTGGAGGCGGGTAATTCCCGGGCCGGTATTCTGAATGCCGAAACCCTGAAGTTTCCGAATGAGCCCGCCCGGCATAAGCTGCTCGACCTGATGGGCGATCTTGCTTTGGTAGGACGACCGCTTAAGGCGCATATTCTTGCTGCGAGGCCCGGACATCAGTCGAATGTGGAGCTGGCAAAACTGATCAAAAAGCAGATTGATGCCAGTGAAACGGCTGCCCCTGCCATAGATCCCAATGTGCCGCCTGTATTTACCGTTCAGGACATCGCACAGCTGCTTCCGCACCGCTACCCGTTCCAGCTGGTCGATAAGATCATATCCCTGGACGGCACCACAGTAGTGGGAGTAAAGAACGTAACCATGAACGAACCGCAGTTTACCGGGCACTTTCCTGAAAACCCGGTCATGCCGGGCGTACTGCAGGTAGAAGCCATTGCACAGACGGGCGGAGTACTGGTACTGACTTCCACCGGGGAGCCTGAGCGTTACTGGCCCTACCTGGTAGGAATTGAAAGTTGTCGTTTCTATAAAAATGTTGTTCCCGGCGATACGTTAATCATACGTTGTACCCTATCATCGCCGATTCGCCTGGGCGTGGCTAAAATGACAGGTGAAGCGTGGGTGGGAAAAACACTGGTTTGTTCGGTGGCCATGACCGCGCGTTTAGTTAAAAAATGAAAAAGTTATATTTATGAATCAGCCTCTGGCATTTATTCATCCGAATGCAAAAATTGCAAAAAATGTGGTGGTAGAACCATTTACTACCATTAACAATGATGTGGAGATAGGAGAGGGTACATGGATAGGTTCAAACGTTACTATATTTCCGGGTGCCAGGATAGGAAAGAACTGCAAGATATATCCGGGAGCCGTGATCGCTGCCGAACCCCAGGATCTGAAATTCGCCGGGGAATATACTACGGTGGAAATCGGGGACAATACGGTGATCCGTGAGTGTGCCACCATTAACCGCGGAACCACTGACCGTTTAAAGACCGTGGTAGGATCTAACTGCCTTATTATGGCTTATGTGCATGTGGCTCACGATTGCGTGGTGGGAAATAATGTAGTGATTGCCAATTCAGTTCAGATTGCAGGCCATGTGAAGATCGGCGACTTTGCCATCATTGGCGGAAGCAGCGCCATCCGGCAGTTTGTTCATATTGGCTCGCATACCATGATCTCAGGCGGGTCGCTGATCCGTAAAGATGTGCCGCCATTTATTAAAGCCGCACGCGAACCCCTGTCTTATGCCGGTGTTAACTCCATCGGGTTAAGGAGAAGAGGGTTTGTAACGGAAACCATTTCCGCCATTCAGGAAATCTACAGGATTATCTATCTGTCGAAGCTCAATAATTCAGAAGCCCTGGATAAGGTGGAGCTGGAGCTGCCGGCTACTGCGGAGCGTGATGAGATCATTCATTTTGTGCGTAATTCGGAAAGAGGAATTATCCGGACCGGTTCAGCTAAAAATGTGGAAATATCTTGATCTCGGTCAGGCTGGATAACGCAGGTAAGAAATTTTCCAGGGAATGGATATTCAGGGCGTTAAGCTATGAGTTTAAAACAGGAAATCCGGTGGCTGTAACCGGCCCCAACGGTTCCGGAAAAAGTACGCTCATCAAATCCATCGCCGGCACGATCCCCCTCAATGAAGGTTCAGTAAGCTATGCGGAAAACGGCCGGTTCATACCGGAAGAAGCATGGTACCGTTTGGCAGGCATTTCAGCCCCTTACCTGGAGCTGATTGAGGAATTTACCCTCTCGGAAAGCATTGATTTTCATACCCGTTTCCGGCCTTTTACGGAAGGGCTCACCGGGAGTGAGTTTATTTCAAGATTAGGACTGGAAAAGCATACAGATAAATATATCCGGGATTTTTCTTCCGGGATGAAGCAGAAGCTGAAACTGGGCTTTGCTTTTTTTACGCAGAATGAGGTATTGATCCTGGATGAACCTACGGCCAATATTGACCAGAAAGGGTATGAGTGGTATAGGGAAGAAGTACAGAAGCTCGTTGCTGAGCGTGTAGTCATTATTTCTTCCAATGAACCCCGCGAATACACTTTTTGTTCGGAGCAGCTTTCTATTCTTGACTTTAAACCCTGAAAAACAGGAAAACTCCCCGTTCCGAAAGGCATTCCAGCGCAAGTGCATCTGTGTGATGCAGAATCAGGGCGTCTTCTTCTTTCACAAAACGGTTCTCTATCTCGAAATTCCCGGTCAGCACATAGATCAGGCAATCACAGATCCTGTTAAAAGCCGGCGCGGCTTCCTGGCGGTAGCGGAAGGAGCCCAGCGAAGGCAGCCCGGAATTAAATGTATTGACCTCTATTTCAGCAACCATTGCCCGGGTAGGCAACGGTTTTCTAAAAACGAGTTCCAGAAACCGGCTCTCGTGATCAGCAGATGCATTTTGCAACGTGCAGGCCGGTGGAATAATACAGGCCAGTTCGCCGGGCACAAGCACATTTTCCCTATCCATTTCCAGGCCTCCCTGAACAGGAATGAGTATGCTATTTTCAGAAGAGTGTGTGCTGAAGGACTTCCCGGCAGCCAGGCGTATCTCCGAAAGCATGCTGACGGGTTCAAACGGCATTTCCGGGAAATATTTCCGGGTATGATCCGTTTGCATTTCCGTTTGGCCTGTTTCCCCGATCAGGATATACCCCTCCATCAGGCGGTGACCACTATAGTATGGGTGAGCCTGTAGCCCTCCGAAATGCTTCCGCTGACAGAAGCCAGTTCATTGGCGTAACCGTCGCCAAAGACATTGTCTCTTTCATTGGTGGTATCCTGCAGTCCGTGGCTTTTGTAATCGGCAGCGGCAGAGTAAACCGCATCACATACTGTTTTGGGAAATGCTATTTGTGTAACCAGGAGAGATCTGCCGGAAGAAGTGTATACATGAACGTGAATATGAGGTGCCCGGCCTGCATACCAGCCGGGAAATATACTTGTGAATCCTGTTTTCCCCTCTGCATTGGTGGTTTGCCTGCCCCTGAGCCAGCTGGCACCGGTATAGTTGGTGCTTTGCATCTGGGTGCTGCCGTACTGTGAGTAGTTCCCCTGGGCATCGCAATGCCAGATATCAACCAGGACGTTTTCGAGGGCTCCGCATCCCGTAGTATAATTTTTAATGGTAATTTCTATATCTGTTTTTACCCCGGGCCGGTCTCCGGTGATATTGCTCATAACCAGTGACGATGGATTTTTAATAGGGAAAGGCCCTTCGGTCTCGCTGTTGGTTACCTGGCAGTCAGATGAGGAACTGCCGTTTGACGACCCCTGTTCATCTGCCGTATCGGAATTACCGCTGTCAACCGTTTCGTCTGAGCAGGACAGCAGGACAGGCACAATGGAAAGCATTCCTATACTTTTCTTTAGAAATTCTTTGCGATGCATATTTGTGAATATTAATAGTGAAAAGAACTACCCAATGTATGTTTTGAAATTAGTTACGGCCCGCAGAGCGGCAGCGTTGCCTTCGGATGTAAATATTCCCGGGCGGATCTGCCCGTGTCTAAGCTGTGCCTGCTTTCATCTGCCGGGAATAAGTATAGAATAATTCTAAATAAAGCCATTGTATAACCCATTATTAATAAGTACTTTTGTGAAAAAACTTCAAGCTAATATGAAAAAAATACTTTTCAGCTCGTTTCTGATGATCTGTACGGTAATGGCCTTCGGCCAGAAGTATGAATCTTTCGGTAAGAAAATTACTGCCAAAGGGGCTGCACCGGTTTCCACTCTGGAAGGAAAAAAAGAATTTAACGGCGAAGTGGTGAAAGTAGAAGGGGAAGTGGAGTCGGTTTGCCAGATGAAAGGCTGCTGGATGAGGATCAGGAAGTCTGACGGCACCACCATGATGGTGAAGTTCAAGGATTACGACTTCTTCGTGCCCAAGGATATCGCCGGTAAAAAGGTGATTTTTGAAGGTGTTCCTTCTGTGAAAACACTTTCCGTAGCAGAACAAAGGCATTATGCTGAAGATGCCAAGAAATCGAAGGAAGAAATCGAGAAGATCACCCAGGACAAGGTAGATCTGACTTTTCTTGCCGAAGGAGTTCTTGTTCAGAAAAATTAACTCAGACCTGAAATACGCTCCTGTAGCTGGAGCATTTCATCCCTGAAACGGGCCGCCTGCAGAAAATTCAGTTCGCCGGCGGCCTTTTCCATATTGGCTTTTGCCTCCTGCATCAGTTTTTCCAGCTGCGGTTTATTCATATACGCCACCACCGGGTCTGCCGCAATATGGGTTTGCTCCGGTTCAACATAATATCCTTTGGCTACCGGTTTGAAATCGGCAATGGATGTCTGTTCCAGGATAGCCTCTTTGCTTTTAAGAATGGTTTGGGGCGTGATACCGTGGTCGGTATTGTATTCCATCTGGATGGCCCTTCTTCTCATGGTTTCATCAATAGCGGTCTGCATCGACCCTGTTATCCTGTCGGCATACATGATCACTTTACCGTTAGAGTTTCTGGCGGCCCTTCCGATGGTCTGGATAAGCGAGCGGTTATCGCGCAGGAAGCCTTCTTTGTCGGCGTCCATGATGGCCACGAGAGATACCTCCGGGAGATCCAGCCCCTCCCGCAGCAGGTTAACTCCCACCAGCACGTCTATAACGCCCAGCCGCAGCTCCCGGAGAATTTCCACTCTTTCCATGGTTTTTATTTCGGAATGGATATACCGCACTTTGATGCCTACGCGCTCCAGGTAGCGGCTGAGCTCTTCGGCCATGCGTTTGGTAAGGGTGGTCACCAGTACGCGTTCTTCTTTTTTGATCCGGTCGTTAATCTCTTCCAGGAGGTCGTCTATCTGGTTGAGGCTGGGCCTCACATCGATCTCGGGGTCGAGGAGGCCGGTAGGACGGATAATCTGCTCCACCACCACTCCCCCGGCTTTGTTCAGCTCATAATTGGCCGGAGTGGCGCTGACATAGATAGTGCGGGGGGTGAGCTCCTCGAACTCCTGGAAAGTGAGCGGGCGGTTGTCAAGCGCCGAAGGAAGCCGGAATCCGTATTCCACCAGCGAGGTCTTCCGGGAGCGGTCACCCCCGTACATGGCCGTGATCTGCGGAATGCTTACGTGGCTTTCATCAATGACCAGCAGGAAATCATCCTGGAAGTAGTCCAGGAGGCAGAAAGGCCTTTCGCCGGGCATCCGCCGGTCGAAATACCTGGAATAGTTCTCGATACCATTGCAGTAGCCCAGCTCCCGCATCATTTCAAGGTCAAATTCCGTGCGTTCCTGGATCCGTTCCGCTTCTGTTTTCTTCCCATCATTTTCAAAATACTGGATCTGGGTCACCAGGTCATCCTGGATCTGGCGGATAGCGGTCTGCATCACATCTTTTCCCGTCACAAAGAGATTGGCCGGGAAAATGGCTACTTTATTTTCGGGGCGGATCTTTTTGCCCGACAGGGGCTCTATCATATGGATATCTTCCACCTCGTCCCCCCAGAAGATAATCCGGTAAGCAAAGTCGGCGTAGCCGGGATATACATCTACGGTATCGCCTTTTACACGGAAAGTGCCCCGGTTGAATTCCGCTTCCGTACGTGAATAAAGGATGGAGACCAGGTCATACAGGAGGCGGTTCCGGCTTATGGTATCGCCTTTATTGACCCTGACAATACTCTGTTTGAATTCATTCGGGTTACCGGCACCGTAAATACAGGAAACGGAGGCCACCACGATGACATCTTTGCGGCCCGACATCAGGGAAGATACGGCCGAGAGCCGCAGCTTATCGATCTCCTGGTTGATCATCAGGTCTTTTTCAATATAGGTGTTGGTGGAGGCGATATAGGCTTCCGGCTGGTAATAATCGTAATAGGAAATGAAGTACTCCACGGCATTTTCCGGGAAAAACTGCCGGAATTCGCCGTATAGCTGTGCCGCCAGCGTCTTATTATGGCTGAGAATAAGCACGGGCATACCCAGCCGCTGGATGGCATTGGCGATGGTAAAGGTTTTACCGCTACCCGTAACGCCCAGGAGAACGGTGGCTTTTTCGCCGGATTCAACGGACCGGACCAACTGTTTGATAGCCTGGGGCTGATCGCCGGTAGGCTTAAACTCGGATGTGATCTTGAAGCTCATAATACAAAGTTAAACGATCCCGGCTTTGCTTGCTAATTTAATTAAAGCGGCAATGGTGCGACCTCCCTTTTTCAGGTGATTTTTGGGGTCTTGCAAAATACCGGGAATAGGGGATTGATCCGGATAGGAATTCCGGTGAACTTTACATAATCCAATTTAAAGAGATGAAACAGCCATGAGCTATCAGTCAGATTAATACACACCGGGCGGCGCTCTGCCAACCGCGTGATGAATAAGTCTGACAGCTAAATTTTATATACATGAAGAAATACATTACAACAGCCTGCCTGCTTCTAGTGATCATGAGCGCTTATGCACAACGAAGCAGGAATTCTCAGTTGGAAGACAGCATCTTTACCTGGAAGGGGATTCCTGAGTTGAGACCGGCCGATTACCCGAGAACTTTTAAGCCGGCCCAGTTAAAGCACCCGGAGCTTTTTTCGCAATGGCTCCAGAAGAGTTATATTCCTGTCGGTGCACTGGATTTTTCGTATGCCGTGGCAGAACCCAATAAGAAAGAGGATGTGATCCCTTACAGCACGGGCATCAATGCGGCCATGTGGCGTGCCGTATGGGATAATACCGGTACAAAAGTGATCCGGCAGCCCCATTCGGAAAACCCTGTCTGGATGTTGACCAATTACATTATCGATGCGCAGCCTGTCCGCATGCTTACCATTCCGGGGCGTGCTGTTTTTATGCGGCGTTCACCGGAAATCGAAAAAGCATTTATGGGTAGCAGTGAGCGGAGAAACCGGTTGGTCAGGCAGCTGCAATTGGAAAACCACCCGCAGATCGGTAAATATATCATCCAGTACTACGGTTGCGACGGTGACGGCTGCCAGCCCCGTGTAGCCGTTTACGTGGCTCCCGGTAACCGGCTCCCGATTCGTCAGCTGACCCGTGGGGAAGTGCTGGAGCTTATTGAAAAAGCCATACCTGCCGAAATTACAGCAGTAAAAAACAATTTAAAATCCGTTCACGGAAACCGGCCTCCCACCCTGCAGGAAGAATACAGGCGCTTTGATGAAGCCGTATTGCCCAAGTGGAGATCCAACCTTGAAAATCTGAAAAAGCAATATGCCGGCAGTTTACATATACCTGCCGAAATGCGGGACGGGAACGGGATTGAAATGACAGATATCTTTAACGGGAATGATATTTTCGACACGGCAGATGCGCAGCGGTTCAACAATAACACCTATGGCATCTATATCTATGAAGACGGTGTGTTTGAAAAAAGCAAACAGGATCAGCCTTTGTGGATCTGTATCAGCTGGAAACCTGCGGATATTCAATACTCCCCTTATGAAAGGGAAATTCACCGAAGTATGACCGCACATTTTAATTTTGATTATGTGTACAATCATTTTTTTCGGCCGGAAAAGAACAACGGGAAGCCTTATGCTTCTATAAACGAAGAAGCGCAAAAAGCGCATCTGGCTTCTTACCGGAAAAAGAAAGAGCCGTCAGTAAATAAAAGCTTACCGGCGGGAGTACATTTTTATGAAGACTTTAAAGGGAATGATATAGGTGAAAAGCCGAAAGGCTGGTATATGCCAGGGGCAGGAATACCTGCTGTCATTGTCGTTCTTCCGGAAGAAGCCGGGAATTGGGTAAAGCTGGGGCAGCATCCCCTGATGCCGGCTGAAATGAAAAAACTACCGGAGGATTTTACCATGGAATTTGACGTGGCTGCAGATAAAGATTTTGCAGAAAATACGGGGGGCTCTTTCCTGCTGAGGATTCATAACAAAGTTCTTACCCCCAGCGGCGACTACAGAAATGCCCCCCGGCAACTTACAATAGATTTGGATGCCAAAGCCGGCAATGAACAATTTTCGCAAAACCCGGCCGGGTATGTCCGGCTTAAAGCCACCTTTACGGGAATGAAAAGTACCCTGCGCCATGCCGATGTTCTGCAATACAGCAATTATTTCAGCAATAAAAAAAATAAGGTACATTTCACCATCACCAAACAGGGAAACAAGGTGCAGGGTTTTGCAGATGGCAAGGAGATTATTGCACTGGACAAATACGGCAAGACCATCCCGGGTTTTAATGAGTTGCCTGAGGGAGCCGGGTTTACTTCCTTCTACTTTGAAAATACCGACAGCCGGAAGAACACAGGGGTGTACATCGGGAATATTAAGATCATAGCGCGTTAAGAAACCATAAGTTCATCATTCCGGGTCAGTTTACCATTTTCAGTGAAAACTTCTTTCCCGGCGTTTGACATATCACTTCCTGAAATTCCAGGTCAAGCAGAACGGAAGGCAGTCTGCCGGGTGGGATGTGCGAATACCAGCTGAGGTCATCGATCTGCATTTCCCCGCGTTCTGCAAGCAAAGTGAGTATTGTTTTTTCTTCTTCGTTAAAGCGGTTAAAGTCCCATTCTTTTTTAGCAGGCTTCTCTTCTGAGTTCCATCGCATCCAGTCGGTCAGGGTGGCGGCATCCGTAAAAATATGGGCTTTGTGATTGAAGATAAGATGGTGCGTGCCCTGAGTGTATTTCCGGTGAAGATCGCCGGGTACGGCAAATACTTCCCGGTTATAATTATTGGCAAACTCGGCAGTAACCATAGAGCCTCCTTTCAGACCGGACTCCACTACCAGCACCACTTCGCTCAGGCCGGCAATAATCCGGTTCCGGGAAATGAAAAACTGGGGGTGCAGCTTGGTGAAAAGGGGTTGTTCCGAAATAAGGAGCCCTTTTTCAAGCATTTCCTCTGCCGTTTTACGGTGAGAGGAAGGGTATACGGTGTCCAGTCCGTTGGCCAGTATACCCAGGGTGGAGAGGTTGTTTCTGAGAGCTTCCCGGTGGGCCGTGATATCAATACCATAGGCCAGGCCGCTGATAATCTGCACACCCTTCAGTTCAGGCACAAGCCGGGAAACCACTTCTTTCCCGTAAGCAGTAGCCTCACGGGTGCCTACAATGGCCAGGGTTTTATGCGGGTAAATGTGCCCCTGTCCTTTGGTATACAGAACGGGCGGACAATCAAAGGCTTCCCGGAGGGCGGACGGATAATCAGGCGACCGGAGAGAAAGAATCCGGATATCCCTTTTGAGAGAGTTTTCAATGATGTGCGCCGCTTCACGGAAAGCCTCTTCTTTCCGGCCGAACTCCTTTACCAGCTGAGGACCTATCCCGGATACTCTGAGAAGCTTCCCCGGCGGGATGCGGAAAACATCCCGGGCCGATCCGAAATGAGATACCAGGTTTTTATACAGGACGCTGCCTATGCCCTCCAGGCGGCTAAGGGCTATTTCGTAAAGCAGTTCTTCAGTTATGTGATTCGATTCCATCCCTTAAAAATACTAAGGACTTCCGGATTTCCTGCAACCGGGTGAGAACTTCTTCATGTTCTCCCTCCGTTTTTGCTTTTTGGCGTAATTGCTCCTTAGTACCTTCGAGGGTGTATCCTTCTTTCTGGATCAGGTCAACGATCCTTTGCAGCTTTTCAATGTCTTTATGGGAAAATTTGCGGTTCCTTCCTGCCTTTTTAATGTTCAGCTTGAATTCGGTCAGATAATATTCCAGGGTAGTACGGGGAATTCCCAGGTGTCCGCAGACTTCATCAGTAGAGTAAAAGAGTTTCATTTTATCGCCGGTTATCGTCATTTTCAAACATGCTCAGGTAGCTCATATAACGGCTGATGTAAATTTCGCCTTCTTCCACCGCATTTTTAACGGCGCATTTAGGTTCATTGATATGCAGGCAGTTATGAAATTTGCATTCCCCGAGAAGGTTTCGGAATTCGGGGAAAAAATGCGCCAGCTCTTCTTTCTCAATGTCCATCAGCCCCAGTTCTTTTATTCCCGGGCTGTCGATGATCCGGGTGCCGGGCTCGGGTTCGAACATCTCCGCAAATGTGGTGGTGTGTACCCCTTTATCTGAAAAGTCGGATACCTCTGAAGTGGCAAGGTCAAGATCCGGCAACAGGGTGTTCAGCAGGCTGGATTTCCCTACCCCGGAATGGCCGGAGATGAGAGAGGTTTTTTGAGCAAGGGCTGTTTTCAGCTCCTCAATTCCCAGGGGGACATACGTGGAGGTTTTAATGCATCCGTAGCCCAGGCTGGTGTAGAGTTCGATAAGCTCTTCCTGGTAGGCCAGCTCTTCCCCATCCAGGATGTCCTGTTTATTGAAAACCAGGGTAGCCGGGATACGGAAGGTTTCGGCTGTGACAAGAAAACGGTCGATAAAGCCCAGGGAGGTCTTCGGGCTTCGAATGGTCACAATGAGAATAAGCTGGTCAACATTGGCAGCTAAAAGGTGAGCGTAAGCTGATTTATGGACACTTTGCCGGATAACGTAGTTTTCACGGGGAAGAATGTCTTCAATGATATTTTCCCCGGGATGGAACAGAACACGGTCGCCCACGGCAATAGGATTGGTGACCTTCAGGTTTTTAATCTTGAATTTTCCTTTCAGTCGGCATGAAACGAGTCCGCCGGTTTCCGTGTCTTTCACTTCATACCAGCTGCCCGTTGATCTGAAAACGATACCCTCTTTGAGTTCCAATCCGTTCTTTTTTTGGCAAAGCTATGACATTTATCTGAGGTTCGGAAGGTGGGGGCCGCCTACCTTAAAAACTTAAAAAGAACTTAAGAAATATTAGCGGCGAATTTTAAAAACATCTTTTTGGAAATTGTTAGAATAATGCAATTGGATTTCTGTTTTATAGGAAATTGTAGCCGGATAATCATATTTTTTACCGTATACTAAATTTTAAGGTAAATTTAAGCTGACGAAGGGATGTAATTAATTTATTCTGCGTTATCTTAGCATAACAACAAAAAAAGCTTACAATTATGAAAAAGGGATTTCTATTCGGTATTGCTGCACTGGCAGTAGGAGTGGTAGTTTACACATTAGGCAATAAAAAAGTAAAGACCGGTTTTTATCCGGGAAAAGCAGTTTATAAGTACTGATTCTGATACCACCCGGTTTTTGATGGCGCCCGGTTCCCGGTCAGGCCTGATGTGACAGATAACCCCTGTCAGTCCGGGCATTGTTGAGAACCGGGCGTACCTGTCATCAGGCGTTTTTGAAACATGGGGGGTGTAGCGCAGGTCCGGCAATGTTATGTACGGTTCTCAGCACCGGAAACCTTCCCGGCTGGTTGGCCGGCAATTAAAATCCCACAATCTCATTTATTTCTCCTCCTTTTCAGTATTTTTGAATTCATTCAACATTCGCTTATGTACAATACCATCTTATTTGAAAAAAGAGAGAGGAAAGCCTGTATTACCCTTAACCGGCCGGAGACCTACAATGCGCTGAGCCGCGAGATGCTGACCGAACTGACCCGCGCCGTTCAGGAATGCGGGCAGGACGAAGAGATACGCGTGGTAATTATTTCCGGCGGAAAAGATAAAGCTTTTTCTTCGGGGGCCGACCTGAAGGAGGGGCTGGCCGATACCCGCCTGGGGAATGTTCTGAAAGCAACCTATAACCCGCTGATTCTTGCTTTGCGCGGATTAAACAAACCCGTGATATGCAGTATGAATGGTCTTGCTGCAGGCGCAGGTATGTCGCTGGCCCTGGCCTGCGATGTGATCATCGCGGCAGATGATGCCTATTTTACGGAGCTTTTTGTGGGAATAGGTTTAATACCTGACGCCGGATCCATGTTTTTCCTGCCCCGGCTTGTGGGACCGATGAAGGCATTTGAGCTTTGCAGCACGGGCCGGAAGGTGTACATGGAAGAAGCCGTACGGATAGGGCTCGCCACAAAAGCAGTGCCCGGAGAGCAGCTGGAAAGAGAGGTGGAGGCTTGGGCAGATACCTACGCCGCCGCAGCCACCCGCAGCATCGGGATCATGAAACAGGTGCTGAATCAGTCTTTCAACAAAAACCTGGAGGAAGTGCTGAACCTGGAAGCGGAAGGACAGACCATCTGCGGCCAGACGGAAGACTTTTCGGAAGGTGTGATGGCCTTCTTAGCCAAAAGACCAGCGGTTTTTAAGGGAAAGTAAGTTTTTTATGAAGGAAATGTTAAGAAACAGCTGGGCAAAATAATAAATTTGCAGATCAAAAATACAACAAACGTTTTATGTCAGAGGAAGGGAAGGAGAGGAGTCTCAATTTTATAGAAGAAATAGTAGAAAGGGATCTGGAAAATAATGCCCACTCGGGCCGGGTGCTGACCCGGTTTCCTCCGGAACCCAACGGCTATCTCCACATAGGTCATGCCAAGTCTATTTGCCTTAATTTCGGCCTGGCAAGAAACTACGGAGGCGGCACGAACCTCCGTTTTGATGATACCAACCCCGTTACGGAGGATACCGAGTATGTGGACTCGATTAAGAATGACGTAAAATGGCTGGGTTTTGACTGGGTGAATGAATTTTATGCCTCTGATTATTTTGATGAGCTCTACGCCTTTGCCCTGAAGCTGATCAGAGACGGCAGGGCCTATGTAGATGACAGCACATCGGAAGAGATGGCAGCACTGAAAGGTACGCCTACAGTGGCGGGAAAACCCAGCCCGTACAGAGACAGGAGCGTGGAAGAAAACCTGGATCTTTTTGAAAGAATGGCCAAAGGCGAGTTTCCGGAAGGAAGCCGCGTGTTAAGAGCCAAAATTGATATGGAATCCAGCAATATGCTGATGCGTGACCCGATCATCTACCGGATCAGGTTTGCCGAGCATCACAGAACCGGTGACAAATGGAAAATATACCCCATGTACGACTTTGCCCATGGCCAGTCGGATTCTATTGAAAATATCACGCATTCCATTTGTACGCTGGAGTTTGTTTCTCACCGGGAGCTGTATGACTGGTTCATTGAAAAGCTCGGTATTTTCCCGTCGAAGCAATACGAATTTGCCCGCCTGAATATGACCTACACGGTGATGAGCAAAAGAAAGCTTCTGCAACTGGTTAATGAACAATATGTGAGTGGCTGGGATGATCCGCGTATGCCTACTATTTCCGGAATGAGACGACGGGGCTATACTCCCAAGGCCATTGTGGACTTTTGTGAGCGTATCGGTATTCAGAAAAGAGATAACCTGATAGATGTCAGCCTGCTGGAGTTTTTTGTCAGGGAAGATCTTAACCGGGTTGCCACCCGGGTGATGGCGGTTTTCGAGCCGTTGAAAGTGGTGATTACCAACTGGCCGGATGGGAAAACGGAGATTTGCCGGGTAGAAAATAACCCGGAAGATCCCGAAAGCGGATACCGGGAGATCAATTTCGGAAAGGAAATTTATATTGAGGCAGGCGATTTTATGGAAGAACCGCCGGCCAAGTACTTCAGGCTCAAGCCGGGTGGGGTTGTTCGTCTTAAGGGAGCTTATATCCTCCAGTGCGATGAAGTAATAAAGACAGATGACGGCCGGATTACCGAACTGCGCTGCTCGTACATTGAGAACTCCAAAAGCGGGGAGGATGTGAGCGGCATGAAGGTCAAAGGAGTGATCCACTGGGTGAATGCAGAAGAGGCTGCAGAAGCCGAGGTCCGCCTGTACGACCGCCTGTTCAAAGTGGAAAACCCGGCAGCAGAAGAAGGAGATTTCAAGGACTTTATCAACGGGAATTCACTGTCCCTAGTGAAAGCTTTGGTGGAACCTTCATTACGTCATGCCACAGTCCATGATAAGTACCAGTTTATGCGCAACGGGTATTTTGTTCTTGATCCCGACAGCAACCCGCCCCATACCCTGATATTTAATAAGACAGTCGGACTAAAAGACAGTTGGAAATGAGGTGTTAGCGCCTCATTTTTTATATCTCTTTTAATTTGCCGGAAAGGTATTTGTGTAGAATGCGGGTGATCAGTGTCTGATAGGGGATACCCTCTTTCAGAGCTCTCTTTTGCAGACCCGTTAGTACACTGTTGTTTATCCGCAGGGTGATGCGCTTGTCTTTTTTGAGCTGCAGGTTGGCTATTTCCTGGTAGCCACTTAGTTCTTTCCCGGAAGCTTTGGAAGCCCATTCGCCGTTTTCCAGCGAATCCAGTAAACTATTTTCATGATCGGTTAATATGGTATTTAGCTTTTTAGATATTTTCTGTTTAATTTTCTGCTTAGTGTAATGGTCTTAAGAAAGATCGTTTCCTTGTCCTCAATAAATGGATTAGTTTTCCTGTAGACCATCAATTCTGTCAGCCTACAGGGGAGAAACGACTCGCTGGATTTATTTAAAACGGGGCATTTCAACGGCCGAATCGCCACCACCTGCTAAGCGGGTGGTCTGTGCCTTTTAAAAAGGCCGACACCATCTGCATGCCGATAACCGAGAAAGTGATGCCGTTTCCGCCCATTCCCAGAACGAAGTAAGCTCCCGGAAAGTCAGGATGCTCGCCGATGTACGGCAGTCCGTCTTTGGTTTCGCCGAAGGTACCGGCCCAGGCAAAGTCGGTACGGAAGGCAATTCCGGGAAAAAGCTTTTTAAAGATCTGTTCCAGGCGTTTCTTTTTTCCGGTGATCGACTGGTCTCTTTTCTGCGGATTTTGAAAATCGTCGTCTTCTCCACCAATAAGGATGCGGTGATCATCGGTGGTTCGCATGTAGATATAGGGATCTCCCGTATCCCAGATCAGGGTATCCGAAATTTTAGCAGGTTTTTCTATAAAGGGCTCACTGACAATCGCATAACTGCTCAGCAGGTCTACAAATTTCTCTTTGATGATGTCAGTACTTTCAAAGCCGTTACACCAGATAATTTTCCCCGCTTTGATCCTGTTGCCATATTGGGTAGTGGCTACTATTCCTTTCATGCCGTATTTGACTTCTGTAATTTCGGTTTTGTCGTAAACATCCAGCCCTTTTTTAAGATTGTAATACAGCAGGTCGTGGGCCAGCCGGAAGGCGTCGATGCTCCCTGCCTGGTAGGTAAGTATACCGCCGTATGCGCCATTGAGTTCAAACCGCTCAAGGATATCTTCTGCTTCCAGCCACTCTCCGGGAAAGCCGTGCCTGAGCCGGGTTTCATGCTCTTTCTTTAAATCGGGAATATCCTTTTTGTACCGGGCATACAGCAGGGAGTTCTTTTTCTTTAATCCGCAGCCGGACCGGATCTTTTTGGTAAGTTTTGCCAAAACATCAATGGATTCATAGCAGGCCCGGTAACTGGCTACAGCCCCTGCTTCACCGATCATTTCAATAAGCTCCCAAAGCGGGGTGTCTACTTCGTACTGGAGCATGGAGGTAGTGGCTGAGGAGCTTCCGTTGGCAATTTCCCGTTTATCCACCAGCACGGTCCGGTAGCCGTCTTTAACGCATTGGTGGGCAATAAGGCTGCCGGTGATCCCGGAGCCAATAATCAGGATGTCGGTGCTGGTGTCTTCCGACAGGGATGGGTAAGATGCGATCAGGCCGTTTTTTACCAGCCAGAATGGTTCGTTGGAAGTTAATTTCATGTGGCTAAACAGTTATGAATTAAAGAGGATATAATACAATTTAAACGCGCAAAAGTGCAATCTTGTATAATACGGAAGTGTTTCATTTCGGCAGACGCTGCGGCTATCCGCGCTGGTAATATTGACTTTATCTCCTCGAGTGGTAATACTCGCTCGGGGTTTGCCCCGTCATTTTTTTGAAGGAGCGGTTGAAAGCGGTTTTGGAATTGAATCCTACTTCGAACGCAATGCCTAACAATGTGTAGTTATGGTATTTCGGATTATTAATATTTTCTTTAAACTCTTCGATCCGGTACGAATTGATAAAATCAAAAAAGTTTTTGTCATAGCCCTCCCGGATAACCCTGGAAAGGGTGTGGGAGGGGGTTTTTATTAGTGTGGCAAGGTCATTCAGGGCCAGGTTGGGGTTCAGAAAAGGCTTCTGTGTTTTCATGACTTCTTCAATACGGTTGCGGAACGCGTCCAGGTCTTCTTCTGCAATGGAAGTACGTGCTTTGGCGGCTTCGGGTTCAGGAGCGGTCGTGGCGGTTTCCTCCTCCTCATGGCTGATCTTGAAGATCTCGGGTTGGTGGATGGCGTAATATCCCAGCACAAACCCGATCAGCGAAAAGGCTATCCAGATGAGATTGATGCTGTTCTCCAGCAGTTCTGTGATGAGTCCGCCTTTCAGCGTGTTCACCACAAACAGAACACAGGTGAAAATCCCCAGGATAATGCAGACCATGAAGATCACCAGCACTGCTGAAAGGTAATTGATATTCTGGTGGTAGGCGGTTTCGTTAATGTAGCTTTCCGAATAGTTCCGTATGGCTTTTTTACACTTGTAATAGTAATAAAGATTGCTGAAAAGGGCAATGATAAAGGTAATGGCAAACACCCACTTCAGGTCTGTTTCATTGTTTACAATCTTATGCTGAAAGCGTTTCCCGTCCATAAAAAAGTAGGGAATATAGACCAGGAACTGCAAGGAAGGAAGAATGAAATGTGGCCAGGCCTGGCTGAGGGTAAATCCTTTCCTGAACAAAAGCCGGTGAAGGTAAAAGTAGAAGACCGGGGCAAATGTAAATAAGGCAAAATTGGGAACCAGTATCAATTTTGGGAGAACGTTGGCCACATCCCGGTAATACCCGATTACCTTGGAAAAAAGGAAAAAGGAGGCCAGTCCCAGCAAAATCACCAGCAGGCGGTTGGCTTCACGGTTGAAGTCCTGCATGGTAGGTATGACAATCATCAGCAGGAACCCCTGGAACGCTGCGAAAAGCAGGATGAGGTCAATCAGGGAGAAGAAATTAAAAGTAGAGGAAAGGTCTTCCCAGTTTTCAATTTCCACTTCGATCTCCTGGTTAGGTTTGAAATCGGCCCCGTGCACTATGCGGTTGGGCCGGGCTTTCCCGCTTCTCCAGCTCTCGGCCGAATTCCAGTCGCCCCGGTGAAACTTATACTCCAGGCTCTCAAATTTGGAGAAGATATTGATCTTGTAACTGCCGTCAAACTGTTTTTTCAGCCGGAACAGCTCGTCTTTGACTTCCCAGTTGTTAAAATTTCCCGATATGTAAATGGCAGCGTCGGGCGGCGTGTTTTCAGGTACTTTGGTAATATGGATCTGGAATTCGGGGCGTTGTTCCCAGCCGGCGATCGTCAGGTAAACGGTACCGTTTGCAATGTGGTCTTCAGAAAGCAGCCGGTTAGGAAGGAGGGAGCCGTCGGGCCGGGCCTCCACAATGTTCCAGTTTCCCTGGGTAAATTTGTATTCGAAATCGCTAAGGTCCTCCTCGCTGATGTCAATGGTATAGGTGTTCCTGTTGATCTTGCGGAGCTTCCACTGCGGGTCTTTCGGGTTCCAGTTGTTCAGGTTGGAAGCCATATAGATGGGCTGGTCGGGCAACAGCAGGGTGTCTGCTTTGACTTCGAGACGGATCTGGCCAAAGAGAGCATTCAGGGAAATGAAGAACCCTGTGAGAAAGACAGGCAGAAAACGAGACAATGCGTTAAGGTTGACAGGTTTTAAATATATGGTACGTAAGTTAAAAACTAAAAGTTAAAAGTGAAAAGTATCGGGACATTTTTAATAGTGAACAGTGAACAAACAATCTCCGGTAATTAAATACCTGTTATACCAAAACTGTTTCCTGTCAGTTGTTCACTGTTCACTTAAAACGGAATCTTCCTGGCAGCTTTTAACTATCTGCCGGGTCCAGCTCTGCCGTAAAATGCCTTAACAGCGGCGCTTCATAGCTGATTCTGTAGCCGGAATACCGCTCTTTTCGGCCGAAAACTTCAATGATTACTTCACATACATAATCAATATGGCTTTGGGTATATACCCGCCGGGGTATCGCCAGCCGTACCAGCTCCATGGGCGGCGCAATGTGCTGTCCTGAGGCATCGTACTTGCCGAACATCAGGGAGCCTATCTCCACGCCCCGGATTCCCCCTTCCAGGTACAGGGCATTGGCCAGGGCCACCCCGGGGAATTCGCCGGCAGGAATTTGTGGCAGGAAGGCCCGGGCGTCCAGGTAAATGGCATGGCCGCCTGTAGGGAGAACCATGGGCACACCGGCAGCCGTCAGCTTTTCTCCCATGTATTCAATGCTTCGCACCCGGTAGCGGAGGTAATCTTCGTCCAGCACTTCTTCGAGTCCCTGGGCCATGGCCTCCAGGTCGCGGCCGGCCAGTCCGCCGTAGGTAGGAAAACCCTCGGTGATGATCAGCAGGTTTTTGGCTTCGCGGGCCAGTGCATCATCGTTAAATGCCAGGAAACCGCCGATGTTCACCAGTGCGTCTTTCTTGGCGCTCATGGTGCAGCCGTCGGCCAGGGAAAAGATCTCCCGGGCAATTTCCCGCACCGACTGGCCTTCATAGCCCTTTTCGCGCTGTTTAATGAACCAGGCATTTTCAGCGAAACGACAGGCATCAATAAAAAACAGGATACCGTATTTTTTGCAGATGGCCGCGGTTTCCCTGAGGTTCTGAAGAGAAACAGGTTGCCCGCCGCCCGAGTTATTGGTGATGGTCATTACGCACATGGGAATGTTATCTTTACCTTTTTCAAGGATGAAGGCTTCCAGTGCTGCGATATCCATATTTCCTTTGAAGTCTGCGATATGCCGGGGTTTCTTTCCCTCTTCTGTCAGCAGGTCCACCGCTTCGGAGCCCGAATATTCAATATTGCCGCGGGTGGTATCAAAGAAAGTGTTGCTGACAAAGTATTTGCCTTTACCGCCCAGCAGTGTGAAAAGAATTTTTTCAGCGGCCCTTCCCTGGTGGGTAGGAATGATATGGCGGAAGCCTGTGATGGCTGTAGTGACTTCCTGAAAGCGGTAAAAGCTCTGTGAGCCGGCATAAGATTCGTCACCGGTCATCATACCGGCCCATTGCCGCGCGCTCATGGCTGAAGTGCCGCTGTCAGTCAGGAGATCGATGAGCACATGCTCGGCCTTTACCAGGAAAAGATTGTTTTTTGCGTCTTTGAGTATCTGCTCCCGTTCCTGGCGCGTGGTAAAGGTAAGCGGCTCTACGGATTTGATCCGGAAAGGTTCAATAATGGTTGCCATTGATAATGAGTTAAAGTTTAAATAATAAAATACAGCAGTATCAGAGCGGTGTCCTGCCGCCCCGGTCTTTTATTACGATAAACAATAACCACATTTCAAAACTCATGAGCGTATATTTAACTCTGTACCCAGCACGATGGTCTCAAACCCTTTTCCCTTGCGTTTGTTTTCAATTTCATCCAGCAGGATTTCCGCCGCTTTCCGGCCGATGGTGATGGCGGGTTGTACAATAGTGCTTAGCGGCGGCTCCAGCAGATGGGCTACCCCCAGGTTGGTAAAGCCAATAAGGGTGATGTCGCGGGTATGGCTGTCCATCAATTTTTTATAGGCCTGGAAACAGCCCAGCGCCAGGCGGTCGCTGCCCATGAAGAAGGCGTCAGGAGCCGCATTTTTCAGCAGGTCACGGATCGCTTCTTCGGCTTCTTCCGGTTGGAAGCTGCAGTATTTGATCAGCTCGTCACTGACCGGGATACCGTGCTTTTCCAGGGCGCTTTTGTAGCCCGCCATTCTTTCCTGGGTGATGGAAAGGGTGGGCGGGCTGGTAATATGCGCAATTTTTTTCTTTCCTTTTCCGATAAGGTACTCGGTGGCTTTGAACGCCCCTTCAAAATTATCCACCACTACCTTGTGGGCTTCCCCTGTTTCCGGCACCCGGTCGAAATATACGATCGGGAAATTGCTCTGCCGGTACTCTTCCAGGTGACGGATGTCTTTGCTGGAGCCTGAAAGGGAGATCAGCAGCCCGTCTACCTTCCGCGCGAAAAGGTGCTGTATATTGGCGGTTTCCCTTTCCAGCGACTCATGGCTCTGGAAGATCACCACATGGTATCCTCTTTCGTAGGCGATCTCCTCGATGCCGTTAATGGCCTGGGAAAAGAAGGTATTGGCTATTTCCGGGACGATCACGCCGATAGACCGGCTTTTGTTTTCTTTCAGGCTGAGCGCAATGGGATTGGGACGGTAGTTCATCTTTTCAGCATACGCGACTATCCTCTTTTTGGTCTCGGCATTGATATCGTAACTGTCCCGTAAGGCACGGGAAACGGTTGATATCGAAATATTCAACGCCCTGGCAATATCCTTGATCGTTATTGAACTCACACTGTTCTGATTTTTATACAATTTTTAACCGGCTGCCCTTTTATTCTCTCAAACGTAGTAAATATCGGTTTAATGGAGCATATAACCAATATAAGCGGGTTATTTCTTTTCTGAACAGCCTGAATCCGCCATGTCCGGTAACGTTTGCATAAAATTTTAGAGAGGATAGTTTGTTTCATGCATTTATTGTCCATATTCTTACGGTTTAATAAAGCCGGGACGTATAATTTCTTTAAAAAATCATATCTTTAAATAGTACAAAATGAACCTATTTGATCTCACTGGAAAAACAGCATTGGTTACGGGATGTAACCGGGGAATCGGTAAGGCTATGGCAGAAGGACTCGCCGACGCAGGCGCTGATATCATCGGGGTATCGGGAAACCTGGCTTCCAGCGGTTCAGAAGTACAAAAGGAAGTAGAGAAGCGGGGTCGCAAATTCTGGGCTTACCAGGCAGATTTTAACGATCGCGAAGCGCTTTACCTGTTCCTGAACCGGGTAAAGGCAGAGCATCCCGTTATTGATATACTGATCAATAACGCCGGAACCATTCTTCGGGCCCCTGCCGCCGAGCATCCAGACGAATATTGGGATAAAGTTATTAATATCAACCTGAACGCACAGTTCCTGATCACCCGTGAGATCGGTAAGGGAATGGTGGAACGGGGAAGTGGAAAGATCATTTTTACCGCTTCATTGCTGACCTACCAGGGCGGCATCAATGTGCCGGGCTATGCGGCCAGCAAAGGTGCGATAGGCTCACTGGTAAAAGCCTTCGCCAATGAATGGGCGTCCAGAGGGGTCAATGTGAACGGGATAGCTCCGGGATATATTGCTACCGATAATACGGAGGCGCTAAGGAATGATCCGGACAGAAGCCGGTCTATCCTTGACCGGATCCCGGCAGGGAGATGGGGGCAGACCGATGACTTTAAAGGGCCGGCCGTATTTTTAAGTTCGAAAGCTTCCGACTACGTACAGGGTACTATCCTGACTGTAGACGGCGGATGGATGGGAAGATAATTAAACAAAAAACTGATATGCAAATACGATATGAAAGCAGTCCACGCGAAGTGGAAAGAATGAATACCAGTGAGCTTAGGGAGAATTTCCTGGTAGAAACCGTTTTTAGCGATGATGCCATTGAGCTCGTTTATTCTCACTATGAACGCCTTATTGTGGGGGGCGCCAAGCCGGTCAGCAAAGTGCTGACACTCCCTACCTATGGTGCACTTAAAAGTGACTTCTTCCTGGAAAGAAGAGAGCTGGGGATTATCAATGTGGGTGGAAAAGGGAAGGTAATCGCTGACGGAACTACCTGGGAGCTTGATAAGTTAAGCTGCCTGTATGTAGGCAGGGGAACCGAAACCGTACGGTTCGAGTCGGATGATGCCGCTCATCCGGCCCTGTTTTACCTGCTTTCTGCGCCGGCCCATAAAGAATATCCTACTACTCTCTATACCAAAGAGCAGGCTTTACCCATGACCATCGGGGCACCCGAAACATCCAACCACCGTACGGTGTACAAGTACATCCACGCCGATGGCATTGACAGCTGCCAGCTGGTGATGGGACTGACCATTCTGCATAACGGCAGCATCTGGAATACCATGCCACCCCATGTGCATGACCGCCGGGCGGAGATTTATCTCTATTTTGATGTCAATGAAAATCACGGGGTCATGCACTTCATGGGCAAGCCCGATGAAACGCGCCATATGTGGATCCGGAATCACCAGGCCATTATTTCTCCGCCGTGGTCCATCCACTCGGGGGCAGGTTCGGCCAGCTATTCCTTCATCTGGGGAATGGGCGGTGAGAACAAAGACTATACGGATATGGATTTTGTGGATCTGAAGGATCTCCGGTAGAATGAAAAAACTTCTCATCTTTCTCTCCCTCTTCTCCCTGGCCGGGTTCAGAGCTGAGCCGGTTAAGCAGCGGATCTTCCTGATTGGTGATTCTACCATGGCCAATAAAAAAGCCGTGGATGCGCCTGAAACAGGCTGGGGCCAGGTATTTCACCGGCTGTTTACGGATGCCGTGGAAATTCAGAACCATGCCGTGAACGGAAGAAGCACCCGGAGCTTCCGGACCCTGGGGCACTGGAAAGCCGTGCATGATCAGCTTCGCAAAGGAGACTATGTCTTCATCCAGTTCGGTCATAACGATCAGAAGGTGGGAGATACCCTACGGTACGCGGCGGCACAGACCGATTACCGGGCTAATCTCGAACGGTATATCCGTGAAACAGAAGCCAGAGGAGCGGTACCCGTAATTCTTACGCCGGTGATGCGGAGAAAGTTTGATGAGAACGGAAAGCTGATAGATCAGCACGGCGAATATCCGGCCGTGGCCCGTGAGGTAGCCCAAAAGCATCGCCTGACACTGATCGATATGCACGCGGCCAGCTGGAAAATACTGGAGGAACAGGGTGAAAAAGCCTCCAAAAAGATCTTTATGCATTACCCGGGAGGGGTATTTCCGAAATTCCCTGACGGTATAACGGATAATACGCATTTTTCACCTTACGGCGTAGCCCTGATGGCCAATACCGTGGCCGATGAGCTGATGAAGCAAAGTCATCCTTTACGCAATTTCCTGAAAAAATCGGTGTACCCGGAGACCTGGGAATACCAGCTGCCGCTGACTTATGAGCCGTATTTCAGAAAAGATACATTCAATATTGTACGTTACGGCGCCAAAGCTGACGGGGTAACGCTCAATACGGCGGCAATTACCCAGGCCATAGACCAGGCGAATACGGCCGGTGGCGGCACCGTGCTTATCCCTGCCGGTGTGTGGCTTACGGGCCCTCTGAAATTGAAAAGTAATGTGAACCTGCACCTGCAGCGGGGGGCATTGCTTCAGTTCAGTAATAACCGGGATCACTACCCCGTGGTAGAAACTACCTGGGAAGGCCAGAAGGCATTTCGCTGTCAGGCCCCTATCTGGGCAGTAGAACAGGAGAACATCGGCATTACCGGGGAAGGCATCATGGATGGCTCGGGAGAGGTCTGGAAGCAGGTCAAAAAGAATAAGCTGACTTCCACCCAATGGCGCAAACTGGTGGAAAGCGGGGGTGTTCTGGGAAAGAACGGCGATAGCTGGTATCCCAGCGAGCAGTCGCGTTACGGAAATGAAGATGCCAAAGAGTGGGCTAACCTCCGGGCGGAGGGTAAAACAAAGGAAGATTATGAAGCCATACGTGATTTCCTGCGGCCTAATATGATCAGCATCACCGGATGTGAGAACGTGCTTATTGAAGGGGTGACTTTTCAGAATTCACCGGCATGGACCCTCCACCCGCTGCTTACCAATCATATCACCATTCGCCGTGTGAACGTCAGGAACCCCTGGTTCGGGCAGAACAATGATGCCCTTGACCTGGAATCGTGCCGGTACGGGGTGGTAGACGGGTGTACTTTCGATACGGGAGACGATGCCATCACCATCAAGTCGGGCCGGGATGAACAGGGCCGGAAACGGGGTGTGCCTACAGAAAATATCATTGTCAGAAACACCACGGTATTTCACGCGCACGGTGGTTTTGTGATTGGTTCCGAGATGTCAGGCGGCGTGAAGAATCTGTATGTGAATAACTGCAGCTTCCTGGGTACGGATATCGGTTTAAGGTTCAAAACCAAGCGCGACCGGGGTGGGGTGGTTGAAAAAATCTACATTTCAGATATCGCCATGAACAGTATCCCGGGAGAAGCCATCCTGTTTGATATGCATTATGAGGCAAAAGACCCGGTGCCCCTGGACGGAGAAAACAATGAGCTGCCGGAAATAAAGGCCGAACCCGTGAACGAAGGCACCCCGCAATTCCGCAATTTTCACATCCGCAACGTGGTTTGTCACGGAGCGGCCACCGCCATTATGCTGCGCGGGCTGCCTGAAATGAATATCCGGGATATTGTCATAGAAAACAGCAGCTTCGTCTCTGATAAAGGGATAGTCTGCGTGGAAGCAGAGAATATAACCTTCCGTAAGGTAGGGCTGTTTACCAGCTCACCCAAAATGATGCAGGTGCAGAACGGAAAGAACATTCTTTTTGACCAGATCCACTGGGCAGGCGAAAAAGAAACCCTGCTGGAGCTGAACGGGGAAAGAAGCCGGAAAGTAAAACTGACCGGAACAGATGCTTCAAAAGCCCGGAACAAGGTGATCTTTACCAATAAAGCTAAAAAAGGGGAATTCCTGGAAAAGTGATCCCCCTTTTTCAGGTAAAATTCAGCCTTAAATCTCTATGTAATATTCAGTGGGCGATATAAACCTGAACCGGTAGCGGATGACTTTGCCACCGGTTTGGATTTCCTCACTCAGCACTAAGTGGTCAGCGGGCAGATCTGTCGGGAAAATAACCGGTAGGCGGGCCTCCATGTTCAGCTGGTTAAAATAATAAAGCGGACTCATTACTTTTTTTACTTTTACCAGGTAACACAGTGATTGATCCGTGGTTTTCTCATATTTTACCTCAAAGGCTATTCCCCTGAATTCCGGGAATCCGAATTTTTTATCTCCGAAATTTCTCATCCTGCCCATGCTTTGGTAATGCCGGGGAAGCTGAGCGGGTGTATTAAAATACAGGGTGTCACGCAGGGTGATGGTAGCTCCGTGCTCATCCCGGTAACGTTGGATATATTCTCCGTCAGGCTTAGCCAGGACCCACTCTGTCATTTCTCCGCTCAAGCCATAAGCTTCAGCCGTAAAAAGCCAGTAATTCTTTCCAGGATGGTGGTAAATGGCCATGTCCTGCTTTTTCCCTTCACTATCCAGGTACTCCCAGACCCATACTTCCTTGAAGTTCAGGGTTTCTGTCTTTCTGAGGCGGGTCTGGGCACCACAGGTAAATGCAAGTGCCGTCAGAAGTATGAAAAGAACGGGTTTCATATCCGTTAAGCAGGTCTTCATTAACTTTGCAATAAATTCAGTTAAACCCTATTCGCATTTTTTCAGAATTTCTTTTGCGATAGCCACGGCCGTTTCCCGGTTTTTCTCCGTGTTATTACTTATTTCCACCACAAGCTCAAACTGAACACCGTTTTGCAGCACGGTCAGCCGGTTAGTGACCACATTCCAGCGGGCTGCATTTCCCAGTTCTTTTTCTACCCGGTATCCCTCAGATACTTCCTTAAAGGCGTTCATGAGTGCACCGCCTGATTTTTTAACGGTTTCTTTGCTGATGTGGTTCTCCTTTGCTTTTTTTAGGGCTTCATCGGCCTGCGGATCCCCGCTTTTACCTTCGGTAACATCTTCAAATGCTTCTTTGGCAAGCTTTTCCTCTTCTTCGGTGATCACCCGGTAGCTGTCTTCAAACTGGGAGAGCGACATGGCCTTCACGCTCCCCACTGAGATGATATCTTTCAGGTCATATTCGCCCTTGAGACCTTTCACTTTTCCTTTACGGCCGTTTTTAAACCTATAGCTAACCTCGTGATAGGCGGGACCCATGATCCTCCGGTAAGAGCTGTCCATCAGGTTTCCGGGGAAGCGTGTAGCCTGAAGCACCATATCGGCAGTAAGAAGTTGATCGAGCTTTTCCTGATAATCCAGGAGGCAGGTGTTCCCGCCGGAAGCATTCGGGTCAGCTGAACGCCGGTTTTCAGCATTCTTGATAGCGCCCTCCACATCAATTCCACCCATGGTTCCCGTATTTTCACCTTCTTTGTTTCCGGAGCAGGACCACAGGAAGACAACCATTAAAATAATGAGGTGTTTTTTCATATCTGTAAAAATTTACGATTAATTTGAAATTAACTATTCCGGAACTCATCACCCGGAGGTTTCATGATATTGAGCTAAACCATTGATTGTATTTCTCACCCAGGAGTGGCACCGGTTTTTCTTTCCCGTTCAGGGCATTCATAAGGCCGGTGATCCATAGGATAAACAAGCCGATGATCCCGACCAGGAAGACCACCTGCCCGAGCAGCGGAATGATATTTACAAAGGAGAAAATAAACCCGGTCAGAAATATCCCCAGCCCCTGCCGGAGGTGGTAAGAAGCATACGGGTTTTTCTTTTCGTTATTCATGACAAAGGCCGCAATCCATCCGATGATGGTGATGTAGGCCAGAATGGCGGCAGTTTTGCCCTCGTTGATTTGATTTTCCATAGGTAATCCGGTTATCTGTTTTTTGTTTTTTCGTTTCGGGTAGGTTGTCCGGCCTTAACGGGCAGAAGATCATCTTTCTGTCCTTTTGATTTTACCGGCAGGAGATCATCGTCGGCATCATTGAGCCTGTCCACTTTGGGCTTCGGCTTTTGGCCGGGTTTTACGGGGAGAAGCTCGTCTCTGGATCTTACTTCTTTAAGGTCATCTCCGTTGCCGCGGCTTTTGACCGGTAGCAGGTTATCTTTCTGTTCTTTTGATTTGACCGGCAGGAGGTCGTCATCGGCTTCATTAAGCCGGTCTGTTTCTGTGCCGGATTTTCTGTGGTCAGCGCTTTTTCTTTTGGAGCTTACGGGCAGCAGGTCATCGTCATCTGTGAAATCGTGACCCTCATTGGTCTCTTTTGAGAGGGTAAAGGTCACCGGAATTACCCCCTGGCATTGTCCTTTGGTGGGAATTTTCATGGTCATCGTGTACACAGTTTCGATTTTTTTCCGGCTGACCACATGGATCGTATAATACAGTTTGAACCCGGCCAGTTCATTACTTCCGAAATCGATTACGCCTGCGTAGCGGGAGTAGCCTGTCTGCCGCCATTTCATCTGTGCAGAAGGGAAAAGCTGGGCCGGCGAAAACGGTTTTCGGAAGTTAATGGCTCCTGTGCCTGCCGTACCGCGTTGAATAAATTTGCCGATATAAGCTCCCACATTCCCAATACCATAACATTCGTTACCGGATGGAGCACCGTATTGCACCTCCCAGGCTCCGTCAGCCGGCTGAATGAACGGATCAAAAAGGTAGATCTGCGTATAGCCGTCACCGCCCCACTGCCGGTCGATCTGCGTACGGGTTTTATGGTTTTCCACATAGGTGATCTCCGAGCCGTCCTTCTTCTGACCGAAAACCAGTACAGATTCCGGTTTCAGGTTTTCATATTCCCCGCCGAAAGACTGGGCCATGTCGGTTTCTACGTCTGACAACGAAAACGTGCAGCCTTTTCCTTCCGAACACGAAGCCACCAGTACTTTATCGGCCCGGGCTGTGAGGCTTAGCAGCAGGATAGGCAGCAGAAAAAGTGTTTTCATAGGCATAAAAATGCCGGGTGCGGCGTTCCTGTCACCCTGAGTTTGCCGAAGGGCGCCTGACCGGCGGTGCTTCAACGGGAACGCCCCCTTCAGGACCGGCATAACAGAAACGTTTCCTGCATGTTTTAACAGGGTGAGGGCTGTAAGTAAAAATGCTCTAAACAGGTTTCGATACAAAGGATATTTACACATGATTTTCTATTGATTAAGAATAAGATGTACCAATTCTGTTGCTTTGCTTCGGTTGGTCTTTTCATTTTCACCCGCATTGATGGTTACGGTAAACGTAACTCCGTCTGCAAATACATGTAAAGCCTGAACCGGGGTCTCCCAATAGGCTATTTCTCCAATGCCGCTGAGGTTTTCCAACTTCCTGGTTTTGGCGTATCCGGCGAGGTATTTTGCCTCGGCAATGACTGCATCCGCGCTAAGGGTGCTGTCTTTTCCCAGCTCATTTACCTTCTCCTGCAAGCCGGCGTTACTACCATATCTGCGCCGGAACTCATTGGATGTCAAGGATTCTACAAAGGCAATGCCGGCCGAATGGTACTCGTCAATGGTATTGCCACCTGGTAAGGCCAGGGTTTCTCCCGTAGGCCAGTAGTATTGTACGGAATGCCGGGCCGGGTCCGGTGAGTAGTTTTCGTAATGTATCCTGATTTTCCCGGCATCCGTTCCGGCCAGCCGGGCCACATCTTCCGGTGAGATGATCTCGTGGAGGGCTGTAGCCTTCGCGGCCAGGTCTTCACCCTTGAAGCCACCGGGTAATTCAGCACCGGGTTTTGCGCAGCTGCAAAGCAGTACCAGGAGCAATAATTTTCTCATAGCTATCTGTTGAGAACGGTTACAATTTGATAAATTCCACCCGGCGATTGTTAGCCTTACCCTGCGGTGTGGTGTTTGGTTCGGCTGGCTCGCCTTCACCTTTTCCGTCTGTTTCCATCCGGTTAGCGGCTATGCCAAACTCAGAAGATAAGGTATTCTTTACCGATTCAGCTCTTTTCTTTGATAACTCCAGGTTACTCTTGTCATCTCCGTCGCTGTCGGTATGGCCTATGATCTTTACTTTGACCGAAGAATTTTCTTTCAGGACGGTCACAATTTCCCTGAGGGTTCCGTATGACTCCGGTTTGATCTTGTCTGAGTTAACGTCAAAGGTGATGCCGCGGGTCACCAGCTTGCCCTCGGTCAATAGCTTATTCCGGGTATCCGGAGCACCTACGGCCACCCGGATGTTGGAGAAGAATATTTCGCCCTCCCAGGGATTATTCGCAAAAAGCAGGGAATATTGAACAGAAGGGTCAAAGGCCTTGGGCAGATCCCAGACTTTGTTTTCGTTGATATACATCCGGAAGCGCCCTTTTTGCTTCCAGATGGAGATCCGGTTTGCCTGACCCTGGTTCCACATGTTTAACCCGCTTTCATTGCTAATGATCTTGTTTTCGCCTTTGTCAAAGACCCAGACGTGCAGACTGCCTTTTCCACTGTTACCAAAAGGATGAATATCAACACCTACTTGTGCCGACTGGTTAAAGTGTTGATCAAACATCAGGGTACGGTCATTTTTCTCAACCAACACTACTTTCAGGCCTGACTGCATTTCGGAGTAACCGTCTGAAACCGCCATGTCAAATTCCAGGGTAGTATTTTCAGGGAGATCGTGAATAAAATCCGGGAAATAAATACCGGCCGCATTCACCATCAGCCAGTGCCCTTCCAACCCGTCAAGAGATACCACCTCTCCGGATGCATTCGTGCTCCATCTGGCAGGGAAGTCACCTACGGCATCCTGTGAAAAATCTTCCATGCCCAATACTTTCTCACCTGGCACAAAGTCAAATTTGGAATAAGACTTCAGCGGCTTTTTATCGTCGGAAGTTCCTGCTTTAACCGAACCGCTCCCGGATACCTCTCCGGCTTCCTCGTTTCCGGCTTCTTCAGCTCCTGCCTCTTCATTTTCAGCCGGGTTGTTTTTGCCGCCGGATTTTTTGTCTTTTTTTGCGTTTTTATCCTTCTTTTTGAAAATACTTCCTATTCCTTCCTCCACTTTATCCAAACCTTTGTCAAGGGTACGGTCTATGCCCCGGTTAGTCCGGTCCTCTGCTTTTCTCTTGGCTGTTTCCTTGGGGTTGATAATCTGCCCGGCAGCCTGAGAGGTGATAAACAATAACGCGATCAGGATTTTTGTTCTCATGTTTTTTGCCTTTTTTTGCGATTAGTGTCAGAAAAAGGAAGAGGTAAACAGGATGTTTACTTTTTTTTACAGGGAATACTAAAGAATGGATAAACAAGTAGCCGCATTAAAGAACGGAGACCGCCGGGAGATCGAGAAGCTTTATAACCAGTACAGGAGCGGGTTTATCCTTTTTCTGAGCAGGTATGGTCTGCCGCAGGAGGAGCTCACGGATATATACCAGGATTCAGTGGTGGCATTGATTGAAAACGCCCGTAAGGGGCTGATGGATAACCTGGAGGTGGAATTAAAGACCTATTTATTTGCCATAGGAAAATTTATGGTGTTTAAACGCCTGAAAAAGGAGCGGGAGATCAATACGGAAGACCTGATCCTGGAATGGTACGATACGGGCAGTGAAGAAACGGAATCGCCGGGGCTAAGGGCTGCGCTCAACCGCCTGGGAGGGCGGTGTTATGAGCTGCTGAACCTTTTCTATTACCAGGGTAAAAAACTGGATGAGATCCGGGTGCTGATGGGATACGAGAAGAAGGAGGTACTGAAAAGTCAGAAATCAAGATGTTTAAAACAGCTAAAGGAAATTATTGAGAATGGATAAATCGTGGATCGACCGGTATTTTGAAGGAGATCTCAGCCCGGAAGAGGAACAGGCCCTGCTGAAAAAGGTAGAGCAGGACCCCGAATTCCGGGAAGAGTGGGAATTTCAGCATTCCGTGAAGCGGGCTGTTCACCGGAAAGAACGGGAAGAGCTGAAAAGCTTTCTCCGGGAAGTGGAAGACCGCCGGAGCAGGGGTAAAAAAATGCCTCTTTGGGCAGGGGCTGCGGCGTCACTCCTGCTACTGACAGGTATCTGGTTTTATTTCCTGCGTGATAACAGTTCGTCTCTGGCGCAGGCCTATTTTCATCCTTTACCCAATATGGTTAGTCCTGTAGTGAGAAGTACGGATGCTGTGCGTGAATCAGGTGCCGCTTTCCGTGCTTATGAAGACGGCCGTTATGCTGAAGCGGCCAGGGAATTTAAAAAAGCAGGTGAAGAACCTTATGCCGCACTTTACGAAGCAGTCAGTTACCTGGCGATAGACAGCACAGAGACCGCCTTACGTACCCTGAGTAGTTTTTCCGCTACTGACGGAGACCTTCCTCTGGAAACTTACCGGAAATGGTACCTGGGCATAGCTCTTCTCAGAAGCGGAGAAAAAGCTAAGGCGAAAGCGCTTTTCAGGGAGCTGGAAGCTTATCCCAACCCGGTACAGGAAAAGGCCGGTGAAATACTGGAAAAGCTCAGGTGAGCTTGCGGGAAGCTCTCCGCCGTATAAAGAAGAAGGTCAGTCCCGCTGCAATTACAACCGCAATGGTTACAGGGAAATAAGCCGGGATCCGGCCCATACCCAGAGGGGCAGTATCACCGGTGAGTATAAAACCGGCCCAGTAATAAGGGTGGGTCTTCATGGGATATTTTTCCACAAAGGCGCGTTTTGCCAGCATCAGCGCTTCATCTTTGGGTTTGCCATTAGACAGGTATTCATAAAACAGGGTCATCAGTTCGGCGCTTTCCTTATCGGGCACCTGCCACAGGCTGGCTACGGAAGAGCGCACACCCGCATAGGTCAGTGCCCGCGCCAGGCTCATTACTCCTTCGCCGTTCAGGTATTTCCCCAGGCCGGTATTGCAGGCGCTCAGCACCACCATTTCCGAAGGAAAATTCAGGGCGTAAAGTTCATGAAAGTATAGTTTTTCGTTGCGGGCAAAGATAAGGCTTGACTGCTCATAATCTTCTTCGTCCATCTCTGAATGCATGGCCAGGTGATGTACCTTAAATTTCCCCAGCGATTTTAAGAATACGGTTTTGCCCGCCTGATCTCCTTCATAGAGGGCAGTTTCGCCGATGTGCTCCCGGATATTTTTCAGCTCATGAACAGAATAACGAAGCTCTTCCGGCCGGCTTCCGGCTGCTGTACCGGTGGAGGAATACATGGGAACAAAACCTGCCAGGTTACCTTTTATCTGTGAGAAACGGGAATTATCCCGGTTCAGAAGCAGATTCCGGAAACTGAAGCCGTACGATACCGGCCGGGAGTTGCGGAGGAGGATCTCAAAGGGCAGGTAGCTGAGAAAACCTTCGGAAATAAAGATAACCGATGAATAACGTTCGGTTTCCAGGGGAGTCATGAGCGTGCTTTGCAGGCTGTTCTGCAGTGCAGCAGGAGGGTGCCGGATATTTCGCAGACTGGTCAGGTAGAGTTCGGTTTTTGTCTTCAGTTCCTGGACTTCACCCAATGTCCTGAGCGTGATCTTGTCGCGGCTGATCACATGGGCATATACCTGTTTTTCACCTACCGTATATTTGATAATCACCTCTCCGGGCTTCAGCAGCTGCTGAATTTCCCGGATGTCAAAACCGGATGTGCTCATGCCGGAGTATTCCCGGGATATCCCGGAAAGCTTTTTTTCAATGGCGGTGAGCTGAATATCAATTTCCCGGATTTCCTTTTCGTGCCGGAGTTCGGATTCATAGGTGCGCGTTAACAGGTTCCGTTGAAGCTGAAGGTTGTTTTTTTGTTCAATTTCCGCTTTGGGAAGATTCAGATTCTGCAGGTACTTCGAAGAAAACCGGCTCCATAAATGAGCATTGCTGATCGCTTCCACCTGGTTAAGATCACGGATCACCTCTTCATAGGTTAAAGGTACCGGGGAGTGAAAAAGCCCGTCTTCGATCTGGTCCAGCAGCGAACCCAGCTGGGCGTTGTAAACACCGTTCTGATAATACTTTTCAAACACCTGTGCTGCCAGGTGAAAAAAATGTCTTGCAGTCCGGTTATCTTCTGCTTTTTCGCCGGTCAGATGGTATATGTTCTGGTAGGTCCAGGCGGAATGAATGAGCAGGTTAAGAAAGATGGCGTTAACATGTTCAGGGTATTTCTGTATGTCGGCTTTCCGGATGTCTTCTTTTTCGCCCAGCACGTCCCGGTAGATTTTACCCAGGCTTTTTTTAGCTTCTTCCGTTTTCCCGAGTCGCGACAAAAGCTCGGCTTTCAGGGCTACCAGCGTTTGCCGGCTTTTTGAACCGGGTGAAAAATCAAAGGCAGCCAGGCACAGATTCACATTCCTGAGGGCTTCCGCATTATTTCCGGCATCATAATGGGTTAAGGCCAGCGCCGCATATTTCTTCATCTGGTTGTAGGGCTTTTGTTCTGCCTTATTGACCATTTCTGCATATTGGAGGGCCTGATCCAGCTTACCCTGCTGCCGGAGGCAGTATTGTACCAACTCGTAACCCGCACTCAGTATCCCCTTATTAAGAGCTGCCCACTCCCGGGGAGCTTTCCCGAAGAACTCTTCCAGCAGCCTGAGATGCTGTATC